>NZ_CP034841.1:0-600000 GCF_004216495.1 Mycoplasmopsis phocirhinis | reverse complement strand
TCCTTCAATCCGTTTACTGCGACGAATTCGATTACCTGAAGAAGAAATTAAAACAAATTCAATTTCCTCATCCGAACCGTATTTAATTTTTTTGATTTCATCTACTGATAAATCCTCAATAGGAATTGATTTATCGATATTATAATGATTTAATAAAACCTCAAACTCTTGTCATTCTAAATTTTGACTATTAACTGTGTTTTCAAAAATTTTAATAGCCCCGTTGTTAATACTTCTTCACGGTTCAGGTACTAACGCTTCAAAACTAGCTCGCAAATCTACTCCTAAACCTTTACATTGTTCACATGCACCGGCTGGTGAATTAAATGAAAATAAACGTGGTTCAATTTTAGGCATTTCAAAATCTTTATACATACATGAGTGTAATTTAGAAAATGTTTTAATTTCACCATTTTGTGCTTCAACTTTAACTAAACCTTTGCTATATTCAGCGGCAACTGAAATCGCTTCGGCTAAACGTGATGAATCACCATGAACATCTAAACGATCAACAACAATATCAATTGTGTGTTTAGTGTTTTTATCTAAATTAATTTCATCATAATCTAAATTTTTTAATTGACCATCAACTTTTAAACGAATAAAACCTTCTTTGCGTAATTTATCAATTAAATTTAAATGGGTTCCTTTTTCGTTATCAACAATTGGTGATAATATCATTATTTTGCCTGTTGAATTTAGCGAAGTTATCGATTCAATTATATCTTTATTAGTTTGCGACTTTATAGCAATTTTATGTTGAGGACAATATGTAACACCAATACGAGCAAACAATAAACGTAAATAATCATAAATTTCAGTTACAGTGCCTACGGTTGAGCGTGGATTGTTATGAGTTGTTTTTTGTTCAATGGCAATTGAAGGACTTAAACCATCAATAGCATCAACATCAGGCTTATTACTACCACCTAAAAATTGACGAGCATAATTGCTTAAACTATCAACATAACGACGCCGACCTTCTTCGTAAATTGTATTAAAAGCTAATGAAGATTTGCCCGAACCTGATAAACCAGTAAAAACAATTAATTTGTTTTTAGGTAAAATCAAATTAACATTTTTTAAGTTATTTTCTCTAGCACCTTTAATGCTAATAAATTCTTTTGTTGACATTTTAACTCCTTAATTGTTTTTTGATTCCAATTCAATAATAAGATCACGAATTTCAATTGCTTTTTCATAATCTAAATTTTTTGCCGCTTCATTCATTTTAGCTTTTAATTCTTCCAGCAATTGTGTTTTAGCTTTTTTATTAATTTTATTTTTAGTTAAATAAAAGCTAATTTCATCGTCTTTAGCATCATCTAAAAGAGCATTTGGTATTTCTTTGATAATCGTTTGAGGTGTAATATTATGTTTTAAGTTATATGCTATTTGTAAATTTCGTTTTTGCTGATTATCTTCAATAGTTGCTTTCATACTTCGTGAAATGCTATCAGCATAAAATATCACTCGACCATTAGCATTACGGGCAGCTCGACCGGCAATTTGAATTAAAGATTTAGTGTCACGCAAAAAACCTTCTTTATCAGCGTCTAAAACCATAATTAAACTAACCTCCGGCAAGTCAATTCCTTCACGCAATAAATTAATCCCAATAACAGTATCATAAATACCTTTACGCAACTTTAATAGAATGCGATTGCGCTCAAAAGTATTATGTTCAGAATGAATAAAAGCAATTTTTTCGTTTTTTTCTAAAAAATAACGAGTTAATTCTTCTGCTAGACGTTTAGTAGTGGTTAAAATCAATGTGCGTTCGTTTTTTTGTTTTTGTTTTTGCAATTCATCATAAATATCTTCAACTTGGTTTTTAGAACTTTTAACTTCAATAATTGGGTCTAAAAGACCGGTAGGACGCACAAATAATCGTGTTAAATCTCCGTTGGTTTTATTTAATTCATATTCTTCGGGTGTAGCTGAAATAAAAATTGTTTGAAAATCAAACGCAGCTTCAAATTCATCAAAGCGCAAAGGTCGATTATCTAAAGCCGAAGGCAATCTAAAACCATATTCAACTAAATTTAACTTACGGGCACGATCGCCATGATACATTCCACGCAATTGTGGAATCATCATATGACTTTCATCAATAATTAATAAAGGATTTTTATTAGCGAAATAATCTAATAAAGTGTAAGGTCTTTCACCAGGCTCACGGCGATCAAAAAAACGTGAGTAGTTTTCAATACCGGAACACACACCAAATTCACGCAGTGAATCAATATCTTTAGTTGTTCGTTCATCGATTCTTTGGGCTTCTAATAATTTATTATTGAGTGAAAAAAAATGAATTTGTTTTTGTAATTCTTCATTTATTTGCTCAACAACTTTTTTAATTAATTCATTACCAACTGTATACGCATCACCAGGAAAAATCCGAAATTGTTTATGAGTTTGAATAATTGATTTAGTTAGTGGATTAACTGTTACAATTTTTTCAATAGTGTCATCTCAAAAATCTACTCTAATCATAAATTCTTCGCTGTGGGCTGGCCGAATAAAAACAGTGTCTCCTTTGGCGCTGAAAGTTCCTAAATCTTGATCAATTTCGTTGCGTTTATAATTTTTTTGAATAAGTTTTTTGAAAAAATCGCTTCGTTTATAAATATCACCAATTTGAATGTAAAAAATTTGCTCACTATATTCATTAGGATTTAAAGCACCATATATAGCCGAAACTGAAGCAACTACAATTGTATTATTTTCAGTCAATAATGAGTTAAATGTTGACATTCGCATTGCTTCTATTTCACGATTAGTTTGTGAATTTTTTTCAATATATGAATCAGTTGAAGGAATATAAGCTTCGGGCCGATAATAATCAAAATAGGAGACAAAATACTCAACATTATTGTGTGGAAAAAATGATTTTAATTCGCTATATAATTGCGAAGCTAAGGTTTTATTATGAGATAATACTAAAACGGGTCGATCAAAATTAGCTATCACATTGGCTATGGTAAAAGTTTTACCACTTCCGGTTACACCTTTTAAAACTTGAAATTTTTTACCTAAATTAATATTTTGCACTAATTGCGCGATTGCTTGAGGTTGGTCACCGGCTGGTTGATATTTTGAAACCAAATTATATTTAGACATTGTTCTCCTTAATATTAAAATAAAAATATAGCAGACACTATATTTTTATTTCTTTTTCTTGTTGCTAATACTGTCTCTTACTTGTCCGGTTTTGCGGTGGATTATAACTGAACCATTACGTTTTTTTGTTAGTTCATTTGAGTAGGCAATAGCTTCTTTTTGAGTGTCAAATAATTTTGTAGGTCTAGTGTTTCCAACACCTTTTACTTGTCATTTACCATTATACGGTGTAACATGATATACGGTTGCGAGTTTGTCTTTTTTTGTTTCTTCGGCCATAATTTCCTTTCGTTTATATATATTGTATAAAAATTGTTTTAAAATTTAACTAAAAATTATTAAAAATCAATAAATACACTGAATTTTATTGCCTAAATTCAATTTATTTATTAGATTAAAAAATTTAGGCTCTAACACCTAAATTTTAAACATATATTAAAACGATTGCAATTGCGAGAATAATAATTCCTAGGGCAATCAAAATTCAGTATATGATGTTATTTTTTTTGCTTAAATTTGCAATTTCTTGTCGTTGTTGTAGATCTTTTAAATCTTCGTTTAGTACTTTTAATTCAACACGTTCATCGTTAGACAATGAAGTTTTAACTTCAATTTTTGATATTCGTCTTAAAAGTTTGGCTCTAGTCTTATTTTGGTGAATTTTAACAATACCAGAACCTAGCCCTGAACGCACAGAAATTAAAATAACACCATACGCTAAATATCATACACCCATTCCCATTAAAGAATCGCTAGCAATGAATTGAATTTGCTTTGCTGTATTTGCGTATCTATTATTCAATTTTAAATAAGTAATTGCACTAATTAAAATCACTATTCCTATCGCTAAAACAACAAGAAAATGAATCAATCGTTTTAATTTAAATGAATCTCTAAAATATTGTTTAATCATTGTTTAAATATGCTCATTTAAATAAAGAATTACTTGAGTTAGCTTGTTCAACTGGTTTTGATTCAAATTTATTTACATTTAAATTAAATGGTTTTGCTCATTGTTGTGCTTGTTGGTATGTTCCATAAACAAAATGCTCTTTTTCAACTTCAAATAATTCGGGTACATTTGGATACATTTGACCTTTAAAATAATCAAGTTCAAAACTAATATTTTCAAATTTTTCATTTGCATTTGAAATTTTAGGTATAGCCTTAAATAAGTTAATTGTGTAAGGATGAATTGGTTTTTCATACACTTTTTGTGTTGAACCAGATTCAACAATTTTACCATAATGCATAATTTGAACACGATCGGCGATATATTCAATCATTGATAAGTCGTGAGCAATAAAAATCATTCCTATATTTTTTTTCTCACAGAGATCTTTTAATAAATTAACTACTTGGGCTTGAATTGAAATATCTAATGAAGCAATAGGCTCATCAGCCACTATTACTTTAGGCTGAGTAATTAAAGCACGGGCAATAACAATTCTTTGACGCTGACCACCACTAAATTCGTGTGGATAACGATAAGCATACTGTTTTAATAAACCGACATCTTCAAGTGATTTATAAATTGTTGTTTTTATTAATAAATTTTTAATTAAAGTTTTAGCAATTATATTGCCAGATAATAATTTAATCAGTTTAACAGAATTATGATCAACGGCACGAGCAGTATTTATTCCCAGTAAAACTTTAATTGCGTTAATGTCTTTAGTTAGGTATTTAGCTTCAATTTCAAATGATTTTAAAGTTGAAAGTTTATCTTTAACTCTTGAAACGTATAAATTTAACACTTTCGAGTGTTCAAGTAGTTGCATTTTTAATAATTTTGCTTGCTCACTTTTGCTTGCTTTAATTTGGTGATAATCTTGTTTTAGTTGGCTTAATTTTAGTTTTAAATATTTAATAAATTCTTTGTGCGCATTGTCAATATCTTTATTAGTTGAATCTTGCAATTGTTTTAAAGATTTATATTCTTCATTTGCTTGTTCAATTTCTAAATCTAATACAGCAATGCGTTTTTGGTGTTCAATTACATATTCTTCAATCATTTTTTGATTAAATTTTTTGGCTTTTTCGTATGCTAATTTAGCCGCTTCGATATCTTGTTTTGAAGCATATTTTTGAGATGAACCACCAACAACGTCCTGGTTAATTTTTGTTTGTAATTCAGTAATTTTAGCACGAAATTCATTGATATTATTAGTATTTAATTTAATATATTCGTCAAAATTAAAATCAAAATGTTGTTGAATAACTTGATTGATTTTATGTTTAATTTTTGAAGAATATTCTATATCCGATAGATATTGAACAAAGAATTTTTTTGTATATTCTTGTAGTTGATTAATAACTTGTTTTGCTTGTGAATAATGTAAATATTTTAATTGTTGTTTCATTAATTTAGTCACTTTATTCATTTTTTTACTTAAAAGTTCATTTTTAAGATTATGAGTATAAACATTTAAATTTGTTGATATTATTTTAGAATTACGATAAATTTTGGCATCTTTTTTAAATTCAACAATGAAATTATTAAATGTGTTAATATTGGTTACTTTCTCGTCTCTATATTCTTTGTTAATATCTTGAACTTGATTTTGTCACTGTTTTATTTTTTGCTCTAAATTATATTGTTTTAATGTTTTTTTTGATAATTCAATTGTTTTTAAATAATGTTCTTTAGCAGCTTTTAGCTCACTCTCATCGATATCTAAATTTAGATTACGAAAATCACTTTGTTTTTCAAAATAAAAATTCATCAATTCGTCGGTGTTTTGGTATAAATTATTGACAATTAAACTTTCCATATTTTGCTTTTCTTCTAAATATGAAAAATATGAATTAAAATTGTCCTCAAAAGATAAATTTTCATCTATTTTTCAGTTTTTTGCTTTTTGCGACCACGAGTGGAAAAAGTCGTGAGCTAAAGTATTAATTGATCTTAAATTTTGCAGTTGTAATTGTTTATATTTTTCTTGAAAAGTATAAAAATAATTTTCTTTAATTTCTACTCAATCTTTAAAAATATCTTTAATTTGGCTTTTAATAATACCATTAACAATTAAAGGTTCTTTTAGTGTTGAATAAATATTTTTTTGACCATTTAGTGAAGCATGTGGGTCTTGAAAAATCATTTGAATGTTTTTGCGCAAGAATTTAGTTTGCGAACGAGAAATTCTTTTACCACTAATAACTTTGCCATCAAGCATCACAAAGCCATTAAAATCTTCGTATAAACGCAATAAAGAACGACCGACTGTTGTTTTACCTGAACCCGATTCACCAATTAAACCAACGATTTCACCTTCGTGTAAATTAAAGCTAACATCATTAACAGCTTTATTGATAATATTACCATTTGTGAAATATTTTTTCAAACCTTGAATTTCTAAAATTTGTTTAGAATTATTCTTCTTCATCATTTTCAAATACCTTTCTAAAACTGTTAATTCTTAATTGTAAATCGTGAGGTAATTCAACTTGGGGCGCATCTGGGTGTAATAATCATGTCGCAGCTGCGTGGCGTTTAGAAACTAAAAGCATCGGTGGTTCTTTATAAAAATCAATTTCAAGAGCATAATCATTACGAGGAGCAAAAGGATCACCTAGTGGTAAATTAGCCATATCAGGTGGAGTTCCTTTAATTGAATATAAACGGTGTTGTTTATTTTCGGGAATAGCTGAAATTAAAGCTCAAGTATATGGATGGCGTGGATCAGTAAAAATATCTTTACGAGTACCACGTTCTACAATTTTGCCAGCATACATCACATAAATATAATCACAAAATTTAGCAACAACACTAATATTGTGACTAATTAAAATAATTGAAATGTTCATTGTTTGGCGAATTCTTTCAAATAACGCTAATACTGAAGCTTGCACGGTTGGATCTAAAGCAGTTGTGGGTTCATCAGCAATAATTAATTTTGGCTTAAGTGCCACTACCATGGTTATTACAACTCTTTGTTTCATTCCTCCAGATAATGTGTGTGGGTATGAATCAAAGACTGCATCAGCATTTTTAATACCAAATTCATCAAGTAAAGAAACTAAATAATTTCGTTTTTGTAAATAAGTTTTGCCATTTCATTCTGCGTTTAAATTTAGTGCGTCTAATAATTGCTTACCAATTTTACGTGTGGGATTAAGCGAGGTTAGAGGATCTTGGGGAATATAACCAATATATGAACCTCTAATTGCTTGTCATTGTTGCGATTTTTTAATCTTAGTTAAATCTAAATCTTCAATTTGCATTTTATCAGCAGCAAATTGAGCACCATCGTTAACATTAATTAAAGATTTTGATGTAACAGATTTACCAGAGCCCGATTCTCCTACTAAACCCACTATTTCACCGCGTTTAATTTTTAAATCTAGACCGCGAACGATACGAATAAAGTTTTTACGACCATTTTTAAAATCTACTCTTAAATTTTGTACTTCTAATAAAACATTGTTTGGTAGTGGAGTAGTTTGAATTGAACTTAAAAGATTTGCTTTTTTCATATCGTTTCCTATCTTTTGACTTTTATCACTTTTGGATCTAAGGCGTCATGTAGACCAATGGCTGTGAATTGTAAACTAATTGAAATACCTAATAAAATCAGTGCTGGTAAAATCAATAATCATGGGTTTTGTTTAGAAGCTTCTAAATTATCTAACATAAATTTACCTAAATTAGCTGAATCATTGTCTTTGAAAAACCCTAAAAACGCTAACGAGGCAATTGATAATATAACTGAAGGAATTCTACGTACATAACTCATTGCAATTTTTCCTAAAATTGCTGGTAAAGCGTGTAGAAAAATTTGTCTTGATTCACTAGCACCAATACTTTTAGCTGCCATTATATATTCTTCATCTTTAACCGTAATGATAAATAATCTAGTAACACCAATAGGACCAGTTCAACCAACAAACAATAAACCACCAATCAATACTCATGGATTTGTACCTCAAATAGTTACAAATAACAATAATCAAATAATTGAAGGAGGTGAAGTAAAGATTTCAATTAAGCGCATCATAAATGTATCTAATCATTTACCGGCATTAAAACCTAAATACGCTCCCACAAATACACCAATAATTATTTCAACTGTAGCCACAAAAAATGCAATTCAAAGTGATTCTAATGTACCTTTTCACACAGTAGTTCAAATATCAGCACCTAAATTATTAGTTCCTAAAAAAGTTTGTAATTTAGGAATACTTGTGATCATTTGATCGATATTAACATTAGCTAAAGCTTGTTTACCATTTTGATTAACAAAATTAATTAATTTTGCTTGTAATTGAGCTCCTTCAAAGTATAAATACGCATTGTATTTCACAATTGAACCTGGCACAATTACTTCGTAGCCTTGGGTGTAAGGTTTTAAATATTGATGATAATCAAATCGAGGATTTAATCATCTGCTGATATTACGAATCACGCTAATGTCTGAAGTTTCTTTAATAGGATTTAAAATTGGGGGTAAAGATTCAAAATTGGCTACTTTTTGGTCATTTGGTAAGTTGGCATCAATAGGTTTAACGGCTGGGTATTGAGAAAATAAAGATACAAAAACGGAAGTTAAAATAATAGCAATAAAAATAATAAAAGCAATAACAACTACAGGGTTAGTAAAAAACCTTTTAAAAATTTCTAATAATAAAATTTTAGGTTTACCGGCAATATTATTACTGATTTTTTCGTCTTTAGACAATTTTAGTTTAGCAACTAAATCAGCACTAACACCGTATTTTTTATTAAATTCGAGCGAATTTTTACTCATTTTGTGCTCCTTTGAGTTGGGCTTTATATTCTAATTTACGTAATTTATAAGCATTTCACACCATAGATAAAGTAATTCCACTACTTGCTTGGTATTTAATTCTAGGATCGATTAGTGGGTATGAAATATCTACTACAATTTGGGTAAATAAACCTAGTGCTGTGAAGAAAAATACGTTAAACATAACAACATTAATTTCACCAGCAGGAAATGAATTGGCTATGATTGTAGCCGAACCAGGAATAAATCAGAATTTTTCAACAATAATTGAACCAGATAAAAGAATTAAATATGAAGGAATAATAATAGTGGCTAGCGGAATAGATATATTTCTAAATACGTATTTTCTAAAAATTTCACCTTCACTTAAACCTTTTGTTTTAGCAATTAACACATAATTTGAAGTTAAAACTGTTACAACTTGGTTACGCGCGTATAATGTATAACCAGCTAGTGAACCTAAACTTACAACTGTAACTGCTGGAATAATTGATTTAATTGTGGCTGATCAACCAGCTCCAATTTCATTTGGAGAAATAAATCTAATATCAAAACCAGCTTTTTGAAAAATGTTTAAAGCAATAGGCGCTAGAATAAAACTTGGCACAGCTATAAATACAAAAACAAAACCATTTATTAAGTTATCTACCCATGTTCCGCGTTTATATCCACCTATAATTCCAATAATAACACCTAGAGATGATGCAATAATAAATGAAGGTAATGATACTAAAATACTTCAACCAAGTGGTTCAAAAAACAATTGCGGAATATTTTTAAAGCCACCACTTTGAATAAAAATTGGGCCAAAATCGCCTCTAAAAAAGTTGGCAAAATAAGTGGCAATTTTTATAATAACTGGAATGGCGTTATATTCTTGTGATTTAGCTAAAAGTGCAGCTCTTTTATGGACATCACTTTCACCAATAAGAGCAATTTCGTAAGGATTTTTAATAAATAAAACAACTAAAGTGTACGAAAATATTAAAACAATAAATAATGTAAGAATGGCCAGGGCCATTCTTTTTGCAAAATATTTAAACATTAATTTTTGCCTTCTTGGAAGACTTTCGTATCACTATATCATGTTTGTTCTCCACCAACAAATGGGTATACATAATATGGATTAGTTAGAGTTGGTGAAAAACCTTCACGTGAAATTAATTTTGACCGACCTGGAGTAACACCTGTATATAAAATTAATTCTTTGGCTAAATCAATATTTTGTGCATTTGTTAATGTAGTGGTGTAAGATGTAAAGAATCTTGAAGTTAATGTAGTTAAGTCAACATCTGTTGGTTTTGGCGAATCATTAGCTACTAATTTATTTTGTGTTTCATCATATTTAAACGCACTTAAACGGTGTGAAATCTCATCTAGTTCAGCTAAAGTTAATTTTCTTAATTGCTCTAAACCAACTGAAAGTGTAAAGGCGTTTTTAGCCAATTGTTCTTTAATTCAATTGTTAAATTCTTGACTTAATTTAAATAAAGCAGGGAATGCAGTTTTAAATTTGGTTTGGTTGTCTTTAGCAGCATCGCTTGCATCGCTAGGTAAATCTTGACCTAATAATAATGAAGGAATAGCAAAATCATATAACGAAGCAAAACCATCAATACCAGAACCTAGAGAATTAACATCATAACCTCAACCACCAATTTTTTGTGGTGAACGACCATATAGATGTTGGTTGTAGAATTGACCTACTTCAGCTTGAGAATAAATTTTTGTTTTTAAATCTAAACGTGGGTCTAATTCTTTAATTAAATTAGGTAATTCAGCGTAAATAGCTTCCATTTTTTGTGGGTTTCAATTGATATAACGATATGTTAATTGTCATGTAACTTTATCATTTGCTCCAACATTATTTGCATCCAAGAATTTTTTAACTTCAGCTTTTACTTTTTCAAATTGTGGTGATTTTAATTTGTCTAAATTACTTCCAGCAGTTTCAGCTTTAAACGCATAATCATCTGGACTTGTATAATCTGATTTAGTATAGTCAGCATTTAAATATGCGATTGAATTAACATTATCATAATCATCACGTAAAGATTTTACATTTGAGCTAATTTGGTCACTACCACCAATATTAGCATCAGGTGCGAATCCTGCTATATACATTTTACTTTTTCCTTCACTAACAAAAGAAGCAACATGGTCAAAATTAATTGCTGCTGAAATCAATGATCTAAATATTACAGCATTTCCAGATAATAAATTGTATACATCATCGCCTTTAAATTGTGATTTAATCATCTCATCTACACTTTTACCATACACTAAATTTGAAAATGTATCATTGTAACTAATTGTATCTTTAATATTTTTCACTTCTTCGGCATTTTCGGGGTTAAAATTAGCTGGTAAATTTGTAACAGCTGGCAATAAGTCAAAACCTTGAGTAGAAGAAATTTGCGATTTATTTAGAGATTGTGAATATTCTAGTCCATATTTTAAAGGACTTTTTTCCACAGTGGTTCTTTGGTCGTCTGTAATAAATGTGTAAGGTAACGAAGAAATTCTACCTTTTTTATAATCGTCTCATAAGGTTGCTTTAAATTGTGGTTCATCACCTTGGTTTTTATATCTTAAAACATATTGTTTAATTGATGTTGGTGAATTAACTCAATCTTGGTCAACGAAATATTTGTTTTGAACTCAACTTTCTTCTTGAGTATCTTTGTCATAACCTTTGTAGTAAAATGCTCCAGCATATAAATTGTTTTTGTCATTAATTCCGTACCAATATACACCAGATTTTGAAAGAATGTGTTCGGCTGGAATTTGTTTTAGTTTAGCTTTCAAATCATCAGTTTTTACGCTAGTATTAAATGATGTTAATTCAGGAAGATTTTCACCGGTTTTTTCAGCAATATATTGACTAGGCGCAGCAACAAAATCTTGTGAAGTGGTTAAATTCTCTAATAAGGCCGCAAAATCACCTGTTTCTTCAGTTTCAAGTTTATGGAATGTAACCATATTATCTTGAATTAATTGATCTTCTTGACTGAATTTAGTTGAATCTGTACGATATAAACCATATAAATATTCGTTTGGATATCTCGATTCTTCGCCAAAATAGGTAGAACCTGAACTTAAAATGCTACTTGCTGCTTTATCTAATTCTTCAGTTGTTACACCACTAAGATTTTTACCAGCTTCTTTACGCACAGCAGCACCTAAAAATTGGGTTCGCATTCATGAAATGTAAAAATCTTGTGGCACAACTTCATATTTAGTTTGTTCACCATTAGAATTTACTCATTTAACACCTTTTTTAACTTCAATTTGAAGTTTTGTTGAATCTTTTAATGTGTCAAAGAATTTTTTAGAGTTAATGCTGCGATCATCTTCAGAAAAACCTTGATATACTGCAAGTTTATAACTACCATTTGTTGGTTTTTCAGTTAATAACGCATCATCTTTATCAAATTCAACTTTTTGACCATCTTTAGTAGTTAAAACAACTTTAGAAGCTAATTCTAATTTGTATTTTCACATTGAGGGTCTTTTTACTGAAAATGTGACAGCGCCACTAGCATCAGCTTTACGTTCAATTTCAGCTTTACCTACGGTAGATTTTCTTATTAATAAACCAGCGGTTTGGTCTTTAGAAGCTCCATTTCAGCTTCCATATGTGTTTGAAACATCATTATCAAATTCTCTTGCTTGAAATGTTGAATTAATACCGTTACGAAGTACACGTTGGGTGACATATTCACTTTTAACTATATCTATATTACGCACATCATTAGGGTTAGTAAATACATCTACATTTATCCCTTTGCTATTTTGAGTTGAATCTCCTGAGCCAGGTGTTGAACCTGGTGTTGGAGATTCAGGTGTTTTAACACCATCTTTTGAACAAGCTACAACAGCTAAAGGTGTAACTAAAGCAGTTGATAATGGTAATAACCATAACTTGGATTTAAATTTCATATTTCCTCTCTTTTTCAATTTTATTATGAATATTATTTTATTAATTGTGTGTTATGTTTTAAGCTTTTTAAAAACAAAAATGTAAGACCTTGACCCCAGTCTCACACAATAATAAAATGATTTATTACAATGTAGACTATAGCGCCAATGGAAAATTCCAAAGAACAACAAACTGTTATGAATTGTTGCCATCATAATATTATGCCTAATATTACGATTCGGCCTTCTTATCCTTTCGTCAGTTTCCTTGCATACCTGCTCAACTAATTACTTTTATAGAAGGCTCCTCTATAGTATCTTATCTAAAAAAGCAGGCTTTTTACTATATACCTGCTTAGATTTAATTTTTAAATTTCACTCAGGTATTAGCACAAAACAGAAATAGTTCAAATCGCCATTTCATTCATAATGCTAATACGTTTTACTGAGTAATTTTGTAACATAACGTATTCATTATAAACATTTTTTTGAAAAACAAAAATTTTTATTTTTTTATTACCAATTTTTTTGCTATATAAATTTTATTTATGCCCGCTTAATGTTAATACTTCCATTAATCTAATAATAATTCTAAATTTTGGAGAGCTTGTAGACCATTTTCAGCTAAAAAATCTAATAAATCTACAAAACCTTCTTCGTTTAAATTAAAATAAATTTTATCTTCGTTAATAATATTTTTAACTAAAATGAGATTATTGTCGTTAAAAATCACAAATTTTGCTTTTAATTTTTTAGCTTTTTCAAATATTTTTTTACTTTTGGTAATATCTTTAATAAATTCAATTTTAATATCGTAGCTTCTTAATTCATTAGCTAAACTAAATAGTTTAATTTGCGATTTAATATCACTAGAGGCAATAACTATATCAACAATTTCCACATCATCTTGCACAATTTCTAATTTTTCATCCATAATGATTTGAGCAGCACGATCAATACCAAAGCCTCAACCACTAGCCTGGAGTTCTGGTCCGCCTAACTCTTTAATTAAATTAGAATATCTTCCCCCACCAATTAGAGTAGATTGCGAACCACTATTTTGTGAAGTAGAAACAAATTCATAAACAGTTTCATCGTAGTAATCTAAACCTCTAACTAAAGAATAATCTACTTCGTACTTAATCCCACTCTCATCTAAAATTTGCTTTAAATTACTAAATTGTTGTTGACTTTGGGTTGAAAGATAATCATTTATTTTAGGGGCACTTTTAACAAAATCTTTTTGAGCATCAATTTTATCATCTAAAATCCGCAAAACATTATTTTGAATTCTTTGTTGTGAATCCTCACTTAATTGTTCTTGATACTGCATAAAGTATTGTTTTAAATCATTTTGATATTTTTGTCGAGATTCTTGATCACCAATTGAATTTATTTTAAGTATAAAATTTAAACCTAATGTTTGTAAAATAGTGTGTGCTAAAACAATTAATTCCGCATCAACAAACGGATTGACTTTGCCTATTGTTTCAACTCCGGCTTGATAGAATTGTCTTTGTCTACCTTTTTGTGGTTGTTCATAACGAAACATTTGGCCAAAATAGGCAAATTTAGGTGTTTTTAAAGTTGCGTATCATTTATTTTCAATTAATGCCCGCACAAAACCAGCAGTACCTTCAGGACGTAAAGCAATTTCACGATTTGCTTTATCTTTAAATTCATACATTTCTTTTTTAACAATGTCGCTGCCAGCAACTGAACGTTTATATAATAAAGAGTGTTCAATTATTGGTGTATCAATTAAATTAAAATTATAATTTTTTGTGAATTTGCTAAAAACACTGCGAATAAATTCATACAAATTCATTTCACTTGGTGAAAGATCTTTTGTGCCTTTTATTTTATTTATCATACTTACCTCTTTTGTATATATTAAATTTAATTATACTCTATAAATATCGATATTGATTGTGTGTATTTATTGAGATATTCTTTTTACTAATTTAACTTAAAAACGTGTAAATTAGTATGTCATTATATACAAAACATTAATGTAATTAAGTTAATATAGTATAATAATATTTTTGTTAGGAGCAATATGAATCAAACACAATCTAAATTCAATGAAAGTATAACTAAAAAAAAGCAAATTAGCTTTTTTTCGGCGATGTTAATTGTGATGGGTAGTTCAATTGGTGCGGGCATTTTTTTTAAATCCGATGAAGTTTTAAGAAATTCGCGAGGCAATTTAATTTTGGCAATCGCGAGTTGAATTCTGGCCGCTTTTGCGGTAATATCTATGGCTATTGCCATTGCTGAAATTGCTGGTGTAAAAAAAGATAATATGTCCCTAGTAGGTTGAAATAAAATTTTTAATTCCAAATGAATTTATCAGGCTTCAAAAAATTTTATGATTTATTTAACCTTACCATTAACTTTTTTTATATGCCAATTTACACAATTCAAGTTTTACAGGATGGTATTGGTGCAATCACCAATCAGCAAGCATTAACTTTTGGTACTAATTATGATTGAATTATTTGACTGCTAATAACAACATTAATGGGTTTATATTTGTTATTAGTACCGGGTTTAATCTCGCGAATAGGTAATATTCATAATACTATTGTTTTAGGTATTAAATTTATACCACTTGTTTTTATCATCATTGTTGGTTTTATTTTGGCTTTTAGCACTAAAGGTGGGATTTCAACCGTTAAAATAACCACATTTAATACTAATTATTCAATTAAATTAGGTGATAGTTTTATTCAATATTCAGCTTCAGCTGGTTTTATAGGTGTATTTTTATCAATAGGTGCTATTTTTTTTGCTTACGATGGTTTTTATATTGCTGCAGGAATGCAATCTGAAATGAAAAAACCAGAAAAAACTACTCTGGCCTTATCACTAGGTTTAATTATCATCACTATTTTATATATTGCAATTGCAATTGCAATGTCAATTAATGGTGGTTCATTTTCTAATATGAGAATTTATATCCAAAATTTGTTTGGTCTAAAAGCAGGTAGAATTATATTTGGTTTAATAAATATCGCTATTGCTATTGGTGTTTTTGGGGTAATTAATGCTTTTTCAATGTGAATGCCACGCTTTATTGAAACTTTAATCGCTAAAGGCGAAATGCCTTTATGAAATAAATTCATTCATCAATTGAATCCTAAAAAGCCAATTGTAGGTGTAATTTATTCAATTATCATTGGGCTAGGTGCAAACATAATTTTTACAATTATTGGCTCGCTTTTATATATACCAACTAATTCAGATTATTTAAAATATAGTAATGATGCTTTTCACTATATGGCTCGACTTTATTCATTTGCTGATTTAATAGCTAATTGAATAACTGTATTTAGTTTTGTTTTTATTGCTTTGGCTGTTATGGGAGCAATAAAAAACCGAAAAACAAACAAAATTAAAATTAAAAATCAAAAAAAATACTTTTTATTTTTTGCTTATATCACTGTTATATTCACTGGTTTAGCAATGTTGGCTCAAATTTTAGTACCAATAGTTGATTTATTTACAACTTTTAGTTTTGACGCTCAATATTATTCAATTATTAAAAATGTAAGTTTACAAAGTGCCAAACAAGAATATATTAGTTTAGTAGTTGGCCGCTCAATGTTAGTTGTAGTCTTATTGTTATTTCACATTTTAGTATTTGCTGTAGCGCCAATTGAAAATAAAGTTCACCAAAAACGATATGGTTCAATTGAAAAATATAATCAATATCGCCAAAATATTTTACTTAAATATAACTAAAACGCAAATTAAGACTAAAAAATGCTAAATGCTTTTTTTTTTTTTTTTGCAATACAATAAAAAATGTATTCAAAAGGAGGTAAAATGTTAAATCGAACAAAAATTTGAAGAAATTATTTTGGTAATAGGTTTTCTGGTTTTGATTATTGTGGAAGAGAAATATCAATAAATTCACCATGAACTATTGAGCATATAAATGCTGATATAAATTCAAATGCCTATTCAAATTTAATACCAGCACATTATGAATCAAATTATAATAAAGCCAATAAATCAGTTTGATGAGATAATGATTATGAATTAAGAGTAATTAAATTAAAAAATTCAGATTACCAATACGCAATTAAAAGAAGAAAATATGATGAAGAAAATTTTGAATGGGTAACTCCTCGAAATTTTCGATAATTTTAAAAACATGACAATAAATTTGTCATATTTTTAAAATATTACTTAACGAATTTTTTAAATTCGCCATAGCCTCTTTCATCCATTTCTTCAAATGGAATAAAATCTAACGCAGCACCGTTAATACAATATCTCATTCCACCCATACTTTTTGGTCCATCGTTAAAAACATGACCAAGATGATTATTGCCTTCGCCTGAACGAACTTCAGTTCGAATCATACGGTGTGAAGTATCTTCTAAATAAACAACACTTTCTTTTTCAATTGGTTTAGAAAAAGAAGGTCATCCACAACCTGAATCAAATTTATCATCCGAAGAAAATAAAGCTTCACCAGTTATTTTTTCTACATAAATTCCTTTACGGTATTCTTTATTTAAAGATGATGTATGTGGATATTCAGTTGCGGATTTTTTTAAAACATCATAACTTAATTCATCTAATTTTAATTCGTTTCTTACTTGATTAATGATTTTGTTTTCTTTTTGGTTCAATTTATAGTCTACATTCAAATTTATGTGGCAATATCCATCGGGATTTTTTTCTAAATAATCTTGGTGATATTCCTCGGCGTCAATAAAGTGTTTTAATTTTTCTAATTCAACATAAAATTGATTATATTGTGGTTTTAAGTATTCGAATAACTTGGCAATAATTTTATGGTCATTTTCGTTTTCAAAATAAACACCGGTGCGGTATTGAGTTCCAGTATCATTACCTTGTTTATTTAATGATTCGGGATCAATTAGTCTAAATAAATGCATTACTAATTCTTCAACAGAAACTTTATTTGGATCATAATCAACTTTAACTGTTTCAGCGTGCATTGAATATTTTAACTCACGGTAATTAGCACTCGCGCTTAAACCGTTGGCATAACCAGATACTGCATCTAAAACACCATATACTTTAGAAAAATAAGCTTCTACACCTCAAAAACATCCACCAGCTAAATAAATAGTTTTTTTCATTTTACTCCTTTGTTTGAACAAGATTATTTTATCTTAAAAACTAAAATTTTTTTTAAAAAGTTAAAAAAATAAATAAAAAAGTCGCTTAAATCGACTTTTTGTTATTTTAAACCAATTGATCAAAGATATCATCACCTGTTTCAATAACAATAGGCACATTCCAATTGCGCGCCACGATATTACCACTTGTACCTAAACCTTGAACATCTTTAAGTACTTTGGGAGAAGTAAATGATTTTGAAAAAATAGTTAAAGGCAATAATTCGCGTGTGTGGTTAAAACCGGGATATAAAGGATCATTACCATGGTCTGAAGTCATAATTAATAAATCATCTTCATGCATTGCATTGATCAAAACTCCAATTTTAGTGTCTAATAAAGCAATATTAGAAGCATATCCATCTACATCGCGACGATGACCATAATGTGAATCAAATTGTACTAAATTAGTAAAAACAAAGGTGTTTTTTGTATCTTTTTTAGCTTCATCGATAGTAATATCCATTGCGTGAGCATCGCCATCTGAATGAATTGAGCGTGAAATTCCTTGGCCTACAAAAATATCATTAATTTTGCCAACAGCTACAACTTCAACACCTGCTTTTTGCAATTGATTCAAAATCAATTCAGCAGGTTTATTGGCATAATCGTGGCGATTAAAAGTTCTTTTATATTTGCCGTTTGCATCTGTTATAAATGGTCGCACAATTATTCGGCCGACATTCCATTCTGGTTTAGATGAACAAATTTGACGTGCCGCTTGTCCGTAGCGATATAAATTATCTAGGCCAATTCACTCTTCATGAGCGGCAATTTGTAAAACTGAATCCATTGAAGTATAAACAATAATGGCACCAGTGTCTTTTTGTTCTTGGGCATATTCGTCAATAATTTCAGTGCCTGAACCACTTTTGTTGCAAATAATTTTGCGGCCATCAAAAGCTTGACTTAATGTTTGAATTAATTCTTCAGGAAAACCATTTTCGCTAAAAGTGGGAAATGGCACTAATGTTTTAATCCCCATCATTTCTCAATGACCGGCTAAAGTATCTTTAGCGTTTGAAACTTCTTGAACTCTGGCCATATATGCTTTTGGTTTTTGCACATGATAATTACCTTCTAGCGTAGTAATATTGCCAATACCTAATTTTTTTCAATTATCAATGTAAAATAAAGCACTTTTAGAAGCTGAAAGAATAGTATTTGCTCCGTTATCTCCAAATGCTTTTTGGTCACGATCGGCCCCAATGCCTAAACCATCAGTTACGATCATAAAAATGCGGTTAAATTTCGCCATAATTACTCCTTATATTGTTTTTGTCAGCGTTGAATTTCTAAATTACACTGCTCAATTACCTTTTCAACTTCATCAAAGGAATTAATAATTGCTCCTGAAGCGCGATCATGGCCACCACCGCCAAATTTAATAGCAACATTTCTGACAATTGGACCATTTGAGCGAAATTCAACTCTTATTTTACCGTTTTGTTCTTCGTTAAACGAAACCCAAATTGGAAAACCTTTAATATTACCAATTAAATTTGGACGTGCCATATCATTAGGAGTTTTGCCTAATTTAATTGTATTATGATAATCAATTTGAATATAAGCTACTTGACCAACTGTTTTAAGTGAAGACATTAAATAATTTTGGGCTTTTAAATCTTGCAGTGAATGTTGAGCTAAACCTAAAAAAACCTTTTCAGCTTCTAAATTATTTTTATATAAATACGCTACTAATTCGTGTGTGCGTGCACTTGTGTCTGAAAATTGAAATCTTCCCGAATCAGTAACAATTCCTAAAAAAATAAAATTGGCAGCTCTTTGGTTTAATTTTCACTGTTTTTGGTAGGCTAATTCAGCTATCATTTCCGCAGCAGCAATGCGATTAGATTCTAATCAAATTGTTACTTTATCTAAATCATCTTCATTGGGGTGATGATCAATTCTTAAAGTTTCAGCAAATAAATTTTTGTCTAAAACTTCACGATTGAATATTCTTTCTTTTTGGTTTGCATCAACTACAACTGCTAAAGATTTAGCTAAAATTTCATCTGTTGGCACTTCATCAAAATCTAAATTCAAAAAATTTGAAAATAAACCATTAGAATCACCTATCGCATAAATTTTTTTATCAGGATAATTTATTCTTAATAATTCTCTTAAGCCAAATTGACTACCTAAACAATCGCCATCAGGGCGAATATGATGAAAAATTACAATTGAATCATATTGTTCTAATTTTTGAGCAGCAATTTCTCAGCTGCCAGTATTAGCCATTTTCATTATTGAGCCTCCCATTTAATTATAGCCTGGTTAAGTTGATCTAAAATTTCATCAATTTGTGCTATTGAAGAAATATTGCAGCCAGCAGCATTGGCATGACCACCACCATTATATAAATTAGCAACTTCATTAACTAGAGGACCATTTGATCTTAAGCGACAGCGATAAGTTCCATCGGATTGTTCAACAAAAAATGCTCAACATGAATTTTGTTCGATGTTTGCTAATTCATTGACAAATATTGCTGCTTTTAATTCATCAAAACCAAACTGAGCTTGAACTTGTTTAGAAGCAACAAAGTATAAAACACGTCCTTTTGATTGAAAATTAGAAAGAATGTGACCTATATATTTAATATCTTTTAAACTTCTTTTGCCTAATTCTTTGTGTAATTTTCATGATTGAGCATTACCTTGTTCTTCTAAAAATGCTGCTAGTTTGAATGTGCGAGCTGATGTGTCTTGGTATAAAAATCTACCAGAATCGGTAACTATCCCCAAAAAGGTATGTTGGGCAGCTTTTTGACTTAATTTTCACTTAGCATCATAAGCAATATGAGCAACTTGTTCAGCAGCAGCAACATAATGTTCATCAATGAATAAATAATCATATTCAATATCACTTCCATTGGGGTGATGGTCTATGCGTAATTTAGCACTAAATTTATTTGCTAATAATAAATCTCCATAAACTATACGATCTGAACTTGAAGCATCAACAACAATAGCTAATGAATCATTAAAATCAATTGATTCAATTGGATCAAAATGATAATTCATAAACTCATAACTACCTGCATTATCACCGGGTGTAAATACTTTTTTTTCAGGGAAATTATCTTTAATCATTTGTGCTAGGCCATGTTGAGAACCTAAACAGTCTCCATCGGGGCGGGTATGATGAAAAATAACAATATTTTTGTATTTTGGATTTTTAATCGCATCAATAGCGACTTGAGTATTCCCTATTTTCATATATCTCCTTTTATAATATAAACTTGTATTTTAATTATACAATAATCAAATTTTTGCTTGTGTTTTAGAATGTTAGTAATATTAAAAAATAGGAAATTAATATTATTTTAATGTAAAAAAAGCATAATTTATTGAAAAAAAATTAGATTATTTAAACATGGACAAAAAATA
This sequence comes from Mycoplasmopsis phocirhinis, assembly GCF_004216495.1. NCBI lineage: Bacteria > Bacillati > Mycoplasmatota > Mycoplasmoidales > Metamycoplasmataceae > Mycoplasmopsis > Mycoplasmopsis phocirhinis. The sequence goes on along the minus strand of NZ_CP034841.1, from coordinate 578,655 downwards.
TTAACATTTTTAATTAGCGAACGCCATAGCAACTTGTTGTGGCGTTTTTCATCCTAAATTTGATTGTATTCTTTCGTTGTTATATCAAAAAATATATTCCTTAATTTTATCATTTAACTCATGAAAGGTAATTTTTGTGTAATCTAAATCATTTAATAATTCAGTTTTAATAACTCCAAATCAATATTCAATTTCTCTATTATCTAATGAATTTCCAACTCTAGACATTGAAACTGTTCCACCGAATTTTATAATTTTATTAATATATTCTTGGTTTGTATATTGAAAACCATGATCTGAATGAACGATAAATTTATCAAAATTTTCGTTTTGAATATCGTTAATATTATCTAAAACAAAATCTAGATTATTATTTTTGCTTAATCTAAAACCCACAATTTTTTTAGTTTTGTGATTGATGATAGCAGATAAATATACGTGATTTTCACGCACATCTTTTGGGGCATTTATGTATGAAACATCTGTGGCGAAAATATTTCTATTTTGGTTATCGTTATAATCTCTTTGAACGGTATTTGGGATCTGGCATTTTGTGTTTTTAATTTCTTTTCTTTTTCTTTTTTGTCTTAGCTTGCATTTAAGATTTAATTGATTTAAATATCTGCCTAAAGTTCTGTCATTTATGTGTATATTATATTGATTAAATATATAAATACTTAGCTTTTTTCTGCCAAATCTGCCTTTATTTGCTTCAAATGCTTCAACTATAATTTTTGAATGAGGAATTGTTTTTTCTGTATTTTGTTTAACTTTCGCATTAGAAATGGTTTGTCTACAAAGACTAAAAAACAATGCTAGTTTAATAAATTGGATTTTTAAATTTTTAGCTTCTTCTTTTTTCTCTTTTTTGGGTTTTTGGTTTGTTATTTCATAATATCTTTTTGCGATTTCAATTAGATCATTTCTGTCAAAAATATCCCAATCAAAATCTGGTTCTTTTCTAGGTCTTCCGCTACCTGGTTTTCTGTCTTTGCCTTTTTTAGTTAATAATTTTTCTTTCACGCCTAAATTATAATATTTTATTATTTTAGCAATTCTTACTGCAAGATATTTTTTCTTAACTAATTTTGTTTTTGGAGAGATATTTCAAAGTGTTTTTATAGCTTGTGATTTTCCATGTTTTTGGTAAACCTCAAAGATTAAATCGAATTCCTCCATTTTTAAATGTCTTGACATATTTAGTCCTTTCAATTTTTGTTTTTTTGATTTTTGGTGGGGTATACCCCACCCTCTATGGGTTGTGTACAAAAAATTAACACTTTACAATGTTAATTTTTGTTGTCCACCTTTAATTTATGAACCACAAAAAAACAAAAAAAATAAAAACATAAACATAAATTTTGCTTCATTAAATAAAAATTCCTTTTTCGTTTCTTGAAAAAGGAATTTTTAATAATTTTATTTAGTTTTTAAATTTATCTTGAACTTTTGTTTGAACACTAGCAATTATTTTTGCTAATATTTTAGAAACTATTTTAGAAACGAATTTTCTTAAAATAAAATCAGGAATAAAAGGAATTCTTTTAATAATCGATTCAGAAACATAAGGACTCATTAAATCTGTTAGTTTTTTTGAAATTTGTTTAGATTCATCAATAACCAGTGCTAATTTATAAACTTTTATTCTGTTAGCAAAAACAGATAATACAGTCGAATTTAATAATACATTTTTAATTTTTTCTTTAAGACTTGATCTATTTTTATTTTCTTGTCTAAGTGATTCTTCAGTTGCATTTCTATCTCTTGATTTTTGAAAATCTAATTTGATAAAATCTGTTTCTAAATTATTAACTTTTAATTTAATTTTTAGTGACCAAGCAGGCGTTTTTGTGTAATCAAATTCAATAATTTCAACATTGTCAGCAAATTGTATTAAAGCATTTGTTTTTAAAAATTCTTTAACTTCATTAACAACCGCATTATATTCAGTTAATTTATTGTTACTTTGTGCTTGTTGTTTACTAATTTTACCTGTTTTTAATACTTTTTTTGTTTCAGCTTTATTTACCAAACCACCCAATTTATTAACAAATCAAGTTTCAAGAACGCGATAGTTATTAAACTCATTCTTTAAAAATTTTGCTGTTTCATCCAATTCAGCTCTATTTGTCGGTGCTAGAACTTGTATTTCTTCACTTTCATCATCTTCATAGTTTAATTCAGAATTGTCGTTTTTGCCTAAAACAGGCAACACATTTGAAATAAAGTCATCACGACTAAATGTTTTTGTTAAATTAAGTGATGCTAAATTAATCGCTAATTTTACTTTGCTATATTCTTGTCCTAAATTCGGCACACTTAATAATTGATTAACAAAATTAGTATAATTTTCAGTTGAATTACCCAATAGTGAAATTTCTTTTGTTAAATTTGTTTTTTTAACTTCTTGAACTCGCGAATCTTCGCTTCTACTTGGTTGGGCAGGTTGTTGAGGTTTTGGTGTTTCGCTTTGTGGTGGTTGTTCTACTTTCTCTGGTTTTTTATCAGTGTTATTGCCACACGCAGCTGCTACAGCAACCGGCATAAGCGAAGGAATTGCTAAAACTGATAATATTAATTTTTTCTTTTTCATTTTTCTCCTTGAATATTATGTAATAGCATTATAAAAAAAAAAAAAAAAAACGAAAGAATTTTGTTCGTCTATAAACTTTTTAGAAATATTCTTTAATAAAATTGACAATAAATTTAGGTCTAATTAAACAAAAAATTAACATCGCTAATGTTAATTTTATTATGTTATTTATTATTTTCTAAATCAATCACGTTTTGGGCAGCTTGGGTAAATAAATTTTCCATTTCGTCTATATTTAGATTATTATCCTGTTTAATTTCAGTGCTTTGTTTCATATCATAATAATATTCTAAAACAGTTTTTTCAATTTCTTCTTCACTTAATTCGGGAGAAAATTCAAGAGTAGATTTAATTTGAGCATATAAAGGGTCGCGTAAAATTTCAAGCGGAACTAATAAATCAACACCTTCACGATCAGCGAAAATTTTTCTAGTTACATCACTAGCTATACGGTTTAGCATCTGAGCAAAATATTTACTTCCTTCTTCAGTGTAAACTTGGTAAGGATTTTTTTGTGAATACTGTACTAAATTAACATTTGAGCGCAATTTATCCATGGTATTAATATGATTTTGTCAATAATAATCAACTACCTGTAAAACAATATTTTTTTCTTTGTAAAATAAATAATCATCGCTAGCTAAATTAATAACATTTTGACGTCAGTTTAGATACATTTTTAGGATATGTTCGTTCAAATACTCCTTCATATCACTTTCGTGAATTTTTTGTAATTGCTCTAAACTAAATTTGTTTCTAACTCCACGACCTAAAAATTCATTATTTAAATAGGATTCTAATTTTTGATAAATAAATGTACCAGTTTTAGTTAAAAATTCAGGATTGCTAACCACTGTATTTAAGGCATTTTTAATCATTCTCTCAATAATATATTCAATATCTTCATTAATTAAAATTAAATCCCGTTGAGCATAAAATAAGTCGCGTTGTTGACGGATAACATCATCATAATGAAGCACACTTTTACGCGAATCATAGTTAAATCCTTCTATTTTCTTTTGGGCGGCTATAAAACCTTTAATTAATGATTTAGTAGTAATTTCATTATCGCCTTTGTCAGCAAATTGCTCTTTAAATTCTTCATAATTAGCAAAACGACGCATTAATTGGTCATCTAAAGAAACATAAAATTTAGAAACACCCGGATCACCTTGACGTCCACTACGTCCTCTAAGTTGATTATCAATACGGCGGCTTTCGGCTCGATCGGTACCAATCACATATAAACCACCTAGATCTTTGGCTTCTTGTGAAAGTTTAATGTCAGTTCCACGACCAGCCATATTAGTTGCAATTGTAATTGATTTTACTTGCCCCGCATTGGCAATAATTTCGGCCTCGGAAGCATTTTGTTTAGCGTTTAATACAGTGTGGGGTATCATTGCTTGGTTTAAAAAATGGTGTAAAATTTCAGAATCTTCAATTTGGGCAGTTCCGACTAAAACAGGTTGACCTTTGGCATATAATTCTTTAATTTTTTCAGTTACAGCACTCCATTTACCTAACGCAGTTGCATAAATAGAATCTGGTAAATCTTGTCTAATTACTGGTCTATTTGTTGGCACAACATTAACACGCATATTATATATATCAATAAATTCTTGCTCTTCAGTTTTTGCTGTTCCTGTCATACCACAAAGTTTAGTAAACATCCGGAAAAAATTTTGGTAGGTAATAGTTGCTAAAGTTTTAGTTTCACTTTCAATTTCAACCCCTGCTGCTGCCTGAATAGCTTGTTGTAAACCTTCTGAATATGCTCTTCCTTCCATTACCCGGCCAGTAAAAGCATCAACAAGTTCAATTTTTCCTTCGCGCACAATATATTCAACATTTTCACGCATAACTTTGTGTGCTCGTAAAGAATTTTGAATACGATGAATCATTTCTGAATTTTCAATATCATATAAATTTTGATAACCAAAATAAGCGTTGGCACGTTGAATACCACTAAAAGTTAGCGAAATTGCTTTTGATTCTTCATCAATTTCATAATCATCGACGGTTAATGAACGCACAAATCGATCAGCTAAATAATATTCTTTAACGTCTTCGCCTTCTCCACCTGAAATAATCAAAGGTGTTTTTGCTTCGTCAATTAAAATCGAATCAGCTTCGTCAATTAAACAAAAATACAAGCCTCGTTGAACCTTTTCATTCATACTTTCAGCCATATTATCTCTTAAATAATCAAAACCTAATTCCGAGTGCACTGAATAAGTAATATCAGCTGCATAAGCTCGCCTTTTAGATTCAGAATCTAATTGAGCTTTATTTATACCAACACTCATTCCTAATCAATTAAATACTTGACCCATTTCCAGCGCATCCCGTTCAGAAAGATACTCGTTAACAGTAGAAACAATTGCTCCTTTGCCTAATAGTGCATTTAAATAAACTGGTGCTATGGAAGTAATTGTTTTACCTTCACCTGTTTTCATTTCCGCTACTGAAGCTAGATCTAATAATAATCCACCCAACATTTGAACATCATAAGGACGCTTACCTAAAACTCGTTTAGTTGCCTCTCTAGATACAGCAAAAACTTCAGCTCGCAACGATTCTAATGTTTCGCCATTACTTAAGCGAGCTTTGAATTGCGTAGTTTTATTTTTAAGTTCATCATCAGATAAATTAGCGATTAAGCTTTCGTATTGATTAATTTTTTTAAGCGTTTTTTGTGCAATACGCATTTCAGTTGATTTAAATTCTCATTTCATATTTTTTTATTTTACAACATTTATGTTTTTAATGGAGTTATATATTAATATTTAAGTTAGATTTATTAAATTTAATTAAACTAAAATTTAATAAAAAAATTCATAATGAATATGAATTTTAATATTGTTAGATTTCAACATAATCATCGTCACTGTCATTATCATCATAATTTGATTCTAATTCGTGAACAAAAAGATCTTCAAGCATATCGTTAATGTCTTCATTGACCATTTCTTCATTTAATGAAAGTGTATTATTGTTTGAATTTTCATTATCAAAAGGCGCATCATATTTTGTACTAAAATAACTACGAGGATCACGGATATCATATTTTTCTTTATGCTCATAGTTTGAGTTAGTTCCGGCAGGAATTTTATGTCCTAAAATGATATTTTCTTTTAAGCCTTCTAATTTATCAATTTGTGATGCAATTGAAGCGTTAACTAAAATTTTAGGTGTTTCTTGGTATGAAGCAGCAGCTAAAAATGAATCTGAAAGTAATGGAGTTTGTTTAGCTCCTTTAATTTTTACTTCGCCAAAAGGAGGTTTTTTACCTTGGGCTAATAAACGAGCAGATTCTCTTTGGAAAGTAAAAATATCAACTAGTGAACCAGAAAATAGTTTTGAATCTCCTGTGTCTGTAATCATTATTTTTGAAAGCATTTGACGAATAATAATTTCAATATATTTATCAGCGATAGAAATACCTTGTAAACGATAAAGTTTTTGAATTTCTTTTAGTAAATAATTTTGTACAGTGCGTGTATCGGCATATTTTAATAAATCACCAAGCACAATTGGTCCTTCAACAATTTTTTGTCCAGGTACAACACGATCGCCTTCCTTAACAACAATTCTGCGATCTGATTTAGTTTCGAATTTTAGTGTTTCTTTTTCACCATTATTTTTGAATATTTCAACTTCAATCAATTTAACTGAACGATTCGTTATTTCGCTTGGTGTTGTAATAGAAATTATTTTACCGTATGCCGGTGAAATAATAGCAGGTCTTCCTCATGGTGAATCGTAAGCGTCAATTAATTCCATTAAACGACCAAAACCACCAGTTATATCTTCAACACCGGCAACACCACCAGTGTGGAAAGTACGCATTGTTAACTGAGTACCAGGCTCACCAATAGATTGAGCGGCAACAACTCCAACTGCTTCACCAATATTTACCACACGGTTTAGAGCTAAATCTTTACCATAACATTTTTTACATACACCATTACGTGTGTAGCAAGATAAAACCGATCTAATTTCAACTTCTTCAATACCAGCTTGTGTAATTTGAGTAGCTATTTCAGGGGTAATTAATTTATTTGCTTCAATTAAAATTTGACCATTAGCATCTACAACTGGTTTATTAGTAAACCGTCCTTCAATTCTTTCACTTAAAGACTCAATAATTGTGTTAGTTTTAGTGTCTTTAATATCACGCACAACAAAACCATAATCTGTACCACAATCAATTTCACGCACTACAATACCTTGAGCCACGTCTACTAAACGACGAGTTAAATAACCAGATTTAGCTGTGTTAAGTGCTGTATCAGTTAAACCTTTACGAGCTCCGTGAGTTGAAGAATAAAATTCATACGCTGTTAAACCCTCTAAAAATGATGATTTAACTGGAATTTCAACTGTGGAGCGCACTACACGTTCGTTTTCAGCATCGGCTTTAAGAATTTTAACATTGTTGTTCATTAATCCCCGCATCCCAGCTAATTGCACGAAGTTAGATGAATTTCCCCGGGCACCAGATGTAAACATCATAAATAATGGGTTGTGAGGATCAGATTTTGTAACTTTTTTCAAGTCATCTTCAATTGAATTTTTTATTTCAGCTCATTTTTTGATTGAAAGACTATATCTTTCATCATCGGTAAGCATTCCTTCTTCAAAAAATGATTTTAATTTTTCAATGTATTCTTCACCTTCTTTAATTTTATTTTTAGTTTGAGGTAGTGTAATAACATCGCTAACAGCAATAGTTGTACCTGAAATTGTTGAAAAATGAAAACCTAAGGCTTTAATTTTGTCTAAAACATTCGCTACAACATTAGTATATTTAAATCATACTTTTTCGAGTAATTTAGTGTAATCTCCTACAGTTCAAATTGCATTTTCATTATTTTGCGACATTGAAACCTCGTATTGAATTTTGTTAAATTCAGTTGTGATTAATTTTGAAAGAATTTCAATGTGAGCTGAATTAATTGGCTCGCCACTAAAAGTTTGTAATTGGGCACATTTTTGGAATACTTTATCAAGTTCGTCTTTATTGATGTCGTTAATAATTGTTGCTAAATCTTCCATATTTACAACACCAACATATTGATCATAAACACGACGAACAATTTTGGCGATATCTTTTTTGGATAAAGGTAAATTAATTGGTGTTTTAGCAATATGTTCAACAAAATTTGTTCCACTAGGTAAAATATAATGATTTAAATGTTCTATATTCGCTGATGTATGTACGATTTCTTTACCCTCTGGTGTAACATATTTACCAAAAATAAATTCAAATGTGTTAGGAAACGCACGGTTAAACATAAATTTACCAACAGTAGATACGATATATCTTCTAACTGCATCGCCTGTAATTCATTTTTTATCGGCTTGCTCAATAGGTAAAACAACTCTCGAATGAACACTTACTGCTTTATTTTCATAAGCTGTAATCATATCTTCGTAGGTGCTAAAGAATTTTCCTTCACCTTTGGCACCGCTTTTTTCCATTGTTAAATAATACATACCCAAAATCATATCTTGACCAGGGTTAATAATAGGTTCTCCATCTTTGGGTCCTAAAATGTTTTTTGACGCTAGCATCAATTCACGTGCTTCGCGAGTAGCTTCGGGACTAATTGGAACATGGACAGCCATTTGGTCACCATCAAAATCAGCATTAAACGGTGTACATGAAAGTGGGTGTAATTTAATTGCTTTACCACGAATTAAAACCGGTTCATAAGCTTGAATACTTAAACGGTGTAAAGTAGGAGCACGGTTTAATAAAACAGGACGTCCTTGAATAGCTTTTTCAACATAAGGTCAAATAATTGGATCTAGATTTTCAACTGCTTTTTTACCAGTTTTAATTGAATTAATATTGTTTTTATCAGATTTAATTAATTCACGGATTATTCAAGGTTCAAATAATTTAGCTGCCATTTCACGAGGAATACCAACTTGGTGCATTTTTAATTCTGGACCTACAACAATAACTGAACGCCCTGAATAATCAACACGTTTCCCAAGTAAATTTTGACGAAAACGACCTTTTTTACCAGTTAAAGCATCAGAAATAGATTTAAATGCTCTACCATCTTTTGAAGCAACTGGATTAGGTTTTTTACGAGCATTGTCAATTAATGAATCAACTGCTTCTTGAATCATTCTATACTCGTTTTGTTTAATCAACATTGGAGCATCAGTTTCATCTCATTTTTTTAAACGGTTATTTCTAATAATTATACGACGATATAATTCGTTAATATCGCTAGTTGAATGACGACCACCATCTAATTGCACTAGTGGACGCAAATCAGCCGGAATAACTGGTAAATTATAAATTAGCATTGATTTAGGATCTTGGCCTGATTTAATGAAAGCATTAATTACTGATAAACGTTTGTATAATTTTGCTCTTTCTTGAATTTTAGCATTAGCTGAAGGGTTTTTGGTAATTTGTTTATTAATTTCGCTAATTTGTTCTTCAAGTTTTTTCGCTTCTTGTTGTGGTGAAACATGTTCTAAAAGATATTCAATTGCTTTAGAACCAGTTGAAATTAACGCCTCTGAATATTCATGAATAATGTCGTTGTATTCATAAAAATCAATTCCGTAATCTTGTCCCATTTTAGAAGTTGCTTGTTCTTTTAATTCATTAATTGCTTCATCAATAACTTCATACGCTTCTTGTTCGTATTCATCACCATCAGGGTTAAATTTTTGTTTTAATTCACTAAGAGCTTCGTAATAAATAATTGCCGCATCTGAAATATCAATAATTGTGTTTTTTTTCAAAGATTTAAGCCCACCATCTTCTAAGATGATGTGACTTTTGTAATAAATCAATTTTTCAAGTTCAGATTTAGTAACACTGTGTGAACTATTTGCTACCTTAAGTCCTAATAATTTTGAAATAATTGAGTGATCTATTTTAAAAAATCAAAAGTGAACAACTGGATTTTTTAAACTAATATGACCCATTCTACTTCTTCTAGTAATTTTAGGTAGAATTTTAGGATTGTATTTTTGACACATTGTTGTTTTAACACACTCAATGTTTTCATCACTTTTTTTGTATTTAGTATTACAAATAGGACATTTGTAATCAGTTGTCGGTCCAAAAATAATCTCGTCAAATAAACCATCACGTTCAGGTTTATAACTTTTATAATTAATAGTTTCAGGTTTAGTTACCTCACCATTAGATCATTTTTTAACATCTTTATCTGTTGCTAATGAAAGAGTAATTTTGTCAATTAGTAATTTAGCCTCATTTTGGTTTGTTCTACTCATTTAAACCTCCTAATATGTCAAAATGTTGAATTGAATCTTCTTCATCAACTTCGACATGATCAATATTTAGTTTCATTCCTAAACCTCTAAGTTCATATTGTAAAACATTAAATGATTCGGGAACACCTGGTTTTGGTAATTCTCGACCTGATGCCAACGCAGCATAAAGTTGATTACGTCCATTAATATCATCAGATTTATATGTCAAGATTTCTTGCAAAATATTTGTTGCGCCATACGATTCAATAGCTCATGTTTCCATTTCTCCAAATCTTTGACCACCATTTTGAGACTTACCACCCAGTGGTTGTTGAGTAATTAATGAGTATGGACCAACTGAACGAGCATGCATTTTATCATCAACCATATGATTTAATTTAAGCATGTACATTACTCCCACCGAAACTGGGTTATCAAATTTTTCCCCTGTTATTGGGTCAATTAAATATTGTTTTCCAGTAGTAGGTAAACCAGCTTCAGCTATAACATCGTAAATAGCTTCTTTTTTAATACCATCAAATACTCTTGTTACAAATTTTGTGTTTAAACTTCTAGCTGCCATTCCTAAATGAATTTCAAGAACTTGGCCAATATTCATCCGCGATGGCACCCCTTGAGGATTTAACATTACATCTACAGGTGTTCCATCTTCTAAATATGGCATATCTTCTTCAGGTAAAACAATTGAAACAACTCCTTTGTTTCCGTGGCGACCACTCATTTTATCACCAACTTTGATTTTACGTTTAACCGCAATTGAAACTTTAACTATTTTATCAATACCATCCTCAAGTTGGTCTTTATTTGCTCTTGATAAAATTTCAACACCAATAACAGTTCCACCATGTCCATTTTTAACTTTTAGCGAAGTATCTTTCACAGGTTGTTGTCTTTGTTGTAAAACTGCCAGCATTAGTTTTTCCTCTTGTGAAGGGTTTTCATCACCTTTAGGACTTACTCTACCAACTAAAACATCACCAGGTGTAACATCGCTACCTATTCTTACAATCCCGAATTCATCTAAATGTCTAGTTGAAAATTTCGAAACGTTTGGAATATCTGGCGTTAATTCGTCATCTCCGGCTTTAGAAGTACGGAATTGAATTGTTTGTTCTTCAATATGAATAGAAGTGAAAACATCATCTTTAACTAATCTTTCGTTAAGAATGATGGCATCTTCATAGTTATAACCTTTATAAGTACTAAAGGCCACAACAACATTTTTACCTAAAGCTAATTCTCCATTGTTAAATGAAGCACCATCAACCAACAAATCACCTTTTTTTACTTCTTGACCTTCAACAACCAAAGGTTTTTGATGAATTACTGTATCTTGGTTAGAACGTTGAAAGTTCTTTAAATTATAAGTATCTACAGTGTTTTTGTGGTTTCTAATTTTAATTTTTTTACCATCTACAAATTCAACAACACCTTCATTGCGAGCAACAAAATTTGCTGAAGAATATTTAGCAATTTCAGCTTCAATTCCAGTTGCCACAAAAGGTGATTCAGCTTCTAATAATGGTACAGCTTGACGTTGCATGTTCGCCCCCATCAAAGCACGGTTAGCATCATCATTTTCCAAAAACGGAATGCACCCAGCAGCTACAGAAACCATTTGGTTAGGAGCAACTTCGATAAAATCAATATCTTCTGCAGTACCAATTTGATAAGTGTAATTATGACGAATAGTTAATTGCGAGTCAATAATTTTATTGTCTTGGTCAACATTTACTGTTGATTGTGCAATTTTATAACCCATTTCGTCAGCAGCGGTTAAATAAACTGGTTCAGTATAGTCAACTACACCATTTTCAACACGGTAATATGGAGTTTCTAAAAAACCATATTTGTTAACTTTAGCGTATGTGGCAAAATTAAGTATCAAACCAATGTTTGGACCTTCTGGTGTTTCAATAGGACAAATTCTTCCATAATGTGTTGCATGAACGTCACGAACTTCAAATTGCGCTGTATCACGGTTAAGACCACCTGGTCCTAGCGATGTTATACGTCTTTCATTAGAAATTTCAGCTAATGGATTAATTTGATCCATAAATTGCGATAATTTAGAAGAGTTAAAAAATGTTTTCATTTGGTTAGAAATTAGTTTGTTATTAGTAACATTTTTTGGACTAACTTTATCTGGTTCTTTAGCACCCATTCTTTCACGTGTAGTTTTTTCAAGTTTGGCTAAACCAACTTTTAAATTATTTTGGACTAATTCTCCAACAGAAACTATGCGTTTATTTGTTAAAGCATCTGGATCATCGTCTTGACCAATACCATTTAGTAAGTTAAAATAATAATTAATTGTAGCAACTAAATCAGAAACTACAAGATGAGTTTCAATTGCTTTTGGATCACCACCAATAACTTTAACTGGTTCTTTACCTTTTTCCATCCATTTTTTATTTGGATAAATTTTTATCGAAATAATTTTATCTCTTCTTTTTAGTGATGAATTACTTGGATCATTTAGTAATTTAGCATAAACAATTTCAGGCTTAATTGATTTTAATTTTTCAGTTGGTAATTTAGCATTATTAAAATTTCACTGAATTAAAACAGCTAATTTATGCGTGATATTTGTTCCTACTTCAAGATTAATTATATTACCTGCTTTATCTTGAATTGTTAAAGGTTGAGCCAAAATTGTGCCCGAAATACGATCAACAAGATTTAACTTAATGTTAAGCATATAACGACCAGTTTCGCTTAAATTGTAATGTTTTTTATGAAATAGTAAGTTAGGTATTAAGTTTGAAATTGATTCATCAGAAACACGATCACCTTTACGAATAGTTCTAAACAATTCTTCTTGACAATTTTTTATAATTTCTTCACGTGTTAAGTCTTCAGACATTTTCTTTTCTCTTTTTAGTGATTCGTCTAAAACATCTGAATGACCAAACAAATCGTAAATATCATCTTTGGTTAAACCTAGTGCTCCTAAAAAAGTGATAATATTTACGTTTTTATTTTTGTCAATTTTAATTTTTACACTATCAGGATTTTTTGATGTTACCTTGTGTGAGATTTCAACTCATGAACCAACTCTAGGCAAAATTTCAACTTTATTGAACAAATCATCTGACTGTTTATTACGAACACCACGACCAAAGTACGCTCCTGGCGAACGAATTAATTGACTAACAATAACTTTTTCACTACCGTTAATGATAAAACTACCACCAGAAGTCATTAACGGGATTTCACCTAAAAACACTGTGTCTTCTTTTACCAATCCATCAGTTGTTGTTGTGACTTTAAATTTACCAAATAATTTAGCTGAATAATTAGTTCCTTTAACTTTCGCTTTAGTCACTTCATCGTATTCTTTAGAAGGAATTTCTAAATAAGCACTGTTATTGATATATTCTAGTGTAACACCTTTATTCGAAGATGAGATTGGATAATGTTCTCTAATAGCTTGTTCAATACCATTTTTCTTAAATCATTCAAATGATTCTTTTGATGTTCTTAAAAAATCTTGAACTTCATAAATAAATTTGGTAACTGAATAATCTCTACGTTTGGTACCAGCACCAAATTCACTAATTTTATATGAATATTTGTTTTCATATTTTTTGAATTGTTCTTCTGCCATGAATTCTCCTTGTTATTATGCTATAAAAATTAATTCGCTTTGAGCGAATAGCAAATATAATAATATTCTATCAAAAATTAATATTAATTAGATATAAAAAATCAAATTTATTTTTTATATATTTTAAACAAAAACCACGAAAAAAATAATTTTTTAAATCATTCAAAACGTGATTTTAATTCAATATTTAAACTTCTTTTTTGATATTTATTTAAAATATCTGGTATAAAATATTTCAATAAAAGCAAACGAAAATATGGAGTTTTATGAACAAAAACAACTCAGGTTTACCGCACGAAAATATTATTGTGATTGAAAAATTATTCAAAAAATTTAAGAATTTCATCGCCTTAAATGAAGTTTCGTTTAATGTGAAAAGAGGTGAATTGTTTGGTTTTTTAGGTTTAAATGGTGCTGGAAAAACTACGACATTAAATATTATTCTCGGTTTATTACAACGAGACGGTGGAAATGTATATATCAATTCAAATTCTATTAATAAAAATATTAACAAAATTCGTAATGATATAGGTATTGTTTTTCAAGAATCGATTTTAGACCCAAGTTTAACAGTTTATGAAAATTTAAAAATAAGGGCTAATTTATACAAAAATAACTTAAAACTTCAAAATACCAATGATATTGTCAACCAAATAATCAATGAATTTAAACTAAATGATTTTGCCAAAAAAGCATATGGCAAATTAAGTGGAGGTCAGCGTCGACGAGTGGATATTGCACGGGCATTGATTCATCAACCTTCAATTTTATTTCTTGATGAACCCACAACAGGTTTAGACCCAAACTCGCGCAAACTTGTGTGAGATATATTGAAAAAAATTCAAAAACAACGAAATCTCACTATATTACTCACAACACATTATATGGAAGAAGCTGATGATTGCTCACGAGTAATTATTATTGATAAAGGTCTGAAATTAGTTGAAGGAACACCAGCCCAATTAAAAAAATCATTTTCTTCTTCTACAGTTATGTTACACTCGATTTCAACTACCTTACACAATAAAATTATTGCTAGCCAATTAAATTTACAAAAACAAAATTCAACCCTTATCATTAAATTCGATACTTTTAAGCAAGGTCACGATTTTGTTAAAAACAACATTCAAGATATTAACGATTACGAGTTTGTTAAAGGTTCAATGGATGAAGTATTTTTAAATGTGACTAAACTTTCAAGAGGTAATGATGTCTAAATTATTCACACTAACATATCGTAATTTAAAAATTTTTAGTAAAGATCGCAAACGTATATTTTTTACATTGTTAAGCCCAATAATAGTTCTTTTATGTTTTATTATTTTTGCCCGCAACATATTTATTAATCAATTGCCACTTCAAACAGCAAATAAATTTAAAAATCACTTCGCTGATATTGCTTTAATGACTGGAATGCTTTCAGTAGTAACTTTTACAAATGCAATTTCACTTTCAAGTGTGATGGTAAATGATAATCAAAAAAAGATACTTAACGATTTTTATATTGCTCCAGTTAAAAATTCATTTGTGCGTTTATCATATTTAATATATAACATTTTTTTAAATATAATTATTACCACAACTATTTTTATAATATGCATTATCTGAATGGCAATTGATAAAACTTTAATTTACGAAGTAAATTCAGTAAAATATAGTGCTTTAAACGCACAAAATTCACTTATTATAATCTCAACTATTGTGATTGGAAGTGTTTTAAATTCAGCAATATTTGTTTTCTTTTTAAGTTTTTTAGCTAATAATTCCGCCTTTAGTGCCCTATCAGCAGCATTAAGTTCAATTAGTGGTTTTTTAATAGGTGCTTTTGTACCATTACACACATTTCCACGGGTGTTAGCAGAATTTTCAAGCATTCTGCCTTCAACGCAAATAAGTAATTTAATACGTCATTTTGCAATTAATGGACTACCAAGCGAAATCATTAACGCTAAAAACATAATGTTAGATTACAATATAATTTTTGGCCTTAACAACACTTGATGGGGCTCATTTATATATTCAGCAAGTTGAGCAGTTTTATTTTTAACACTATCAAGCACAATCAATATCGTCAAAAATAGATAATTAATACAAAACAATAAGGAAATTCAAAATGATAAAACTAGGTTCTCATGTTCAATTTAAGGCTCCTGACTATTTACTAAGTGCAGCCAAAGACAGCATTGATTATGGCGCAAATACAATGATGATCTACGTAGGTCCACCACAGAGCACAAAACGTGTAGCAAAAGAAAAATTTAATGTTGAAAAGTATAATGAGATGTATGCTGATAAAATAAAAAATCAAGATATTATTGTTCATGCACCTTACATAATCAATATGGCTTCGGTTGAAAAAGGAAAATTTGCGAGCGATTTTTTGATTGAAGAAATAAAAAGAGTTGCTTATATTGGAGCAAAATATATTGTTTTACATCCTGGAGCACACACAAAATTTGACATTAATTTAAGTATTGAAACATTAATACAAAACTTAATATTTGTTTTAGAACAAACAAAAGATTTAGATGTAATAATTTGTCTTGAAACAATGGCGGGAAAAGGCACCGAAATATTTACAAATTTTGAGCAAATGAAATATATTTTAGAAAAATGCAATAGTGATAGAATTCAATTATGTCTAGATACATGTCATATTTGAGATGCAGGTTATAATGTAAAAAATTATGATGAGTTTAAAATTTTATTACAAAAATATGATTTACAAAAATATGTCAAGGTGATACACTTAAACGATTCTAAAAACGATATCAACTCACACAAAGATAGACACGCAAATATTGGTGAAGGTTATATAGGTTTAAAAACTTTAGCAACATTTGTGCATGATAAAGATTGAGATAATATACCAATTATTCTTGAAACTCCTTGGACCGAACAAGGCCCTATTTATAAAAAAGAAATTCAGGAGTTATTAAATTCAAAAAATCAATAAATTTAACTTTATTGATTTTTTGAATAAATTAATTTATTAAATTTGAACTCTAATTTATTGAATAAACAATTACACAATTTAAGTATAATTATTTTTATGAATAACTACTCCTCGATAACTAAAAATCCACGTCCTAGTTTTATAAAAAAAATTGAAAAAAAGAGTAAAAATCAAATAATTCGAGATAGAAAATCAAATGCTTTTCCTGAATTTTTAAAATTAACGATTTTTTTGTTTTTTACAACTTTTATTGTTTTAGTTCAATATAGTTCTAATATATTTGGAATTGGCAAAACAGCAACTATTTTTAAAAAAATATATCTATATTCTATAGGTTTAGCATTCGGCGATTTAACAATTTTTATTGTTTTAGGTATTTTTATATCACTAATTTTAAACTGGTTAGAATCGCTTTTTAATCGATATTATTTTATATGAGTAAAACCATACCGGCGCGTAGATTATTGGATCATTCGTCGTCGAATCAAAATGTTTATTTGACTTAATTTAACTGTTTTTATTTTAAGTTATCATTGATATTTACTTTCACAACGAAACATTTCAAATATAAATTATTATTCATTTAGCGATTTAAAAACTATTTTCGTAGAAGGCTGATATAAGTCATTTACTCAAGGAAATACCCAGTCAATATTGAATTACCCAAACACTAACGGTAATATTGGAATATTCATAGATTCAATATTTAACATATTACATGTTATAGTAATAAGCCCGTGATTAGTTTTTACATTAATTTTAGCCATTCATTGCCTTTCTTGAATTTATTTATTAACACTTAAACCAAGAGAATATTTTAAAAATTTCGCAGGCAATAAATCATTAGAACAGGTAATTGTTTACTTAAAAAATAAAAAAATCAATACTGTTTATTATTTCACCAATGAAGTGAGTCGTTATTTTGACTTCATCAATCTTTCAGCTAAAGTATTAGAAATAAATACCGAAACAAACTCGATGACAAAAATTATCAAACAAATAAACAAAAAGCAAAATCGCGAAACACTATCAAATAATCCACTAACAAGTGAATACTTTTTGAAAACAAAATCAACTAATGAAAATAACAATGAATTTATTAGTTCAATTGATAAAGAGAAATTGAATCAAATAGAATTGAATTCTATAAATATACAAGAAAACAAAACCTCAAATTCAACAATTGATAATGCAAAAAATAATATCGAATTTAATTCGTATTATCAAAACAAAAACATTGAACCTGCCGAATTCAATAATGGCCAAAATCTAACAAAAAATAATGATGTAGCTTTAAATAACCAAAGTCAATTAATAGATACAATTAATCTCACAAGTGAAATAAAAACCAAAAGTGAAATAATACAAATACATAACACGCAATTAATTGAAATTAATTACGACAATGAAATTAATAATGAAATAAAACTAAAAAATAACCCAAACAATGTTATTGACCAAACTATTGAATTAAGAAGAGTTCAAACACAGGAATTGTACCAAGATGAATTAAAAAATATCAATATTAACTTGAAAAAACAAGGTAATTCACAAACTATTCAATTAGAAATGAACAATAACATTCAAAATCATCATTCAACAGATGATATTACTCAATTAGGTTTTGATTTAAGCGATTTAGAACAAAAAACTGAACACAATTCAAGTGATAAAATTGATAATTTTGACAAAAATGCACCTGAAATAAAACCGTTTATAAGCAAAAAAAATAATAACAATATTTCATTAGGTTTTGATGAAATAATGACTACTGAACTTAAGATGCAAAATCAAACAAAAACGCAAAACAAAAATTCAAATTCTGACAGTTTTACTTTTATGACCACAGTTTTTGATACTGAAAAAAGCAAATCAAAAAATAATTTAAATGACACTCAAACAATAGAAGAAGATAACGGAGATTGAATAAGTCCTTTTATGGAAGAAAGTAAAAATTAATGAAAACATATTCGTGAGAAGAAGCACAAAAAATTATTGCTAATAAACAAAACGCTGAAAAAATTTTTTTTGTAATTTTTAGCAGGCAAAACGATAAAGATTCAATAATTATGAGTAGTACTTATGAGTATATTGAACAAAAATTCACTTCACAAACAGATGTCAAATTTATGAATATTGATATTGATGAAGCAAAAATTTATAAAGATATTAACAATATATATAAAATTTTTGACATACCAACTTTTTTGATCATAGTTAACAATCAAATAAAAAAACGTGGTAGTAAATTTTATCCACACGAAATAATAACCGATTTTATTGAGGAAAACATTTAATGCAACAACATTTATTAAAAAATAAACTTCAATTGGTTCCAAAACAACCAGGAGTCTATTTATGAAAAGATATCAATAATAAAATTATTTACGTAGGCAAGGCAAAAAATTTAAATCGTAGAATGCAACAATATTTCGAGGGTGCTATTAATTCATACAAAACAACTGCGTTAGTTCAAAAAATTAATGATTTTGAAATATTTATAGCCCGTAATGATAAAGAAGCGCTTTTATTGGAAAAACAATTAATTGATAAATACAATCCTGAATATAACATTTTATTATTGGATGATAAATGATATCCATATATTAAAATAGAACTTAAACCAAAGGGTTTGGAAATTTCAATAGTCCGAAAAATAACAAAAAAAGAAAATACTCAATTATTTTATTTTGGTCCTTTTCCTCAAGGTTATGGAGCCAGTATTATTCTTAAATTGCTTGAACGTGAGGCTTTTTATGAAAACGGTTTAAAAATTAAAGAAAATAATTATGATTTTTGAAGACAAAAATTTGATTTTTTAAAACGGATAATAACTTTTAAACAAAACTATATAGCACAACTTGAACAAAAAATGTTTCATGCTAGTTCAAAACTACAATTCGAAATCGCACTAGATATCAAAAATTCCTTACAATATTTAAATAAAATAAGTGAAGATCAAATTGTTGAGTTAAAAAATTTTAAAAACATTGATGTTTTTACTTGTCAAGTTGAAAAAGAACGAATTTTTATAACTTTACTTTTTTATAGACATGGAAATTTAATCGGCAAGGATAATGTTGTTATTGATGTTTACATCGATACAGACGAAACACTTAATAATTTTTTCCAAAGCTACTATGCCACCAAGCATATTCCTGATAATATAATAGCCAACGAAATTTTACTTAAGCACGAATTTATAGATCAAAGCGAGTTAAAATTTATATTCCCTAAAATGGGAATGTATAAAAAAATTTTAGAAATTGCCGAATTAAATTTACAGGATTTTGTAAAAAACAATGCTAATTATTTACTTAGTTCTCAAAACAAAGCATACAATAATTTAAAAGATTTAGCTAAATATACCGGCGGTTTAATCGCTAATAATATTATTGTTTTTGATAATTCTAATTTAGCAAATAATTTGCCGGTTGGAGTTGCGATAGCAATATGTAGTGGATTTAAAAATAAACTATATTATCGTTCATTTAAACATCCTGAAATCAATCACCGTCAAGCTGATGTTGAATATATGCGTTTAAGTGTAGAAAAATACTTCAATTCAGACAAAAAATTAATGCCTGACTTAATTGTTGTGGATGGTGGTTTAGCCCAAATACATGAAGTAAAACAAGTTTTAAACAAATATCAACTTTCAATAAAAGTTATAGGTTTAGTAAAAAACGAACATCACCGTACAAGTCATATAATAGATGTCGAAGAAAACGCAAAAACAATAAAACCACAGTCATTAAAAAATTTCTTAACATACATACAGGATGAAGTCGATCGTTTCGCTAAATCAATTTTTTGAAAACGCAAAAAAATTTCATCGCTTGAGGGCAAATTACAAAGAATTAAAGGAATTGGTTCAGTTTATGAAGATAAATTATTAAGTTTTTTTAAAACCTATAATAATATTTATAACGCAAATTTAGACGAATTGCAAAAAGTTGTTCCTAAACATATTGCTCAAAAAATTTATGATAAGGAATATCTTAAAGATGAATAAAATAAACACAAAATTAATAAATTTTGTGTTTATTAATTATTAAAATTTTTAAATCTAAATGTGACATTTGATAGTTTTTTGCTGGCTTTTTCTTATTAAAGAAGTTTCACCAAATTGATCTCAACCTTCTGTAGTTCAATCAATTTCAGCGGTTGAAGCAGTATCAACATTATTGGCTACAGTACTTAAAATTTTTCTAAAAGCCATAAAATTAAATATTTTATTAATTACGTCGGTTGTCATTGTAATTGAATTTAGATAATTTAAAAAATCTGCTTCATCTATAGATTCTAAAAATAATAAATTATTTCTTTGTGATTGTGTCCCATTTATACTTGGATTAAAAATTTCACCAACAGCAACTTCATTCATTGAATACGCACATTTACCATCTAAATAATCTATATTAAATCGAGAAACAGGTCTATCAATAGGTACTAAACTCATCGTATAACCATTGATAATAGTTAACATGTTTAATACATTTTGTAGAGGATCGTCAGTGTTAAATGCTTGTTCGCCTTTATTTAAAATATTCAAAAAGGAGTTATTTTGTATTTTTTTTGAAACTAAATTTTGTTTGTAAAATGTTAATTGGTTTTCATTTTTTAACGCTTCAATAGCAACTTGTTTTAATTTTTCGTATTCGTCTTCATTTGCTATTTTATTATTAAAATCAAATAACTTAAAAACTGTATTTATTGACCAAGGTATTTGTCTTGAAAATCGTCTGTGAAATTTAATAATCATCTTGCTCCCAACGCACAATTTTATTTAAAACTTTTTTAAGAATAACAATAAATAAAATAAATTTTACTAGCTTTGATATGTTTATAACAAATCAATATTAAATTTATTCATTGAACCTTACTCTCTAATATTTTTAATTATGCAATATAATTATACATATACAGATATATTAAAGACACAAAAAACTAAAAAGTGAGTTTTTGCATAATATTAACAAGAGTTTTTGTTATTTTTCATTCTCTTTGAGTATGAGCAGTTTTAGTTAGTAAAAATAAATGAGATTTATTTAGAGCCTGATGTAATTCATATGCTCCTGATGGACGACAATCCAAATCATACTCACCATGAACTATAAATGTCTCAATATCTTTTACTCTATCAATATTATTTAAAATATAATTTTCGCTCATAAATCCTTTATTGTAAAAATAGAAATTTTCTAAATAAGAGATTTCACTCGTGGATTTCATATCTTTTTCAACGTCAAAATTCATTTTATTAACACTGATCAAAGCACTTTCCCATCGAGTTCATTCTATCAATGCTTGATTGCGGATTTTTTCATCGCTTGAATTCATACGCTTATAATACGCAGCAACAATGTTTTGTCGCTCGGTTTTATCTAGTATATTAATGTATCTTTGAAATTCAAGAGGTTTCATATACGAAGCACCTTCTTGATATAATCAATCAATATCACTCTGGCGATTTAAATATATCCCTCTCAAAATCATTTTTAAAACATTTTCAGGATATCTAATTGCATAGCATAAACTTAAAGCGGTGCCTCATGAACCACCAAATAAAACTCATTTTTCAATATTCAATAATTGACGAATATTTTCCATATCTTCCACTAAAAAATCAGTTGTATTGTTTTTAGTTAGTAATGATGGAAAAGAATTACCACAGCCTCTTTGATCAAATAAAATTATTTTATATTTTTGAGGATCAAAATAACGACGACAAAGAGCACTAGTACCGCCTCCGGGTCCTCCATGAACATAAATTACCGGAATTCCGTCAGGATTTCCGCTGATTTCATAATAAACTTGGTGTTCACTGTCTTTTGGTGAGTAAAAACCTTTAAAATATGGTTCAATTTCGGGATATAAATATTTTAAATAAGTCATAAACATTCCTTCAAAATATAACTAATCTTCGGGTTTAATTTCTATAAATAACTCATTAAGTTGTTTTTGATCAACAATATTTGGGGCTTGTGTAAATACGTCTTGGGCCTTAGTATTTTTAGGAAATGCAATTACATCTCTAATGCTTTTTTCTTGTGTTAAAATCATCACTAATCTGTCAATTCCTAAACCAATTCCACAGTGAGGTGGTACCCCATATTTAAAAGCATTCATAAATCAGCCAAATTTTGCTTGTTGTTGTTCTGAGTTCATACCAATTAATTCAAACATTTTTTGTTGGGTCTTTTGCTCAAAAATACGAGCAGAACCAGAACCTAACTCAAAACCATTTAACACAAGATCATAGCTTTTAGCTTTTATTTTTTCAAGTGGTAAAGAATCTAGTTCTATCAAATCATGATCAAATTGTGTAAAAGGATGATGAGCAGCTTGTCAAGCATTATTTTCTTGATCATATTCAAACATTGGTCAATCCGTAATTCATGATAAATGATATTCATTTTTGTTAGCGTAAGCAAACATTTCATTCAATTCAACTCTAATAGCTCCTAATGATTTTGAAGCATTTTCGAAGGTATTAGCAACAATAAAATATGAACCATCTTTATTATTATTTTGCTCAATTAATTTCAAAACCTCACTCATAATTTTATTCGCAAAATTTGAATGGATAATTTTGTTATTTTCTACAACAAAATAAAATAAAGCATTAGATTTGTTTTTAAAAGCAATTTGTTCTAAAAATTTAAATTGCTTTTTGCTAATTATCGACTCAACAAAAAGCATTCGTTTAACAGGGGCATTTTTAATAATATGAAAATCAGTATTATTTGCAAATTCATTAATATCTTGTAATTTATATCCGTATCTTAAATCCGGTTTATCAGTACCGTAATCTCTTAAAGCATCAAAATACTTAATTCTAGGTAGTGGAGTAATTAAATTTAAATTTAATTGTTTAAAAATGTACTTAAATAATTCTTCAATATAAGATTGAAAATCTTCAATATTTGTAAAGGAAACTTCAATATCTAATTGAGTAAATTCAGGTTGGCGATCTTTTCTGCCGTCCTCATCTCTAAAACATCTTGCAAATTGGTAATACTTTTCAAAACCTGAAATCATTAAAATTTGTTTGAACAATTGTGGGCTTTGTGGCAATGCTCAAAATTGCTTTTGAGTGCGTGTGGGAACTAAAAAATCTCTAGCACCTTCAGGTGTTGAACGAGCTAACATCGGAGTTTCGATATCAATAAATCCATTTTTAAACATAAATTCACGAACAATGTGCATTAAATTACTTTTTAAGATAATATTATTTTTCATTTTTTCTCTTCTTAAATCTAGATAACGATATTTTAATCTTAAATCTTCATTAACATTAATATCATCTCTAATAGAAAATGGCAATTCCTCTGCAGCAGTCGAAAATACAGTAAAACTATTGACTAAAATTTCAATTTCTCCACTTTTTAGATCCTTATTAATGTTTTTGCGAGCTACGATATTACCTGTAATTTCGAGCACACTTTCTTTTGGAATATTGATATCTTCTTTAAAAACACATTGAACTATTCCACTTCGATCTCTTAAATCAATAAATGTTAAACCACTAAAACGTCTTTTATTTGCAATCCAGCCATGAACAACAACTTTTTGGCCAATATTTTTGATACTTAAATCATTATTATTTATATATTTTGTTTTCATACAGTCTCCATTCTCAATTATGCGTAATATTATATATTAATCTATGCTAAGCTACAATATAAGTCTTGAATTAAGATATTAAATTATTATTTATTAATTTTGATATACAATATTAATTATTAATAAAATATTGTTTCTTTGCTAAAATAGATATGCTATTTTCTTACACGTAAATAGTGATTATGGATAGGTTGCGGATGAAAGACCGCACACAGGTTGGTTTAGCGCTAAAACAATTTAATATTTATGAAAGGAAATAAAATATGGCAAAAATTGATTTTAACCGTGATAAAGAACACGTAAATATCGGTACTATCGGTCACGTTGACCACGGTAAAACTACACTTACAGCTGCTATTGCTTCTGTATTATCAAAAAAAGGTTTAGCCGAAGCACGTGATTATGCATCAATTGATAATGCTCCTGAAGAAAGAGCACGTGGTATTACAATTAATACTTCACACATTGAATACCAAACAGAAGCACGTCACTACGCACACGTAGACTGTCCAGGTCACGCTGACTACATTAAAAATATGATTACTGGTGCAGCTCAAATGGACGGTGCAATTCTAGTTGTTGCCGCAACAGATGGTCCTATGCCTCAGACACGTGAACACATTTTACTTTCAAAACAAGTTGGTGTTCCTCGTATGGTTGTATTTTTAAATAAAGTCGATATGTTATCTGCTGACGAAGCTGAAATGGTTGACTTAGTTGAAGTTGAAGTGCGTGAATTACTTTCAAAATACGGTTTTGACGGAGACAACACACCGTTTATTCGTGGTTCAGCTGCTGAAGCACTTAAAGGAAACGCAGAGTACGAAGCAAAAATTATGGAATTAATGGACGCAGTTGATTCATGAATTGAAACTCCTGTTAAAGAATTTGACAAACCATTCTTAATGGCAGTTGAAGATGTTTTCACAATTTCAGGTCGTGGTACAGTTGCAACAGGTCGTGTTGAACGTGGAAGATTAAATCTTAACGAAGAAGTTGAAATTGTCGGTTTAAAACCAACTAAAAAAACAGTTGTTACAGGAATGGAAATGTTCCGTAAAAATCTTAAAGAAGTACAAGCGGGTGACAACGCTGGTTTATTATTACGTGGTGTTGAAAGAACTGCTATTGAACGTGGACAAGTTCTAGCTAAACCAGGTTCAATTGTTCCTCATACAGAATTTACAGCACAAATTTATGTTTTAACAAAAGACGAAGGTGGACGTCATACACCATTTTTCAAAAACTATAAACCTCAATTCTATTTCCGTACAACTGACGTAACAGGTGGAGTTGAATTTGAAGCAAGCCGTGAAATGGTTACACCAGGTGAAAATGTTGAATTAACAGTTAAATTAATCTCACCGATCGCTGTTGAAGAAGGAACAAAATTCTCAATTCGTGAAGGTGGACACACTGTAGGTTACGGTAACGTTACAAAAATTATTAAATAAAATAATAAATTTAGATGGGTTTATCCCATCTTTTTATTGAAAATTTAATACATATTATTAAAAATTCAAACACTAGGGTTTGAATTTGTTAATTTAAATTTTTATAAAATCAAGGCAAATCATATTCATTTGGGTGAGCTAAAGAAGCACGCAAAATCTGCAAACCTAAAGAATTTTTGTTTTGTAATTCAAGTGGATTTTGCCCATCAAAATTTATACCTAAATAATTGAAGTCCTTGCCGGCGTATAAAGGCCCTTGTGTTCAAACATAATTTGTTACAACAACATTTATTAAACCTAATAAAGAATCTTCGGTTGTGTAAAAACCACTGCCTGAAGAACCGGAAGAAAAATTAATAGATGGAAAGTATGAGTGCGTTTCAAAGCGAACACTGTTACCATTTATAAATTTTGGACGATTAGAAATTCAACTAGTTAAATTTAACGATGGATAACCACTACCCACGCTTGGTAGTATAACCGGAGAAATAATATTAGTATAGTGGTAATTTATATCTAAATTAACATTTGTTTTTTGCATTAAATTTTCTATTTTTCAAGCAACAAATAAATAACCATTACGTTTAGCTTTTAAATACTCTTGTTTTAGATCAACTACAAAAACACTTAAGTCTGGTTTAAGATTGGTATTATTGTCAGTTTCATTACTTTGATTTATCCCAACATAAATCAATTTTTCTTCTAGTCCACTCACACGATTAGTTATGTTGTTGTAATTATAATTATGAATAATTTTATTACCAACTAAATTAGTTACAAACGCAAGAGTTCGATTTTTTCGACTCAAAAGCAAATTTTCATCTTTAATTTGAGAAAAATCATTCAAATCTCCACCATTTACATGACGATTGGTAATTAAATAAAATTTATAATCATTTGGATCTGAATTTACTTTAGCTATTACAGATGCTGTGCCTGATATAATCGTTCCACGGTTAGAAATATATCTAAGTAAAAGTGAGCGATCATAAGTTGATTTGCTTAATTCGTTATTTTGATATTCACTGTATCTAAAACGTTCAGAATTCAATTTATAACCACTATGAAGTTTAAAATCAACATTTTGATTTGGGTTGTAGTGGTTGTATTCATATTCAGTTTCAGGATTGTAAATAGTTATTGGTTGATTAACTTGAGTAAATAACACTTTATTATAGTTTATTTGATTTGTATGAGTGCCAAAATTTTCTTCTTCAACATTATTAACATAATGTAAAGTTATTTTAGCACCACTTGGATGTATTATAAATGCGTTTTGTGCATCAAAATTAGTATATTGCTTATTTTGAACTAAATCACTAATTTCAACTTTAATTTTATAATCTGAATTTTTTGGATAAATTCTAAATTTTATACCCTCATTTTCATCTCATTCATATACAACACGAATCTCAAGTTTTTCAGTCTCATTTATTGTTGTTTGTCAGTCAAAATATTGATTTTTTTGCTTTAATAGTTGTTCAAAATCTATTGTCAAATTTAATCCTTGATTTTCGTCATTAATTCGCTTAACTTTATTTTCATCAAAAAATAAAACATTAGCATATAAATGTAATTTTATTGAACGCTGTGTTGTATTTGGTTGTAAAAAAGTTTTATCTAAATATTTTTTCAGCAAAGTTCAACTCGCACTGTTAGTTTTTTTATTATGCTGTCAAAAAACATCTTTATAGTATTGTTCAATTATTCGCTCTCGCACAATTTTATTTGGTGAAAGTTTTAAAGTTTTTAAATTATGGTTACCATTAAAATTAAATAAATTTAAGTCAATTTCTTCATTAATTGGTTGAGTAGAAATTCTTATTCAACTGGCCGATAATACATCACGTCTGGTAGTGTTAGTGTATGGGTCTCATGCTTTAACACCAAAACGCACATATAATTGATTATTTAAAATTTTAAATTCCTTAATCTTAAATAAAGTAGTCGGATAATCAAAATTATTATATGATATTAAATTATTTTCACCACGGACACTGATATATTTATTCAAATTTTCAATATTTATTTGATTTAAATTATTTATTTGTTCATAATTTATATTAATATCACTATATTGTAATTGATTAAGAATTATACTTGGATAATGATATTGTTCAAAATCATTAACTAAATTTATTAATGTGTATTTTTTAGCACTTGAATATCTAATGTTATGATTTTTTTTATTAATAAAACCAATTTTAAAATTTAAACTATATCTATTGATGAATTCAAAATCATAATAATATGTGTAGTAATCAGCTCGTAATTGAGTAATATCATTTAAATTAGGTGTTAATTGTTCAGAATATAAATTATCTTGTTGAGAGCCAATTATGTTTAGATCTTTAGAACTTTGGATAGTTTTTGCTTGATAATTTTTTAATTCAATTAAATATTCAAATTTATTAAATGCTTTTTGTTCAATAAAATTTTTAGGATTTAATTGTCTAAAAAATAAATCTCTACTCGCATTTATTTGTCGCACGGTTTGTAATTTGCGTCATTCAAAGTTAGTTTCATTTATTGTTTCAATTAAATTTAATGTTTGCTGATCAGGTTTAATATATTGTTGATTATTAAAAAAATCTTCGTTATATTCAAAATTTTCGGGATGAACATCAAAGAAATTTTCTAATTGAAACCCATCAACACTAAATTCATTTTGGTTTTTTAAATTTTGCTCAAAACCAGGTGCTTCACGACCATCTATTTTATATCATAATCTAAAATTAGTGCGGCCATTATAATCATCTATTTGTGAAAGTTTTTTAATAAAAACGCTATATTTACCAAAAGTAGGAAGATTATATAATCTATCAAAAACTTCAATTGCTTGTGAAGCTAAATATGATAAATGAGTATCTCTATTAGCTAAATTTTTAAAACTAATATTTTCAAAAAATCGTGATTTATCGCCGTTAACAATTTGTAAAATTTTTTCTAAATCCAACTTATCTTTAATTTGTTGACCTATAATTTCATTTTCTGCAAAATTAATTTGTTGTTTAGAGCGAAGTAAAATTCTTTTTACGATTTGATTATTTCAATAAATTTCAATAATATTACTTAATTTATTATCATTTTCAATATCAATTACTTTGCCTAATCTGTATTTAAAATATTTACCAATTGTAGAATTTTTGACAGTAATTAATTGTGTTTTTTCAATATCGGGCAAATTAATAAAATTCTCAGCAGTATAAGTTGATAACTTTTGGTAATTAACATCAAAAATATCATCAAGATAATTATAATTTAAAGCGTTTAATAAAATTTGAGCATTAAAATCAAATTTTTTGGCTAAATTAAATGAATATTCTAAATCATTATTTTTCATTTTAGCTTTAACTTCAACATTTAAAATGTCTAGGTCGTCACCACTTAATTTTAAATTTATAATTTCAAATGTTGCTAAATTATTGTCAAAATGATTAAAAATTAAGTTTGCTTTTTTTAGATCAAATGATAATTGATTAATATATTGCTCTATTTCTGAATTTTTTACATTTTGTGAATATTCTAAATTAAATATATTTTGTGTTTCAAGTTTAAATAAATCTAAATCACTTTCTTGCTCACTAAAATTAGTTGACATAATTTTTAAAATATTCTCTATGATTTGATTAAAAACAGTCTTTATTTTTGTCACATCATATGATTCAAGAACATCTAAATTATTGTCTTTAAAATATTGAGCAATTTCAATGTTAATTTTTCGTAATTCATAAGCTTTTTGACCTAAAATAATTTTATTTACAATTTTAGTGTTATATTCAGATTGCAACATCAGCAAGCGCTCAATAATATCTTTTAATTCCTTAATTTCATTTTTTGTTTGTTCAAATTCAATAAAATTTTTACTTATTTCAAGTTTAGATAAAAAATGGGTTCTAATTTCATCGTTTAAACTAGAATTTTTTAAAATTTGCTTTGATGCGCTTTTATTATTTTCAAAACTCGTTTGAAAATTAATAATTTTATTTTTGATATTGTTAATTTGCTCATTACTTACAGAGTTAATTAATTCCTGATTTAAAATTTCAAAATCAGCTTGGCTAATATATAAATCAAGTATATCTTCTTTAATTTGGTCTTTAATTTGTTTTTTAGATTCAGTAACTAAATTATTATTTAAGATTATAGTAGTTAATTTTTTCAATATTTGTTGCTGTGTGGAAATTATCATTTGTGTAGAAATTTCAGTATTAAAATTTTGTTTAAAATTTTCTAATTCGTTTTTTAAATCTAAAAATAACCCTTCATTTAAGTCATTGCTTAAATATTCTTTTTCAATTTCACTTAGGACATTGTAGTTAAAGTTAATTTCGTTAATTTCATCAGCAAATTCATTGAAATCTTGTTTAGATTTTACACTTAAAATTATTTTTTTATCAACTCATTTTTTTATTGTTTCATCTATAAAAACTATAGAACTAATAATTTCGTTATATTTATTAAAATTTTTATTTTGTTGTGAAATTTCTGCGTTTAATTCAATTAATTGATTCTGTGTTAATTGCAATTTTCAATTAAAGTAGAATTAAAATTATCTAAATTTATTTCTTTGTTTAATTTAGATAATAAATCAGTGTATTGTACTATATCTTGTTTTATTTTGTGTTCATTTGCAAATTCAATTTCAACTTTTTTATCTGGAGTGGTTTTATTTAAATTTAAAACACCAATATATAAATTGGCTATCTGTTCAAGATTAAAATTCAAAGTTTTATACTGATTTTCATCCAAATTTTGGGGATAATTTAATTCTAAATTTTTAACTAAATTTTGTAAAGATAAACTATTTAAATCATTTATTTTTTTAACAGCTTGGTTTTGATAAAGTTTAAAGAGCGAATTTTGTTGTTCGTTTGAAACTTTTTCTGGTTCATTTTTGATTGTCTTAGCACACGAAACTAGTGCAGGTAAAGTTGTAAAAGATGCTAAACTAAGAATTATTTTTAAATTTTTTTTCATAAAATTTATGATAACAATTTTTAAAAAATTTCAAGCAAAAAAACGCATTTAATTGCGTTTTTATCTTATTCATTTTGATCTTTAATTGCTTCAAAAAATCAAGGCAAGTCATATTGATTTGGATTAGTTAAATTAGCTCTAATAATTTGGGCCGCGAATGAATGTGTGTTTTTAATATCAAAAGGATGTTGTCCATCAAAATTTACACCAAAATAGTTATAATTACGATTTACGTATCTAGGTCCTTGGCTTGCGCGTCCATTGAAACCTTCTTTTCAAGTCGCAATGTATGTATCATCATCAACATACATACCAGTTCCTGAACCAATTCTACCAGCAAATACTTGTGAATAATTTTCTTGTGTGTGTAGTTGAATAATTTCACCATTTTCAATTTTAGGACGACGATTGATATGGCCTGCTATTTTACCATTAGGTCATCCAACACTCGCAACTTCACGGGTATAAGGTACAGAAATAATACTTTGTTTTGATCCGATGTTAAACTTGGCATTGGGTAATTTCTTTAAGTTTTCGTATTTTCACACACGGTTAAACGCACCACTTTGAATAGAGTTTTGATAGTCATTATTTAAATCGACTATAAAAATATTTAGATCTTCTTCTTTGGGTGTAATACCTTCATTTTCACTAATTTGCTCTATTCCTGACCAAATAGTAGTACCGACTGGATTATATCTAACTCCATTTATATTATTTATGTGAGGTAAAAAAGGTCTGGCAGCGCGGTTTACATCTGAATAAATATTTTTAGCTGAAAATGCTAATCGACGTTGGTCTTTATCTGTTAAAAAATTGTCGCCTACAAGTTGATCTCATTTTTTAAATTTAGTTTCGCCGTCTACATGTCGATTAGTCAATACATAGTATTTATGATCATTTGGATCTTGATTTACTTTGCCAATTATGGAAGTTGAGCCTGCTTCTTTACGATCTAAAGCAGTATAGTATAAAGCCCTTAATCATGTATTTTTGGCTAAATCTCAATCTTTTTGTTTAAGTCAGCGTAATGTGTCAACATTCATTTTATAACCATCATGTAGCTTATAAGGCACATTTTGATTAGGATAATAAATATCTTTATTTTTTAAAAATTCTGTGTCATTACTGAATAAAATCGGTTGGTCGTAGCGATTATAAAAGACATCGTTATAATCAAATTTATTTGAGTTAATATTAAAATTTTCATTTTGAACTTCATTAGTATATTCAATAGTTGTTTTAACCGCAGCAGGTAAAATTATTAAGGCTTTTTGTTGATCAAAAATTTGATTATTTGTGAATCTTTGTGTTTCAGGTTCATCGATAATAACTTTAAAATTATTATCTTGAGTTGTAATAATAATTTTAATTCCTTGATCCTCTAAATATTGAAATATAACATTATATTTAAACGAACTGTTATTATCAAATGTGGGAGAAGTTTGTTCAAAAGAAATAACTTTGTTTGTGATTAAATTTTCAAAATCTAATTCAAATTGTAAACTTTGTTGTCGAACACGCTTGTTTTTATCTGGATCATTAATTAGTGCATTTGCGTGAATATCAAAAATTAATTTGCGCTTTAGTGCGTCATTGGCAAAAAAGGTTTTTTGTAAATATTTTTTATCTAAAACTCAAAAAGCATAATCTTTACTTTTATCATATTGCCACATTAAGTCACGCCAGTATGGTTCTATTACTCGTCTTCTCTTAACTTCTTTGCTTGATTTAAAAATAACACTTAAATTCGAGTTGTCTAAAAGCATATCGTCAATATTTTCTGTTTCATTTACTGAAGAATCTGCTTTAAAACCATTTATTTTTAAATATGCGTGTGATTGTATAATCTTGGTTTTATCTCCGATTGGATCATAGCCTTCTACGCTGAATTTAATATATGCCGAATCATTACCGTAAGGAATTACTTCGCTAATTTTAAAATTTTGTGCGGGTAATTCAAAATTATTGTAAACAATGTTATTTTGTTCATTAGCATTCAATGTAATTAATTGGTTTAACTCATCAGGATGATTTACAAAATAATTTGCTGTGTTTAGAGATAAAGAGTTAAAGTTAATAGTTAAATCATTTAGATTTATATTATTTAACATAATATCAGGATATAGCGCTTGTTCATAATCATTAACTATATTTATCAATGTATATTTTTGACCATTAGTGTATCTTTTATTGTTATCAAAACGATTAATTCAACCCACTTTAAACGAAATACTTCTTTTTGAAACTTGTTCAAAATCGTAAAAATAGTAAAAATAATTTTCTAGTAATGAAGCTTGCATGTCAGTATTTACAACGATATCTTTATCGTATAAATGGTTTTTGTATTTTGTTGATAAAAAGGTTTCATTATCATGATTGATACCTTTTGCATCACGACCATCTTTAATTTTTATAAAATAATTAAATTTATTAAATGCTTCTTGTTCAATAAATGATTTAACATTTAAATTACGATACTCTACAACATTTTGACGAGTATTAACCTTGCCTTCTGAAAAACTAATGTGAAAATTAGATTCATTTATTCTATCAATTTGTTGTTTAAATGATTCCTCAACAACACTATTTCTAATTGGTATAAAATCTTCAGCACTAAAATGTTTTTGTTTAGGTTTAATATCTTCGTAATTTAAGTAAGCAAATGAATTAATAGTTCTAGATCTATTTTGTACTTTGGGTGCTTTAACACCGTTTTTTTTGTACCATAAATAAATTAATCTTGAACCACCAGAAGCTGATCGTGAAATTTTTGTATCTCCATATACTGAATTATCTCCATTTGGTTCAGAAAATTCAATATAAATTTCATAATTACCAAATTTTGGTAAATTGTAAATTTCACCAAGTTTTGCCTGAGCATCAGAGGCTAAAATATCTGAATGGGTTGTGTAATTATTTAAGTCTTTAATCGTGGTGTTTTTAAATAACTCTTGAAGTGCTTGATTTTTATCACCTCTTATGATATTCAGAGTTTTATCTAAATTAATTTTATCCCAATAATCTTCTTGAGTTGGATATGTAGTTAGATTTCTTCATGATATATTATTTGCTGACATAGAACTTAATGTTTTAAGTTTTTGTTTACCAAAATAAATATCAATATCAGCACTTACTTTAGTATTTTGTATTTTTAAATTGGTAAAAGTTTGGCTAAAATATTTTCCTATTTTTGCTTTTTTTGGTGTTAAAATCTTATTTTTTTGTTCCTGTGAAAGATTTTGTCACTCTTGTTCGGTATACGAATTAATTAATTCATAGTTAATATCGTATAAATCATCTAAATTGTTTATTGTAATGGAATCTAAATCGTTTTTAGCTCCCCTTTGGAATGTTTTTTGTTTTTTAAATATTGCTTTAGGTGTGTCAAAACCTTTTATTTTAACTTCAATACTTGCTTGTAATGTTTCAAGGTTTTGGCCATTTAACTCTAAATTAATTATTTCAAAATCAAATATTTTATTATCTTGGTAATCAAAAAATAATTTAGCATTTTTTAAATTAAATGAGCCTGAGCTTTGGTATTGGTCAAAATCGTATTTTTTTGCTCCTCGATGTTCTTCTAAAATAAACAGATTTTGCGTATGTTCAAGTAAAATTTGCTCTAATGATTTATCAGTTTTTTCATATGTTTTAGCGTTTATTTCATCAATTTTATTACTAAATTCATTTATTTTTGCAATAGTGTTGCTAAAATCTAAAATATGTAATTTATTTAAATTCGTATCAAAAACATCTCTATATTCACTTTTAAGGGTGTATAGATCAAATTTTTTTAAATTATTTGTATTTTGAGAATTCAATTCATTATCTATATTTTTTAATTTAGTTTTTAATTGTTCAATTGAACTTAATAATTTTTCAACTTCAATTTTATAAGAATAATTGTCGTTATTTTTATTGATATTTAAAATCAGTTGGATATCATTTTTAATTGATCCGGCTATTGAACTATTGGCTAAATTTTGCTCAAAATTTCTATTTTTGTTCTCTAATTCTAAAAATTTCATTTGAGTTAGAACTAAATCATCATCTAATAAATCATTTTTTAAATTTTCACTTAACTCATTTTTTTGTTCATTTGTTAATTGATTTGAATTGTTTATTGTATTAAATAAGTCATCTTTAGATTGCTTAAAATCTACGTTATTTGTTTGAATATTATTTTGTAATATAAATTCCTTTGAATTTAAAATTAACTGATTTATGTCATTTTTAATATTAGTAATATTTTGCCGCGATATTTCAATATTGTTTAAATTTTGGATTTGGTTTTGAACTTGACTATCCAATTGATAATATTCGTTAAATTTTAAAAGTTGTGAAAGTTGATCATCAAAACTTTTTATTAAGTTTAAAAATTGCTCTTGTTCTGTTTTGTTGTTTGTTGGTTTTTTTGTTTCATTCTCAATTATTTTTTGACTAATATCGTTTTTAAATTTTAATAACCTAAGTTGATTTATATATTCATTAGATTGAATTGGTGTCTGCTCGTTTTGAGATGGTTTTTTGTCTGTATTAGTGGGTAAATTATTTTGTGTTTGTTTATTACCTGTATCGTTATTTTTTTCATTATCTTGAATAGTATTATTAGGTTTTTTGTTGGTTTTATTTAACTTGTAATATGTACGAAAAACTACAATACTTGTTAAAGATAAAACTGCTGCAGAAGTTGATAATGCTAAAATTAATTTTTTCTTTTTCTTTTTTTGCATACTTTCTTTCATTAAATTATTGTTTTATATTTTTTTATTTTTAAAGGCATTTGAGCAGAATTTTCAACAAAAGTTAAAAATTCTTTATATTGTTCCGTTTTAGCAAATTTATTAAACGATTCTTCTGAACTTCAACGCTCAACTATGTTAAATTTGTCGCCAGCCCAAAATCCATCGATAGATAAATTTAATTCTTGTTGTTTAGAAACATAAATTCAATTTTTAATATATTCATTGAAATTATTCATATTTTCTTTTTTTATCTTAATTTCTTTAATAATTAAACTAATCATTATTTCCTTTCTTTAATGTTTTTTTTAATTAAATTTAATATTTTAGATATAAAATATATTTCATTATAACATAGAGCAATTTATATTGTTATATTTAACCAAACCAAAGATTTAATGTTTAAACATAAATAAAGTATTACAATATATTCAATATGTCAACCATCGATAACAACTTAAATCCAACAAAATTATGTTTTAGTCAAGAACAAAACGAAATTATCAAATCTTCAACGACAAATAATATAATCATCAATGCCGTAGCCGGTTCAGGTAAAACCACAACAATTGTTGGTATTGTACAAGCAAATTTCAATAAAAAAATATTAATTTTAACTTACAATACTCGTTTAATGGAAGATACTAAAGTAAAAATTAATAAACATCTTATGGATAATAATGCAGAATTTATAGAAATACGAACATTTCATTCATTCGCTGCTTCATATTGAGCAAGTTCATGTCGTAATGATGATGAATTAAACATAATAATAAGTCAATATTCACAAAATATAAAAAATATAGATTTTGACTTAATAATTATTGACGAAGCACAAGATTTAACGCCAATATTATGAAATTTATGTCAATTAATTTTTGCTAATAACATCAAAAATAAATCATGTCGTTATATTTTGCTTGGTGATGTTAATCAAACTATTTATCAACATAATAGAGCAACACCGTATTATTTTATTAATGCTGATACATTAATAAATAATAATATTGAATGAAAAAAAATGTCTTTAACAAATAGTTTTAGAGTTAAACAAAATATCTGAGAATTTTTAAAAACTAATGATTTAAATCCTAATAATGGCAGTAATTTTTCAACACAAAATTCCACATTTAACATTTATGTTTGACAAAATGAATTCATACAAAAAATAAGTGATTTGATTGAGGAAAAAATTAAAATATACGGCGAGCAAAATATTTTTGTGATTTCACCTTTTATCAACAACACTTTAATTGAAAATAGTCTAGTTATGGTGGCTAATGAAATAAGTAAACGTGGATATGGAACGTATTATCCAATTTCAAATTTAACAGAAATTAATGACAAAATTCTAAAAAATAAAGTTGTATTCGCAAGTGTTCATCAAAGCAAAGGTCGTGAAAGAAAATGTGTAATTGTCTATAATTTT
This sequence comes from Mycoplasmopsis phocirhinis, assembly GCF_004216495.1. Lineage (NCBI taxonomy): Bacteria > Bacillati > Mycoplasmatota > Mycoplasmoidales > Metamycoplasmataceae > Mycoplasmopsis > Mycoplasmopsis phocirhinis. The sequence continues at coordinate 541,984 of NZ_CP034841.1, read as the reverse complement.
AATTCCAATGTTGAAAAAAACTTCAATATCAATGAAGATAATCAAATATCTAAAAATTTATATTATGTTGCTTTAACTAGAGCCAGTGAGGATCTAACTTTGGTTAATTTTTATTCAAAATATAACCAAAACTTTTTTCCTTCTTTTATTGACACAAATTTTATTCTAAAACAAGATTTTTTTTATACGGATTTAAATAAGTATGATTTAGTTACATCGCAAACAACTAAACATCAAGATTTTGAGCGAATTTACACTTTGCAAAATTTTATTAACACATTAACTCCAACACAACGCTTTGAAATTTCGCAATTTATCAAAAAAATATGATTACAGTATCCCGTACAACCTTTGGAATTAAAAAACAACATTACATTAAAATCTAAAAAACAAATATACGATGTTGTTTCGATTAATAATGTTTATGTAAAATTGCTATATTTTTTCAAAAATTGCAAAAACATCAATAATTTAGCAAGAATTTTACACATTAATGAAAAAAAACATTTCAATGCACTAATTGAACAAATTCAAGAAATTATGAATTTAAATAATAATCAAAAATTTATTTCCTTGGCAATGGTTTTTGATTCTTGTTTTAGAGCAGATTTTATAGCCCCAAATTCTATTGATATAAAATACAGAAACTGAATCAGTAGCAAGCAAAGCCAAACAATTTATCAACGTTTAAGTAATATACAAGACAATAATTCACTTTTAAGATTTAAAGTTGAATTTGAAAATATTTCAACAATCATTGATTTAATCGATTATCAAAATGAAATTGTATATGCACTTAAATTTAATGAAACATTAAATGATAATGATATTTTTGAAATGGCATTAATTGGTATTTTAATAAATTTAAATAAGTTAAATGAATTCCAAAACTTTCGCTTAATTATTTTTAATATTTATAATAATTCTAAACTAGAAGTTGAATTAGAAAATATTAATGAATTATGTAAATTATTTAAGAATTATCTTAAAGACCTAACTAAACCAAAATTAGACATTAATTATCAAAAGTCAATAGTTGATTTAAGTAAACAAAATAAAATTTTAATAAATTATGTAACAGTAAAATTAAACAAAAAAGAAAATAAAATTGTTCAAAAAAATAACAAGTTTGTTTTTTTTGATTTTGAAACCACCGGATTTAATGGTTATGTTTGTCAAATTGGAATGGTTATTGTTGAAAACGATGAAATTGTTGCTAAAATTAATAAATTGATTAATCCTTTAAGACCAATCACGTTAGAAGCAATGTGACAACACCGCATTAGTGATGAAATGGTTGAAAATGAAACTACCTTTGCTCAATTTTGACCACAAATTAGTCAATATTTTAATGGCGAATATTTGTTAATAGCACACAATATTGCATTTGATATCCGTGTTTTAATGCGAGAATTAACACGAATGGATTTAGCACTTACGACACAAATTGATTTTTTTTGTAGTCGTTTTGGTTTAGCAAAATACAATTCAAATGAATTTAAATATACACAAAAACTTGATCAAATCGCAACTAAATTAAACATTAAATTCACACACCATAACGCATACGCTGATGCTTTAGCAATTTATCAAATTTTTGCAAGTCTTGAATCTAGTGTCAATAAATTAATATCTAAAGCTATTGATAATGGTTATAACGCGTGAAAATTAAAATTAAATTAGCACAACTTTTGCTGTGCTAATTTTTAATTAAAACGGTTTTTCAAATTCACTAAATATTTCTGGTAAGCCAAATAAATCTGGATAAAGACGATTTAGACGTTGAACTTTATAAGCAAACGAATTATCGTTAAAGCCATTTAAATATCCAATAAAAGCAATTCGCGGATTATTTAAAATATACGAAAAGTTATAGCCATTACTTTTGCCGGCGTGAATTGCTAAAAAATTACCTTCATCATCAAATACACCTGTGCCCGATGAACCTGCCTGTAAAGCGTTATAACTTTGTAAATTTGTATTTTTAAATTTGGCTCAAAAAGCTAACGTTTCTGAATCAGTATAATTATGTCCACCAGGATTATCTGCTTCGGTAAAACTAGTTACAATATTATGTCTAATTTGAATATTACGTTTTGTATTGCCAGCTGTGGAACCAGGAAAACTTGATGCGTATGTGCTTATTAAAGTATTACTTTTGATGTAATTAGCACGCTCGCTGAATTTGATTTTATTTAAATTTTTTCAATTATAGATTGCTTTAGCGCTTTGGAATATTGCGTTAGTATCTATATTTGAGTCATTTTTATGGTCGTTGTAATATTTAACCGCTTCGGTTGTATCAAAAATATGAATTTTTAAATCAATTCCTGAATAACGTTTTTTAGAAACAACTTTAATTGCATCAGCTGTTGAGACTTCATTACCTAAAATTTCTTTGCTATCATCACCTCTTCAAAATGGATTGCTGCCACCGACACTTCAATTAGAATTGACATCTCAATGAGAAGTATCTTGTTCATTAACGTGATCTTTAGGAGCAAATATAGGCTCACTTTGATGTGTGGGAACATGTTGATTTGTTGCGATATAATAACGATTATCATTATCATCATCTGGCTTTACTTTAGCAATAACCCAACCAGTGCCATTATATAAACCAAACTCGCGAGCAACTACGTCTTTTATTATAGGATTTGTGTGTAAATCATTAGTTGTTGTGCGATTTGTTGTGAATTCAAAATCTGGTGCGTCATTTGTTGTAGTTGAATTATCTAAGGTGCTGTATAAAATTTTTCAATCATTCTTTTTTGAAAAAATAAAGTCCGGTAATTGAAGATCATTAGTTGAAGAATTTGGATTAAAACTTAATTTTTGTGCCACATCTACATTTTTATTTTCAGTATAAATAAGTGAAAGATAATTTTGAAATTTTTCAACATAAGTAGAAAGTTTTTGACTCAAATTATGTAAATGTATTTTTGAATTCAACACCCCTTTGCGGGTATTTAAAGTAATTAAAATTTTATTATTTTGTAATTTTACATTGACCCTTAAATTTTCATTGATTAATTTTTCTAATTTATTTTGATCAAGAGTAAAATCATTAATGCCAAATAAATCGCTTGAACGAGCAATAAATTTATAGATATCAGTTCATTTTTTCACAAATTCAATTGCAATATTATCTAATTCGGTTTCTTGTTTTAATTTTTCATACGAAAAACTAATTTTATATGAATTTTGGTTAATACGCCAATGTGATGGTTCAATATTAAGTGGCGTAGCAAAAAAATTAAGGCTAAAAATTAGGTTTTTATTATCTATATTTTTGAATCTAGATAAATCTATTGTGTATGTGTATTGTGTATTTTCTTTATTAGAAATAAATTCTTTATCTTTAAAGTGTTGAGCTAGTGTTGCAAAATTATATTCTTTGTTGTTTAGAGTGATATTATCAAATTTACGAGTAAAAGTTTTGTCGCTATTATCATCTTTTAAAAAGTAGTATTGTGTTTGAGATATGTAATAGTCATTTGCCTTGATGTAATTTTCATCTGTATAAGAAAGGTTTTTGTCTATGTGATTATTTTCATCATCGTTAATCGTTTTATTGATGCTTCATTGAAGATTTTGTTTATTATAATCATTTTCATAGCCGTGATTTAATTGTATATTTTCGCTTATTTCAGTATAAAAATCTGTATTTGAAGTATTGTTAGTTAATGTTTTTGTAACTAAATTACTTGATTTATCAACCAGTTCAATTTTATTTAATTGTCAATGAATACCAGAAGGTAAATTTGAAATAGCAAAGTTTGATAATTGATCATAATTTAAATAGATATATTTTTTATTTGAAATTCTATCTTTTCTATCCCGATAATTCAAACCAACTGAATTAGTATAATAACCTTTTTCGTGTTCTGGATAAGGTTTTGAAGCATCTAAATCAATTTGATGTTTGTCTGTAAAATCTAAACGAACGTATTTTTGTTTAAGTAAATTTAAATTAGTTATAGCTTCTTGATTCAATTTAATTGAACCTAGATATTGTCCTGGATTAGAATTATTTGAATTAATAGATATAGATTCGATATCTCCACTAAAATTTTTGCTTATACTTAAGGTTAAATCAGCAGAATTTTCGTTTTTAGCATTTGAAATTGTATCTTTAGGTAATTTTACATATGATAAATTTTGTGTATTTAAGATACGAGTTATTACTCATTTATTAATACTAAAATCAAAATTTGCATGATCATTAATTACAATTTTATTGTTATTAAAAATACCTTTTAATGTAATATCAGAACCTAAATAATTTCGATCTGGCTTTAAAGTAACATAAAATTCTTGATTTGATTGTAATGAATTATTTGAACCTGATAAATCTATCTGTATTTGATTATTAGTAAATGAAGCAGAATTAGCTCTTAAATTTGTTGTGCTAGATTGATTTACAACTTCATTTACTGTTAGAGCATCATTAGTTATTAAATGATTATTAATTTTAATATCTGAAATTTTATTGGTTTGCGTTAATGTTTCATTTTTGTTTAGCTTAAATAAATAAATTAGAGAATTATTATCAAAATCAAAGCTATAGTTAGTTTCATTAAATTTAAAACTTATTTTTGAATTGAATTCATATTTTCCTAACGAATTAAATTTCAATAAAACATAATTTTGATTAGCATTATTAACATTTTTTAATATTTGAGCGTTTTGAATACTAAAATTGCCATTTATGCGTAGCAATTCTGTAATTTTATTCTTATAATTTGCAAAATTATTATCATCATTAATCTCAAGTTTTGGTTGTGAATTAGCTTTTTGATTATCTAAATTAGTTTCTTGCTCATTTTGTTTTTGATCTAAATTTTGTTGTTCATTTTGATTGTTTGTATTTTGTGTTTGAATATCATTATTTGTATTTTTATTTTGCTGGCTAACATTATCTTGATCAACATAATTATTAACATTTCTATCAGGATTTGAGTTATTTGGTTCAATTTGTTTATTTGATTGTGTGTTATTTATATCTTTGTTAGAATTAACATTATTTTCTTCATTTTTATTTTCTAAATTATTTTGTGATGTTGATGAATTTTCGTTAATTTGTTTTTCTGTTTTTTGATTATCCGCTTGATTGCTTAATTCATTTTTTTGTTCATTTTGCGAGCTTGGATCTTGAAATTTTGTATTGTTTTGGTCACCATTTGTATTGGGATTGTTGTTAATTTTATCTTGCGTAGTTTTTTTATCTTCTTTTTTATTTGATATTGGTTTTGCCTTTTGGGGTTGTTGTTGAGTATTTTGTTGAGTTTTAACATTTGAATTAGTTACATCTTGTTGTGGTTTATCTTTATTTTCTGGTTTAACAATATTTGAATCTTTTTTATCATCAATTTTAGATTGTTTTTGAACACAACTAACCAATGCTAATGCAGACATTGGAGTTGTCAAAACAAGAGTGTTTAGTCAAATTTTTTTATTTTTCATTTTTTTCCTTAAATGCTTTTGTTAATTTAACATAAATTATATTATTTATGGTAAAAAATTTAGCATTATATTTTAATTTAATTAGCAATATTTTGCCTTTTTTAATAAGGATAAAAAACACAAAAAAATTTTTACTATTTGCAAAAAAAAACGTGAAAACTCAAACAAAATTAACATCTGTTTTCCCTTAAAATTAAAAAGTAGGTAAAAGAGATGGACAAATTAACTAACTATGTAATCCAAAAAAAATGATGTTTAGATACCATCATTACTTTTAAGCACGAAACATATAAACAATTAGCAAATAGAATAAATAAATCTGTTTCTACAGTCAGACTGTACAAAAACGAGTTAAAACGTGGAAATGGTTATATTGAAAACATTGAACACAAAAACACAAACGATAAAAATGCTCAAAGATATAACGACGAAATGGTTTTAAATTTAGGACAAGAATACGAAAATAAAAAACTATTAGCTAGTGGCAACAATGCTAATAGTTCATGTAATTCGTATATGTCTTTAATTTCGTACCATGAAAAACTCAAGACATATATATCATACTCCCAAATGGTAAAAAGATTAAAACAAAATGGTTTTTGTAGCGCTTTTGCGTATAAAGCGGGCAGAAAAGAGGCACGTAAGGCAAGAATAAAATTGAAAAAGAAAGGTTTTGGTATTAAATATTCATTAGATTTAGAATTAAAAATACCGAAGAAAAAAGAAGTTGAGCGCAAAAAAACAAGATTAAAATATTCCTTTGGTGATGTTGTTGAAATTGATGGTTGTACTCATTATTTTGTTAAAAATGAACTTTGAACAGCAATAAGTTCTATTGATGTCGCAACCAGCAAACTTTTATCAATTCATTTTGAAAAAAATGTTGAAACACTGAATGGTCACCAAAGTAATTTAGAAAAAATGTTGAATAGATACGGTATTCCTTCAACAATAATTACTGATAAAAGAAAGAATTTCTATAATAATGAAGATTCAAACGCAGTAACATTTAAAGCAATAAAAAATCTGGGTATTGAATTGATTACTACATCTAATTCTAACGGTAAACCACACATAGAAAATGCACAAAATTTTATTCAAATGCGCCTGCCTTTGTGGTTTTTAGACAATAAAATTAACACAATACAACAAGCAAACGATGCTGAAGAATCGATATTAAAATACTTAAATCAAATACGAAAATCAGTAATTGAACCCAAAGTCAATCATTTTAGAGAGTTAAATAAAGAAAGATTAGAACATTTTTTTGATTTAGAAATAGCAAGAAAAATCAATAATGGGACTGTATTTTACAACGGAATTCATTACGCACCTTATCAAAATGATCAAAGAATTCGTGTTGAATCTAAATTTGATGCCAAATTTATAATTGGAAGTGATAACAAACTTTATTTTAGAATTAAAAACTCGAGATATGAAGCAAAAAAATTACAACCAAATGATATGGAACTATACGAAAAATTTTCAATAAATAAAAAACTTCCATTAGAAGTTTATCAAGTCAAAACATTGATGAAAACAGTAGCCGCAGGCTACACATTCAATCAAATGTTGGATGCAAAAATAGAAAATTTATTCAAAAATAAGCCAGATTGGGATGAACAAGACAAAAAATTATTGAAATCAATATTAAAAGAATTGGAAGATATTCGCCTGAATATTCGCCAAACGATAGAATTTTAAATTCAAAATACACATAATATTTAAGTTAAGTTCAAAATATTTATCTAAATCTATTAAAAATAGATTTGTGTTTTTGTTTTTTTTGTCAAAAAACAAAAAATAAAATTCAATGAAAAAGTTTCTAATCTAACCCCAAACCCCTATCATAGGGGCTTCTAACCCCCCCAACCCCCCAGACATTGGGGGGCTTTAAACTAAAATTCTCTCTAATTTAAACCATAAATATTAAGTAATTTGTTAAGATATTACTATCAAACTGAAACATGTTAATTTTGTTTAACATTTCAAGCAAAAAAATTTTTACTATTTGCAAAAAAAAAAAAAAAAAATGCTCATATAATTTATCTATTAATTAATAATTGGAAATAATCATAAATTTGGAGACAAAATGAATTTTTTGAAAAACAAAAAAATTAGAAATCTTACATTATCGCTTTTTTCAACCGTATCGCTTGCAACAATAGTTACTACATCTTTATATTACACCAATTCTAAGCCAAATGAGGGTGTTGATTACCAAACAAATGCAAGTGCAGACACTAAATTTATCGCAAAAGATAATTTAGATTTACAAAAAACAATAAACTCATTAACCGACGAAAACATTAGAGAATTACCTAAACCTATTGAAAAACCAAAACCTAAACCAAAGCCAGAAGAATCAAAAAAAGTGGAAATAATTAAAGTTGAACCTATTGAAAAGCCTAAACCTAAACCCGAACCTATCCCCCAACCAAAACCTATCGAAGAACCAAAACCAATTGAAAAACCTAAACCTATAGTTATACCTAAAACGGAACCTAAACCAGAAATAATTCCCACACCAATTCCACAACCAAAGCCACAGATAATTGATACAACCACTCAAATCAATCCATTCGCAAGTGATGATTCAAAGGCATTAATAAATATTTTAGGAGTAAATGTTCGTGCTGAAGTTACAAGACAAAAACCAAGAGAAATTAATCACTTTGATATTCAAAATAAAATAAGTAACATCGAACCCTATCAAAGTAATTTTATAGATAAAATTGTACGTCTTGAAGTGACAGAACAACTAATTGATAAAGTTGTAGAAAATGTAGCAGGTGATGGAACAAAAAATACTGGAATAAATGCCAAATATATACGTGAATCTGCTTTAAAAATATTAAGAGAGGTAAAACCAGAAGATATAGCAGCAAATATTGCAACACAGGTAACCGGTTTTTGACAAAGACAATTTGAAAAATGATCAAAATTATTTGATAGTGAAAATGTAATTAATTTTTTAGTTCCTGATGCAGCTCAAAAATATAAAACAATGCAATTTCATTCACGCGATCATCGTTATATATGATTGTATAATAATTTAGATTTTACAAAATTTAAAAGACTTTCAGCTAACGCTCTTAAAAATTTATCTGAGGGTTTAATAATTTCTGAAGATAATGTTTTTATTAACGAAAATGGAGAATTAGATTCATATTCGGCCGGTTATCCTGAAGGATATAATAATGAAATAGCCCGTAGAACAAGAGATAATTACGAAAGACGTGTATTTAGTTTTAGTTCTGCTGAAATTCGAACTCCATATAATGTTCAACATGGTATTTATCCAGGTTGAAAAAGCCAAGATGTAACTGATGAAGAACAATTTAAATCTTTAAACGTTTCAAAAACCGATGGTATTAATATTATTAAAATGACACGTGAAAAACCTGTAAATGATAAAGGGCAAATTAATGAAGGTTATGTTTTAGAAATAGATGCCGCTAATCCAAGTGGTTATGCCAAAACTAAACAATTATTAATTGATTTAAAAGCAAAACCTGAGTATAATTTTGTCTCATTTCGAATAAGAAATATGGGGCACAATGATGCGAGCCAAAAATTTAAAGAAATTTTAGAACAATTACCAGATCAAATACCACAGCTAGAATTATTCTTCTCAGATCGAGCAACAAATACAAGTTCATTAATTGCTCTTGAAAATAAAACAATTAAAGAATTGTCGCTATATACACTTGGAAATTCTTTATTAGATAATTGAAGCATAAACCCGTTTGCTTTACGCAACACAAAATGAATTAATACAAACGATTACAACGTAAGTTTTGAATACAAACGAGGTGAGGATATTGCTACTAGAATTACCTTTAATACTTTAGCTTTTGATAGTTCTGATTATCAAGAAAATGATTCTGATCCATTTAAGCGTATTAATTTAGGTTTAAGAATGGCATATTATGCTCGTAATAATGAACCAATTTTCCAAGGTGGTTTTGGAGCTGGTCTAAACCCAGATCATAATGAAGGCGATAATAGTTATCCAGTTGGACTAGATTTTTCAAGAGTAGCTAAAATCAAAAGTTTAAGAGGTCTTAAATTCCATGACGAATTTAAGCCAAGTAATAAAGCAAGAAAAATCAGCCGTCTAGTTTTATTTAACGACTCAGCTTCATTTAGTGTTAAAGCTCAAGATTTAAACGAAGCCGGTTTAGAACATATTGTTGATGAACCAATGCAACCTTCAAAAATAATATTTTCTAATGGTTCAATAACTAAACGAATTAGAATTGAAACTGATGAACAATTAAGTGGTTCAGGATTAGTGAATTTAACTCTATTTATTAAATATGCTAAAAATGCTTCTGATTTTAGCAACGAAATAGAAATAAATCCAGGTGCTAGTTCATTAAAAACACAATTAGAACAAGCTGGATTTAAAGTAGTTGAAGCACAAAACTTTACTTTTGCGTAAATGTGGAAATTTCCACATTTATTTTTATTTTACTAACTTTTTTTGCCTTGTTGTAAGCAATATAACAACTGTACACCAAATAAAAAATACAAAAAAGCCTTAAAAAAGCATTAAAAATTAAATAAAATTAATTTTCTCATATAAAAATGATTTCATATTCAAGGCAATTAGGTTTATAATTAAATTAAGCTAAAAGCTAAACAAACAAAAAATAAATTAAATATTTTAGAAGGGATATATATGAAAAAAATTATTGTTGTCGGCCTAGGAAATGTTGGATTTACATATGTAAATGTTTCAGTTGCTAGAGGTCTAGAAGCACAATGAGTATTTGTTGATAAAAATGAAGAAGTGGCTTATGCTCATGCAAAAGATTTTTCAGACATGGTTGCAATTATGCCAAGAAATGGTTCTACATTTAGAACAGGTACATTAGAGCAAGACGCTGCAGATGCTGATATTGTTGCTGTGTGTGCTTCAATTCCAGCAAACAAAGACTTTTCAGATCGTCTAGCACTAGCTGGTGCGAATGCTAAAATGATGGCTTCATTTGGTTCTGTATTAAAAGAAAAAGGATTTAAAGGTACAGTTGTTGTGGCTGCAAACCCTTGTGATGTAATGGCCGCTGTATTCCACTACGCATCAGGTTTACCAGCAAACAAAGTTATTTCAGCAGGTACAATTTTAGACGGTGCTAGATTGAAAAAACTTATCTCACAAAGATACAACGTACAAGCAGATTCAATTCAAGTTTCAATGATCGCAGAACACGGTGCTTCAGCAATGGCTGTATGATCAAATGCTAAAATTGGTGAAACATTAATTAAAGATTTACCTCAATTTACTGAAGAAGTTAAACAAAAACTATACGAAGACAGTAAAAAAGAAGCATTTGAAATTTTCTCACGTAAAGGAAATACACAATTCGGTATTGGTACATCAATGTACGAAATTACTGCCGCTATTTTACAAAACAAGAGAAAAATTATGACAGTTGGTGTGAAATTGCCTGATACATTCAAACACCCTGGAATTTACTTTTCAATCCCTGTAGTTGTTGGTGAAAATGGTTATGAATACTTACCAGAAAAAATGTCTCTAACACCAGAAGAATGAGAAAAATTTGATAAATTCTCAGAAGGATTTGCCAAAGTACACAACGATACTTTAAGTCAAATTGGTGTAAAACACGTTTTTAAATAAAAATATTAAAAAAATGCCAAGTGGCATTTTTTTGTGTGCTATTGATTCCATAAAGTAAAAATTTTATAACTAATTAAAAACCAAAAAAATAACTAATTTACTATAATTAAAAATAATAATACAATAAGGAGAAAACAATGCAAAACAAAAATGTTGATTTTGATTCAAAAGAATATTTAGCAAAAGTCGACGCTTGATGAAGGGCTGCTAATTATATCGCAGTCGGTCAAATGTATTTAAGAAATAATCCGTTAATGAAAAATGGCCTTAAACCCGAAGATTTAAAAATCTACCCAATAGGACATTGAGGTACAATTCCTGGACAAAACTTTATTTACGCTCATTTAAATAGAGTAATTAATAAATATGACTTAAATATGTTTTACATCGAAGGACCTGGGCATGGTGGTCAAGTTATGGTAGCAAATTCATATCTTGATGGTTCATATACTGAATTATTTCCTCAAATAACCCAAGATGAACAAGGAATGAAACAATTATTCAAAATTTTCTCATTTCCGGGTGGAACTGCTTCACACGCTGCTCCTGAAACTCCAGGTTCTTTACACGAAGGAGGTGAATTAGGTTATTCACTTTCACACGCAACTGGGGCTATTTTAGATAATCCTAGTTTAATCGCGGCAACTGTAATTGGAGATGGCGAGGCTGAAACAGGACCATTAATGGCTGGCTGATTATCAAATACATTTATTAACCCTAAAAATGATGGTGTAGTATTGCCTATTCTGCACTTAAACGGCGCTAAAATTTCAAATCCAACAATTTTTGCTCGCCGCTCGAATTCGGAATTAACTAAATTATTTGAAGGTTTTGGTTGAGAAGCGATTTTTGTTGAAGTTGAACAAGTATCTGATTACCATGCTGAAATGGCTAAAAAATTAGATTATGCTATTGAAAAAATTCAAACTATCAAAGCCCAAGCGTCCAAAAAAAATGAACAACAACAAACTCGCCCACAATGACCAATGATTATTTTTAGATCTCCTAAAGGTTGAACTGGACCATCAAAATTTATCAATAACCAGATAGAAGGAAGTTTTAGAGCTCACCAAGTACCTATACCTGTTAAAGCAGAAGATTCTCAATATTTACAAGAACTTATTGATTGAATGCAATCATATAGACCACAAGAATTATTTGACGAAAATGCATGCTTAAAACCTGATTTTTATATAGCACCTGATGATGATAAAAGAATGGCGATGAACCCTGCCACAAATGGTGGAATTAACCCTCAAAATTTAAAATTAGGTAATTGAAAAGATTTTGCCCTTAAATTTGACAAACCAGGTAGTCTAATTTCACAAGATATGGTTAATTTATCAACTTATTATGCCGAATTAATCAAATTAAACCCAACTAATTTTAGAATCTTTGGACCTGATGAAACAAAATCAAACCGCCTTTTTGATGTTTTAAAAACAACTAATCGTCAATGATTAGACACAATAAACACTGATTTAGACGAATATTTAGCACCTGCTGGTCGAATTATTGATTCACAATTATCCGAACACCAAGCTGAGGGATTTTTAGAAGGTTATGTACTTACCGGACGTCATGGAGTATTTGCTTCATATGAAGCATTTTTAAGAGTAGTAGATTCAATGGTTACACAACATTTAAAATGAATTAATAAATGTAAACCTTTATTTTGAAGAAAACAAATTCCTTCATTAAATTTAATTGCTACATCAAACGCATTCCAACAAGACCATAACGGTTATACTCATCAAGATCCGGGTATGTTAGGACATTTAGCTGATAAAAATGCTGATGTGGTCAGAGAATATTTACCTGCTGATACCAATACATTATTGGCTGTATCAGCAAAAGCTTTTAGCGAAAAAAATGTGATTAATTTAATCGTTGCTTCTAAACAACCAAGAGAACAATTTTTTAGTATTGAAGAAGCTGAAGAATTAGTTCAAAAAGGTTATAAAGTTATTGATTGAGCTTCAAATGTATCTCTTAATCAAACACCAGATTTAGTAGTGGCAGCTTCTGGAACTGAATCAACAATCGAATCTTTAGCAGCTATTTCAATTTTAATTAAACATTTCCCATCTTTAAAAATTAGATTTATTAATGTGGTTGATATTTTAAAATTAAGACATCCTTCAATCGACCCACGAGGTTTAAGTGATGAAGAATTTAACGCAGTATTTAGCGTTGATAAACCAATTTTATTTGCCTTCCATGGTTATGAAAGTCTTTTAAGAGATATTTTCTTCACAAGACAAAATAGAAATTTACACCCTCACGGCTACCGTGAACACGGAGATATAACAACTTCATTTGATATTCGTCAATTATCGCACATGGATAGATTTCATATGTCAATAACAGCTGCTAAAGCAGTTTATGGTGAGCAAGCACAATCATTTATAGATCTAATGAGCGAAAAACTTGAATATCATAAAAATTACATCAGAGAGACTGGTACTGATATTGACGAAGTCAAAAACTGAAAATGAGAAGGAATAAAATAATAAAGTGTCTTTTGACACTTTTTTTCATTAAATTCACTCAAATTAAATAAGCAAAGTTAAAATTTATTATTTTAACAATAATTTATATTAAAATTAATATATTAAAGCAAACAAAGTGAGGAAAAATGAAAATACGTAATATCTTGTCATATACTCTGGTAACAGGAACATTAGTAACGGCTACAGTTTCTTTAGCGGGGTATAAAATTTATAAAGTTCATGTGTCTAATTACAATCAAAATAATTTTGATTTAAATAAACAAACAAAAACAATTAATTACGAATTCAAACCAATTACGTTAAAACAAAATAATGTTGACACATTATTAAAAATCAATGATGATAATTTGATTAATGAACATTATAATGTCAGTGATCTATTAGACCAAGCAGATATAAATATGTTTGGAATTTCAACAAGCATTCAACCTTTTTGAGATCAATTAAGACTAGCAATGATGGCAAAAGGTGAAGTTCATTTCACCCAGTTTGTTTATGGCGACAGTCGAATGTCAGTAGATAAAGAGAAATTTGAAAATTGATTGCACAATATGCGTGCAATCAATTTAGATAAAGACAAAAAATCTCGCGTGTATAATTTTAACCGGTTTTGAACTAATAAAGATTTTTTAATTAAGTCATTACGAGATGTTATTGTTGCAAACCCTGATAAAAAAATTAACTTATGAGTTTCTAGTGCTGAATTAAATTATATTCGACAATATTTAGAATTAGCTGCTTTTAAAAATGTTAAATTTTTGTGTTTAAACGAAGCTAGTTCAATAATTTCTTCATACGAAACTAGATTTATCAATGATATTGATGATTTTAATCGTAAAAATCAGCAAATTAGCATTGAAGATATTGAAAGTGGTCCCACAGGTTGAATTCCACTTTCAACTGTATTAGACAATGTTTATTTTTTCTTTGAAGACCATGATGGAGTTGATAAATTTAAAAATAAACAATTAAAAAGAGTATACCCATATTCAGTAGATAAAGATTGAAGAATTAAAAACACATTTTTCCAAGCCCGTGATATTAATAAAAAACGTATTCCGTTTAGTAAAGATTATTATAAAATTTCTAGACAAGATTGACGTGTTGAACGCGATAAAGTAAAACAAAGCCAACAACTTTATGCTAATAAACCTAAAATAATTTTTTTAGGTTCTGGCGGTGATGTCAAAATTGAAAAAGATCTTTTAGCTCATGTAATTAATAAATATCAAGATCAATATAATATTTATTATAAAGGACACCCTAATTTTTCAGTTATAGATAAGTGAATTGAAAACGTAGTAAACAAAAATAAAATTATTGAATATACAGATCGTATTCATACTACCAATTTTAATAACCCGATTAATTTAAATACCTCTTTAAAACCTGGTAATTTTGTAACAATATTAAATAATCAAATTCCTTCCGAAGAATTAACAACAAATCACGCAAATGATGAAGGAAATGAAAAAGGTCTATGATTCGAAAAATGAGCAACTGTAGATATGAATACTGGGGCTTTAAAAGCAATATTAGATATTAGCGGCAAAAATACTACAGCTGATTTAATATTCACAGGAATATCCATTCGCGACCAAGAAGGAAAAAAAATTATCGCTTGACGAGCAGCTTCTCCAATTAGTGAAATTGATGATCCTGTTAATAACGAATTATGAAATGAATATGTTTTAAAGCAAGCTGAAATTTTCAAAACTAAAAATAATTAAAATCAACTGGTAGTTGATTTTTTACAAAAATATTTTTGTACAAAAAGGAATAATATGAAAAAAATAAAAAATGTTGTTATTTTTGCGGCTGGTAAAGGTACAAGAATGGCACCACTAACTCAATATTTACCTAAACCATTAGTTCAAGTTCATGGCGAGCCAATAATTGAGCGAAATATTAAATTTTTGCAGCAAGTTGGAATCAAAAATATTTCAATTGTGGTTGGTTATTTTAAAGAGCAATTTACTTATTTAGTTGAAAAATATGATGTTAGATTAATTGAAAACCCTGATTTTGATATAGCTAACAATATTAGTAGTTTATGATACGCTCGTGATAGTTTTAATGACACATTATATGTTGAAGGTGATTTATATTTTAATGAAAATATTTTTAGCAAGCTAGTGCCACAAATTAATAACACGAACTGTTCAATAGCATTCAGTATCAAAGGACATGAACATAAACCTGAGTGAATGTATAAAATTGATGCTAACCAAAATATCATTTCTCACCATTTAGTTAAAGATTCATTTATGAAAAATATATGATCTGGTTTATTGTTTATTGATGCTACAACTGCTGAACAAATGCGACAAAATCTTGCCGAATATTATAAAAATTATCCTAATAACTATTTTGAATCTTTTTTATGAACACTCAATACAAAATTCAAACATTTTGAAATTAATAACATCGAAATTCGTGAATTAGATACTTTTGAAGATTTACAAAATTTAGATTCAAGATATCGCAACCATGCCACAACTTTATTATTTACGCCCGGTCCAATTAATAATTACAACGAAGTTAATGATATATTGAGCCAGTGTGTTTTACACCATCGCTCACAATTATTTAAATATTATTTAGAAGATACAACTAAATTAATTCGCGAACTATTTAAAACACAAAGTGCTCTACCTTTATTTATAACTTCATCAGCCACAGGCGCAATGGAAGCAATTGTTGTTAATTTAGCCCAAAAAGGCGAAAATGTCCTTTTGATCGAAGCAGGTGATTTTGGCAAAAGATTTAAAATTCTTTTACAAAGATTAGGTCTTAATGAGACATTAACCACAATTAGTTTTGCTGATGGCAAAACATTTGATTTTGATCAAATTCAAACAACTCTAAAAAATAATAAATTTAAATCAATCTTTGTCACACACCACGAAACTTCAACAGGTGTACTGCACGATATTGAAAAATTATCAAAAATTGTTAAAAAATACGCAAGTGAATCTTTATTTATTGTCGATACTGTTTCATCATTTATTCATGATGATGTTAAATTTGACGAATGAGGTTTAGATGCAGTTATAGCCACAAGTGGAAAAGCATTTTGTTTAATGCCTGGCTTAAGTTGTATCGTGCTATCGCAAAGAGCTATTGAAAGTGCTAAACAAAATACTAACTTTAAATTCTATTTTGATATTCCAGCCTATGTTAAATATTACTATGAACAAAAATCAACTCCATATACACCCGCAAGTGCTATTTTAGTTGCGATGAATGCAGCAATTAGAGTTATTAAAAATCAAACAATAGATGCAATTAGAAAAGAAAAAAAATTAATTTACAATTATATTCGTGATGAATTAATTAAACTTGGTTTTAGTGATGTAGTTAAAGGTGAAAATATAACTCATGGATTATTAGTGATGAACACACCAAAAAACTATAATGCTGAAATATTAAGAAACACAATTGAATATAAATCTAATATTTATTTTGAAGTAGGACGTAACGGTCGTCAACAAACACAAGTAAGAATTGGTATTCCAAATGTTATTGATATGCCTAAAGCAAAATTATTAATCGATGCAATTAAAGAAAATATACATTTTGCTAAAATCACTTAATTATAATCCCCTTTTAGGGATTTTTATTTTACAAATTTCAATTAATAAAAAAGATGACCAAAAAAAGCGTTATTTATGGAAATAATTCTTAATTTTATTCCATATTTAAGTTGATCAAAACTAAAATGAACTTTACAAAATGTAAAATAAATATAAATAAATTAGGAGATAAAATGAAAAAAATAGCAATTAATGGTTTTGGTCGTATTGGTCGTTTAACTTTACGTCGAATCCTTGAATTAAAATCAAATAATATCGAAGTTGTCGCAATTAATGATTTAAGCGATCCTGCAATGTTAGCTCATTTATTAAAATATGATACTGCTTTTGGTTCTTTACAACACGAACTTGAAGTAAAACAAAATTCAATTATATTAAATGGTAAAGAAATCAAAGTTTTTGCCGAAAAAGACCCTGAAAATCTGCCTTGAAAAGAGTTAGGAATAGATATCGTAATTGAATCTACTGGTTTTTTTGCCAAAAAACCTTTAGCTCAAAAACACATTATTGCCGGGGCTAAAAAAGTAATAATTTCAGCTCCAGGTGGAAATGATGTTAAAACCATTGTTTACAATGTAAATCACCATACACTAACAAATAATGATGAAATTATTTCTGCAGCTTCATGTACCACAAATGGATTAGCCCCTGTAGTTAAGGTATTAGTAGATAATTTTGGTTTAGTGAATGGTTATATGACCACAATACACTCATTCACAGCTGACCAAATGCTTCAAGACGGAGCTCACCGCAAAGGAAATTTAAGAAGAGCAAGAGCCGCAAGTTATAACACAGTTCCAACTTCAACAGGTGCAGCGAAAGCTATTGGTTTAGTAATACCACAGGCAGCAGGAGTTTTAAACGGAATAGCCTTACGAGTACCAACAATCACAGGTTCAATTATCGATTTATCTGTACAATTGGAAAAATCGCCTACAATTGAACAATTAAACGAAACATTTAAAAACGCAGCCAATGAAACATTAAAATACAACACAGATGAAATTGTTTCTTCAGATATTATAGGTTCTAATTACGGTTCAATTTTCGACGCCACTTTAACTCATGTTCAACACGCAAATAACCAAAAAATTTATAAATTATTTGCTTGATATGACAATGAAATGTCTTATGTTTCACAACTAGTTAGAGTTGTAGAATATTGATCTCAATTATCATAATGAGCATTTAAAGCTCATTTTTTATTTTGTTTGAAATTTTGAAAACTTCAATTAACTTTGAATAAATTCATTGTATTTATTTTATTTTTTGCAACCAATTTAAGTGAAATTGGTATCACAACAACATTGATACAGTTGCGTAATTCATTTCAATAAATCGAACGATGTTTATTAATGTCCAAATGATATTTATTGCCTATTTTGCAAAGTAAAACTATTTGATAAGTATCATTTCAATCACTTAACAATATACATTCACTATGATTATAAGTACCGTTTTCGTTTTTGAAAGGTTTAAATTTAAATCAGTTAAATATTTGATTGGTTTTTAATTTTGACAAAAAAAATAATATTGCTTTTATTTTCTTTAAAAAATTTGATCGTTGTTTCTTTAATAATTTTGTATAAATTCAATCAAAATCAATAATATTATGAATAATTTGATAGAAAAATTTATAGACATCATAATTTTTGTCTAAATTAAAAAATTTACGTTTTAAGCCTAAACTGTGAAAAAAGAATTCTGTAGATCAATAAATAATTATTCTAATTTGGTATTGATTTAATTCACTTGGCCAACGTAATACATCAATAGAGGTTGTTTTAATTAAAAATTTAAAATAATTAATTACAATATTTTTAAATAAAATGTTATTTATTTTCATATAAATAAAATACAAAAAATAATCTGAATTTAAAAATAAGGAAAAATATATTAAATTGAATTTAACTTAATTTATATCCGGCACTCATATATAATAATATTTACATTAGGAGGAATAATGAAAAAATATTATTCAACATTTAGAAATGAAAATTTCATTTTAAAAGCAATTTTAGGTTCAAATCAAAGCGAGATTAAGCCTCAAATTTCAACAAAAAACGGTTCAATAACTGAATTTATTAACAACAAAGAAGCATATATTTATGTAGAAAATGACTTAAATTACGAACAATTATTAAATTTTATTGACGAATTTGTAATAAATGCCAATCGTAATTATCAAATAGATCTTAAAACTTTTGTTTCGGATAAGTTAGATATGGATGCAGTTATTAAAGCATTTTATTCAAAAATATTTTTTTATGAAGCAATTCTATTTAATAAGAAAAAAGAAGCACCGCAAAAAAAACAATTTACCTTTTTATTGCCAGATGCTTCATACACCGAAATTGCTCAAAAATACGCAATAATCGCATTAAATAAAAACTCAATCAGAAATTTACAAGTAATGCCTGAAAATTACTTAAATTCTGAAATGTTGGCGGATGTTATTAAAGATGAATTTGAACAAAATAGTGATTTAAAAATCACTGTGTTGAAAAAAAACGAAATTAGCGATCTAGGGATGGGGTTACTTTTATCTGTTAATAAAGGTTCTACACACGCGCCACGTGTAGTTGTGATTGAGTATAATGGTGCTCCAGATTCAAACGAAAAAATCGCATATATAGGTAAAGGTATAACTTTTGATACTGGAGGAATGAATACTAAAGGCTATCATATGGAAGGAATGAAATATGATATGTCTGGTTCAGTAATTGCTGCTTATACAGTTAAAACTGCCGCCGAATTAAAAATTAAGAAAAATTTAGTGGCTGTAATGTGTATAACTGATAATCGTCAAGATGGTGATGCTTCTTTACCAGAAAATGTATATGAATCAATGGCAGGAATTTCTGTTGAGGTTACAGACACAGACGCTGAAGGTCGTTTAGTTTTAGCTGATGGTTTATATTATGCAGCAACAGTTTTAAAAGCAACTACTTTAATTGATGTCGCAACTCTAACAGGGGCAATGTCAAGAACATTAGGATCAGAATATTCAGGTATTTGATCAACAGATGAAAACAATTGAGAAATATTTGAAAAATCAGCCAAAATAGCACGTGAGAAAGTATGAAGAATGCCTTTACATGATGATTTTCATGAGCCAAATACTGCAAGTATTGTCGCAGATTTAAACAATTATAATATCGTTGAAACTTCTGATCATAACACCGCAGCGATGTTTTTAAAACAATTCACAAATGATGTCGCTTATATACATTGTGATATTGCGGGTACAGCTGACATTAAAGGCAAACCTATGGGAGTTTTACTTGATACATTAGTAGAATTTGCAATTCAAAAATAAATTTAACAGGTTTTCCTGTTTTTTTGTTATGATAAAAAATACAAATGAGGCATATATGAGAAAAAAATTAAAAAAAATACTATTTGTAGCACCTTTAAATTTTGCCTTAAGTTTAGCGGTATTTTCGTGTGCTAAAAACAATGAATTTAATAGAAACGAGCAAAAAGAAACTCCAAAAAATAACGAGCAAAATAAAGATCAAAACAATCTACAACAAAAAAATGCTACCATCAAAAACCAAAACCATACGAGTGAAAACAATAAACAAATAACACAAAAAAATATTAATCCTCAACCTCCAACAAATGATTCTATAAAAACACAAAATAATTCTGATATTAAAAACGAGAAAAATAATTCAACTCAACAGCAAACACAAAATACAACTACAAACACCAATACAAATATCAATCAACATGATGATAATAAACAAAATAATATTGCATTGATTGAAAATTTAAAGTTAAAACTTATTGATTTAAAAAATGAACTAAATAATTATTTGTTAACTACTAAACAAGAAGCTCAATATAAATATGAAGAAGTAAACGATTTACTCGAAAACGAAATCGCTAATTTCGACTTACCTATGTTTAATTCAGATGAACAAATTTATACAAAAAATTTAAACGAATACTATAATAATTTAACCTTGCGTTTTAACCAAATTAAAGATCTTAAAAATTCACTTAGCGATCTTGAAGATCTAAAGCCAAATTGAGCAGGAGATAATTACAATAAATTAACTCAAAAAAAAGAACAACAACAAAACAATTTATTAGTTAATTATCCCCAAATAGAAGCAATTAGTGCATCATTAAAAGAAAAAAATCGTCGTGATAATCCACAAAACACATTCATAAATGACCAGGTTATTAATTTTTTAAAATTTGGTGGTAATGGTTTTGTTGAAAAATTTAGTGAAATCGGTTATACTAACGAACAAAGAGAAAAAGTTAAGAATTTTTTATATCACACAATTATTAAAGAATCAATGAGCAAAAAAGAACAAATTCGTGCTATATTTGATTGAATAACAGCGAATGTAAAATACGCATCGGGTAAAAATGCGCCGCGTATTAATCCGTGAGAAATTATTCAATATAGATATGCTGTTTGTGGTGGTTATAGTAATTTATACAAGGAAATGTTAGATTTAATTGGTGTTAATTCAGTTATGGTTATAGGTTGATCATCAGCAGGTGATCATCAATGAGTATTAATCGAAGACCCTGAAACACAAGAATGGTTTTATTCTGACGCAACATGAGGAGCACTACAAAAAAGATATTTTAGACTCAATTCACAAGAAATTTCAAATGACCACCGAGTAATAAGAATGTTAAATTACACTTTAAGTCATAACGAAATTCAATACGAATATTGAAAAGGTTTATCAATTAAAGATGCTAATGTTAAAAATGTTGAAGCACCAAATATTTTAGACGCAATTAAAATTGAAAATATATCTAATACTCTGCTAAATAACAGTAACTTAAAAACGCTAAAAATTGGAAAATATGTTACTAACATCGAATATCAGGGTATGTTAGCAAATTTAGAAAGTTTTGAAGTCGATGAACAAAATAGCTTTTATGCTTCGTTTGATTCCGCTTTATATAACAAAGATTTATCACAAATTTTAGCAACACCACTTGGTTATTTAAACAAAAATATCACTTTATCAAAATATACAAAAACATTAAAAGATGGTAAAGAATTATTTAATTCTCCTTTTCTTAAATCTATTCAAGTTCAACCAGGTAATTATTCATTTGCTTCTTATAAAGGACTTTTATACAATAATGATTTTTCACAGTTAGTTTCAGTTCCGGCTGGAATTACACATATTTATGTGCATCCTTCAACCATTTTAATTGGACAAGAATTTTCATTTAAAGATTTTGTTGAAGAAATTTATTTAGAGCAAGGTATTGAAAATATACCAGATTTTACATTTAATTCACTGCCTAAATTAAAAAATGTATATATACCCAACACAATAAAAAAAATTTCATCTCAGGCTTTTTTAAAAATAAAAAACATTACTTTAATTACAAATGGTTACAACGAATATGTTGACGACTATGCTAAATTACATAATTTTAAATACAAATTTAATTAAAATCTTATTTACGAGCAAAAAAATACTAATTTTAGTGTTTTTAGCTCGTTTTTTTAATTTAAATTATGCTCATTATTAATAATAAAAAAATTTTTTAAAAAAACTTTTGTATAAGCAAATTATGATATAATAATCTTGCTTTTAATAGAAAGCATACCAGCGGAGAAGTAGCTCAGCTTGGTAGAGCGCTTGGTTTGGGACCAAGTGGTCGCAGGTTCAAATCCTGTCTTCTTCACCATCGGGGGATTAGCTCATTTGGCTAGAGCACTTGCCTTGCACGCAAGGGGTGGTGGGTTCGAATCCCATATCCTCCACCATTATGGCGTTGTAGCTCAGTTGGTTAGAGCATCCGGTTCATACCCGGAAGGTCAAGAGTTCGACTCTCTTCGACGCTACCATTATATGGAACACATCTAACTGTTATGGACCTATAGCTCAACGGTTAGAGCAACCGGCTCATAACCGGTCGGTTACCGGTTCGAATCCAGTTAGGTCCACCACGGGTGATTACCCAAGTCCGGCTGAAGGGACTAGTCTTGAAAACTAGCAGGGGCTTCACGGCCCGCGGGGGTTCAAATCCCTCATCACCCGCCATTTGCTGTTATGGCACTAAAAAAAACTTATCACATCGCGGAGTGGAGAAGTTAGGTATCTCGCAGGGCTCATAACCCTGAGGTCGTTGGTTCAAGTCCAACCTCCGCCACCAAATGGTCCAGTGGTAAAGTGGTTAATACGCCTCCCTGTCACGGAGGAGATCGCGGGTTCGATCCCCGTCTGGACCGCCATTGTGGCTCTGTAGCTCAGTAGGTAGAGCAACGGATTGAAGCTCCGTGTGTCGCTGGTTCGATTCCTGCCGGAGCCACCATATGATTAAATCGCCCCCTTTTCGGGCTTTTTTTGTTATTGTGAAAATGACCTTGTTTATAATATATTTATATTTTTAGATTTTAGGAGATGTATGCAAACTAAATTTATTTTTACAACTGGAGGAGTATTGAGTGGTTTAGGTAAAGGTGTAAGTGCTGCAAGTATTGGCAATTTATTAAAAGCCCAGGGATTTAGCATCTTTGTTTTAAAATTAGACCCATACTTAAATATTGACCCAGGAGTAATGAACCCAATTGAACATGGTGAAGTTTTTGTAACAAGTGATGGCGGTGAAACCGACCTCGATCTAGGCCATTATGAACGTTTTATTGATATTAAACTAACTAAAGATTCAAATTTCACCACTGGACGTATATTCACAAGAATTTTTGAAAAAGAACGGCGTGGTGAATTTTTGGGTAAAACAGTTCAAATCGTGCCACATGTGGTGGATGAAATTATTAATATTATTTTAAGTCAAGCCACAAAAAATAAATGTGATTTTATGTTGATCGAAATTGGTGGAACTGTTGGAGATTTAGAGTCGAATCCTTATATTTATGCAATATCTAAATTTGCAAATTTATACCCCCAAGATGTTTTATTCGCTCATTTAGCATTCATTCCATATTTAAGTGCCTCGAAAGAATATAAATCCAAGCCTAGTCAAGTTTCTATAGCTTCATTGCGTTCATTTGGAATTAATCCTAATATATTATTATTACGCTCACAGCAAGGAGTTGACACTTCGATTATAAAAAAAATTAGCGAAAGTGCATTTATCAAACCCCAAAATGTTATCAATATTCCAGATAAAGCCAATATTTACGAAATACCATTGTTTTTAGAAAAATCTGGCATTATAAAGTTGATTTTTGAGCATTTTAACATTAAAAGGCCAATTATAGATAATGCTAATGAAGATTGAAATAATTTTATTCAAAAATATTTAGCAAAAAGAAATAAAGAACTAAATGTTTTGCTCGTTGGTAAATATACTGAACTTGAAGATGCATATTTATCTATAATTTCATCACTAAAAATTGCAGCAGCACATTTAAATATAAAATTAAATTATACATTAATAGATGCTTCAACTATCAATGAGCAAAACATTGATAATACATTTAAAAATATTGATGGTGTGTTAATATTACCTGGTTTTGGAGTTCGCGGTTTTAATTCTAAAGTAGAAGTAGCAAAATATACAAGAAAAAATAAAATTCCAACTTTAGGAATATGTTTAGGTTTTCAAGCAATGGTTGTCGCCCAGGCTCAAATATTAGGAATCAAAAATGCCACAAGTAAAGAATTTAAGGAAAAAGACATTGTTCAGGAATTTGTTTTAACTCCTTTTTACGAAAATGGCGACATGATGAATTTAGGCGGAACTTTAAGACTAGGTGAAGACAAAATTCAGGCTTTAGCAAATACCTTAGCTGCGAAAATTTACGGCGATAATATCTTTTACGAAAGACATCGCCACCGTTATGAAGTTAGCGATAAATATCGCAATTCATTAGAAGACACTTATTTTAAATTTTCCGGCATTCATCCGGATTTAAAAGTAGCTGAAATATGCGAAGTAAAAAATCATCCATTTTATTTAGGTGTTCAATACCACCCTGAATTTAGCACAAGAGTTGTTAAATCAAACCCTTTATTTGACTTTTTTTTAGATGCTGTTTGAACAAATAAAAATAATTAGATTATTTTTAAAATATAAAAAGCACTTAAAGTGCTTACTAGGTTAAATTAATTTTGGAAAAATGTGAATATTTATTCACTTTTTTTCTTTGTTGTTGTTCAATTTTAACAACAATGGTAAATTCTCCTTTTAAACTTGAATTAGTTAAATCTCTACGTATTTTTTCAATATTTCCGTAGTAAATACTCTCGTGTAATTTAGTTAATTCTCTTACAATAAATAAATATAATCTATCATTCCATATTAATTCTAGATCATCTAAAAAAGAAGTAAGTTTATGTGGAGAAACATAAAAAATATGAGCTGTGTTTATACTTAATTGTTTAATTTGTTCTTGTCTTTGGCCTCTTTTTTCTTTAGGAAAACCATGAAAACTAAATGTATTTGATAACGAACTCAAAACAAAGGCACTGATTGCAGCATTAACGCCAGGAATTAAAATAATATCAATATTTTTTTGCCGTGCTAAATTTATTAATTCAAAACCCGGATCGCTTATCATTGGCATTCCCGCGTCACAAATTAGGGCTAAATTTTTATTTTCTTTTGAAAGAAAATCGACAATATATTCAGCAGATTTATCTTCGTTAATTTTGCTATATGAAATTAATTTTTTGTTTGCAATATTAAAATGATTCAACAATTTTAAACTTACTCTAGTATCTTCGCAAGCAATCAAATCAACTGTGTTCAAAATTCTTAAAGCTCGCAAGGTGATATCTTCTAAATTACCTATTGGTGTGCCAACTATATAAATTTTACTCATAGCACTCCTGCAATTGAACTATTAAGGCAGCAATTTGTAAAAAAACATTTGTATTCTCTGTTGTTTTTGTAAAAAAATTCTCAATAGCTGTGAATGCTTTTTTAAAATCAAAATTTAATTTGTTCATTTTTTTAACTAAATCTTGAAAATATTTAGGTACACTGAAAAATTGTTTTCAAGTTAATGAAATAAGAAATTTTAAACAGCGAAAATTAAACATTAATTCTTCGTGTGTATCTTTTTTATTCATTTTAGTCAAAAATATAATAAATGTGGTGGGAAGTTTCATTGAAGAAACAAACGCATTAAATAATGTTTCAATTTTTTTAAATTCAAAAAAATTACGAGCAAGCAAAATTTCGTTTTCGTCAGCTACAATATGCGAATAAAATCAAGATTGAGTTTTATCATAACCTAAATTTAAAATAGATTTTTGAATTCGCTCACAGTCTTTATTGTTAATATTAATAATGATTGAGCGTGATTTAATTGTAGAGAGCAATTTCTGTGGCATTGTGGTAGTTAAGATAAAAACAACATTACTTCCTGGTTCTTCAATAGTTTTCAATAACGAATTAAGAGCTATATTACTTGCTAATTCAATATTTTTAAACACAATTATCTTTTTTAAATTTGGAGTTAATTCTAAAAAATTACTTTGTTCAAAGATATTTACAATATCATCTTTTTTTAAACCATCGCCACTAGTTTTAGAAGCATCAGCAACTATAATATTGTTAAATTCTATATTCTCAAGCGTTTCAATATTATGATTATTTATTGCATTTATCATATATACAATATTGTCATCTATATTCAAACCTTTTTGGCTTGTTAATAAATAACAATGATTTATTTTTTGATTTAAAACCGAATAATCAATAATTCGCTTTAAATTAGTTGCTATCATCGAAAACCTTTGCAATATAGTTTTGAAATCTTTGATCATTATTTAATTTTGTGATTAATTCGTTAAAAACTAAATCAACGGGTTGATCAGCATTAAGAATAATGAAACGATTCGGGTCTTGCTTAATTAGCATTTGATACCCATTATATACTTCATTGTGAAAAACATCGTTTTCATCGTCTAGGCGATCATGCTGATTTATTAGTCTTAAAACATTCAATCGTTGTTTACTTTGCGAAGGAGTAATATCTAAGAAAAATGTGATATCAGGAATTGTATTTTCAATTACTAAATTAGTCAATGTCTTTGCGTAGTCTATACCTAATTTACGAGCGTAGCCTTGATAAGCAAAAAAACTATCAACATAACGATCACAAATAACTATTTTATTTTCTTTTAGAGCTGGCCAAATAACTCTTTCAAGATGAATTCTACGACTAGTGGTATACAAAAGTGCCTCAGAAACAGAACTTATTTTAGAATTTTTGTCTAGAATTATCTCTCTTATTTTTTCAGCTTCAATAATATCTTTTCCACCAGGTTCTCTAGTAGTGATGAATTGTAATTTAGGATAATTTTTAGTAAAATACTCAATCAATTTATTGATTAAAGTGGTTTTACCGCTTGCATCGGGACCTTCAAATGTTATAAACATAATTCTCCTTAATTTCTATTTTTTATTGCTTGTTTGATTGTAAATGTATCAAGATATTCTAGATTTGAACCCATCGGTAATCCTATTGCTGCTCTTGAAGCTTTTATATTTTTATTTGCCATTAGTTTTAATAGATGTGTTGTGGTTATTTCACCTTCTAATGTTGGCGAAATAACAATAATAACCTCTTTAATGTTATTTTTGGCTATATAATCAAAAAGTTGATTGTACTCATATTCTTTTTCTTTTCTCGCATGTTCTTTAACATTAATTAAAAAAGGTAAAACAAAATAAAAACCTAAAAAAATCCCCATATCGTCAATTTTATTTAACGTGGTTATATTTTCAACAACCATTAAAGTGTTATTTTTAATAGCTTCATCACAATTTAAACATTTACCATTTTCGCGTATAAAATTACATTCTTGACAAAACTCCATTTTTGTTTTAATGTCCAAAATGTTTTGTGTTAATTCTTCACAAAAATTTAGGTCTTGATTCAAAATAAATGTTGTAAATTTTTCAGCTTGTTTTTTTGTAATACCAGGAATTTTTTTTAAGATTTCATTTGCTTTTTCAATAGTTTTAATTCTCATTAAAAACCAAACCCGCCGGGCATTTGAGGCATTAATTTTTCTTGTTCTTCATCTATTTTTGAAAACAATTGATTGATTACTAGTTTCATTAAATCTTCTAGAGTTTGTGCATCATCAGGATCTATTAAATCTTGGTCTTTAATTTTAATTGAAACAATTCTTTTTTCGCCTGTTGCAACTACTTCTAAACCATATTTTTCTTCGCTAAATTCTTTTTGGTGAAATTCTTCAGTTTTATTTTGAATTTCTTTTTGCATTTTTTGTATTCTTCTTAACATGTTTTGGTCCATTTTTGCTCCTTTAATCATTTAATTCTTCAAATAGCATTTTAGTAGGTGTCAAATGCTTATCGAATTCTACATCACCTAAAATTATTGGTTTTGGTCTTTGGTTGGTATTAAATAACTCAGTTATTGTTTTAGCTGCTCGTTTTAATTTAGCTAAATCACTAACCAAAAAAATATGTTTGTAATCATCGAAATATTGGGCAACAAAATTTTGAAATAATGAAATTTTTGAGACATCTTCCAAGTATTTTAACGCACTTGGGTCCTCTTTTAAACCAAATAACATAAATTTTTCACCAGCCGAATATAATCTAGCATCCTTTAGTGCTTCAGCAAAATTTCGTTGGTGTTGATCCAAATGAATTTGTGAAAGAATATTGATTTTTTCTTTATATTTATCTAATATTTCTCTATTGGAAATGTTTAACAAATTAACTAAAAAATCTTCGTCAAGATTATCAACATAATCTTTTTTATTTTTGTATTCAATTCTATAATTTGGAATAAGTTTAAAGCTTTTCGATTCATTTACACTAATGTCATCGATAGAAAATTCAGCTGTGCTAATTAAACCCTCATCATCTAAAAATTGTTCACTTTGTGATAAAATATCATTATTAATTTCAAGAGTATTTTCCATTTGATCGTTAGCTTCAATTAACATTTCTTGAGTTTGTTCTAGAGCAATTTTTACAGTATCTTCTAATTTGTTTTTTGGCATCTTTTCCCCTTTATGTTCTAAATTTTGATATATATTATTTTTCGCATTTTGTTCAGTATTAATATTGCTGTTTTCCACTGAATTTGCCATTTTAATCAAAGCTAATTCAATCAACTGAAATTGAGTTTGTGAATAAATTAAATCCTTATTCAATTTATAAATTATGTCCATTGATTTAAAAGCATAATTTATATCAAAAACAATTGTTTCAATATCACTTTCATTTAACAATTCCATTAACATGGGATCAAAAGTTTTATTAAAAATTAAATAATCTTTTAAAACAGCCATCAAACCAGCAGCAAAATGATAAGGGTCCAAACCAGCGTTTTTTAAATTCTCAAATAACTCAAGTACGTCATTAATTTTACCTAAAAAAAGATTATTCAAAATAAAAACTAAATTATTATTCGATGAAATACCAAAGGCATAAATTATATCCTGCAACGAAATTTTTCCATTTCCATACGCTAAAGCTTGATCAGCAATTGAGAGTGCGTCGCGCAGTCCACCAGCTGCTAGTCGAGCAATATATGTTAAAGCTTCATCTTCAAATTTTATGTTTTCTTTAGTCAAAACATTTTTAAGTTGAGTAATAATTACATCAAGCGAGATTTTTCTAAAATTATATCTTTGAACGCGCGATAATATTGTTAATGGTATTTTTTGAGGATCAGTTGTCGCCAAAATAAAAATAGCATGGGCAGGTGGTTCTTCTAATGTTTTTAATAAAGCATTAAAAGCACCTTTAGAAAGCATATGAACTTCATCTATAATATAAACCTTATATTTACCGTTCGCTGGCTGATTTTGAATCTTATCGCGTAATTCTCTAATTTCTTTAACCCCGTTATTTGAGGCTGCATCCATTTCAATGATGTCAAAATTAGTATCAGAATTTGTTAAACAATAATCGCAGATTTTAGTTAAATTTTGCTCGTGAGCACAATTTAAAGTGCTAGCAAATATTTTAGCTACAGAAGTTTTACCAACGCCTCGCGGACCACAAAATAAATAAGCATGCGAAATTTTATGATTTAAAATAATATTTTTTAAAGTTTGTACAATATGTTCTTGTCCTTTAACTTCATCGAATGTTCTTGGCCGGTATTTTCGATATAGCGCTTTATAAATCATATTACCTCCAAATTTATATATTTAATTATATTGAATATGAATTTTTTAAACTTAAATATCACAAAAATATTTATTTATTTTTGAAAATTATTTTAAATTATAAATGAGATTTAACAATAAATTTAACTCAAAAATAGCCAACTTTTAGAAAAGTTGTAATATTAATGTATAAATAATAGAAAGAGGAACAATGAAAAAAGTAGTATTAATTATTATTGATGGTTTAGGTCTAGGTAAAAAATATCCTGGTAATGCCTTTGATTTAGCCAAAACACCTACTTTAGATAAATTGCTAAATGAATACCCACATTCAGTTATTCAAGCATCGGGTGAATATGTGGGTTTGCCACACGGGCAAATGGGTAATTCAGAAGTAGGACATTTAAATATAGGAGCTGGTCGTGTGGTTTATACCGGTTTAAGTTTAATAAATCAAGCAATAAAAACTGGTGAATTTGATAAAAATTCAGTAATTTTAAAGATAATTAATGATGTAAAATCTAAAAATAAAACCCTTCATTTAATTGGTTTATTAAGCGAAGGTGGTGTTCACGCACACGAACAACACTTATTTACATTACTTGAATTAGCACATAAAAATGATTTAAAAAAGGTCGCTATACATATTATTGGAGATGGGCGAGATGTTGCTCCAAAATCAATTCTTAATTCTTTGTCTAAACTTGAAAAAATAACTAAAAAATATTCATATACAATTTCATCTATTGGTGGACGCTATTACGGTATGGATCGTGATCAAATGTTTGAACGAATACAAAAACATTATGACGCAATTATTGGAAAATGCGACAAAAATTTTGTTGATATCAGCGAATATGTTAATCAAATGTATTCCCAAGGAATTAGTGATGAATTTATTTTGCCAGCTCAAAACAAAGATGGCTTGTTCGTCCAAGAAAATGATTCTATTATATTTTTTAATTTTAGACCTGATCGTGCTCGCCAACTAACACATTGTTTTATTGGTTCAAAATTATTTAATTATTCGCCAAAAAATCCAATAAAAATTATTGATAATTTTGTTTCAATGATGAAATATGAAGGACTTAATACTCAAATAGCAATTGAAGAAATGGAAATCAAAAACCCAATCGGTGCTGTGATAGCAAATGCTGGTTTAAAACAATTAAGGTTAGCAGAAACACAAAAGTATTCTCACGTTACATATTTTATGGATGGAGGTATTGATATTATTTATGATAATTCAAGCAGAATTATGCTAGATTCATTAAAAGTTAAAACCTATGATATTGCTCCTGAAATGAGTGCTGAACAAATAACTGATAAATTATTAAAAAAAGGCTTGGAAAACGATTTAGTTATTATGAACTATGCGAACCCAGACATGGTTGGACATACAGGTGTTTTAAAAGCAACAATACAAGCTATTGAGTGATTAGATATTCAGTTATCTCGTGTCTTAAATTGAGCCCTAAAAAATAATGTTACACTTTTTATAACAGCTGATCACGGTAATAGTGAAATTATGATCGATTCAAAAGGAAATCCTGCTACTAAACATACAGATAATCCTGTTATGTTAGTTGTAACTGATAAAAATATTAAATTAAAAGACGGTAAATTAAGTAATATAGCACCAACAATTTTAAAATATCTTGGTATACCTAAACCTAATGAAATGAATGAAGAGGCATTATATTAATGGAAAAAATATTTAAAAGAATTGCATTTTGTGATATTAAAAATACTTTTTTTGATCTTTCAAATAATGAATTTAATACACAAACAAGGCAATCAATTTTAGAATACACTAAACAAGGTTTATTATTTGTAATCAGTACTTCATCGCCAATTTATAATTTAGACGCAAATCAAAATTTAATTTTACTCGCTAATCAATTAAATTCAAGATACATAATTGCTTCAAATGGCGCGGAAATTTTTGATGCCAGAGAAGAAAAATATTTAAAAACAACCTGTATTGATGAACTTATAATTCAAAAAATTATTGATTTTAGCAAGGAATTTAACGTAAAAATTGAACGCAGTTACATAAAACAATATTATATTGATAAAGATGAAGAAACAAAAAATAATGATTGCCGAAAAAACATAACGTCATTAATATCTATTCTTTGTAGTTTTGATAATTGTAAACAAATATATCAAAAACTCTTAAATTTAAATTTGCCTATTGAAATGGTTATATCAGAAAAAACTATTTTGATAACACAAAAAAATGTGTCAATACATAATTCAATATCTTATTTAATTGATATATTAAATACCGATGTTAAAAACGCTATGGCTATAGCTTATAACGATAATGATTTAATTGCCTACAGCAAAATTGCTTATCTATATGCACTAGATGATGCGACAATACCGGTAAAAAATAAAGTTACGCTTTTTAGTTCGGCTAGCAACCAAAATGGTATTGGTGAGGCTATCATTGATTATTTTTATCGTACTCGCATGATGGCTGAAATGGCAGAACAGTACCGTATAAAAAATATAAAACTAACAAAGGAAATAAAAAAACAAACCCGTTCAAATATTAACAGAAAATATTAACATTTTTAACTAGTGAATACCATAGCATTCTACTATGGTGTTTTTTAACTTAAATTCGATCGTATTTTCATACTCTTATACCAAATAATATGATTTTTAATTAATTCTAAAAGCTAATTATGTGTGTATAAATCATTTAATAGTTAGTTTTAATAGCTTCAAATCAATATTTAATTTCTCTATTATCTATTGAATAGAGTACTTTATGAAGTAAAATAACACACCAAATTTTATAATTTTATCAATGTATTGTTGCATCAAGTATTGAAAACCATGATTTGAATGAATAATAGTTTTATTAAAACTTTAATCTTAAATAAGTTTATAGTTGTTGCACTTATGTTTATACCATATTAAATTTATACATGATTTTTGTAAATTTCACTTTATCTGTTCCAGATGCTTTAATCGTGATTTTAAATAAAATCATTCTTGAATTTTAATTAGTTTTGTATCGGAAATTATTTGTCTACAAAAGTCAAAAAAGAATGTTAATTTAATAAATTCAATTTTGATTTCTAACTTCTTTTTTTCCCGAGTTTCCAAGTTAGGGGTCATTTTTTAGCGTTTTTCGCCATCTTTATACTAAAGTATAAAAAAATTTTTTTAAATTACAAAATTACATTGTAATTATGATATAATTTAACTATGGAGAAATGGGTTATAACACAATCAAAAAGAAAAGATAAAACATATGTCTCGGTCGCAATACCGGCTGGATTTGGAAAAGGTTATAAAAAATCAATTGGAATAGGTAATTTAGAAACATTAAAAACTTTAAATCTAGACCCTATAAACGCCCTTAAGGTTGCGTGTGCTGATTGAAATACTGAATGAAATAAAGAAAAGATATTATCAAAAGTAAAGGAGGTTTTAGCTCAATCTAAAAAAGAAATCCGAAAACAAAATTTTGGTATAAAAGCATTATATGAATTATGTGATAAAATCAACCCTTTCAAATTGTGTGAAAAAAGCAAATCAAAAAATCTTTTAGATATTGCTAAATATATAATCACTTCACGGATCATCAACCAAGATAGTTTGATCAAAATGTATCAACAAAAACATCTTTATGATTTCAATAATGACTTCAAAAAATCTACTTTTTATAATAGTTTAGATTATGTAACCAATAATAAAAATGAAATTTTAAAACAATTAAATAACTCATTAACTTCAAATGCTAGCCGTGATATTGAAGTGTTGTGATATGACTCAACAACAGTATATTTTGAAAGTTTTGCAAGAAAAGGATTAAGACATCCCGGCTATTCAAAAGATGGAAAATTTAAAGAAGATCAAATAGTAATTGGAATGATTACTTATTGTAATGGAATTCCATTTCATTTCAAAATATTCAAGGGAAATACTGCTGATGTGAACACTTTTATACCTTTTATATTGGAAATACAAGATATTTATAATATAAAAAATGTAACAATTGTCGCGGATAGAGGAATGAACACAAACCGCAACATACGCTTTTTAGAATCTTTAAATATTGACTACATACTCTCTTATCGTTTAAAATCTAGTACCAAACAAAGAAAAGAATACACAATTAACCAAAACGATTATATTCGTGTAAACAAAGATTTTAAATATAAAGAAATAGAATTTATGTCGCTGTGAAAAAACAAACGGTTCAACGGTCATAAAAGAAGACAAATAATGACCCATAGTAAAAAACGAGCAGCAAAAGATTTTAATGATCGTATGCAACTAATTGAAATTTTCAATAAAAAACAAAAAAATGGTAGAGTAATTGAAACAGATTTAATAGCTGCCAAAAAGCATAAATTTTTTAAAAAAATTGGAGCAACTTCTTATTATCAATTAGATTTAGAAAAAATTAGTGAAGATGAACAATTTGATGGTTATTATGTGTATGAAACTTCAAGAATAGATCTTAAGCCATTAGATATTGTTGATTTATATCAAAAACAATGACAAATTGAAAATAATTTTAGAAATTTAAAAAATTGTTTAAAAATTAGACCTATGTATGTTTGGAGTGAAAATCATATTGAAGGTTATATTACTTTATGCTTTATTTCATTGGTTTTATTACAGTATGGTTTAAATATTTTGAATAAATATGTTAAAAAACAAACAAAAATAGACAAAAATTATTCAATTTCCAATTATGTAGACGCTATCAAAAATGCCGAAAAAATTCAAATTTTAATTGATAACAAAATTATTAACGAATACAACATTGAAAATACTGATAATGAAAAGGAAACAATGTTATATGAATTAATTGAACAATCAATCAAAAATTACAATGTAATTAAATTATAAAAAATTCCGAAAGTACCTTAAAATGAGGTATTTACGGAATTTTTTAATTTGCAACTTGGAAACTCGGGTCAATAATTTTTATACCAATTTGAATAGTTGTGTGTCAATTAATTTTTATTTAAGGCTAAATTTAAATTTGGCTTTTTTATTATCTTTTTATAATATTATTATGAAACAAAACAACAACGAGATTTATACAGGTTTAGAACCAAAAAAAATGTATAAATCATACAAAAAAATAATCAAAAAAACTTGAGTTTCCAGAAATATAATTCAAAATGAAAATAATACATTTTGATTATTTGAAAAATCAGTTAAATTTTTTTTAATGTTAATTTTATTTATTGCAACACCAAAAACTAGTTGAAAAAATAAAAGCAAATCAAATGAATTAATTGATCGCACATATCAAAAATTCACTGCCAAAGAATCAACGTTTATTCCAATTTCATTATCATTTTATTTTTTAATTTCTTTTGTGCCAATTTTGACAATAGTTATAGTGTTATTATCTTTTATCAATGGGTATAATACAGTCTTTTTAGATGTTATTTTAAGCCGGATAATACCCGGAGTAAAATCAATATTAAATATTCCTAATTTCAAGATTAATCAAGGGGTTCAATACACAACAATAGGTATTTTGTTATTTGGTTCAACTTGATTAGCTTCAAGCGGATGGGGACGATTTATTTACTCACAAAATTATATTTATGGCCACGAAAATTTAGGTAATTTTTTATTGAACAGAGTTAAAGGTTTTTTTATTGTGATTGGAATTAGCATTTATTTGTTTATCACTTCATTAATATATATATCAGTATATAAACTTGTAAGTCCGAGATTATCTGTAACAGGAGAACTAATATATTTTTACACCAGTTTTATGATTTATTTAATCGTAATTTTATATTTTGGCTTTTCCTTAATTTATAAGTTAACACCTAGTTTTAAATTACCCTGAAATTCAGTATTACCAGGTGTGTTACTAACAACAATTCCAAATATGATTTTTATTGGAGTGTTTGGTTATTTAACTTCACTTATAAATTATAGTCAATATGGTGCAGTTGGAACTTTTATGTATATTGCATTATTTGTTTCTTCATTATCTTATTTTATATTTATTGGCTTAATAGTCAATGAGTCATACTATAAAACATATTATTCTAATTACACAATTGCTAAAAAGGATTTTTTCATAAAAAAAATTAAATAATATTACTTATTTATTGAATAAATAAACTAGTAGCGTTTGGAAAATATAAAATTTAGCACTCATATATAAATTGTGCTAAAATATTAAACATGAGCAAAAAAGATTATTATAAAATTCTAGGTATTTCTAAAGACGCAAGCGAAAAAGAAATTAAAACAGCATATCGCAAATTAGCAATGCAATATCACCCCGATAAATTAAAAGATGGTACAAGTGATAAAAAAATGCAAGAAATTAATGAAGCATATCAAGTTTTAAGTGATAAAGAAAAACGAGCAAATTATGACAGATACGGTTCTGAAGAAGGGCCACAGGGTTTTGGTGGTTTTGGCGCTGATATAGGTGGTTTTGGCGATATTTTTGGTTCATTTTTCAATAGTTTTACTGGATCTAGTTCTTCTCATTCATACGGTCCTAGTCGGGGCGATGATCTTTTATCTAGAATTCAAATCGACTTTAATGACGCAATCAAAGGAAAACAAATAACATTAGAATTAAAAAAATGAGAAAGTTGCGAAATTTGCAATGGTAGAGGTGCTGAAAATCCTTCAGATGTTATAACTTGCAGCACATGTAACGGTTCTGGCCAACAACAAATTCAACAAAGAACTCCTTTCGGGATAATAAACTCAGTTTCAACATGTCGTAATTGTGGTGGCATTGGTAAAACAATAATTAAAAAATGTAAACAATGTAAAGGACAAAAATACATTAGAAAAAACAAAAAAGTTACATTTAATGTCGCAGAGGGTGCAGATACGGGAGATAGAATTAAATTATCTGGCTATGGAGAACGTGGCGAAAATGGTGGACCATCGGGCGACATGTATATTGAAATT
This sequence comes from Mycoplasmopsis phocirhinis, assembly GCF_004216495.1. Lineage (NCBI taxonomy): Bacteria > Bacillati > Mycoplasmatota > Mycoplasmoidales > Metamycoplasmataceae > Mycoplasmopsis > Mycoplasmopsis phocirhinis. The sequence continues at coordinate 504,750 of NZ_CP034841.1, read as the reverse complement.
TATGTTAAAGAACATAAACATTATATTCGTAAAGGTTTAAATTTATTTTTAGAATTTCCTGTTTCATTTATAGACATAATCAAAGAAAACGAAGTATTAATTCCAACACCATATGGTAATGAAACTATTAAATTACGTAGAAATCATCAAAACGGTCAAACTCTTATTTTAAACGGTAAAGGCGTTAAAAAGAATGCTAGAGTTGGTGATTTAAGAATAACATTAAAAGTAGTAATTCCAGAATTAACAACTGCTGAATTCAAAAAAATGTCAAAAGATTTGGAACATTATTCAGATTCAACTAATAAAAATTTCATTAAACAGTTTTAATTAACATCAGCAAATGATGTTTTTTTATGCCTTTTATTTTATTCAAAAATAATTTTCTATTTGCTACATCAATTTATTTATATCTCTATAATTAGAATTTAATAAAAAATATAGAAAGGGAAAATATATGAAAAAAATTTATTTTGCTAATGCTTTATTTTCGCAAGCAGAATTAACGTTTAACGAATATGTAGTTAAAAAAATTAGAAACTTGGGCAAGTATGAAGTTTATTTACCTCAAGAAAACTTTTCAATCAATGACAAAACTCAATTTGCAGACTCCAAAAAAATATATTTAGCTGATAAAAAAGAGTTAGATTCTTCTCAAATTCTTGTTGCTGTTTTAGATGGGTTAGTAATTGATCCAGGAGTTGCGGCCGAAATTGGAATGGCGGCACAGCGAGGAATGAAAATATATGGACTTATTACCGATTCACGCAAAACGGGTTATTTGCAAAAAGACGATGCTCGATTTGAATTAATATGTAATTCCAAAGCTGAATCACAATTTATGTATTTTAATTTATTCGTAATTGGCGCTGTAAAAGCAAATGGTGAATTATTTGATAATGTTGATGATTTAATCAAAGAATTAAATAAACAATAAAATTAACTTTATGTTGAAAGCGTATACAAAAATTAACATTGCGAAATGTTAATTTTTGTTCTTTTTTTTGTGATCAATTTGTGTTTTTAATTCGTGAATAAATCCTCCCGCTATTACACCGCTAGGAATAGCGAAAATAGCAATACCAATAATTGAAAGTACAATAACCATAATTCTACCAACTTGTGTTGTTGGTGTTAAATCGCCATAACCGATTGTTGTCATAGTCACGGTTGTAAAATAAATTGCCTTTAAAAATTGATTTCCGTCCGGCTTGTTTTGGCCATCTTTTTTCATAAAAATGCCTGTTGCTTTGTCATATTCTTCTAAATAAAAAATGATTGAAAAAATCAAAATCACAAACAATATAAAAACAAACGTGTAAATCAAAACTAACTTTTCCTTTTTAAAAACTCTAAATAAGGCAGCAAAAGGTTTAAAGTAAGAAAGTAAAAAAACAATCTAATAACTCTAACTAACACTAAATATCGCAGTGAAGAAATATTAGTAGTAGAAATACCAGTATAGATTAAAAGTAGATTAATAGAAGGTAACATAATAACAATTAATAATATCCCCATAAAACTAAAAGGAAATTTAATCAAATTTAGAAGTGGTTTTTCGCCTTTAAACGAAATTAAAAACCATAAACCAAAATCAACAATTGCCACAATAATCACTAATAAATCGTTTAAACCAAATAAAAAACCAATAAATTTATAATTTTGAATTAGGTTTTTATCTGCCGCAATTGCCGAAAGTGATGTAAAATAAACAATAAATATTGTAAGCATATAAATTCGACGTAAAACTTTTGTCAACGTTTGATATCTAAAATTAATTTTGCTTGTGTCTTTAGACGAAGTAACTATTATTTCGGCTACATTACGAAATGTGTTCCATTTTGTTGTGTTTGTATTCATAATTTAATTATATAAAACTTATTTTTAATTTTAACTTTGTTGTTTAATACAAATAACATATTTGTGTAAAAATCTCAATATTCATACACAAAACAGGGAAAATACACAAATTAGATATTAATGTTAATTTAAAATTTCAATTTGTTAATTATTGAGATAATAATACTAAATTTAATATATAATATTAATAGCAGTTTAGCGATTGTAAAATCACGCATCAATAATCGATTATCGTAAAATTGCGCAATTAATTAATCAAATAAATTCATACAAGGAGGCATAATGTCAAACGAAGAAAAAAAAGAACAAGCAGCACCGGCTGTTGTTGGTCAAATTAGTGTTTCAGATGAATTGTTAGATTTTTCATCATTCAAAAAATCTACAAGTAGCGCTGCGCCTAAAAAAGAAGAAAAAGTTATGGAAGGTGACTTAACTCCACGTGAGAGAGCAATCCTTGAAAGACTAAAAGCTAAAGCTGAAAAATAATATTAAATTAGTTTAATAAGGTTATAGAAAGAGGATAACAAATGTCAGAAATGATTAAACCAAAAGCTCTAGAAGCTAAAGTTGAAAAAATTCCACCAATTCGTAAAGCAATTGCTAAAAACCTTAAAAATGTTATGGATAACATTGCTTACTGTGTGCTTACACGTAAAGGCGATGCATCAACATTGTGAAATTACCGTAAAGCAAATGTTGCTAAAGTTTTAGAAAGAGATGGTGTTAAATTAACATTTTTATCTTGAATTGCTAAAGCAACTGCAATTGCATTGACTGAATATCCTGCATTTTTAGGTTCTTGAAACGCTGAAACTGGTGAAATCACTTACCCAGATTCAGTAAATATTAATATTGCTGTCGATACTCCATTTGGATTAGTAGTTCCGGTTATTAGAAATGTTGAAAAACTTTCTGTTGTAGAAATCCAAAAAGAAATTGTACGTCTTGCTGGTTTAGCTAATGAAAGAAAGATTGGCCCTAAAGATATGGCTGGAGGTAACTTTACAATTACTAACGTTGGTTCAGTTGGTGTGTTACACGGATCACCAATTCCTAACGGAGGTCAAGTAGGTATTCTTGCAGTAGGTGCTATTACTGATGAAGTTGTAGTAAATAAAGATGGTTCATTCGCTGCATCAAAACAACTTTATTTATCAATCGCTGCCGACCATCGTTGAGTAGATGGCGCAGACATGGCTAGACTAAATAACAGAATTGTGGAATTATTACAAAAACCAGAATTATTAGGAGAGTTATAATATGTTTAGAATGAAATTTACCGATATTGGTGAAGGTTTGCACGAAGGAACTGTTGCTGAAGTATTCGTTAAAGTAGGTGACAGTGTAAAAGAAGGTGATAATCTTTTTACAGTTGAAACTGATAAAATGACTTCAGAAATTCCAGCACCTACAACCGGGGTTATTGCTGAAGTTTTAATTGAACCAGGTCAAGAAATTCATGTCGGTGAAGAAATCTTTGTTATTGAAGAAAAATAATAATCAAAAACACAGAATGAACTGTGTTTTTTTATTAAAATTTACACAAAAACTGTTCAGTGTATCAATTTAATAAATTTATTAATATTTTTAATTTAATATAAAATATATAAATTAAAAGTGAGCAAAGCATGTGAAGATTATTTAAAGAAGTATTCAAATCATTAAGCAAAAATAAAGTAGTGGTTATTGGACTAAGTATTTTAATATTTATTAGTTCAGCTGTTATTACTTTACTTTCAAATGTAGGCAATGTTATTGTCGGTGGTTTTAATAATTACAAAAAAGTTTCTAAATTACATGACATTAGTGTTGATTTAAATCTACCAACACAAGGACAAGCATATAACCAAGGTTATTTTGTCAATGGTGAAAGTTTACAAACTTTAGCAGCAGATAATAAAAAATCATACACACCAATTATTTATGACATTGACCAGCGAATTTATAACGGTTATGAGCAACTCGCTAAAGAATATTTTTCAATAGACCAAAATGAGTTATATACAAATTCTTTAAATGAATATATGTCATTTAGTGATTTAAAACTTAACGACGATTTTTTAAATGATAAATATTTTCGTCGTGATGATTTAATAAATCTTTATTCAATTTATTTAGCCGAAAAAAACAATAAAATTATTGATAAATCAGTCAATTTTGATTTAGAAGATGTTAATAATGCTAAAATAACAATATTAAAAAATAATTTCTCGTTTCCTTTATTCACATACCAAAATAATATATATGTGCCTGTAAGTGAAACAATTACAATTGAGCCTGAACAAAATATATTTTTTGAAAACGAAATACAACTCGGCAAAATTCTAAATTTTAAAACAATTCAAAATAAACTTTATGCAACCCAAATAGCCCCTTTATATATCAATGTTGAAACTAGAGAAATTACTGAAAATTTTCAAAAAGCAGCTGTATGAATTAACGAAAATAAAGCATTTACAATTTCTCCTCAAACAATTGCTAGTGTATTAGGTTTCACTCAAAGCGATGAACAAAACAATATTTATATTCAAAATCAAACCCAAAAAAATTTAGATTCAATTATTAAAAATTATGAACAGCCAATTAACGAATTAAGCGTTTTAAATAAACAAATTCCTTTGTCAATATTTTCACAACAACCAATAAGTATTCAAAGAAATATAAACAAAATTTTCAATAAAAATACTACTTTAAATTTAAACGGTTCTTGAATCGTCAACAACCAAAGCAAAACTCAATTTTTAAGAAATAATTATTATACTTCGTATGTTACAAACCAAAACAGTAAAGAAAAATGAACCGGAGCATTTAAAACTTATATAGAATCGCTTGGTGAAATTAGAACAAAAAACCGCAACCCAGAATGAGATGAATTAGAAACATTTTCAAATTGGCTTAAATTAAAAACTAGTATTTACACTCCTTATATTCAAGATTCTAATGGCCTTTGAAAACAAGATAAAACCAATGTACAAATAATTGAAACTAAATTGCCTTTAAGCAATGGCTTTGATTATTCAGATATTACTCGTGCTAAATTATTTAGCAATGATGAGCGAATTAATTTACTTAATCAACCATACAAATTATCGCAAGACAACTCACTTTCAATAGTAGATATTGAGTCTAATTCTTTATTTGGCAATGCTCGCGAAAAATTTACTAAATTAAGCAATGCACAAAAACTTGAAATTTTGAATAATCAAAATATTTTAAGCGAAAAATACACTTATATCAATTCCAAGGCATACGATGCAACTAAAGAATTAATAGTAAATAAAATTACAGATATTGTAGGTAAAGATAACATTGGGCTAAGACAAACAATAACTGTAGATGCGATTAACGAACAAACTTCAAAACAAAATGTATTCCATTTTATTAATTCTGGTGATCAAAATTTTATAGTTTCTGGCATAAAACTAAATGTGGGTTCATTGTACAATGAACAATTTGAACCAAGTGCTTTGACACAATTATCAAATTCAACAAATTCTTTATATAATTCAACACAATTAAACCCTTATGTATCAGCTTTATTGGTTCAATCTATATTCAAAAACTTATATCCGGACCCAAATTACATTTCACCAATTTATCGTTTTGCTAATGTTGTAGATGTAAGTGCCAATGGCGAACAGCAAACAATAAATAACGCTAAAATAGTAATGTTGGCTGATTTTGTAAATGATAATCAAAACCACAATAACAAAACTAACAATTTAGGTATTATCAGTGTTGGCAACAAATATAAAATTGTACAAGAACAAAATAATAATTTCACAATCCAGTATACTAAAAATATGCCTTTAGAAGGTATGGATATAGGTCTTTTAACACGTTTTTTATCAAAAAACAATCTCACTGTCGCTTTAAATTACATCAAAACAAGTGGTAGTGGTTGAATATTACAAGATAAGGAATTCGATAATATTAGTTATATACCAATCTATTTTTTAGCGCCAAAAACAGAATTAATAAATGAAGTTTTGCGCGATGGTAAAATCGATATTCTAGCTCAAACAATTGAAAAATATTTATTAAATTCCGATTTAGTTAAAAAAGAATTTTTAAGCGTAGATGAAATATTACAAGTTTCAAAAATAATAAAAAACGTTTTAAATAAACATAATTTTGCTGCTGTTTTTGCAAATGGTAAAATCAATAAAGGAATTTTACCTGAATTAATTATAGATTTCGCGTATGAATTAAGCCATAGTCCAAGTGGAGATTTATTAAAGACTTTAATTTCAAAAATTTTATTACAAGCCAATAAACAAATAAGTAATGTAACAGATATTGAAGCACAAAAAGAATTTTTAACAGCTGAAGTTAAAAATTTATTCAACACAATCAAAGCGCTAACCAATATCGATTTAGATAAATTTTTAGCACCGCAAACTTTAGCTAAATCTTCAGTTTTACCTTCAAAATTTATTAATTCATTTCTTAAAATCATAAATGCTATTGATTTAAAAAAGTTTAGTGAGCAAGGGCGTAAATGATTTGAAAACTACAATAATAAAGCAATTACACATAACGGTACTCAATACATAACTAAATTAAGTAGTGGGCGAATTATTGAATGATTATTTAGTTCGATTAACGCAAAATTATTAAAACAAGGTTTAAGTGAACTTATTCAAAATCTTGACTTAATTGAAATTATAGATTTAGAAAATAGTAACTCAATACTTTATCGATTGTTTAATATATTTGCTCCCGATTTAATTCAGCCACTGAAACCTATATTTGCCAAATTAAAAACAATAGACAACAAAAATATTGCTTATACAAACGTAAAAACAGGCATCATTAATTTAATCAATAGTATTGACTTTGATATTTTAAGCGAAGAACTTTCTAAATCAATCAAATTAGAATTTGTAAAATATAATAAAAAAGAATTTGATGAACAAAATTTAAAATTTGTTGATAAATTTTATCATGTTGCTTTAGATAGAATTTCACCTAAAGATGGAATAATTTCATTTTTAAAATCTATATTCACATTACCGGGTTCAAGTCGCTCATTTAAAGAAAATATTATTAAAATATTCAATCTTTCTGATAAAGTAAAAGAAATTGAAATAAGAGGAACAAATCAAAAAGTATATGTTCCTGATGTCGACGACCAAAAGCTAACATTTTTTGATTTTGCAGGAATTTTTGCTAGTTTGTCTAAAACAGAAGGCACAAGTTTATTTAAAAATTTTGAATATGAAACAAAATTAACTAGTATTTTAAACTTTACTTTAAATTCATCTCAACAAAACTATAATCTTAACGATTTTTCTGTTGAGGATCTTGCGTTTTTAAATGAATTTAATATTGTTACACCTAATATTTCAAAAAATTTAGTAGTTGATAAAGTTAAAAATTTATTATTATTTATTAAACAAACAAAAGGTGCAACAAACACATTTTTAGATGAAGATAAAAAAACTGGTACCGATTTATTATTTGATTTAATCAAATTTGAAGATGGTAATACTTCATGATTGATAATCAAAAAAATAATAGAATCTTCTATTGGTATTGAGATTCAAAACGAATACGCTTTAGCACCTCAAGCATTTGATATTTATAGTCCATTCATCCAAATTTATCTAAATAATGAATCAAATTTAAAACAAGCGAATAAGTTTATTAAAGAATTTTTAAATTTCTCAATTAAACCGAGTGTTTTAGCACTTACACAAGCTAAATCAACAAGCGAAAATATTCCATTTGAAAATTCGTTAAATTACTATATTACTGAATATTTAGCAAACCCTCAAACAGCTAAAATATTTGACACTGATAGCAACAATAACTTTATAAACCAAGATGTTAGAGAACTTTTAAATTCAAACCCCCAATATAAAAAGTGAGTTTTAAACAATAAACAATTATTAATAACTCAATTATCTTATATTGGAGCAAGTAAAAAATTTAGTTCAAATTCTACAACTCACCCAAATGGTATTTACCATTATATTATCAATAAATTTATTGAAAATTATCTATCAAAACGAAGTTTTTATTCAATAAGACATTTAGCTGCTTCAATGATGTCTAGAATTATACCAACTATACCTACTCAAATTTTTGGTATTCCAAACACTGTTGCTAATCCAGTTTTAAGAATTATATTTCCAGAAGTTTCACTTAGTTTTTTAGCATCACAAAAACAAGACAATAATTTAATTAACGGTAATTTAGCTTACTTAGTTCTAAATAAACTTGGTGACTTTGAACAACTAATAAATCAAGATAGTGATGAATTTAAACAATTAAATAATCTTTTAGAAAATATTTTTATTAATAAAGATACATCCTTAACTCCATTAAATCTTGATGAAGAGCAAAATTTATTGATTGATGGTCCTGTAATTGCTCAACTACAATCAAAATCTCAAATTATTCCGCCTGTTTTTGGAGTTAATATTGCTCAAATATTGCCAGAATTAATTCAAGATATTGTTGAACCTAAAGCAATTAATGAAATTGTATTCAATTCACCATCAAGTTACGTAGCAAAAGCTAATTTTGCATATTTAATCAAAAATAATAAAGAAATTTTTAACGGTCAAATACCAACAGACCCATTAAAAATAAACGATTTTGTTAATAATTTAGACTCGAAATATATTTTAAATATTAATGGCGTTAAATTCATCATTGTGGGTCAAGAAACTACAGTTGATTATATTTATCCAGTTATTGATGAAAATAATTTACAAGTAGACACCGAAAATCAAGCATTAGTATATGTTAATAATTACGGTTTTTCGCGTGTAAAATTAGCTTACAGCGGTAATGTAATTAAACAATCATTACTGGTAAAAAATAATACAAAAATCAGCAATCATGAGTTAAAAAAACAAATCACTGAAATAGTAGATTCATCAATAAGCGATTCCAATAAACTGCAACGTGTATTTTTGGCCAATGAAGTCGACCCAATCAATCCTGAAAGATCATTGCGGGTGAGCATTGTAGATTCAATAATTGATCTTGTTGCTATCACAACATTAACTGTATTGGTCATATTGTCTTTTGTCGTTAGTGTTTCAATTATATTTATTATCAAACGATATATAGCCAACAAGTATAAAGTATTAGGTATTCTTGTGGCACAAGGTTATAGTCGTTGACAAATTGCTTTATCATTGAGTGTATTTGCTTTGTTAACATCTGTTATTGGAGGAGTTTTAGGTTATACAGTCGGCAATAAATTACAACTAGTGTTACTTGAAATTTTTTCTGGTTATTGAACATTACCTAAACAAACAATTAGCTTTAATTGAGTTTCAATGATTTTTACTGTATTTATTCCTTTTATTGGAATGAGTTTATTGATATTTGTAGTTGCACTTATTTCATTAAGATATAAAGCAAATGAACTAATTAGTGGTATTGTGACAGCTCCAAAAAGCAAATTATTGACTAACTACTTTAAACTTAAACCAAAATCAAATGTTAAATCAAGATTTTCGCTTGTGTTAGCTTTAAATAATTTTTGAAAATTAAGCGCTTTTGCTTTAAGTGTAATGTTAACAGGACTTACAACTATGTTTGGTATTGCTTCACATAACACTTTCAATAAAACAATCATACAAACATATTCAAATCGACATTATACTTTTAGAGTAGATATGCAAACCCCCACACTTGAGGGAGGCCCATACAAAATTTACTCTCCATTAGATTTAAGTAAAAATATTTATACTCCAATTGGAGAATCAATCGAATCGCAAAGAGAAATATTCGATTACTTTAAACCAGGTTATTCGTCAGTTATTAATAAAGGTGGATTAAATGGAATTGCCAATATATTAGATTCTGATTTTGATTCACACATCCTAACTCAATTTTCAGCAGCTATTAAAGTTGATGCTGGTGTTTCGGCAGATCCATGGTTGGTAGCTTATAATTCAATGCCGGATTCTCAAAAAGCTAAAATAGATAAATCTAGAGATAAAATTGGTGCTCTATTAGAAAAAACTCAAGATAAAGAAACAGAACTACATTGGTTTGTAGACCCTGTATCTAAAAATTTATCATTGCGCAATAAAGAACAAAAAAATGTGAATTTTTTCAAATATTATCGTTCGCCTTATGAAAAACAAGGTAAATTTGTGTATGCTTATTGAAATGGTGACGAATATCAATTAAAGCCAATTACTACCGAAACTAATATACGTTTAGAATATCGTAACTTTTTAATTAAGGGTTATAGATTACTAGAACAAAGAATTGCTCAAGAAAAAATAAACCCCTCTTTGATTATAAAAGCACCAGATGGAATAGAGCCTGATTATTCAAAATACAACTTTTGATTAAATGATATAGGTACAATTTATGGCCCAACAATTAATGATTACTTTATTAGTTTTGGTGGTGTGCAATTCAATAACAATCAAGATGAAGTTTATACCTATATTCAATCTAATTTAGCTGGTAGCGAAATTAAAATTTATGGGTATAAAAATAATTCTCAATTTATTAATTTAGTTGATAAAAACGGCGAAAATTTATATCGTGAGTTATATAGTTTTGATAAACAAAACGTTTATCCTTTAGTTATCAATGAAATTGTAGCCCGTAAAAGATCTTTAAATGTTGGTGATCGAATTGAATTAAATATTGATAATCATATTAACAGATTTCACGATAAAATAATTGCTCAAATTAACGAACAAACACAAAAATACACTGCCGAATTTGAAGTAGTCGGTATAAACGCAACATACATCAACAGCGAGTACATAACCACATACGACGCAGCAAATAAATTGATTGGGTTTGATTTGTTTAAATTACCAGATAATTTTGTGAAGTTTAATGGTATATTAACCAATAATGCTGAACCATTACAAGTAACAAATTCTACAGGATTATACTCAATGAGTGGTTATTGATCTGGTTTAGATTCTTTTGACATATCAACCGCTTCAACAGAAACTTTAAAATCAATGTTTGACCAAATTTTTAATCCGCAAAACGGATTACTTTCTAAAACACTGAATGCTAACCAAATAATGAAATTTTTAGACCCAACCAAATCTAGTTTTGACCAAGTTAGTTTTGAAAATATTCGCAATCAACCCAAAGAAGCATTAACCAAATTTGCAGACATTTACAATAATAAAATTTATGTTGCTCTTTCTACATCTATTGATTCAAAAGATATAGAAGCAGGCTTTATCAGTCAAATTAGTTCAACAATTCAAACAGTTTCAATAGTGATTATTGCTTTAAGTTTTGTAATATCATTAATTATTTTAGTCATTATGTCAACAATAATGATTGGTGAAAATCAAAAAAATATAGCAATTTGATCTATTCTTGGTTATAATCAAAAAGAAAAAACAAAAATGTATTTTGGCGTTTATATACCATTTATTTTGTTAGCAATTTTGGTTGCTATTCCAGCTGTGTTGTTATTAATTCATATATTTAATTTATTTTTATTGAATTTTACAAATATTGCATTATCTCTTTCATTAACTTGAGTCCATGTTTTAATCACAACAATAATAATTTTTGCTATATTCATAATCACTTCATTTATCACATGAATTACAGTCAATAAAATGAAGCCAGTTGATTTATTGAAAGGAAAATAATGAACAAGCCTAATAAAAATTGATTCAAAAAAAAACCTAAACTCAGTCCTGAAGAAACCCAATATTTAGATTTAAGAGCTCAAACAAGTGAACTAGACACCAAAAATAAAATAACAACAAAAAATATTTTTGAATTCGTCAATTCATTAAGCGATGTTAATAGTTTTAGTGTGTCTTCAAAAGTAGCACGTTTTCTCAAAAAAATAGCTAAATATAAACGAAAAAAAGATGGAGGCGAAAAATTAATAAATACAGGCGATAATATTATTGAAGTTAAAGATGTGAGTAAATATTATTTAACGGCAAACGTTGTTACAAAAGTTTTAAAACATATAAATTTAGAAATTAAACGCGGTGAAATAGTTTTAATTTTGGGTGTTAGTGGTGGTGGAAAATCAACTTTGTTAAATCTTATTTCGGGTTTAGATAGACCAACATTAGGTCATATTATTGTTAATAATATAAATCTTCCATACTATTCAGATCGAACTCTTACCAAATTTCGCAGAGATTCAGTTAGTTTCATTTTCCAAAACTATAATTTATTAGAAAATCTCAATACTTTTGACAATATAATGACAGGAGTTTGATTGCAAAAAGATAAATCAAGACGCCTAAATTTAACTGAACTACTTAAAACCTACGATATGACTGAACAAATTAATAAATTTCCTTCACAAATGTCAGGTGGCCAACAACAACGTGTATCAATTATGCGTGCTTTAGCTAAAAATGCACCTATAATTTTTGCTGATGAACCAACTGGAGCTTTGGATGAACAAACAACACGAATTGTTTTAAATTCTTTATATAACATCAATAGAAATTTAAATACTACGGTTGTAATGGTCAGTCATAACCCTGCTATGTCGGCAATGTGTCATCGTGTAATTCATATTGATAAAGGGATAATCAAAAAAATAGATATTAATCAAAATCCTTTACATCCTGATAAAATTGGTTTATATAACGAATAACAAAAAAGCGCATTTGCGCTTTTTGTATTATTTATTATTCTTTTATCCCGAGTTTCCAAGTTGCAAATTAAAAAATTCCGTAAATACCTCATTTTAAGGTACTTTCGGAATTTTTTATAATTTAATTACATTGTAATTTTTGATTGATTGTTCAATTAATTCATATAACATTGTTTCCTTTTTATTATCAGTATTTTCAATGTTGTATTCGTTAATAATTTTGTTATCAATTAAAATTTGAATTTTTTCGGCATTTTTGATAGCGTCTACATAATTGGAAATTGAATAATTTTTGTCAATTTTTGTTTGTTTTTTAACATATTTATTCAAAATATTTAAACCATACTGTAATAAAACCAATGAAATAAAGCATAAAGTAATATAACCTTCAATATGATTTTCACTCCAAACATACATAGGTCTAATTTTTAAACAATTTTTTAAGTTTCTAAAGTTATTTTCAATTTGTCATTGTTTTTGATATAAATCAACAATATCTAATGGCTTAAGATCTATTCTTGAAGTTTCATACACATAATAACCATCAAATTGTTCATCTTCACTAATTTTTTCTAAATCTAATTGATAATAAGAAGTTGCTCCAATTTTTTTAAAAAATTTATGCTTTTTGGCAGCTATTAAATCTGTTTCAATTACTCTACCATTTTTTTGTTTTTTATTGAAAATTTCAATTAGTTGCATACGATCATTAAAATCTTTTGCTGCTCTTTTTTTACTATGGGTCATTATTTGTCTTCTTTTATGACCGTTGAACCGTTTGTTTTTTCACAGCGACATGAATTCTATTTCTTTATATTTAAAATCTTTGTTTACACGAATATAATCGTTTTGGTTAATTGTGTATTCTTTTCTTTGTTTTGTACTAGATTTCAAACGATAAGAGAGTATGTAATCTATGTTTAAAGATTCTAAAAAGCGTATGTTGCGGTTTGTGCTCATTCCTCTATCCGCGACAATTGTTACATTTTTTATATTATAAATATCCCGTATTTCCAATATAAAAGGTATAAAAGTGTTCATATCAGCAGTATTTCCTTTGAATATTTTGAAATGAAATGGAATTCCATTACAATCAGTAATCATTCCAATTACTATTTGATCTTCTTTAAATTTTCCGTCTTTTGAATAACCAGGATATCTCAATCCTTTTCTCGCAAAACTTTCAAAATATACTGTTGTTGAGTCATATCACAACACTTCAATATCACGGCTAGCATTTGAAGTTAATGAGTTATTTAATTGTTTTAAAATTTCATTTTTATTATTGGTTACATAATCTAAACTATTATAAAAAGTAGATTTTTTGAAGTCATTATTGAAATCATAAAGATGTTTTTGTTGATACATTTTGATCAAACTATCTTGGTTGATGATCCGTGAAGTGATTATATATTTAGCAATATCTAAAAGATTTTTTGATTTGCTTTTTTCACACAATTTGAAAGGGTTGATTTTATCACATAATTCATATAATGCTTTTATACCAAAATTTTGTTTTCGGATTTCTTTTTTAGATTGAGCTAAAACCTCCTTTACTTTTGATAATATCTTTTCTTTATTTCATTCAGTATTTCAATCAGCACACGCAACCTTAAGGGCGTTTATAGGGTCTAGATTTAAAGTTTTTAATGTTTCTAAATTACCTATTCCAATTGATTTTTTATAACCTTTTCCAAATCCAGCCGGTATTGCGACCGAGACATATGTTTTATCTTTTCTTTTTGATTGTGTTATAACCCATTTCTCCATAGTTAAATTATATCATAATTACAATGTAATTTTGTAATTTAAAAAAATTTTTTTATACTTTAGTATAAAGATGGCGAAAAACGCTAAAAAATGACCCCTAACTTGGAAACTCGGGTAATATCTTAACTCAATAAAGAATCTAAAATTTTTAAAAAATTTAATTTAAACCAAGCAAACAAAAATTTTTTTGACTAATATCGCAAAAAAAATCAATTATTTATTATGCTTGATAATTCACTAAAATGTATATTATGTCAATAATTTTATTAATTTTGATGTTTAATTTATACATTTAATATTAACTTTTTGTTCGCAATTCTCCTTATCAATACTGTGCTGTTTTTGCAATTAGAATTATATTGAAATGTAGTTGTATTGGGAATATATTTTCCCGAGTTTCCAAGTTGCAAATTAAAAAATTCCGTAAATACCTCATTTTAAGGTACTTTCGGAATTTTTTATAATTTAATTACATTGTAATTTTTGATTGATTGTTCAATTAATTCATATAACATTGTTTCCTTTTCATTATCAGTATTTTCAATGTTGTATTCGTTAATAATTTTGTTATCAATTAAAATTTGAATTTTTTCGGCATTTTTGATAGCGTCTACATAATTGGAAATTGAATAATTTTTGTCTATTTTTGTTTGTTTTTTAACATATTTATTCAAAATATTTAAACCATACTGTAATAAAACCAATGAAATAAAGCATAAAGTAATATAACCTTCAATATGATTTTCACTCCAAACATACATAGGTCTAATTTTTAAACAATTTTTTAAATTTCTAAAATTATTTTCAATTTGTCATTGTTTTTGATATAAATCAACAATATCTAATGGCTTAAGATCTATTCTTGAAGTTTCATACACATAATAACCATCAAATTGTTCATCTTCACTAATTTTTTCTAAATCTAATTGATAATAAGAAGTTGCTCCAATTTTTTTAAAAAATTTATGCTTTTTGGCAGCTATTAAATCTGTTTCAATTACTCTACCATTTTTTTGTTTTTTATTGAAAATTTCAATTAGTTGCATACGATCATTAAAATCTTTTGCTGCTCGTTTTTTACTATGGGTCATTATTTGTCTTCTTTTATGACCGTTGAACCGTTTGTTTTTTCACAGCGACATAAATTCTATTTCTTTATATTTAAAATCTTTGTTTACACGAATATAATCGTTTTGGTTAATTGTGTATTCTTTTCTTTGTTTTGTACTAGATTTCAAACGATAAGAGAGTATGTAATCTATGTTTAAAGATTCTAAAAAGCGTATGTTGCGGTTTGTGCTCATTCCTCTATCTGCGACAATTGTTACATTTTTTATATTATAAATATCCCGTATTTCCAATATAAAAGGTATAAAAGTGTTCATATCAGCAGTATTTCCTTTGAATATTTTGAAATGAAATGGAATTCCATTACAATCAGTAATCATTCCAATTACTATTTGATCTTCTTTAAATTTTCCGCCTTTTGAATAACCAGGATATCTCAATCCTTTTCTCGCAAAACTTTCAAAATATACTGTTGTTGAGTCATATCACAACACTTCAATATCACGGCTAGCATTTGAAGTTAATGAGTTATTTAATTGTTTTAAAATTTCATTTTTATTATTGGTTACATAATCTAAACTATTATAAAAAGTAGATTTTTTGAAGTCATTATTGAAATCATAAAGATGTTTTTGTTGATACATTTTGATCAAACTATCTTGGTTGATGATCCGTGAAGTGATTATATATTTGGCAATATCTAAAAGATTTTTTGATTTGCTTTTTTCACACAATTTGAAAGGGTTGATTTTATCACATAATTCATATAATGCTTTTATACCAAAATTTTGTTTTCGGATTTCTTTTTTAGATTGAGCTAAAACCTCCTTTACTTTTGATAATATCTTTTCTTTATTTCATTCAGTATTTCAATCAGCACACGCAACCTTAAGGGCGTTTATAGGGTCTAGATTTAAAGTTTTTAATGTTTCTAAATTACCTATTCCAATTGATTTTTTATAACCTTTTCCAAATCCAGCCGGTATTGCGACCGAGACATATGTTTTATCTTTTCTTTTTGATTGTGTTATAACCCATTTTTCCATAGTTAAATTATATCATAATTACAATGTAATTTTGTAATTTAAAAAAATTTTTTTATACTTTAGTATAAAGATGGCGAAAAACGCTAAAAAATGACCCTAACTTGGAAACTCGGGATAAAATAAAATAATTCCTATGAGTTAGGAATTATTTTTTAATTCTTCTTAATGTCGGAAATAACAATACATCACGAATTGAACTGGTTTCAGTAAGCAACATTACTAAACGATCTATACCAATTCCGCAACCACCGGTTGGTGGCATTGCGTATTCCAATGCTTCAATAAAGTCTCAATCTATATCACTTGCCTCATCATTACCGGCTGCTTTTTCCTCAATTTGTTTTTTGAATCTTTGCAATTGGTCAATAGGATCAGAAAGCTCAGTATACATATTTGCGTATTCTTTAGTGTTAATGAATAATTCTGCTCTTTCAGTAAATTTAGGGTCATCACTAACTGCTGAAAGTGGTGATACTTCAATTGGATGTCCATAAACAAAAGTTGGTTGTATCAACTCTTTTTCAACTAATTCCTCATAAAGAGCATTTATTATGTGTCCAACAGTGTAAAATTTAGATAATTTTACTTTAAATTTATTTGCAACTTCAATAGCCTCTTTTAGACTAATATTTCTAAAATCTTTACCGGTTTTTTCATTTACAGCATCAACCATGTTTAATCTTTTAAATGGTTGTGATAAATCAATTTCAACACCATTGTTTATAAATTTATTTTTACCTAATTTAGCACATAATTCTTTGAACAAGGTTTCAGTTCGCTCCATCATTGTTTCAACATTAGAATAAGCTTCATAAAATTCAATTGTTGTGAATTCAGGGTTATGAGTTGTGTCATAGCCTTCATTTCTGAAAATTCTACCTAATTCATATACACGATCAAAACCACCTATAACTAGTTTTTTTAATGGAATTTCAGTTGCGATTCGCAACACAAATTCTTGATTAAGCGAGTTATGGTGTGTAACAAAAGGTTTTGCTGCTGCTCCGGAAATATAATCATGCAGAAATGGTGTTTCAACGTCTAAATAACCTAATTTATTGAAATAATCTTTAATTCATTGTGTTATTTTAATTCTATTTAAAAATTTTTGTCTAGATTCATTGTTTACAATCAAATCAACATATCTTTTTCTATATCTTTCTTCAGCATCTACTAAACCGTGGTATTTTTCAGGCAATGGTTTTAGTGATTTAGATAAAATATCAATTTTGTTGGTTTTAATTACAACAGCACCGGTCATAGTTTTCATTACTTCGCCATAAACCCAAATAATATCTCCAATATCAAAAGTTTCAACTAAATCTGCATATTGTGAGTTTTCTTTTTTATTAAAATAAGACTGAATAGTACCTTGAAAGTCTTTGATTACTAAAAAAGGTCCTCTCTTTGCAATTAATCTGCCGGCAATAGATTTAAAGATTTTTTTATCATGTAATTCTTCTTTAGTGAAATTGGTAAATTCGCTTGTTAAGTCTTGGCTGTAACTTAAATCTCCTAGATTGTATGCCTTTTTATACGCGACGATGTTATTTTTTTTATATTGTTCTAATTTATTTCTTCGAACGAGTTCTTGTTCTGTAAATTTATTATTCATTTTATCTCCTGAATTAAATAATTATTAATAAATTTATTTTACTAAAATTTTCATTTTATAGATATAAAATGAGTAATGACGTGTTATTAAGATAAAAAAATATATTATTTTTTTGTTTTTTAATAAAAATATATTAGAATATTTTTACGTGGTCGCGTAGCTCAGCAGGATAGAGCACAAGCCTTCTAAGCTTGTTGTCAGAGGTTCGAATCCTCTCGTGATCGCCATTTTTTTTATTGCGTTAATAATTTTGAATAAAAAAAGTTGGCTAGCCAACTTTAATTTCTAAATAATTGATATATATAAACTACTGCATAGATAAAATCTCATGCTAATTTGTAGCCGAAATAAATACTTCACTTAACTAATTCTGAATTAGATTGTTGTTCTGGAGAAAGATTTTTGAAATTACGGTTAAATTTAATTATTATTATTCAGTCAATACCCATATAAAGTACTGTTAGTAAAAAACCTAGAGCACTAATTAATGTAAAAATTAATTGTTGCGAACTAAATCAAGAAACAAGTATTAATATAAAAAGTGTTATTAGTACAAATAAGCTAACAGGTAAAATTTTATTTAACTTTATCACATTAAAGTATGCTAGTGTTGCCATTAAAAGCATCGCGGCAGCAGGTATAAAAAATATAGCGATAAGTTTTACAATATCTTGCGATACATCGGTGAAATGGAATATATATCCGAGTGTAAAATAACCTACTAAAAACATTGAAATTGTTGCAAGTGGAGCAATAATATATGATTTCATCTTTGGTCCAATAAATAGTATTATCATCACTAAAATAAAATCAATAATAGAACCTACAATTAAAAATGGCAATGATAAAGCGTTTTGACTAATATAACTGAATGTTGTGGTAAAAGTAATTGCTCCAAGAATTGCCACAATTAAACCAATTGCAAAAGACAAAACCGAACCGGCAATAATTTTATTGTTTGTATTTATTTGTGCTTTAAAGTTATTAGTTGTATTCATAGATATTATTATAACATAATGAAAATAAAAAATCACCTTGAAGGTGATATCTGGTTGCCCCAGTTAGATTCGAACTAACGCGTGTCGGTACCAAAAACCGATGCCTTACCGCTTGGCTATGGGGCAAAATGGTGGAGGGGGAGGGATTCGAACCCCCGAACCGTGAGGAAGTGGGTTACAGCCACCCGCGTTTGGCCGCTTCGCTACCCCTCCACATTGCTGAAATAGCATATCTATTATAATATAAAATTTATATTTCAAGTTATTTTTTTAATTTTATTTTTTCGAACAAAAATTACGCAGTTTGGTCAAAAAAAACACTCGTTAACTATTAAAAAAATGATAATTCAACTTACTTTGAGAATATAATATTATTATAAATATTTAAAGAGGTGAATTATGAAATTTGAAAATGTTTTATTATTTGCGATGCCAAATACAGAATTACTTACACAAAAAATTGCTCAAAAATTAAATATGCACGTTTCTTCGGTAGAAAAAACTATTTTTGCCGATGGTGAAAGAATGTTGGTTAGCGCCGAGACTGTTCGGAGCAAAGATGTATATATTATTGCTTCTACATCAAGACCCGTTAATGATAATTATGTTGATTTATTGTTATTTATTGACTCATTAAAAAGAGCCAGTGCTAACTCAATAACTGTTGCTTTAACTTATTACGGTTATGCTCGCCAAGACCATAAAGTAAGCGGTCGTCAACCGATTGGAGCAAAATTATTTGCTGAATTAATTCAAACAGCAGGAGCTACAAAAATTATTGCTGTAGATTTACATAATCCTGCTATTCAAGGATTTTTTGATATACCTATTGATGATTTAAGAGGAGCATATCCAATTGCTAAAGCTGTTAAAAGTTTAAACGAACCTTTTACAGTGGTTTCGCCAGATCATGGTGGGACAATTAGAGCAAGAAGATTAGCTGAATTAATCAGTGATTCAATTAAAATCAGTATTATTGATAAAAGAAGAGTAGGCACTAATCAAACAGAAGTAATGGGCTTAATAGGTTCAGTTGAAAACGAAAATGTTGTCATTATAGATGATATTATTGATACAGGTGGAACTATTATTAAAGCTGTAGACACACTAAAGGCACACGGTGCTAAAAAAATAGTCGTTGCCGCTACCCACGGAATTTTTACTCGTGGTTTTGAAATTTTTCAAAACAACCCCAATGTATCTAAAGTAATTGTTACTGATTCGATTGATAATTCAGAATTAGCTGCCAAATTTGATAAATTGCATATAATTAGTTTAGATGATTTTTTAGCTGGGGTAATTTCAGCATCAATCACAGGTAATTCAGTAACTGAATTATATGAACAAATAACTGAAGAAATTTTAAAATAATGAATAGCAAAATTGAAAAATATATACATTTAGTTCATAACTTTAATCAGTATAAAAATATCACCGGTTTTAAAGATATTGATGAATTAAAAAAGCAAGGTGTTTTAGATTCAATTGCCGTAATGGAATTGGCAAGTCAAATTAATTTTGATTTTAAATCAAAAAAAATTGCCGACATTGGAGCTGGTGCTGGTTTTCCTTCACTACCTCATTTATTAAAAAATAATGACTATTTTTTAACTATTATTGAGGGAATGCAAAGTCGTTGTGAATTTTTAAATAATGTAAAAAATAGTCTTCAAATAGCAAATTTTAACATTGTTAATGAAAGAGCAGAAAATACTAAACAATATTCACAAAACTTTGATTTAGTTACAGCTCGGGCGGTTTCTAGTATCAAAAATATGTTTATGTTAAGCCATCATTTACTGAAATTGAACGGATATTTATTTTTACCAAAAGGCAAAAAATACGACGAAGAATTAAATGAATTTTTAATTAAATTTCCTAACGAAAAAGAAAATGTGAGTGTTTTAAAGTATGTAAATTCTTTAAACGAATATTCTTTTGTAGTTGTGATAAAAAAAACAAAACATAGTCCAAAAAATTGACCTTTAAGTTGAAAGCAAATTAAGGATTTTTAAATTTAATAACAAAATAAACAAGTAGATTTTAAACTACTTGTTTATTTTTTTAAAAGCACCACTAAATTTATTACGAATTTTAATAGCCATTTTTTGAAGTCTTTTTTCCCTATTTTTTGTATAGTAATTTTTAATTACATCAATGTATAGTTCAATAGTTTTATCTACTGATTGTGATCAACTGTAAGGTAATTTTGTTGCGTTTTGACCAACTAATTTTAATTGTGTTTTATTTTTGAAAATTTCAATAATTTTATTGCTAAATTCAGTAGAATTTTCGGTTGAAGTATAGCCATTAACTCCATCAATTATATTTTCACTAGCAGCTGAATTTGAAATTACTAATGAAGCTAATTTTTGTGATGCTGCTTCATGCACAACTAAACCAAAAGTGTCAAATACAGAAGGAAAAACAAATAAATCATGTGATAAATATAGACCTTTTAAGTCGTTAAAATCATATACAAGCCCTGTCCATATAATATGATCATATATTCCTAATTCGTGGGCGTATTTTTTTACTTCATCCTCTTTTCAATTGCCACCAACCATAGTTAATGAAAAATTATTATCTTTTGCTAAAATTTGTTTGAAACTATCAAGTAATAATTTAATGTTTTTTTCTCATACAAAACGTGAAACAAATAAAAGATTATTTTTATTTTTGTTTATTTTAAATTTATTTATTGCTTGTTGTGCTAAAGATTCACTATTAGTATCAAAATTAAATTTAGTTCCGTTATTAATTATTTCATGCCTTGAATTTAATAAATTAAAGCCACTACTTAACATAGATGTTTTTGAAACGTGGATTACACAATCAACAGACTTCGCAAATTGTTGAACGACTAATTCACCAATTTTTCCAATCATAGCGCTATTTGATGACTTAGCAATTGCGTCTTTAAAATTTGTGTGCATAGTAAAAACCACAGGAATATTGTATCTTTTTTTCAATTGATTAGCAATCGAACCAGCAAAAAATGGGGAATGAACATGAACTATATCAGGATTGAATTGGTCAATTTGTTTCAATTCATTTATATGTAATGGAGTACGTATAACTTCATAGCCGCCTCATTTAATTAAACTAGGTTTAATACGCATAGGTTTATAAGTTAGTTTATTGTCCTCGTCTAAATCATAATTAGTGTATGCTGGTGCCAAAATTAAAAACTCAATGTTTTTTTGTTGGAATTGTTCAATATAATTTTGCATTACTCTTATAACTCCATCCACATGTGGTAAAAACGAATCTCCTATCATTACCACTCGTAGAGGTCTTGTGTTTAAACCGATAATATCGGCCTTAGTTTTTCAAAGTGTTTTATTTTTCATTTTGATTTTTCCTTTGTCTAAATGTAAAAACATCCATATCATACATACCCAGATGTTTTGAAATTAGTTTTTTAATTGGTGTTGCTCATTTTTTGCCATAAGTTGAAATTAAAATATCTTCATAATTGGCAAACACTTTAACTTTAGTGTTTTCAAAATCTACTTCTATTAAATTGTCAAAATTGATATTTTGGTATGTTCCTGTTTTTATTTGACTTTTAAACGGTCAAGATAAAACATGATAAAGATCACCGTGTGGGTTATTAAGCAATGAGTACATTTGTTTGAAAGTTATTTTTTTAAATAACCAAGTTCAAGCGAAAAAGAATTTAACTAATTTCATTCCTCATTGTCTTTTAAAAAGATTACGATGTGTGTAATTGTGTAAATAACGGACTTTATTGGTTATAGAGGAATATTTTTTTAGTTTATGATTATCAGTTTTAACTACAACAAAAACATCAATAAATGTTGCGTCTGGATCATTTTCGCTATCGTTTGTGTATTTAGCAAATAGTAAAAAATTATTACTATTATCATTGTGTAAAAATTGTTTATTATGGTTTTTAATAAAAAAATCAAAAGTTTGAATTGGCACTACTATATCCAAATCATCATCTCATGGAATAAAACCTTTATGTCTTATTGCCCCAAGCATTGAACCGAAAAATAATGAATATTTTAAATTATTCTTCTCGCATATTTGTGTAAATTCGAGTAAAAGTTGATATGTTTTTCACTGCTTTACATTCATATTTTCTCCATAATTTATATGATACCAAATATATTAATTTAATATTTGTCTTTGATTTAAAAATGATCATCCCTTGATGATCACTATTTTATAATTATGTTGCCAGCGAAGACATCAACATTTAAATTTGAACCTGATTGAAGTTCATTTTCAATTAATTTATATGCTAAAACACTTTCGATTTTATTTTGGATAAATCTTTTAATAGGACGTGCCCCAAAATGTGAATCATAAGCAGATTTAGCAATAAATTCAATACATTTTGGAGTAAAAAGTAGATTAATTTCTTTTGCTTCGTATACTCTCGCATTTAATTTTTGCAATTCTAATTTTACGATCTCAATGACATTTTGTTCACTTAAAGAATTAAATTTAATCACTTCATCGATGCGATTTAAAAATTCAGGTGATAAAAATTTTAATAATTCAATTTTTAAGTCTTCATTTTGAATTTGTTGGTCTAAATCTTGAATGTTTGCTGCTAAATTCGAGGTCATGATCACAATTAAATTTTTTGTATTTACTACTCGACCTTTAGAATCAGTGATCGCTCCATTGTCGAGTATTTGTAAAAGAATATTTAAGACTTCTTTGTGCGCTTTTTCAATTTCATCAAATAATAATATTGTGTATGGGTTTTTTCTTATTTTTTCGGTTAAAGGTTCCCCACTATCAAAGCCAACATAACCAGGAGGAGCACCGATAATTTTTGAAACTGAATGTTTTTCCATATATTCAGACATATCTATTCTAATCATTTGTTTTTCAGAATCAAAAAGTGAAAAAGCAAGTGCTTTAGCTAATTCTGTTTTCCCTACACCGGTAGGACCTGTAAACATAAAACTTGCTAGAGGTCGATTGGGGTCATTAATGTTTGCTTTAGCTCTTAAAACTGCCTGGCTAACTAATTTTATTGCTTGATTTTGACCTTTAACCTTTTTTTGCAATTCATTTTCTAAATTTAATAATTTCGTTTTATCATTTTCTAGTAATTTTGTAACTGGAATTTTAGTTCATTTTGATACGATGGAAGCAATTTCTTCACTAGTAACTGTATCTTGAATTAGCGATGCAGATGAATCGTTAATTTGTTTTTGATACTCAATAATTTGTTTTTCCAATTCGGGAATTTCAACATATAAAACTTTTGAAGCTTTTTCAAATTCAGCATTTTTTTGATAAATTGTTAGTTGGTGTTTTAAATTTTCTAATTTAGATTTGGCTGTTGAAAGTGTTTCTAAACGTTGTTTTTCAAAATCTCATTGTTTTTGATAACTATCGATAGTTAATTTTGTTTGCTTAATTAAAGTATCTAACTCATTTAAGCGATTTTTATTTTTTTCTTTATTTATTTTGTCATTGGCAAGTGAAATTTTTTCCATTTCAAGCATTGCAAGTTTTTGTTGTGATACTTCTAATTTTTCGGGTTTAAAATTAATTTCGGTTTTAATTGTAGCAGCTGCTTCATCAATTAAATCGATAGCTTTATCTGGTAAGTAACGATCTGAAATATATCTAGAAGAAAGACGAGCAGAAGCAACTATTGCATCATCTTGAATTTTAACATTGTGAAAATTTTCAAAACGTTGCTTAATTCCACGCAAAATTGCAATTGTATCTTCTACACTAGGTTCGTTAATATCAACTTTTTGCAATCTTCGTTCTAAAGCAGCATCTTTTTCAATGTATTTACGATATTCGTCATATGTAGTGGCTCCAATTAGATGTAATTTACCTCTCGCCATCATCGGTTTTAAAATATTAGCAGCGTCCATTGAACCTTTATCATTTCGGCCAGTTCCTATCAACATATGAATTTCGTCAATAAATAAAATAATTTCGCCATCGCTTTCTTCAATTTTTTTTAGAATTTCTTTTAATCTACCTTCAAATTGACCTTGGTATGAAGCATTTGCAATAATGGAGGTTAAATCTAATTCAATTAAATCTTTACCTTTTAAATTTTCAGGAACTTGTCCTTCAACAATTTTGCGGGCTAAACCTTCAACAATTGCTGTTTTACCAACACCGGGTTCACCTACTAACAGCGGGTTATTTTTAGTTTTACGGCTCAAAATTCTTATAATACGTCGAATTTCATCATCGCGGTTTAAAACAGGGTCTAATTCATTTTTAACGGCCAGATCTGTTAAATTACGCCCGTATATTTTAAGAACATCTTCTTTTTTATTGTTTTTTTTGGGGTTTAAATTACCAAAAATGTCATCTAAATTAAAATCGTTTGGGTTCATATAACCTCCTTTAATATAAATATTTTAGCACTCTTATTGTTAGTCTGCTAAAAAAATTATATATTTTTACATATTATTAATTCATATAGCAAATTATTGAAAATAATAAAAGACAAAATAAAGGTGGACAACAAAAATTAACATTGTAAAGTGTTAATTTTTTGTACACAACCCATAGAGGGTGGGGTATACCCCACCAAAAATCAAAAAAACAAAAATTGAAAGGACTAAATATGTCAAGACATTTAAAAATGGAGGAATTCGATTTAATCTTTGAGGTTTACCAAAAACATGGAAAATCACAAGCTATAAAAACACTTTGAAATATCTCTCCAAAAACAAAATTAGTTAAGAAAAAATATCTTGCAGTAAGAATTGCTAAAATAATAAAATATTATAATTTAGGCGTGAAAGAAAAATTATTAACTAAAAAAGGCAAAGACAGAAAACCAGGTAGCGGAAGACCTAGAAAAGAACCAAATTTTGATTGAGATATTTTTGACAGAAATGATCTAATTGAAATCGCAAAAAGATATTATGAAATAACAAACCAAAAACCCAAAAAAGAGAAAAAAGAAGAAGCTAAAAATTTAAAAATCCAATTTATTAAACTAGCATTGTTTTTTAGTCTTTGTAGACAAACCATTTCTAATGCGAAAGTTAAACAAAATATAGAAAAAACAATTCCTCATTCAAAAATTATAGTTGAAGCATTTGAAGCAAATAAAGGCAGATTTGGCAGAAAAAAGCTAAGTATTTATATATTTAATCAATATAATATACACATAAATGACAGAACTTTAGGCAGATATTTAAATCAATTAAATCTTAAATGCAAGCTAAGACAAAAAAGAAAAAGAAAAGAAATTAAAAACACAAAATGTCAAATCTTAAATACCGTTCAAAGAGATTACAACGATAGCCAAAATAGAAATATTTTCGCTACAGATGTTTCATACATAAATGCTCCAAAAGATGTACGTGAAAATCACGTATATTTATCTGCTATCATCAATCACAAAAGTAAAAAAATTGTAGGTTTTAGATTAAGCAAAAATAATAATCTAGATTTTGTTTTAGATAATATTAACGATATTCAAAACGAAAATTTTGATAAATTTATCGTTCATTCGGATCATGGTTTTCAATATACAAATCAAGAATACATTAATAAAATTATAAAATTCGGCGGGACAGTTTCAATGTCTAGAGTTGGCAATTCTTTAGATAATAGAGAAATTGAATATTGATTTGGTGTGATTAAAACTGAATTATTAAATGATTTAGATTACACAAAAATTACTTTTGATGAATTAAATGATAAAATTAAGGAATATATTTTTTGATATAACAACGAAAGAATACAATCAAATTTAGGATGAAAAACGCCACAACAAATTGCTATGGCGTTCGCTAATTAAAAATGTTAATATTTTTTGTCCATGTTTAAAATAAGATTTGCTTTTAAAATTTTATCTTATTTTGTCTTATTGTTCATTATTTTTAAATTTGAATTCGTCAGGAATGTTGTTTTTTGAAGCACCATTTTGGAATAAATATGTTTTAATTCCGTTTTCATTATATTTTTTTATTAATGAATCTAAATATGATTTTTTCTGGTTTTTACCACCACCATAAATTAGGTCATATTGTTCAAGATTATATTTACCGTATGCTCCTTTATAATCATATCCCTCAGATCTAAATGCAGCTGCAAAATCGGTTCGCGCACTTGGAATAATTGAACTATGAACTGCGACTAATTCATTTTTTTGATTTCTGACACTTGAGCCAGATGAGCCGCCTATCGGGGCAAAATGTCTTAACATATATTGAAGACCTGTGTTGAAATATTTTCTGATTGTTGTTTTATCTTCGTCGTAAGTTTCATAAATTTTATTTCCACGTAGTGGGCTAACGATAAAGGCATCGTTTATACCTGGCTTATCAATAAAAGAACGATATCCAATTTGATATGATAAATAATTTCCTTTATCTAATCTTGATTTTAAGAAATTTGCTGGGCCGTCTTCATTATTATTTTCAGCATAGTAAAATCTATAATCAGAATTAACTCATAAACTTTGATAATAGTTTTTTTGTAAAAATTGGTCTTCATCCTCATATCTTCTTAAAAAGAAATCATCTCTAGAAGAAGGATAACCTAAAGCAAATAATTCATCTGTTTGTTTAGGTGTTTCACCTTCTTTTACTCTTAATTGGTAATCTATTTTGTCATAGTCTTTTAAATATGATGTTGATAAGAATTTAACTTTGTCTTCTGGTTTTCTATCAAAATAATTGTTAGTTAGAGCTCTAGCTAAATTTTCGACACTGCCACCAAAAGTATTGTCCTTGGCAATTTTATTTGAAATAACTGATAAGTCATAACCTTCATTAAAATTGAATTTACTTAAGTCTAACTCTAGAACTGCAAAATCAATCATTTCTTCAACACCTTCGTATTCGTTTTGTTGTTGTTGAGTTAAATAGTCTTTAGGACTTGTGCTTAAATAATCAGTTGCATCAAAAATTTTTGTCAATATGTTTTGTACTTGAGGACCACCAAAAACAAACTCATTAAAATGTGTATCCAAACCATTTAGTCTTAATTTAGTATTGACATTAATACTGTCATCTAAAACATTTATACTAAAGCCGCTAAAATTTTTTGAAGACATTAATTTTGCAACGTGTGAATTTGTGCCAAAATATCATTTAGTTGGGTATTTACCATCTTGGGGAATTTCATAATCCATTATTCACATTGTTCCTGTAGATCCATTGAATTTTTTACCTGAAGCTGCATCACTTTTATATTCTTGGATTTTTTGTTCATATTGCTTAATTACATCGTTAGTTGTGTATGCTTTGATTGTTTCAATTTTTTTATCAATTTCATCTTGTGCATCTTGATAACGTTTTTTAATACCGTCGACATCACGCTCATAAGCTGTTCTTAATTCGCCTGCTAATAGATTGCTTAAATATGTTTTTTCTAGATTTTCTTTTTCAACTAAGTTGTTTATATAACTCATAAATTCAGGTGTGCTTTGGTTTCAAGTTTTTAATTTTTCAATCATTTGTTCAGCTTGTTTAATTTCTCTTGCAAAATCTTCTTTAGAAGTAAAACTTATTGCCATTGTTTCTAATGCGATTTGCTTGTATTTTTCGTTTGGCAATAAACGAGCTAAACCTATTGATTGATTTGGATCTCTATCACCTAAAAAATCAATTTTTGAATATAAAGCTGGAGCATCTTTACCATGTATTGATAATGCATCTATTTCACCCTTGTCATTGAATGTTGGTAAAGTATAACCTTTATAAACACTATCCTCATACGAATTTAATTTAGCCTCTTGTGAAAGAGTATTGAATTTTTCGGCGGCTTGTTGGGTGTAATTAAGTTCAGGACGTAATTTAGTTATGTCAGTATCTTGGTATTGACGTTTTAAACCTTCAATATAATCTTTATTATCTATTTTAAATCTTTGTTCTTGGTTTGCGTTTTCATATTCTTGAAAATCATCTACTATACTCAATCTTGGATCGGCAATAATAGTACCATCATCGTTAGCGTTGAATTGATTTGATTTAAAACCAGAAATTATATAGGTGTGAATTTTAGTATTTTTTTCATCATTTTTGTCAATAAATTGAATAGAAAAATGAGCTTTTCCTGTTCGTTGTTTATCTCAATTACCACCAATATTTATTAATTTAGCATTAACTTGATTGCTAAAGTTGGGTTTAACTTTTAAATTCACATTTTGTAGAGAATTTCTTTGTACACCATCAACACTAATTTCGTCTTTAGTAACAGTTCTACCACTAATATCTTTAAATTCCACACTAAAAAGTTCATCAAATTGTTTGCTAGCTATTTTATCTAAATTTGTGCGTGTTTTAGTTTTTGAACTACTTGTATTGGTTTTAGGTTTTTCGGGAGTTTTATTTTGATCGGATTGTTTATTTTGTTGGCATGATACAACACTCAAAGGTAATATCAAACTTGCTGAAGATAAGCCAATAATTAATTTTGTTTTTTTCATTTTTCTCCTATTGTGAAGTTTAATTATTTTTGAAATATTTGTATTTATGTATAGAATAATTATATTATTGTATAACAAAAAAATATTTTGTTTTATAAACTTTTATTTTTCATTTTTTGATCAAAAATTTCACACAAATTAAAATTAATTTAACAAATAAATTTGGCATTAAAAATTTAATATTTATGTTTTTTTATTAAAATAAATTTATGAGATTAAGACACGATAAAAACGCAATCGCAAAATTAAATGAATCTGAATTTTTAATTCACGATGAACAATTTCCAATTTATATAGATGATAAATGCGTTATTGAAATTGGTATGGGCAAAGGAGAAATGTTGGTTGAATTAGCTAGGTTAAATCCAGATAAAAAATACTTTGGTTTAGAAAAATATCCTACAGTCGCTGCTAAATCTTTAAAATTGGCCCAACATTATAAATTAGATAATTTTAAAATAATTATTGCTGATGCTAATTCACTTACTGATATTTTCCAAGGCTACGCACATACTATTTGATTAACATTTAGTGACCCTTGACCCAAAGCTAGACATTTTCGACGTCGTTTGACTCATCAATATTTTTTGAATTTATATCTCCAGATCATGAATGAAAAATCAGTTTTAAAATTTAAATCTGATAATGATAGTTTATATCAGTTTTCTTTAGAATCTTTTTTACAAAATCACTGGAATATAATTGAGCACGGCACAAATCTTCACAACACTGCTTATGCTAAAGAAAATATAATGACAGGTTATGAACGAAAATGGAGCCAACAAGGCAAAAATATTAATTTTATTTTTGCTACTAAACCTATTGAATTCAATGTTTAATTCATATTTTTTTGATAAAAAATTTATATCTAATGTAAGGAGTGAAATTTAATGTCTATTAAATCTAAATTAGATCAATTTTATACTTCACCTAAAATAGTTGAACAATTTTTAGATATTATTAAAATTTTTGATTTTATTAATTCTAAAACTGTTTTTATTGAACCGTCTGCGGGTGATGGAAAGTTTATTGAATCTATTCAAAAAAGATATCAAAATAAAATTATTGCGTTTGATATTGAAAAAAACCACTCATTAGTTAAGGAACAAAATTTTTTAACATCAGATATTAAATATTCAACAAATAACATAACAATAGGAAACCCACCATTTGGCAAGCGGGCAAAATTGGCAATTGAATTTATAAATCATTCCTCAAAAAATTCAGATATTATTTGTTTTGTTTTACCTATTCAATTTAGAAGATGAAATGTACAAAAACAAATTAATCCAGAATTAAAATTAATTTATAGTAGTGAAGATTTGCCAAAAAATTCATTTTCGCTCAATAATAAACCAGTTGATGTTAATTGTTGTTTTCAAATTTGAATCAATAAAAATATTGATAAAAATAATAAATATCCTGATTTAAGAATTAAACAAGCTCCGGCCAATAAACATAAAGATTTCAAAATATTTTTATATAACAATACACTACAAGCAAAAAAATATTTTGATAAAGATAAATATCAATGAGATCCCGAGTTTCCAAGTTGCAAATTAAAAAATTCCGTAAATACCTCATTTTAAGGTACTTTCGGAATTTTTTATAATTTAATTACATTGTAATTTTTGATTGATTGTTCAATTAATTCATATAACATTGTTTCCTTTTCATTATCAGTATTTTCAATGTTGTATTCGTTAATAATTTTGTTATCAATTAAAATTTGAATTTTTTCGGCATTTTTGATAGCGTCTACATAATTGGAAATTGAATAATTTTTGTCTATTTTTGTTTGTTTTTTAACATATTTATTCAAAATATTTAAACCATACTGTAATAAAACCAATGAAATAAAGCATAAAGTAATATAACCTTCAATATGATTTTCACTCCAAACATACATAGGTCTAATTTTTAAACAATTTTTTAAATTTCTAAAATTATTTTCAATTTGTCATTGTTTTTGATATAAATCAACAATATCTAATGGCTTAAGATCTATTCTTGAAGTTTCATACACATAATAACCACCAAATTGTTCATCTTCACTAATTTTTTCTAAATCTAATTGATAATAAGAAGTTGCTCCAATTTTTTTAAAAAATTTATGCTTTTTGGCAGCTATTAAATCTGTTTCAATTACTCTACCATTTTTTTGTTTTTTATTGAAAATTTCAATTAGTTGCATACGATCATTAAAATCTTTTGCTGCTCGTTTTTTACTATGGGTCATTATTTGTCTTCTTTTATGACCGTTGAACCGTTTGTTTTTTCACAGCGACATAAATTCTATTTCTTTATATTTAAAATCTTTGTTTACACGAATATAATCGTTTTGGTTAATTGTGTATTCTTTTCTTTGTTTTGTACTAGATTTCAAACGATAAGAGAGTATGTAATCTATGTTTAAAGATTCTAAAAAGCGTATGTTGCGGTTTGTGCTCATTCCTCTATCTGCGACAATTGTTACATTTTTTATATTATAAATATCCCGTATTTCCAATATAAAAGGTATAAAAGTGTTCATATCAGCAGTATTTCCTTTGAATATTTTGAAATGAAATGGAATTCCATTACAATCAGTAATCATTCCAATTACTATTTGATCTTCTTTAAATTTTCCGTCTTTTGAATAACCAGGATATCTCAATCCTTTTCTCGCAAAACTTTCAAAATATACTGTTGTTGAGTCATATCACAACACTTCAATATCACGGCTAGCATTTGAAGTTAATGAGTTATTTAATTGTTTTAAAATTTCATTTTTATTATTGGTTACATAATCTAAACTATTATAAAAAGTAGATTTTTTGAAGTCATTATTGAAATCATAAAGATGTTTTTGTTGATACATTTTGATCAAACTATCTTGGTTGATGATCCGTGAAGTGATTATATATTTAGCAATATCTAAAAGATTTTTTGATTTGCTTTTTTCACACAATTTGAAAGGGTTGATTTTATCACATAATTCATATAATGCTTTTATACCAAAATTTTGTTTTCGGATTTCTTTTTTAGATTGAGCTAAAACCTCCTTTACTTTTGATAATATCTTTTCTTTATTTCATTCAGTATTTCAATCAGCACACGCAACCTTAAGGGCGTTTATAGGGTCTAGATTTAAAGTTTTTAATGTTTCTAAATTACCTATTCCAATTGATTTTTTATAACCTTTTCCAAATCCAGCCGGTATTGCGACCGAGACATATGTTTTATCTTTTCTTTTTGATTGTGTTATAACCCATTTCTCCATAGTTAAATTATATCATAATTACAATGTAATTTTGTAATTTAAAAAAATTTTTTTATACTTTAGTATAAAGATGGCGAAAAACGCTAAAAAATGACCCCTAACTTGGAAACTCGGGTAATATCTTAACTCAATAAAGAATCTAAAATTTTTAAAAAATTTAATTTAAACCAAGCAAACAAAAATTTTTTTGACTAATATCGCAAAAAAAATCAATTATTTATTATGCTTGATAATTCACTAAAATGTATATTATGTCAATAATTTTATTAATTTTGATGTTTAATTTATACATTTAATATTAACTTTTTGTTCGCAATTCTCCTTATCAATACTGTGCTGTTTTTGCAATTAGAATTATATTGAAATGTAGTTGTATTGGGAATATATTTTAGTTAATGATATCGAAAAACTAAATAAACAAATAAAAATAACTCTTTTAAAAAGAGTTAAATTATTATTTTCAAACAGATTCAACATTAAGTGCTGAAAGCGTGTCTTCGCTTAAAGTATAACCTTGTTGTTGCAATTGTTGTTTGTTTGAATAAATTGTTAAACTGGTTTTATCTTGATTTTGATAATCCGCGATTGGGTCAAATAAGTATTTGTTTTGACCAAAAGTGTATTCAATTAAATAAGTTTTAGTGTTAGCTTTATTAAAAGCTAAAATTTGAATATTAGTTGGATTATTTAAATATAGCGAAAAAGCAATCAATTGTGCAAAACCATATTTACCAATCCCTTGTTTTCACGCTTGAATAGCTAAATCAAAAGTTTGTTTGAATTTGGTGTCTGCTTTATTAAAAGCTTCATTAATATAATTTTGAGCATTCAATTTTGCATAATACGCATCTGGATCGCTAGCAAATTCAATAATTCGTTGGCTACTTTGACCTAAAAACTTAAATGCGTCGGGTTTAATTAAAGCATATTTACCCGAGACATCACTGGCATAATTTTCATTAATATAACGTTCAGGGGTTGGATTTTGTAACACATAATAAATTGGGGCTAATGCTTTTTGGATAACTTGTTCTTGCTCACTAATATTATTAATTAAAACTTGATAGGTATCTATAATTTTACGATAAGCTAATTTAAATGTTTCTAAATTGGGACTTAATCTAAATTCATTACTTTTAAACATTTCATACACCTCATTTGGAATGATTGAAATGTTGTTAATTTGCGGATTTGCTGGTGAATTTTCAAATTTAAACTCTATTTTATTTTCAAGTTTATTAATATCACGGTATAAAGTGTTATCTCACACTTTATTTAAAACGTTATATGAATAAGGAGTATTGGCATACATATATTCCATTAAAGCAATTAAAGATTGTTTAGTTAAAGAAACAAATTTTGTTTCTTTTTTGCCATCTTTAGCATTGGCAGTATAAGTGTTATTTAACTCATTACCTAACAGAATATATTTTTGGTGAAATAGTTGTGAATCGAAGAATAAAATATTGTCTAAATTATTGAAAAATTGTCGAAATACATTGGAAACATGAATATAGTCTTGTTTTTGTTGCTCACTATCTTGGGGATAAAGTTTATTTAAATATTGCGATTGAAACTGGGCAAAAGATTTATTTTTGAAAATATTATTGTGCTCAAATTGGAATTTAGCATTTTTGATTGCTTGGCTATCTTTAAAAGGATTTGAACATGAAACTACACTAATTGGGCTAATAATAGAAACTGTCGCTAAACTTAAAATTAATTTTTTATTCATAATTTTCCTAAAGTGTGGCGTTGTAATTTCATGATTTAAAGCCTAAATAACAAATTCCAATTGAAATTGCCATGATTACTGAAAGAAAAGCTAAAATCCCAATTGCATATGCTTTATACGCACGAGCATCACCAATAATAGATTCTTCAAACCTTACATGTTTAATTGTTTCTACTCCGTTTGAAATGCGATGAACAATGATTGAGCATAAAATCATAATCACGAGTGAAATAATGCCAATAATTAGCCAGACAATCGTATTTTTTTTAACATTAATTTTATTCATAAATTATCCTTTAATTGTACTTCCCTGACGTGAGATTGCATTCATAATTTTATTACGAGCAAATAAGAAGAAAACAAACATTGGTAAAATTACTAAAATTGCCCCGGCCATTTTAATATTGTAAAATTGTCTTTCGTCTTGAGTTGAGTGATCAACTCCCACATCAAATAATCACACTGACATTACCCGATAACCACTACCAGCGATAATATTAGGTCATAAAAATGAGTTTCATGAAGCTAAAGTTGTTAAAATGATAATTGTTAGAGTTGTTGGAGCCACCATTGGAATAGCAACTTTAAATAAATATTTTGCTCCAACAGCTCCATCAACCATTGCCACTTCTTTAATACGGTTAGGAATTGCCTCAAAAGCATTGCGATACATTAAAGCATTGAAAATTGAAGCAACAAAAGGAATCGCTATTAAAAATAAGTTATAACCAAATAAACCAACTTTATCATTTTGGGCCGGTGAAATAATTTTGCTAATTTCAGTAACAACTTTTCTTTGTCCTGAAAGTAAAGCAACTTCGGGTAAAACTAATAGTGTCATCAAAATAAATCAAACAAATTCTTTACCTCTTCATTTTTTAAGACTAAAAGCATAGCCTAGCAACATTGTGACAAAGATTTTTAATACAATTGAAAGTAAAACATTAGAAAATGTTAACGTAAAAGAAAATAAATAACCAATTTGTCACTCAGCCTGTCAAGGTCAAAAATCAGTTGTGCTACCAGTAGCAGCAGAGCGAATATTTTTAAAAAATTCTCAATGTTGTGGTCAAATACCAGCACTCCCGTTGCGAATTTGATCAGCTTGAGCATTATCAGTTGATGCTAATAAGATCATATACGCAAAAGGAATAATAATAACCATTGCAAAAAACACTAGTAAAATTAATTTAATTAAATATTTAGTAAATAAAGAAACTAGAGAACTATCATGTACTTGTTGAGTAACTAAATCTCGTTTGTGTTTTAGCCTTATGTTCGCCAATTTCTGACGAATTTTTAATTTTGTTTCAAACATCAGATTCTCCTTTATTTAGTGATACTAGTGTTAAAATTTTAAATCCTGAACGAATTACAGTTGAATACGATACTCCAATAATGAATAAAATAATTGAAGCTGCACCAGATAATTCAAATTGTCCAGCTTGAGCAAATTTATAAACAAATAACATTATAGTTGAAGCTCCAGCACTAAATGCTTTATCAGGTACGTTTTCAAATAAAGCTAGTGGGAAAACTTTAATTCCGTTAATTATACCTATTGTCATAATAAACGAAATTGTTTTGCGAATTGAAGGTAAAGTAATTGAGAAAAATTGTTTAGTGCCGCTTACACCATCAATAGCCGCTGATTTATATAAGTTTTTATCGACTGATAACATTGCTGTGCTAAATAATAAAATGTTAAAGGCTAGTGAGCCTCATACACCATTAATAAGCATAACAAACAACGCTTTAAACGCAGTTTGGTCAGTTCCACCTAATCAGTTAATATTAGCTGAAAAACCTAGGGCTCTAAATAATTGGTTAAATTGACCATTAACTTGGAAAATTTGCACAAAAGCTAGTGATACTGCAACTATATTAGTAATGTAAGGTAAAAAGAAAACAGTTTGTAAAAAACCTCTTAATTTTTTACGAATGACAGTTGCAATCAATGACGAGATCAAGAGTGAAATAATCATTGAAAATGGTAAAACTAATAAACCATAAATAAATGAATTTCGCACCCCCACAGCAAAAGTTAATTGACTTAATAAGTGTGTTAAGTTGTCAAAACCAATGAATTGAGACGCCCCTGTTTTATTATCAACCACTTTATAAAATGTATCTTTAATATTGTATATAAAAGGCACAACAGTAAAAGTAAGTAAAATTACTAACGCCGGTAAAATTAATAAAAAGGCTGCTAGAAACGGCGTGCGACGATCTACAACAGATTCAGAAATTGCATTATTTCTTTTAGCTTGTTTATTAATAGCAAAATTAAAAATAAATTTACTATTAGTTTCTAAGCTTTTTTTCTTTAAAAAACTACTGAACATAGTATTCAATTCTTTCTTCGCTAATTGAATCAAAAATGTGTAATCTATCTGTTGGAATGTTAAAGTGAATTTGGTCATTAATTTTAAAATCGTGTTTATTGTGAACTAAAAAGTTCAATTTAATATCGTCATTTAATTTCACAATTAGTTTTGATTCTTTACCAAATTGTTCTACAGTTGTAATGATTCCGTGGAATTGAGCATTATCAACATTTTCAAAAACAATTTGGTAATCTTCAGCACGCACGCCAACATTAACTGAAGCATTATCTTTACCTTTTAATTTAATTCCAGGAATGTGAACATCATTTACTTTTAATTCTCCTTCAACATATTGTGAAGGTATAATTCCCATTTCTGGCATGCCTAAAAAGCGAGCAACAAATTGGTTAACTGGTTTATTGTATAACTCCATTGGAGTTCCCATTTGTTGAACTTTAGCAGTTGACATACACACAATAATATCAGAAATTGACATCGCTTCTTCTTGATCGTGAGTAACAAAAACTGTAGTAATACCTAAACTTTGTTGAACTTCGCGTATTCATTGTCTAGTATTAATTCTTAATTTTGCGTCTAAATTTGACAAAGGTTCATCCATTAATAAAATTTTAGGTTTTTTAACAATGGCTCTAGCAATTGAAACTCTTTGTTGCTGTCCACCTGATAATCTTGTTGGTTTTTTTTGTAAAATTGGCAAGATCTCCACACGTTTTGCTACTTCTAAAACATCACGGTGAATTGCTTGTTTAATACTCACAACTTCTTTAGAGTATTGCTCAATTAAATCTCGTTGCGATTGTGAAAATTCAAAATTACGTAATTTTAAATCTTTTTTCATATGGTTTTTAAAACCATATTTTGCGTCTAAATCTCTTTCTAAACGAGCATATTCGCTTTTCATAATTTTTGGAATTATTTTCAAATTGCGTTGAGCTCTTTTGACTTCGTCGTTACTTATGGTTTTTAATTCCATTTCAGCATCTTTTAATTCTTGCTTAAATTTAGTGATAATTGGCACATTTTCTTTTAAAATTTCACTCATTTTCATTGAGTATTTAACTCTTGCTTGGTTACGTAAAAGTTTATGTTCCATTTTAGCTAATTTCATCGCATCAGCTTTAGAAAATTGCATTTTATCTTGCGCAGCAACTTTAGCATTTAGTTGTTGATATTGTTTATATAATGATTCTAGTGCTAAAAATTTATTAATAAACACTCAATCATAACGAGTTGGTTTGTCGTTTTGTGTAACTTGAGGAGATTTAAAATTTAATAAACCTGAAGCCACAATTTCATCCTTAATATCTAAATTTTTATGCTCAACTATAACACCGTTCGCCTTATTAAGTTGATGCTGATGAATAATATTTGAAACAATTTTGTTGTAATCTTCTTTTAGTTGTTCATAACGTTTTAAAACGTTTTTTGAAAGAATAGTTGATTTAGCTTCAAATTTATTTAGGGCTAATTTGTAATTACTTTGAGCTTGAGAAAGTTTTTTGCGGCGGTGTGAAATAGATTTTGCTGCTAATCTTTCCAATTCATCCATAATGGCTCTGGTATTAATAACAGTTTGTAAGTAATTATTGCGTTCTTCTTCACTCGCACCTAATGCTTCTAAATAAATATTATTAATTTTGGTTTTAGCAATTAAACTTGCTGTAATAACATCGTTTTTTCAGCTTGCATCATTTTTTAGAGGAAAGGCAATGTTATCATAAACGCTCATATGTGGATAAAGAGCATAGTTTTGAAATACAAAACCAATTTTACGTTTTTGAGGAGTTAATGCTGTTACATTTTTACCGTAAAAACGCACTTTGCCACTACTGATTGTTAATAGACCTGAAATAGCGTTTAATGCAGTTGTTTTTCCTGAACCAGATGGACCTAGTAAAGTAACTAGTTTTCCTTCGGGAATTTTAAAACTAACATCATCAACAGCAAGAGTTTCACCAAAATCAATATACACGTTTTTTAGTTCAATAGCTGGTAGATCTTTTTGTTCTTGTTTTGCAAGGACATTGGCAAGAATTTTTTCATATTCAGCATAATCCGAAGCTAGAAAACCATGACGTTTTTCATTTAACATTTCTGGGTTATTATCTTTCATAATGATTTCCTTTAATTATTTATATTCATCGTCTGGGGTGTAGACATTTTCGTCATTTTCAATGTTAAAAACATTGTCAATTTCATTACGAGCATTTTTTTGATATGCTCAAAAATTTATGTAGTTATTATTTATTGGTTTTAGTTGGTAAATTTTTGCAAATTCTTGAATACTTTTTCTTTTCTCGCCTTTATTAACAGCAAAAAAACCTTTTTGATTATCGTAAGCAAATTTTAAAGCCATGCCCAGCATTCTAAATGTATATCATTCTAAAGTATATGGACTTTTAATCCGAATTCCTAAACCATTATTAGCATTAAATGGCAATGTTCAACCAGCTTTAGTTATTTCTACACTATATGATTTATCAACTTCGTCTAGAGAATTTGGCTTATCGATATCGTAGTTAAAAAACACATCGGCAGTTATTCTTTTAAACGAATCTAAACCAGTGGCAAATACATAAACAATTTGATTAAGCTTTAAAGTATTTTCGGCAAATTCAGAGGCTTTAAGAGCTCATTTATATTCAGTTTCATTTGCCGGATTACCACCTACATTTTTTTCGGGTGTATCTATACCTGCTATTCTTAATCTATATTTATGATTATTTTCAATCCCAGCAATTGGTTTATCTTCTAGCGCTAGAACTTCAACAGTATCACCATCAAAATGATTACTTATTTGTGCTCTAAAAACATAATTTTTAATCCGTTTATTTGTTGAATCTAAATGTATACTAGAATTTCATTCAGTTTTATGGTTTTTATCAAGAGGTAAATCGGATTGACACGCGGCACTTAAAGCAATGGGCAATGGCATTAAAATCAGAGATAAAGGTAAAATTAATTTTTTTATTTTCATAATTTTTATTTAATAAACATTTATGCCAAAGACATAAATGTTGAATAAAAAAATAAATTATTTAAAATTTTTAACTGTTTTATTAATTGCGGCAACAAATTTATCAAAAGCTGCTGGTGTTTTACCAGATTCACGAATTGATTCAGCTTCGGTTTTATATGCCGAATTAATTGAATCTCTAAATTGGTTTGCAAATTTACTTGTTGGTTCTTCATATCATCTAGCATTTACATCTTTAAATAAGTCAAATGATAATGATAAATATTTATTATTTTTAAATTCACTTGATTTTTGAAGTTCAGTGTCATTAGCAAAACCTTTATAAGGAATTACGTAAGAAGCGGTTTTTGAAATAAAACTTAATGCTGTTTCTTTTCGTCTAGGGTCAAAATTAAATTGCGCTTGATTATTAAATGTTCATTTTAAAAATCTTAAAGTTGCTTTATTTTGTTTTTCGCCATTATCTATTACATATAAATTTGGGCCTTGTAAAAATGAAGTAGAAATTAATGAATTTTCATTATATTTTCTAGGTGGATATTTAACAACTAATTCCTCTTCTTGTAAAGTTGTAGGAGCTGTAGGAAGAGTAATTTGATATTCACTTGTAGATGAATCTGTTGTTATAGGATTGTTAGATTTATATAACACATAAGTACCAGATTTTTTAGATCTTTCATATTGATCTACTGTTCCTAATTTAGTTAAAAGTTTATCAGTTCCTGTATATGTTCTATCTAAATAAGCCAATAAATCTTTTTCGGTATCTTTAACTTTAATAATATATGTTGTATCTTTATCTGTTGAAGCGGCTGTGGTATTTAAAACATCATAAATTGAATCACTTGCTGTGTCAACTGATTTTCAGTAATATTGTTCTTTTACTTCTTCGTTTGATTTGAAAAATTTATTAGTAAAACTACCATAATTTAAAGCTGGTTTATTTTCATTATTATCTTTATCTTCTACTAATTTAGCTAAACCAAAATCAGTAGAAGATATAGTTACAGGTTTAGAATCCTTAGTAGTAAGTAATTTAATTGTAGTTCTTAAAGTCTCAGTTTTAATAAAATTGTGTACGTAACCGGCTGTTGAACCAAAGTTGGCACCAATTTTATGTTGAGTTTGTTCTGAAGAAGAGTATGAACCGCCACCAAAAATTCTAAGTGCACCGCTTTTAACAGCGTTTGTGATTAATTTATAAATTTCATCGTTATTTTTGTATGCAACCGATTCTGTATCTGAAAGCGATTCAAAACCAACAGTAACAGCTCCTGTAGCACTAGTAGTTACTCTTATAGCCATTTCTTCATCGTTGCCATTTACTTTTGAGTATAACACTGTACCAAAAATTCTGGCCGGATCATCAATACCTAATAACGAAACAGTTGAATTAGTTGAAGATGATGATTCAAAAATTTGAATTGCGTCAGTAATAAATTTAATAAATTTGGTAAATTCTTCAAAATGTGATTTATCTATTTTTTTACCTGGATATTTAGCTTCGGTAAATATTGCTTCAATTTTTTCTTTAGATTTAGCAGGACCAAAATAAGGCACAGTTTTAATAACTTCTATATCAGCATTTCAATCACTACCACCAACTTTAAAGTCGCTAACTAAATCTTCAGATATAGTATAACCATTGTCTTTAAGTGTTTTTAAAACATATTTATAAATTGGTCCGTTGATACCAAAAGCATGTGTAGATTTTAGGAAAGGAACAGAGTAAAACCCACCGGCTTTGGCACCGTCAATTTTATCGTTATTTGCTGTAAATCTATCTTCAAATGTATTTCTTTCGATTTTTAAATCACCATATTTTTGATCAGAAAGATCTACTTGACGTCCATAATTTACAATTTCGGCAATTGTTGCTCCGTAATTAACGGTTAAATTAGGTAATTTAACTGTATCGTTATTTTTTAGAGCACTCAAAATATTTTGGTGACCGCTACCATAACCTGAACCATCTTGAATTAGTTCAACCTCCATATATGTGTCTAATTCAGCTTGTTTTTGGTTGATTGTATTTTTGTCTGCGTTTGAAGATTTTAATTGATTAATTTCTTCTTGAAGTGCTTTACGTTTTTTTTCAACTTCTTGATTATAAACTTTTATAACTCCATCAACAGCATTTCATTGTGCACGATCACGTGAAAATGTAACGCTAAATTTTAGTTTTTGGCGTTTTGTGTCAAAATTAGTTTCTTTATTACAAGCGACAAGTGAAATCGGAGCAGCCAATGCCACAAGTGACCCTGATAATAATAATTTATTTTTTTTCATAATTCCTTTCATAACCTCATTAGCGAGATTGCTTATCTGTTTTTACCCCTTATATATAATAAGCATTAATATTATATAAAATTTAACTTTAAATTTCTAGTATATATTAACTAAATCAATAAAAAACTCCACAAAAGCGAAGTTATTTAATTAATTTAACTTTTTTGCGTCTAATTGCTCTTCAAATCGCAAAAACTATAAGAGCAAGTGGAATTAGAATAGTCAAAATAACTAAAACAGCATATGCAATTCCTCAGGCTCGGTTTCTATCTTTTTTGGCCTTTTGAATCTGTTCATGAATTTGAACGCTTCTATCGCCTAAATAATTTTCTAAATCGCTCAATCTCTTTTTATCAACTAAACGCATTATTACATAAAAAACAATCAACGCACTCATTGATAAAACTGAAATAAGACAAAATAATAAAGTATTACCAAAAGCAGAATCTAGTCACTTGGCAAAATCTAAATTAGTAATAATTTTTCCACCAAACACATCAAGTTCAAAATCAACTTTGCCAATGTTGTATAAACCGTATATCACAGCTGTAATTACACCAACATAAGTGAGTATAAAAACTAAAATTCAAGTTAAATTGATATTTTTTAAAATAATCGAACGATAAGCAATATGAAAAGTATTGTTTAAAGCATAATCACCCATATTTCGCGACGCACCATTAAGTTCAATTGCTTTTTTTCACGCTCTTTTTTCAATGGCATTTTTAATCCCAAGAGCAAAAAATATAAAAGCACAAAAACTAAAAACTACAACATAACCAATATAATTTTTTTCATTAAAAGGGGGAATTTTAAAAAAAGATGAAGCAATGAAAAAT
Organism: Mycoplasmopsis phocirhinis; assembly: GCF_004216495.1. NCBI lineage: Bacteria > Bacillati > Mycoplasmatota > Mycoplasmoidales > Metamycoplasmataceae > Mycoplasmopsis > Mycoplasmopsis phocirhinis. Next base: position 461,938 of record NZ_CP034841.1, on the reverse strand, counting down.
AATGATACAAACATAATTAAAAAGGACAAAGTAATATTAATCGTTTTAATATTTGTTTCAGTTCTAATGGTTGATCTTTCACGATTTGAATATTGATTTTGTGTATCATAGGTTTTTTTTGACGAAACAATTTTTAAATCGGTATCAGCTTTAACCATTTCTATAGTTGAAGTATCATTAATTGGTTTAAATTTCATCCGCTCTCCTTTGTTAAGGTTTAATTATGGCATATTTATACTAAAATTATATAATTGAAAGCACATTAAAACAAAGTAAATTTTAGCAATCTTGATTGCCAAAATTTTGCTGATAAGCACGTGAATTAGTTAAACTTTGATGAGCATTTGTTCATATAATTTGATCATCATATAAACGCAAATAATAAGGTAAATCAACTCTAAAATCATCTGTGTAAGTAATTGCTTGATTATTGTTTAATTTCAGGTTTCATTGTGCAAATATTTTATTGGATTTATTAATATTTTTTGTGTAATCATTCAAGCGACCTAAAAAAGAATATTTTTTTAAAAATTGTGGTCCTTTAGGACCAATTTTTCACAAACACGATGTAAATTTATGATACCTAGTTAAAACATTTTGGTAATAAAAATAATTAATCTTGTAACTTAATTGCAAACTTTGTTTAATTTTATCGACATCAATTTGGTTATTAGATGGGCTTAAATGTGAATTTGAATTAAAAATGTAATCTAAATAATAAGCAAATATAAAATTAAAATCAATAATTTTATACTTTTGATTGGCCAAAAAAACTTGATCATTAAATTTAGCTGCGTCTGTTTTTAATTGGTTTCAATTATCAACATAAACGCCATTTATATACTGATTAATTTGTGATTTTTGATCCAATTTTTCACTTAATAAATTAAATTCTTGATTTAATAATGAGTATTTTTGTTTGCTATTATAAATTGAATTCAATTTTAATTGTATTTGTTCGTCTGAAATGAAATTTAATAAATTATCAAAGTGATTTTCAATAATTTTTAATATTGAACTAGATTTTGCTTGCGTTGCATGGTCTAAACGCTGTTGGTGGTGTTTATATAAATGTTCAAAAGCAAAAAATAACGGGAATTGTTCAAGACGAAAACTATCAATTAATTTTTCTAAATCAGCTGATTTTTTTAATACTCTTGACTGAATATTTTCAATATCAGCTGTGTCGTTGTCATTAAGGATATTATTAATTAATTCAATATTTTTATTGACTTTTAAACCTAAATTATTAATTTCGTTATCTTGGTAATTTTGATTTTGAAGTGCTTGTAAATAATTTCATAAATCTAAATTTAAATATTTATCAATTATGCTAAATTTGGCTAAATTTGAATCTGAAACATATTCAATATCTCTAACTTCATTATATAGTTGCTGTGCTTGCTCAAAAGCGTTTTTATACGCAACAAAATTTTTATTAGCGTCTCGGTTATCACAAGACGCACTTAAAAACACAGCTGGAGTTAAGGATAATAAAGATGATAAAGTTAGACTTTTTTTAAATTTCATAGCAAAATTATACATATAATAAATTTAGATTTAAAATTATATTAATTTAAGTATTAAATTGAATAATCTTGATTATTTAATATAATTAAACAATATCTAATTCAGGAGGAAAAATGCCATCTAATACAATTTGGATAATTTTTGGAGTAGTAATCGCTTTATTAATAACTTTTTTTATCTATTCAGCAGTTAAAGACCGTTTAAATAAGAAAAAAAGAAAAAAAAGAGAATTAATGTATAAAGTTAATGCGTCATCCACAAAAGATTTAGTAGTAATAAATCTTAATTTGCTTTACAAAAAAAATCAAGATTTATTAAAACAATTCAAACCAAGTGTTGGTGAATTTAAAATGTCATATATTGTTGATAACGCTCGTAAATATCTTTTAAATTTACAAACAGAAGCAGATTTTAAAGAATATATAGTTTCAAATCCTGATACAAAAAAATTATTACAACACTATGCTAAATTAAGAGACACACGCTCAACTACTTGGAATAGTTTAGTTGAAAGTTTAAACTATCTTAAAGAAGAAATGGAACTAATTGATAAAGAATTAAATAAAGAAACTATTGAACAAGTAAACACAAAAATTGAGAATTTTTATAATGAAAACAAGTAAACAAATTGATAAAAATTTACCAAATAAATTAACTTTGTCAAGAATGTTTTTAATGATACCTATAATTTTAATTATGAGTTTGTATATTAGTATTTCTTCAAATTTAGTATTTTTTTCAATTAGTAATTTTTGAAAACTTATTAGTCAAAGAATACTTGCTTCGTTAATTTTACTAATTTTTGTAATTGCAATGGCCACAGATTATTTGGATGGTTTTTTAGCACGAAAATATAATATTGTTAGCGTTTTTGGTCAAATATGAGACCCAATTGCAGATAAATTAATAACAACATCTACCTTAATCTTTTTAACTGTTGCATCACAAAATTTTATTCCTTTTATTTTAGTAATATTATTTGTTGTGCGTGATTTAATAGTTGATGGTGCTCGCATCGTAATGAAAAATTATAAAATTGATATTTCAGCCTCAAAATGGGGCAAAATTAAAACCTTAATCACAACATTTTGAATAATCGCCGCATTAATAATAATGATTATTCAACCTAATTTTATTTTTAATTCAAACCCTAATATCAATCAAATTATTCGTTGAGCGATTAATATTCCTTTAATTATCGCACTTGGTTTTAGTATTTTCTCGGGTGTTTTATATGTGTCTAAATTAAATAATTATCTTAAAAAAAAATAAATAGTTAAATTTTAATACCAAAAACGAGCAATGTTTTGCTCGTTTTGTTATTAAATTGTGTTTTGCATATATTTATCTATTCTTAAACAATGATGAGCAATTCTTTCAATGCTTCTTAACAATCTACTGTAATCAAAATCATAATTAATAACTGTATTGTTTTTAAGTTTATCAATATATAAATTTAAAAATTCAAAAGACAATGAATCTACATTTTCCTTTAACTTTGAAATCAACGAACTTTGTTGTTGGGAATAATTTTGCAATTGTTTAGAAACGTTTTCAATTAACGATTGAATAATATTGATTAAATCTTTAATTTCATGTAAAATCAATTGAACTAAATTGGTTTTTGAGTGTTTGTGTGTTTTAATTAAAAATTTTAATTCAGCAATTATTTTTGTACCTAAATGCATTATTTTGGCAATTGATTGTGAAGATAAAACTAGCGATAAATGTAATTTTGAATCATATTTAGACATTTTTTTAGTATTAATTTTTATCAAATATTTATAGATTTCGTGTCGTGATGTATCTACAATATGAGCCAAATTATCAAATTCATCAATTTTATTTTTATCAATGTTTTGAATATATGCATTTAATAAGTTAAAACCTTTGAGCGCAATTTTTGATTGGATTTGAATTGCTTTTTGGCTGGCTTTAATTGCTAAATAAGTATTTTGGTTAATTAATTCATGTGGAAGTATAATTTCATATTCACGCCTATTAAACTTATCGCGAGTGATTTTGTTAACTAAATTTTCAAGAGGTTTAATTAATCAAATAAAAATACTTACCAAAATAAGGTTAAAAAATAAATGAGCAATTGAAAGTTGTAAAGATTTATTTTTTGGCGAAATAATCAAATTTATAAAATCAGCATAATAACCTAATGGACTTAAAAAAAATAACAATAAAATTGAGATTGATAAATTTGTTATGCCTCAAACAATTGCAATTTTTTTGGAATTAATATTTTTGGAGCTATACGCAATAATTAAACCTGTGAGTGTGGTACCAACATTTGCTCCAAAAATTAAGCCAATAGCAGAATTCAAATTCAACAAATTTTGCGAACTAGTGTACATAATTTGATACAAAGTTATTGATGCACTTGAAGATTGTAAAATGCCAGTTAGAATAAACGAAAATAAAAACGAACTTCATGGATTTATACCAACAAATTTAACAGCATTAACAAAAAATTCACTTTTAACTATTTCTTTGGCAGCTGAAGACATAATTTTTAAAGAAAAGAAAATCATTCCAATGGAAATTAAAATAGTGAATAAATTTATAAGACTGGTTTTTTTAAAGATTAATGTGCCAAAAACACCTACAAAAATTAATAAAATAAAATATTCGGTGAAAGCAAAATTTGCTTGAAACGAAACTATTAAAGATGTTGTAGCTGTACCAATATTAGCTCCTAATAAAAAAGCAATAGCACTACGTAAATTAATAAAGCGAGCGGCTAATAAACTCATAATTAAAGCAACCGCCCCATCCGAAGATTGAATTAGAGTTGTTAGTAAAGTACCTATAAGTAGCGAAATAAAATTATTTTTAGAAATATAAAGCAAAATTTGTTTAAATTTGCTATCTCCTAAAATTTTTAATGAATTAGAAAGTTTTTTAGTTGAAAAAATAAACAAACCAAGACTTGCTAGGGCAAAAATAATCGCAATAGAGATACTAGTAAATTGCATTTTTCCTCTTTAATTAATTTATTATACTAAAAAAAGTGTATTTAAATGAGCATATAAAACTTGTTGAATAAAAAACTAACACCAGTGGTGTTAGTAACTACATATAGGTTATGTAGGCTAAAATTTTTAATAATTGTCAAAGTGTAACTATTTATTAGTTAAAATTTTTTGTTTATATTCGTTATATTTTTGGATTGAACCAAATTTGCGTTTGTGTAAATAATCTTCAATCGGGGTGATAGTAAATATCGCAACAATAAAAATAATTAACATTAATACTATCATCATTCTAGCGACCAATAAATTACTGAATGCATCAGGGAATTGTTTTCTATCAAAACCAATTAATAAGAATAAATCAATAATAGGTTGAAAAATTTGTACTCCAAGAGCTAAAGTAATAAAAATTAAGGCACTTATGGCAAAGAATTTAAATCCTTTAACTTTATTAACACTAATTTTGTTAGTTTTACGGTTAATATAAGCACCAATAATACTTGCTCCTATAAAAACAAAACCAAACACAGTAATTCAGTTTGATACAATATCAGTAAATGTGTATAAATTAGCCATTGTATGAGCAGCATCATTGCTAAATGCATAATAACCAATATCAGCATTTTTATACAATAATGCTCCAATAATTGTGAAAATTATGCTCGTTGTTGAAACAATAATTATTGTATAAATAGCTCCTATTTTTGGATTATGTGGATTTAATTTATTAATATATTTGTCTCAAAATGCTAATTCACCAATCGCTAGTAGCGATTCTACATATCTAGGAATTCACATCGCATAGCCGTTTACAATTCCTAAAATTGCTAAACAAACTGAAATAGTTAAAATTCCATAAAGAATGCGACCAGCATTAGAACCTAACACTTTTTTCATTAGAACATCAAAACCAAATAAACCACCACCACTCAACGACATTGATATCGCAATCGAAACATAAATTATTGTGATTGCTAAAATACCCATTGATAAGGCTAAGCCAGTTTTTTTAGGTTGTTTCATTTCACTTTGCAAACCAGCAGCTACATAAAAGCCATCGTATGCAAAAAAGATTGAACCTATTGATAAAAATACACCTAAAATAACACCAAACGAACCATATTTAACAATTGGCGAACCAGATTTAATATCAAAATCAGTTGGCTGTAGATTTAATTTAACATCTTGACCGTATCCTTGAGCAACAGCCACAATACCAATTACAATAACTAAAACAATCGGAATGAATTTAGTAACAATAAAAAAGATATTGTGAATGCTACCTATTTTGGCATTTAAACCTGAAACTAAAATGAAATAAATCTTAATACCCATTAATATAAATAATCATATTAATCAATCAACATCAGTCCCGAAGGTAAAAATACCCCCACCAGTACCTCTTAATACTCCTAAACCTGTCTGTAAAAATAAAATTGCATATAAAGGTAGAGCAAAAAAGATTAATGGTGTCATTAAATAAATAACAAAGTTTTTACTTGCTTTATGTACTCATCTTGGGTTAAAAATCCGGTTTCAACCCACAAAAGATAAATTATCTTTTTGAGCACTTGCAACTTCAATTATGGCTAAAGCCATGGTAATTAAAGCAAATACAGCTAAAATTCAGGAAAATATAGCTAGAGCAAGCGATGAACGCGAGTTAGTTAAAACACTTTGAGCCTTAAAAAAAATTCCAGCACCGATAGCACTTCCAACAGCAATTAGCATGACGGAAATGAAACCGATTTTTCGTTTTACTATTTTATTTTCCATATTTTCATTGTATATTAATTCTAAATATTAAAAAATAATAATAAAAAAATTTTAAAGTTTAATTAAATAAAGTAGAATTAAAAATATGGGGATGTAATGGCTTCGACATATATTGGGTAAAACTAACATCAGTGGTCTGGTAAACCTTAATACTTCTAGGCTTAATAGTCGCAAACAAAAAACAAGCTCAAGTTGAGCTAAAAGACTTAGTAATTGCAAATCAATTACAAGCACAATCAAATCTAGTTTTTGCTTAATTTTGCACACTAGTGCATCTAAAATAGTGCCTTATATTTTAGGTGTGGTTTAAAGGCTCGAAAAACTCTCACACTTAGTGTTTTTTTAAATTTAAAGTGTAATATCAATCTAACTTTTGTTTATTTAGTTATCTTGATAAATTTATAAATAAACTAAACTTGTAAAAAGTGTTAGTTGGTCTTAATGTGTGGACACGGGTTCAACTCCCGTCATCTCCACCAAATGTTATTCGCCTATTTACTCAAATGAGTAAATTTTTTTACACGATTATTGCTCTATTAGTAAATTTTAATTTTTGTTTATATGTTAAGATATTGCCTTTAAATATCAATAATATTACTGATGTTTATTAACAAATAATTAAAGTTAAATGAATAAGGGAATAATTAAAATTTTATATAGATGAATTAATTATAACCCATAAATTCAACAAAACTTATGCTAGGTTAAATTGCCTTAATACCAAAATAGTATATATACAATTTAAAATATAAAATTAAATAAAAAATTAATGAAATTAAAAATTAATGCTACAATATAAAAGAAAATTATTTTGAACTAGGTTAAATCAAAGAATTTATACTTGGTCAAAACATAATAAAGGAGATTATTATGATTACAAAAGAACAAAAAGCACAATTAGTTGCTAAATACGGCAAAAACGCTAAAGATACAGGAAATTCGTTTGTTCAAATAGCTATTTTAACAGCTGAAATCGAAGATTTAAAACAACACTTCGCAAACAACCCAAAAGACAACCACTCACGTCGTGGATTTTTGGCAAAAATTGCAAAACGTCGTGTATTATTGGCTAATTTAAAAGCTGATAACTTTGACTTATATTCAAAAGCTTTAACTGAATTGAATTTAAGAAAATAATATTTTACTCGCTTTGGCGAGTTTTTTTAAATAGAAAGTATCATAAAAAAATGACAAAAGATGAAATTAAAGAATTATTGTTAATTAAATTAAAACAAATTGCAACTCAATTAAATTTAAGTCGTGATGTGGTTTTGATTGAGCCTAAAAATCATGGAGATTTAACCACTAATATGGCTATGGGTAATAAAGGTTGAAATCCACTAGATTTAGCCCAACAAATAGTTCATCAAATTAGTAAATACCAAGATGAACTACAAATTTTAAATATTGAAATTGCCGGTCAAGGTTTTATTAATTTTTTCATTAAAAAAACTTCTTTTGTGACTGAAATAAATCAAATTTTGCATTTAGGTCAAAATTATGGCAAAGGAAACAAAAGTGGCAACATTAATATAGAATGAGTTTCAGCTAATCCAACTGGTTTTATGCATGTAGGGCACGCTCGTAATGCAGCGATAGGTTCAACTATTGCTAATATTTGTGAATTTAGTGGCTTAAACGTAACTAGAGAATATTACATTAATGACGCTGGTAATCAAATTAATTTATTAGCTCAAAGCATTTATGCTCGCTACCAACAACTTTTTAATCCGCAATTTTCAATGCCTGATGACGCTTATAAAGGTGATGATATAATTTGAGCAGCAAAACAATTTCAAATTAAATATGGCAATAAATATGAAAATGTTAAATTAGAAAATGAAATTTTAAATGTTTTTAAAAAGCAAGGAGTAGAGTTATTTTTAGAGCAAATCAAATTAGATTTAGCACGATTTAATGTTTATTTTGATAAATATTTTAGCGAAAAATCACTTTATCAAAATAATAATGAACAAATCAATAAAACTATTAGTCAATTACAAAATACATATTATCAAGACGGTGCCTTATGATTAAAAACGACTTTAGATGGCGATGATAAAGATCGGGTTTTAATTAAAAGTGATGGTAGTTATACCTATTTTTTACCTGATATTGCCTATCATAATCTAAAATTTAATTCAAATGGTGTCAATCATACTATTCTTAATATTTGAGGTGCCGATCACTCCGGATATATTAAAAGAATGCACTCAGCTATGAAAAATCTGGGTAATAACAGTGATAAATTAATAATTTTATGTATGCAATTAGTCCGTTTAATTAAAAATGGCGAAGAATTTAAAATGTCAAAAAGACGCGGGACAAGTTTTTGGCTACGTGAATTTATTGATTTAGTCGGTAGCGATTCGGCAAGATTCATCTTGTTAGATCGAAGCACAAACACTAAACTAGATTTTGATATTGATTTAGCCACAACTAAAACTAACGACAATCCCGCATTTTTGGTCCAGTATGCTAACGCCCGTGCACGTGCTTTACTCCAAAAAGCTAATGCAAATAAATTTAATTTAGTAGCTCAAAATTATAATAATCCAGCTGATTATAAACTAATCTCAACTTTATTAGAATTTCCTCAAATTATAAATAAATCAGTTGAAAAATTAGTAACTAATTTATTAACTCAATACGCAATTAAATTAGCCAAAGAATTTAATTCATGATATTCAAATACTGAAAAAATAATTGATAAACAAGATAAATTAAGTGCGCTAGCTTTAGTTAAAGCGGTTAATATTGTGTTAGAAAACGCAATGAGATTGTTAGGTATTTCAATACCAGATAAAATTTAAATAAATTAAAACTAACACCAAAAGATGTTAGTTTTTGTTATTCAACAATTTATTTTTATTTTGCAATATATATGCATAGTCTTCTAATTTATATAAAGTATTATTAAGAGGTATATCGTCATAGTTAAAAATTAAAAAATAATATAATTCATCATCAAAGTGTTTAAATTTTAAAATTCTTCGTTTTCAATGACGATAGACGAAATTAATTTCACCTGTATGTGAATAAAATCTATACTTTAGTGGTAAAAAAATATTAAAAATAAGATGTTTAGAATTATCAAATTCATTATAAATATTTTTGTTTGCATCAACATTCATTTTTTCAAATAAGATTCAGTTATTGTCTTGATTTTTTGCGTGTCAATTTTTAATTTCTTTGCCAATATTAAGCATTTTAACACTTGCGTGCAAAAATATTATTATTCAAACAAAACTAAATATAATTCCAAAACCCGAAATCATAAAAACATATAAATAATTAAGAATAAAATCACTATTAAATTGGATTAAAACAACAAAGACAAAATTAATACTAAATACAGGTATTAAACAAATTAATGAAATAATGAAGAAAATCAACAATCTTTTTTGTTTTTTAAAAAATAACTTAAAAAATGTTTGATTTACTTTTATTTGGTTACGCAAGAAAACGCGACTTAATCCTTTTTTGCTAATAATTTCTCTCCAAGAATATGAAAATATTAAAATATATATTAATATTAAAATAACAGTTAAAAAAAACGAAATAGAACCTCAAATAATATTTTGTTGCAGTATATTAAAATTCATTATTAATAATATCCTTAATTAAATAAACATAATAATTTGCGTCATAAGAATTATTGTTAATTTGAATTTTAGAATAATCAAAAAGCATAAAATAAATAAATTGATCTTTATTGAATTTATTATCAACATAAAATTTAGATTTTAATTCGGCAAAAGAAATTTTTTTAGATACTTTAGCAAAATTATGTGAACCTAATAATTTAATATCGAAATCATGACTTAAAATTATTTTTTTAAAAGCAAAATATTCTTGTGGCATTTCTACTGATTTATCTAATAAAGATTCATTATTTTCTGTTTTTCATTGTTTAATTTGTGCTTTAATTTGACGATTTTTTTTAAATAAAATTCAGGCTGAACGAAAACTAAGAATTAAACTAAACAATGGCGAAAACAGAGTTAAAAATTCTTCCTTTATTAAATTTATTTTATAAACATAAGCAATAATTGATTGAACAATTAAATAACTGAACAGATATACTAACAAATATGCAATTAATATATAACCTAAAGCAAATGTTTTTTTAAAAAATTTATCAAAAATATTAAAAATATTTTCTGGTAATTTAATTTTGGAAATTAAATGCGGTTTTGCTTTAAGTTTATGGTTTTTAATATGATTTAGTTCTTTTATTCTTTTGGCAACAAAATAAAATTCTAAAACCGAAGATATTGTTAAACTTATCGCAAAATACGTAAGCACAACAATTAAAAATGTAGACATATTTCTCCTTAACCTAGATTATCTCATTTAATTTTATTTGGTAATGTTCTTATATAATAGCCAGTTTTAGGATGTTTAACTTTTTTAAAACCATAACTACTTAATTCAAAATTACTTAATGATAAAAATTGTTCGAGTGTTCTTATTTCACCAGTTTCAATATTTTTAAAATGTGTATTTACTCCACCAACGCCACCTTGATTATAAGGTTTATCAAGTGGTGTTTCATTAATCACTATTCATTTTACTTTTTTCATGTTCGAAAGCATATCAACTAGCGAAATAACTTCATTTCTAATTTGATTACCAATAGAATTAATTTGCTGAATTTGTTCTGTATTTCTTATGATTTCAAACGCACTTGACATCATTTTAAAAAAATTAAGATAAGGAGTAAGTGAACTGATATTCTTGCTGAATATAGTTTGTATAATTCCGTATTTTAAAATTGTACCACTCACAACTGCTGAAACTAATTTAGAAGTTAATTCACCTATAGTCATTAATTTATACTGTGATAATATACTTTGAATATGTTTAAATTCATTTATAGTTTTAATAGTATTATGATAGGCAATTTTACATGAAGATGCTGCTAAAGCAAGTGCAGTAGATCCTAGCGATAATCACGGAATAGGAGCAATGCTTAAACCACTTGAAAATGGGCTAATTAATAAAAGCACTGACGAAGCTGCTGCGGCCAAAAACGATGCTGAATAAAGCGTTGTTGAAGCAATTAGCAAGTTTTTTGCTATATTAACGTTTTTTAATATGTATTCATTGATATTTTTAACCAATTCAGATAAATTTGAAATTGTTTGCTCGATATTTTTAGAAGATATCTCACCATCATCATTTACGGCAAATTTATTTTGAATATCAGTTTTTATTCTTTTATAATAACTTTTTATTTCTTTATTATTTTTTTTATTGTCTTGTTTAATAGTGTTAATAGTGTTGATAAATGTCTTATGCAAATTCTTATCAAAGTTTTTAAAATTTTGTTTATCTAATATGATTTTATTTTTTTGTTCAACATTAATTAAACCTAACTCGACAGTTTTATTTGCTAGTTTCTTAAATAATTCATACTTTAATTCATTTGGTATCGCTTCTAAATTTTTTTTAGCAGAAAATTTCTCATTAAAATTTAGTGCAAAAGTTTTAACAACATCTTCTTGTTCAATTAAAACTTGGTTAATAATATCTAAATATTTCTGCTGTTCGCTTTGTTCGATTTTTGTTTGGTGTGTCACATTAGTAGTAAGTGAAATTGGTGCAGTTGAAACATTTATCGTATTTAAAAATTTTATTAAGTTCATTTTACTCCTTTTTATATTATAAAATAAAAAAACACTAGTAAAAAATTTTAAAAAGTGTGATAGTATATCATACAACATTAAAACCAATGCTAAAAAGCAAAATTTAGATATACTAAATAAAAAAATGTATAATATTTAAGTAAATTAATTGAAAGGAATAATATAATGAAAATATTAGTAGTAGGTGCTAACCACGCTGGTACCTCATTTATGAGAACACTAAAAACAGTTAATAAAGATGCTGAAATTGTTGCTTATGATAGAAATACAAACACATCATTTTTAGGTTGTGGAATTGCAGTTTGAGTTGCCGGAGAATTCGATGAACCTGGTGGACTATTTTACTCTTCGCCAGAAATATTAACAAATGATTATGGTGTTAATTTAAAAACCAACCACGAAGTCGTTGCAATTGATAGAGATAAAAAAGAAGTTACAGTAGTAGAATTAGCAACAGGCAAAAAATTCACAGATACATATGATAAATTAATTTTTGCAGGTGGTACATGACCAATTGAACCTAATCTTAAAGGTATTAATTACAAAAATATAGTTTTATCAAAACTATACCAACACGCCCAAGATTTAATTGAATATGCTAATAATAACGATTTTAAAGATGTTGTTATTGTAGGTGCAGGTTACATTGGTGTTGAATTAGTTGAAGCATTTCACATTAAAGGTAAAAATGTTAGATTAATTGACGTTAATACTAGAGTTGCAAGTAATTACTTTGGTAGCGAATTTACCGATATTATGGAAGATAATATGCGCAAAGAAGGAGTTAAACTTTCTTTAGGCGAAAAAGTAGTTGAATTTAGATCGGCTGATGGAGTAAATGTTTCAACTGTAGTTACAGATAAAGGTGAATATAGAGCCGATTTAGTTGTGATGTGTATCGGTTTTAAACCAAGAACTGATGCTCTTGAAGGTGTTGAAAAATTACCAAACGGTGCGATTGTGGTCGATGAATTCCAAAGATCACTTTCAGACGAAAATATTTACGCAATTGGTGATTCATGTGCTTTAAAACATGTAGTAACAAATGATAGTAGACATGTAGCTTTAGCTACTAACGCGGTAAAATCAGGTTTAGTAGCTGCATTACATATAGCTGGTTTAAACATTCCGTTCCCAGGTGTAGCAGGCACAAATGCAATTAATGTTTTTGATTGTCATTACGCCGGAACCGGTTTAACCGAAGAAATGGCTAAAAGAAATGGTTTTGAAAACGCAACATCAGTTCATTTTGAAGATATGGATAGACCAGAATTTATGAGTCAAGCTGAAAAAGTTGCAATTACAGTAGTATACGATAAAGAAACATTAAAACTTTTAGGAGTTCAATTAGGTTCATGAGGTACAACAGTTCACGCTGAAACTGTATATATGTTCGCGTTAGCAATTCAAAAAGGTTTAACTTTACCTGAAATTGCTCTTACCGATGTTTTCTTCTTGCCTCATTTCAATAAACCATTTAACTTCTTCCTAGTTGCAATGCTTAAAGCATTAGGTTTAAACTACAAAAAATAATATTAATTAAATAAATAAAAAATTAAATTGAATTAATACTTGTAAACAAGCAAAATTCAATTTAATTTTTTTTGCGTTTTTTTTTTTTTTTTTGTTAAAGGTTTAAAATAATTTAGAGTTAATAACAATACTATAAATAGAAAGGTTAATATGAAAAAAACTTTTAAACTGACATTAACATTATCAGCCATTGGTTCACTGACTAGTATTCCTTTTATTGCGGCTGCATGTGGGCCTAAAAATGATGTAAAAAAACCGGATAATATGCCAAAAACTGATTCACAACAAGAAATCAATCAGTTAAACGAGTTAAAAACAAATGCTAAAAATGAAATAAACGCATTAAGCGATCTAAATCAAGAACAAAAAACAAATTTTAGTTCTCAAATAGATTCAGCAACAAACCAAAATAGTATAAATTCTATAAAAGTCCAAGCAAAAAGTTTGAATGAATTAAATGCTTATAAAATAACCGTTAACTCTTCAATAGATGAATTCAAAAATTTAACTGCAGAAGAAAAAACAAGTTTTCGCAAACAAGTAAATATGGGTTCAACTAAAGAAATGATAGACACCCAATTAAATGAAGCAAGTACTAAAAACAATAGTAATTTAGCAACATCTAAAACTGAAAATTCTACAAAAGTAGATGGGTTGATTTGATTAACTAGCGAACAAAAAGCTAGCGCTAAAAATGATATAAATGCTCAAACAAGCATCAACGAAGTTAAAGTTCAATTCGAAAAAGCAAATCAATTAAACACTCAACAGACAAAAATAATTTTGGATTTAGAAAAATTGATTCCAACTTTAAAATTTAAAAAAGTTAGAGATAGATATAAGCCAAAGTATGTGCCAGCAGATCAGAGCAAAGCCAATAAATTCACCTATGTTCAATTTGCTATTGAAGGCTATGAAACTCAACAAAAAGTATCATGGTTATTACAATATATCAAAAGATATGGTACTGATAAGAATCTTAATGATTTAAAAAAGGTATTCAAAAATTTTGTTAATTCATTATATAATGGAAACATTAATAACCCCGAATTGTATTTTACTTCACACTATTTATTATTTGAATTAAAACCTGTAAGTGGTTTTACACCGGCCTTAAGATATGGTGACCAAAGTAAATACGATAATAACTCATTTGATGATTTATGAACTCCTGCTCCTGTTTTAGGTGGAATTAGAAAATCATATGCTACACCAGCAAATAGTGGTGTAAATATAGAACCAAAAGATTTAATGGTTAGAGAACACCAAATTGGTTCTGAAATAGGTTTAGTTAATTCACTAGAATTTTTAATTAAAGCTCGTGATTGAGATTCAATTAAAGATTCGCCATATGGTATGCCTCCAGGTTCGCCTGAATACCAAATAACAGGCTTACGTAAAAACTATCAAACACCATATGGCCCAGCAAATCCCACAACCAGTACCGAAAATACTGAATCAGCACAATAAATATTAACTAATAACAGCGTTCTAAAGGCACAGCAAAAATTAACATTCTAAAGTGTTCATTTTTGTTGTGCCTTTAATTTTTTTCACGTTTTTTTTTTTTTTTTTGTTAAAGGTTTAAAATAATTTACAGTTGAAAAAATTATTATATTAGAAAGGTTAATATGAAAAAGACTTTTAAATTAACATTAGCATTATCAACTCTTGGGTCATTAACTACTATACCATTTATAGCGGCAGCATGTGGTCCAAACAAAAAAAATGATCCTAAACCAGAAATGCCAACTCCAGCACCGGAAAAACCCAAAACAAACTCAAATCCAGATACAGTTAACAAACTTAATGAAGAAAAAACTAATGCTAAAACACAAATTCAATCCTTAAATAACTTGAACGAAGAAGAAAAAAACAGTTTTAATGCAAAAATTGACCTAGCAACCGACGAAAATTCAATAAATTCAATTAAATCTCAAGCCAATACATTAAATGAATTGAATTCTAACAAAAAAGCAGCGAATAGTGCAATTGATGAATTTTCTAATTTATCTGAAGAACAAAAAACTAATTTGAAAACTGAAGTCAATAACGCAAAAACTAAAGAAGTAATAAATCAAAAATTAGAAGAAGCTAAAACTAAAGATCAATCTAATTTAACAAATGCTAAAAATTCAGATACGGTTAAAATAGATGCACTTATTTGATTAACTAAGAAACAAAAAACAGAAGCAAAAAATGATATAAATTCAAAAACAAGTGTGAATGGAATAACAGCAAGATATCAAGAGGCTGTAAAATTAAATACTGATCAAACTAAAAAAATTTTAGACTTAAATACTTTAATACCTAGTTTAAAGTTTATGCGAGTAACAAAGAAAAGATATAAACCTAATTATGTACCTCAACAATTTCATACAGATAATAAATACACTTATGTTCAATTTGCAATTAAAGATTGAGAAACAGAACAAAAAGTTTCATGATTATTGCAATATATCAAAAGATATGGAACAAATGAAAATCTTAAGCAACTAGAAAATGTATTTCGTGCTTTCGTAACTTTATTATATAAATCAAATAATGATCCTGAATTATATTTCACTTCTCATTTTTTATTGTTTGTAAACGGTAAAGATGGTGAATTTAGACCTGCTTTAAAATTTGGGGCTCAAAATAATTATGAAGACATCACTCGTAATGATTTATGAACACCAAAGCCAATTTTAGGTGGAATTTCAAAACAATATGCTACAACCGCAAATAGTGGAACAGATATAGAACCAAAAGATTTAATGGTTAGGGAAAATCATATTGGCTCAACGATCGGTTTAGTTAATTCATTATTGTTTATAATCAAAGCTCGTGATTGAGATTCAATTAAAGGTTCTCCATATGGTATGCCTCCAGATTCTCCCGAATACCAAATAACAGGCTTACGTAAAAACTATCAAACACCATATGGCCCAGCAAATGCCACAACAACTCAAACACAAACCGAAACTGTTCAACAATAATAATATATGCAAATTCAAAACAGCATTTATAAATGCTGTTTTGTTTATATTTTTAAAATAATAAATATAAAAACAAAAATGCTATTCGGTTGGATTGCAAAACATTTCTAAACACCACGGACATAATTAATATTGTTGTAAATCAAAATTTCAAAAAATAGATCAATATCCTCTGAAAACCATAAAATATCAGTTTCTTATTTAAAAAAACTAATAAAAATATATTGCTTATGAGAAGACCGATTAAAAAATTTGTTTGTGTTTATCGAAGAACATCATTTAGAAAATAATGCAAAATAATAACAATTTTATCAATATCAAAATTTTGAAAATTTTAAAAAAGAGATATCTTAAATCAATAATAAGTAAGAATAATAAAATTTTCAATTCTAATTTTGAATTTAATTTAATAATGACTTTCACTTTGAAATATTTAGAACAAAATTACAAAATAATTTTAAAGTAAATTTTATCACTATATGCAACATAATCAAATAATAGATGAAGTTATTATTAAAATCCTTGAAATGTTAAACAAAATTAACATGTTTCAGTTTGATAGTAATATCTTAACAAATTACTTAATATTTATGGTTTAAATTAGAGAGAATTTTAGTTTAAAGCCCCCCAATGTCTGGGGGGTTGGGGGGTTAGAAGCCCCTATGATAGGGGTTTGGGGTTAGATTAGAAACTTTTTCATTGAATTTTATTTTTTGTTTTTTAACAAAAAAAACAAAAACACAAATCTATTTTTAATAGATTTAGATAAATATTTTGAACTTAACTTAAATATTATGTGTATTTTGAATTTAAAATTCTATCGTTTGGCGAATATTCAGGCGAATATCTTCCAATTCTTTTAATATTGATTTCAATAATTTTTTGTCTTGTTCATCCCAATTTAGCTTATTTTAGAATAAATTTTCTATTTTTGCATCCAACATTTGATTGAATGTGTAGCCTGCGGCTACTGTTTTCATCAATGTTTTGACTTGATAAACTTCTAATGGAAGTTTTTTATTTATTGAAAATTTTTCGTATAGTTCCATATCATTTGGTTGCAATTTTTTCGCTTCATATCTCGAGTTTTTAATTCTAAAATAAAGTTTGTTATCACTTCCAATTATAAATTTGGCATCAAATTTAGATTCAACACGAATTTTTTGATCATTTTGATAAGGTGCGTAATGAATTCCGTTGTAAAATACAGTCCCATTATTGATTTTTCTTGCTATTTCTAAATCAAAAAAATGTTCTAATCTTTCTTTATTTAACTCTCTAAAATGATTGACTTTGGGTTCAATTACTGATTTTCGTATTTGATTTAAGTATTTTAATATCGATTCTTCAGCATCGTTTGCTTGTTGTATTGTGTTAATTTTATTGTCTAAAAACCACAAAGGCAGGCGCATTTGAATAAAATTTTGTGCATTTTCTATGTGTGGTTTACCGTTAGAATTAGATGTAGTAATCAATTCAATACCCAGATTTTTTATCGCTTTAAATGTTACTGCGTTTGAATCTTCATTATTATAGAAATTCTTTCTTTTATCAGTAATTATTGTTGAAGGAATACCGTATCTATTCAACATTTTTTCTAAATTACTTTGGTGACCATTCAGTGTTTCAACATTTTTTTCAAAATGAATTATAAAAGTTTGCCGGTTGCGACATCAATAGAACTTATTGCTGTTCAAAGTTCATTTTTAACAAAATAATGAGTACAACCATCAATTTCAACAACATCACCAAAGGAATATTTTAATCTTGTTTTTTGCGCTCAACTTCTTTTTTCTTCGGTATTTTTAATTCTAAATCTAATGAATATTTAATACCAAAAGCTTTCTTTTTCAATTTTATTCTTGCCTTACGTGCCTCTTTTCTGCCCGCTTTATACGCAAAAGCGCTACAAAAACCATTTTGTTTTAATCTTTTTACCATTTGGGAGTGTGATATATATATCTTGAGTTTTTCATGGTATGAAATTAAAGACATATACAAATTACATGAACTATTAGCATTGTTGCCACTAGCTAATAGTTTTTTATTTTCGTATTCTTGTCCTAAATTTAAAACCATTTCGTCGTTATATCTTTGAGCATTTTTATTGTTTGTGTTTTTGTGTTCAATGTTTTCAATATAACCATTTCCACGTTTTAACTCGTTTTTGTACAGTCTGACTGTAGAAACAGATTTATTTATTCTATTTGCTAATTGTTTATATGTTTCGTGCTTAAAAGTAATGATGGTATCTAAACATCATTTTTTTTGGATTACATAGTTAGTTAATTTGTCCATCTCTTTTACCTACTTTTTAATTTTAAGGGAAAACAGATGTTAATTTTGTTTGAGTTTTCACGTTAGGCTTTTATGTAGCATTAAATGTGAAGTTATATAAATTTTTATATTTTGTTAAATTTCAAAAATATTTACAAGCAATCAGAATAATCAAATTTATGGCAAAATGTGCAAATTGGCATAATTTAAGCAAAAATTTAACCAAAAACGGCCAATTTGATTTTTCCAAGCAAATAATTAATATAATTTTAGTGAAGAAAATAAATTAAAGAGGTAAGATGAAAATAAAAAAATGAAAAATTATAAGCTTAGCTACAGCAACACCGGTTATAGCTACAACTATAGCAGCTAATACTAATTATTATAGTATTGGCGTAAATGATAAATCGCAAATTTTAAGATTACAAAATATAGTTGAAAAAGAAATTCAATCCTTCTCAAATAACAACCAAAAGATAAAAAAATATAAATTTCTTAAATTAGAACGCGATGGAGGTGATGATAACGAAATAGTAATTTTATTTGTTTTTGAAAAAAATGGTTATGCTATTTACGATGTTAAAGAATTAAAATTACGTGAATTAAACCTAGAATTTAAAATAGACGAAACATTGTTTGAAAAAATTGACAGTTATATACCTTTTGTAACATTTAACAATTTTTTAACAAAAAAAACAAAAAAACATAATAATAAAATTAATTTAAACATTGACAAAAAACTTTTAACTCAAAAAGAAAGTAATTTGCCCAAAAAACGTTCAAAAAGATTTATAAAACCATTTAGTAGATGAACAGACGAAGCAGAAAATATTAATTTTGCCAAAGAATTAATTAAAGCTGATTATGAAGTTCCGCACTCATGATGGTTTAAAGTTAATTCCAAAATGTTTGGCTATGCCGAAAATACTAATTCCTATTGAAAATTTCACGAATATTTGCAAAAACCAATTTTAAACGGTTTTGATAAAGAATCTTACTACAATAGTGAAGGTATATGTATGATAATTGCCTTGTCATTACTAATACAATATCAACATTTTTTTGTTAATTCTAATTGAATTTCAGAGGATTTAGAAAAAAAATATATAAGTTATCCGGATTATGCCGGAACATATAAACACGAAGCATATAATAATAGTAGAGAAAATATTGATTATATCAAACAAAATAACCTTCCTGCTATTCCGTATGTTTCTCCTGGTTTTACAATTGAATTATTGAAGCATGGTTGATATAAACACTTTGCTTTAAATAGTTGAAGAAATTTAAGAGACACATTGGTAAATTATACAAAATCAATAAATAAAACTTCATATGATTGATTTCATGGAGAATCCTTTTTCCAAAAACCATGAGAACAAATTTATAACAACAGACCAACATTATTAGCAGGTTCATTAAAATATTCTAACGATGAAGTAATCAACCATGGA
The DNA here is from genome assembly GCF_004216495.1 of Mycoplasmopsis phocirhinis. Taxonomy (NCBI): domain Bacteria; kingdom Bacillati; phylum Mycoplasmatota; order Mycoplasmoidales; family Metamycoplasmataceae; genus Mycoplasmopsis; species Mycoplasmopsis phocirhinis. The sequence goes on along the minus strand of NZ_CP034841.1, from coordinate 441,758 downwards.
GTAGTAGCATATGGTAAATGATATGATAAAGGAAATTCAATATACCGCGATAAATATCTAGTTCATATGGGTTGAGAGGGTTATTCACAAGTTGTTTTGGATTATAATTGATATTCTAGAACATTTGGCATTTCATTTTCAATTATTGATACCGAAAAAGATGATAATAAAATTTTAAAACCATTTTTTCAAAAAGATTGACAAAATTTAACTGCAAAGGAGCTTAACATTAAATAATTATGAAGAAAAGATCTCAAATCGCTACCTTTTCATTAGCCATTATCAACTTAATAATTTTTCTTGCTTTTTATATTTTGATAATGTTAGTGGTTTATAGTAAAACTGATAATGAATTTTTGAATAGTTTTAAAACACTTGGCAGTCCAATTATTATTTTAGAATTTTGACTATATCTAAGTTGAATTATATTTATGATTTTGTGTGTTATTTTGTTTGAAAAAATAACAATGCCAAACAAAATAAAGAGGTTAATTTTTTACTTCTTTTGATCTGTTTCAATTCTAACCATTATAATTATTTTTTCAACAGGGTTTATAACAATGTGAGGCATTGCTGAACAATTCGCTTTAGCAACAATAATTGCGATGGTTATTGTAATAGGTGTTATATTTAAATTAACTCACAAAAAAATAATATCTTAACTTTTAACCTTAATTAATTAAATTGTTTAAGAACAAATTTATATGTTAACAGCATAATTACTAAAATGCCAAAACACTAAATTGTTTTGGCATTTTTTAATTAAATTATAAATTAATTTTAAAATAATTAAAAACACAATAAACATATTGTGTTTTAGTAAATAAAATTATCTATTTTTGTTAATTATTTCTAATTTACTTGGGCCATACACATAACTTAAATATAAATCAAGTAAAATTCAACTAAACATTAAAATGCTAAATAAAGTTAGTATAACAATAAATGATATTAAATAAACTTTATTTATTGAAGTTGGTTGAATATTATTATTGAAATTTTGTTTAAATTGAATATAAAGTACGGTGTAAATTAAAGTTAAAACAAGTAGCAGCATAAATCAAATCATCATTGAGTGCGAATAAGTTAATTTAAATGATGTTTTGTGTTGAAAAGTTAAATTAAATAATGTAAATACAATTGCTAATATTGATAAAAATATACCAAAAGAACTTACACTAACTGCCTTTTTATCTTTATTTTTAACAATAATTTCTATTATTGATCACAATGAAACAAACAATAAAATTGCACTTATAGGTGTTGAAAGTACTGTAAAAATTTCAACAACAGAATTACCACTTGATCATAAGTATGCGTTTGTTGAGGTTACTAAAAATGCTTTCAACATACCAATCAAAGAACTTAGAATAATTACTAGAATATTTATTAAAATCTTATTTTTGTCGCTTATTTTGTTAAAAATCATTTTTCCTCCTAGTTAAATGAAATATGTTTTGGTAGTTCAGAAGCATCTACCATTTTCCCATTATAGTTAAAATATTTTTTTAATGTTGGGTTTTTTGTTTTGTCTCAAACATGAAACTCATATCCAATATGTCTTAAATATCTTGCGCTTACAGCAACTTGTGAATATCTCATATTTTCAGAACCAAAACCATAATGTACTAAATAAAGATTAGATAAATCGGTATCACCTTTATCGTACCATTTACCATAAGCAAGCACTGAATGTCAAATATCTTCTACTCCGTTAGTGTATGCAGAAATATAGCCACCCAAAATAACAGGATTATTTTTATAAATTATTTCTCAAGGTCTATTAAATAAATAAGTTGTATTTCATCCAGTCTTTAAATTATTGTTTTTAACCGTTTTCAAAAGTGATGTTTTATAATGACTAGCATTGTGAATATTTATTGTTCCATCGTTTAAAAATAATTGATAACTAAGTTTTGGTGAAAATATTGGATAAATAGGCAAATTATTTTTCTTTAAGAAATTGTAATTATTTTGAGCATATTTATTATAAACGTTAAAGCCACTTGACAAAATATGATTATGATTTTGATCAACATCAAATACATTTGCATATTCGTTGAATTGCGCTTCACTTAATCAGTTAGAATTTTTGAATAGTTGATAATATTGAATAAGCATTGAAAGCGAAATATATTCACATATTCCTTGCTCATCTTCTTTATTTTTTGAATAATCACGAGTATCTCCGAAAGCATGTCTAAACTCTTCATAATTATTTGTTAAATCAGCATACCCAAAAAAATCCTGATTTGACTTAAATCACCATGAATAATCAACCTCGTAATCAGCATTCAAACGTGTTACAGGTTCGCTAGGATCGTATAAAGTAGCATTGTTAGTCCTATCTTGAAATTTGTCATTAAGTTTACTTATTTTTATATTTTTTCTTAATTTAGAAGTATTCTCTTTGCGTAAAATTTGTTTATTTTCTTTATCTAATAACTCAGTTGGTAAATTATCGCTTAACTCCTCGTTTTGAGTAAAATTAGAGCTGACTGATTTAAACAGATTTTTTTCTTTTACAACTAAGGATTTAAGTGGAATATACCCATTAATTTTTTCAAATTGTTCGTCTGTTAAATTAGTTAATGGATTATATTCTATTAACTCAAAAGTTTCCAAACTAAATACCGCATAACCTTTATTTAAAAATTGTAATAACAATAATTTTTCACCGTTATAAAGCTCAATTTCTTTTTCTTTTAAAATTTCAATATTATTTTTAGATGTTTTAAGTATTTTGCTTATTTTTAACTTAATACCTAATCTAATATCTTCAGGTGTTAAATTCGAATCGTCTTTTGAATAATTATAATTTTTAAAATTCATTGAAACTGCCAATATCGGCAATGCTCCAGCTGATGCAATAATAGAAAATATATTTTTTTTCATTTAACTCCTAACATTTATTTTGCTTAATTCTTTAAGCAATTAAATTATATTAAACATATTTAATAGCTCAATTAATTCAAAAAAACATAAATGTAAAAAAAATATTCTAAAAAAGGAAAAAAAAGAAAAATTAAAATAAAAAAAGAGTTCAAAATAAGTTTTTTGTCTTAATTAATTTTTTTTGTGAAAGAGAACATTTCCACAAATTCGTTCCACATATGGTTTTTAAACATTAATTAAAACTTTCGTTGTTCTAATCAGTATGCAATTTCTATATAATATAGTGAAAATAAAACAAAATAACTTTAATAAATTTAGGGATAAGAGACAAATGAAAAAATATTTAATTCTTCCGCTTTCGAGTGTTTTAACCACATTACCTTTAGTGGCCGCTGCGTGCAACAAAGAAACACAAAAAAACGAACAAAAACAACAACATAACACAAAAACTACACAACAACCTCAAAAAGACAAAACACCTGATGAAAAACAATTATTTAATCAAGATTCTTCATTTGCAAAATGAACATTAAGTTTAGATAATGCTTTAAAAATTTCTCCTCAAGTAGATGAAAACATCATCAATTTAATTGCGAATAAAAAATTGTTTTATTCGTTTTCAAAAAACGCAATTATAGTGGCTAATACACGCCCAAAAAATAAAAATGAATGAGCGAATGCTCCTAAAGTATTTGAATTTAAAAACGCTGTGCCAAAATATTATAATATTGCGTATGCTGATTTAAATCAAGGCGATAAAAATAATGATGAAATTAAGTATGAAATTACAGATAATGAGTTAATTTTAAGTTATAAATCATCTAAATATTCCAAAGACAGTGACTCATTAATTTCAGCTCAAATTTATCAAACCAAGTTCACTAGATCAAATTCAAAATTAGGTATTGACGATAATACCACTAAACAAAACGATTTTGAAACTTCAAATACTATTGAACAACCTAAAACAAATTCAACTAATCAAAGTTCATTAATAACTACTAATAAAATAACAAATGGTGTGTATGAAAATTTAGTAGCACCATCGTTAAAAAAAGCAAAAGGTATAAAATATGTTCAAAATGATTTTTACGCAAGTTTAGAAGGTAAAAGCGGAACTGAATTAATAAACGCATTAATTAAGCTTCAAAAACAACACCGCGACAGCACTGGTTCTTATAACGATTTATACACAACATACGAAGATGCCTTTACTGATAAATATTACGAAAAAGATGGCTCATTATTAGATATTTACGGAGAAAATCCTCATTCAAACGATCCTTTTGTTTATACTTTTAATAATAAAAGTGGGTCTGGTCAAGAAGGAAAAGGTTGAAATAGAGAACATTTAATTGCTCAATCTTGGTTTGCTAAAGCTGACCCAATGCGTAATGATGCCCATCATGTTTGGCCAACTGATGCAACAGTTAACCAAAGACATGGCAATTTGCCATATGGCGAAGTTAATAAAACAACATTCACATCTAAAAATGGCACTAAAGTTGGTATTGGAGTTGAAGATAACCAACCAGTTACTGAAGTAATTAATGAATTTAAAGGTGACGTTGCTAGAGCATTTTTATATTTTACTCTTACATATAAAGATAAAAATTTAACCAGTAATAATGTTGCTAATCGTTTTTTTGATTCTCAAAACAATAATTCAATCAAAAAGCCATTTTTAGACACAATGTTAAAATGAGCTCAAAACGACCCCATTACACAGTTTGATTTAGATAGAAATAACGCAATCTATCAACACCAACAAAATCGCAACCCTTTTAGTGATTATCCTGAATTAATTGATGTCGTTTTTAATGCTAATACCGAATATGTTTTTCATAACCAAGGTTTTGCTACTGAATTAATATTCAATTAAACAAAAATTAACATTCGCAAATGTTAATTTTTGTTTGATTCAACTTTTCTTTGTTTAATTTGTCTTTTAATAAAAATAAACAATAAAATTATTCATAAAACTACAACGGTAGAAGATAATAGAACAAATACATAAATGTTAAATTTGTTTTTAGCTACTTGTTTATTTGATTGTTGTTCAGATATATTTTGGCTAGAATTTTGTTTGTTAGAATCATTATTTTGTTCATTATTTTCTATTTTTGTTTCATTATTAATTTGATTTGATAAGGTTTTAACTGCATTTGTTAATTTAGAAACTAAAGCAGCATAGTTTAAAAATTCTTCAACGCTAAACATTAAATAAATTTTTTCATCATTTGATTCCAAATCTTTGAGCTTATTAATTTCATTAAACTCAACTGAATTTGTGATTAGATTTTGTTGTTGCTTGTTTAAAAGGTCAAAGTTGGTCTTAAATTCATTGAATAAAACCTTATTTTTTTGCTTTAATAAATTAATATTATTTATGTTTATTTTATTTGCTAAATCATTAAGTAGATTATAAAAAGGTTTTTTAGCATTAAGTGATGCTGGTTTTATTTTTGCTAAAATAGATTTAGAATCAGTCAGTTTTTGGGCAAAATCTTCATTGTATTTTTGTAATTGGGCTATATCTTTAGTCGAATCAAATATTTGAGTTGATTGCGAAAGTTGTATTTGAATTTCATTTATTTTGGTTTCAAATTCAGCAAAACGATCTATTCATAAGCTTAATTCAAAATTCTCAAATACACCACCATTATCTTTTTGGTTTTGATCTAATTTATGCTTTTGGATAAAATTCTTTAATTCGACTTCATCATCGTTAGACTTAATTTGGTATCTATACGACTTAAATATTTTTTGATCATCTTTAATAAAATCGGAGTTAATAATAGATTTTGTAAAATATTTATCTAAAACAGGTTGCTTTTTATCAATAAAATAATTATTTATCTGTTCCACACCAAAATCTCTAAATGAAATATTTTTAAATAAATCTAAATTAAAACCTTGTTTTAAAACAATAGCGGGATTATTTTGAACCAACAAACGAGCAACGATAGCAACATAATTTTTAATTTGACTATCAAGTTGATTTTCAATATATGCATTTGTTTGGATAAATTTTTCTCAAAGCGAATTATCATTTAAATCATAATTTGCCCCTAATTGCAATTTAACTTGCTGTTCAATTGCGGCAAAAAATTCCTGAATAGAATTGATAATAGTATCACCTAATTGTTCAGGTGATTTATCATCAAAAGTGTAATCTTGATTGCCTAATTGGTCAATTAATCTCAATTTTAAACTTTTAGCTATATTAATATATTTAGCCTTATATAACTCATATTCAGTTTTTTTAGCGTTTGAATTATTTTCTAATTTAGTTGATATAGCTATTGAAGGTAAAGCTAAAATTGAACTAAACGTTAGGCAAGATAAAATAATTTTTTTCATTTTCATATTCGTGGTTAAACCTAAATAAGTAATTATGAAGTTTGAGATTTTTGTTTTTTATAAAATTCTTTTTGAGCGTTTTGTGATTTTTCAATTATTTTATAAATAATATTATTACTAAATTCAGCATCATTTTTTTGCGCTTTAATTGCAGATAAAATTTGATTTTTATCTTTGCTATAAAGTTTAATTAATTGTAATTTGGTTCAACGATCAAAACTGTAATCAGACCCAGTTTGAGTTTTAAAATCATTTGAATCTAGTAATAAAGATAATTTACTCGTTATATATCTATTTACATTTATTGGGCGATGAAAAAAAGTTTTATTTTCAGGTACTTCATTAATAAAAAAACTTGATTCACGAGTTGATATATTTATAAATCTATATCCAATCATTTCGTCCGAAACTTGAGGAGAAATATAACTTAAATATAGTCTTTTTGCGTCATCTTTATTGCCATTTTCAAAATCATCAATAATTTTTTGATCTTCGCTAGATAATTGATAATCTAAAAATTTCTGTCCATCTTTATCCATTTCTTCTTTAAGTTCATATTCAATTACATTAGGTAAAACATAAGTGTTATTTAACCAGTATTGTTTTTGTTTATCTTGCGATAATTTAAGTAATTTACTCAAAACATTTCCTGAAAAATCAAGTGGATCATCTGTTCTTAATTGAGCATAAATTTGAGATTTAATTAAATTTCTATCAATCGAAAATAAATTAATTAATTGTAATTTAAGTCATTTATCAAAATTATATTCGTGATTAGTTGTATTTTTAAATTCACTTGAATTCAACAATTCTTTAAATTTAAGCGAAGAATAATCAGTTAAATTCAAATCAGCAAAATTTTTACCTTCTGGTTTAACTTTATTGACATAATAATTAACACCAGCTGGGGTCAATTCACGATAACCAATTATTTTATTTGAAAGAAAAGGTTTAGTGTATTTTAAATATAAATATTTTGAAAATTCTTCATCTTTAGCCAATTGTTCATCTGAACTATTTGGATCTAAATTTTTAATATTCATAAATTCTTGTTTTGCTTGGGCTTCAAAATCATCAATAATTTTTTGCTCATATTCATTCAATTCATAATCTAACACATCACCTGTTCTTTGTAGTTCGTATTCAATTGATTGAGGAACAATATAGGTTTGTATTGCTTCTCCGTTTTTGCGTCCGTTAGTATTAACTACACCTAAATGTGTTCTGAAAATATCTTCAAAAACACCACTTTTATCTGTATTGTTTCCAAATATTTCTTCAAATGTGTATTCTTTATTGCTAAATTTGAATTCAAAGGTGGCTAACGCTTTGCGTAAATTAGCAAATTTATCACTTGTAAAATCTCTGTACGAATCAAAATCTTCTTCAATTGGCACAACTTCTATATATTGGCTTAGTGCATTATTTATAAATTCACGGGCTAAATCATTTAAATAAATTATTTTTGCATTACCAGGTGCTTTATCTTTATTTTCCTTACTTACTTTATCGAAGTTTACGAATTTAGAATCTGATAAGTAGCCAACTGGATAATTAGGGAAAATAGGATTTAAATAAGCAACTTTATACAATTTATTCTTCTGTTCGCTTGTTAATAGGCTTGCATCTTTATAAATTTCATTATTATTATCAAATTTTTGAATTGATGCAGCTGCAATTCTTTGTCTTATATCATCTAAAAATGGATAATTATATAAATCATTTGAATTTAATTGTTGTGGTTGTTCATCATTTATAAATCAATTTGGATCATTTTGTGAAGCTTTTTCAACTGCAAAAACTTCTTTATTTTTATTTCAAACATTATCTCTAAAGTAAATATATAGTGCTAAATTTCTTTTAAAAATATCAGTTTCGGTATAAATTTCACTATTAGTCGATTGAATTAAATTAAGCGTTTGGACATTATCAAAATTAGAGGTATTATCGATAAAATTATTACCAAATAAATTAATCAAAGATAACACCAATTTTAAAACGTTAATGTCTTTTAACATATCTTTAGCATCAGCAAGTTGAATCAATAATGTTCTAGTATAGTCGTTAAAATTAAATAATGAATTAGAAAAATTTTGATTATATTGTTGAACTAAATTTTTTGTAGCATCATCTGAATTTGAAAAAATTGATTCTAATAAAGGATTCAAATAATATTGTATATCAGTTTTATTTTGCGATTTTTTTTCTTTTTCGTGAGCATTTAAAATTTCACTTACTTCTTTTTTAATTTCTAAAGTTTCAATATTTAAATGATAATTTTTATATGAGTTTAAAACCTCATTTTGAGTATTGTTTTTTTGCACTAATTGAGCAAAATTTTGTGCTTTATCAAATAGAGTAGTAAAAACATTCTCAACAACTTTATATTTGTCTTGCGAGCTTAACGAAGTGTTTTGTTCTGGTGTTGAAATATTTTCAATCTCATTGCCATATTTTAATTTTGCAATTGAAACATTAATTTCATTTTTATTTTTATCTTTATCTTGGCTTGGAGTGTTTGATTTAAATTTAAGGTTATCGTTTTTTTGTTTTAATTCACTTAATTTTTTAGAATTGCCTCTTTTATTCAAATATAATTGATATTCTTTATCAAACATTGCTTTATATTTCTCAAATTCAGCTAATGTTTTAGCGCTTTTTAGTTTGTTGTGCAATTGTATTAAATTATCAAAACTGTCATCTCTTGAACATCTAGCAGCCACAATGCCAACAACTATTGCAGTTGTTGTTATTGAAGCACCTAAAATTATATAAGGTAAAATTTTTCTTTTTTTATTCATTTTTTCTCCCTAAATTTGTGATATAGTTAAATATAGTATACATTTTTCCAAAAAAAAAAAAAAAATGCGCATAGCATTCTCAACTTATCCACACTTATTTTTGGAAAAATTCAGGTTTTTATCACAATTTGAATTTAAAAATTTGTGTTTTAAAAAACTAGTATTTAGTAATAATAGGAAATTGTTTTGTTAAATTTAATATTTTATTTTTATAAAGATTAAACATTTCTTCATTTTGTGTTATAGTTGTATGATTTTTCAAAATAAAATCTATAATTGAAGCTAATTCTTCTCATTTAGTAAAATTACGCGAGGTCATCGCAGCCACACCAATTCTAATTCCTGATGAAACCATAGGGCTTAATGTATCATTAGGTATTGTGTTTTTATTAACGGTAATATTAAATAAACCTAATAATTTTTCAGCCTCTTTTCCAGTTAAGCCATAACTTTGATGAACATTAATTGTAAATAAATGGTTTTCAGTTTTACCTGAAACTATTTTAATTCCGCGCGAGCTAAATCATTCACTAAATATACGAGCATTTTTTACTATATTTTGTCCATAAATTTGAAATTGTGGTTTTAAGGCTTCACCAAAAGCGACAGCTTTGCCCGCAATTGCATGAAATAGTGGGCCGCCTTGATAACCAGGAAATACTCAACGATCTATTTTTTTAGCAATTTGTTCATCATTTGTCATTATAATAGCTCCCCGGGCACCACGCAAGGTTTTATGCGTGGTTGAAGTTATAATATCAGCATAAGGAACTGGCGAAGGATGAACGCCGGCAATAATTAATCCGGAAATGTGAGCAATATCAGCAAGTAGTTTAGCACCAGCAGCATCAGCGATTTCGCGAAATTTTTTAAAATCTACAATTCTTGAATAAGCCGAATAACCACAAATTATTACAGCTGGTTTTTCTTTAATTGCTAAATTTTTAATTGTTTCATAATCTAAAACGCCATCTTCGCCCACTTCGTAAGAAATAGATTCATAAAAAATGCCACTAAAACTAATTTTATAGCCATGCGTTAAATGACCACCGGAATTAAGCGAAAGTCCCATAATTTTATCACCGGGTTTAGCTAGTGAAGCAAGTGCAGCTGCATTAGCTACAGAACCCGAGTAAGGTTGAACATTAGCGTATTTGACTCCAAACAATTTTTTCAATCTATCTATTGCTAATTGTTCAATAATATCTACATTTTCACAACCACCATAGTAGCGTTTAGAGGGATAACCTTCACCATATTTGTTTGTTAATACACTCCCAGTTGCTTTTAAAACATCTTCAGAAACATAATTTTCCGATGCTATTAATTCAATATGTTCGTTTTGTCTTTTGACTTCATTATTAATGGCTTTTTCAATTTCTTTATCATTTAATTCAATAAATTTATACATTTTTACCTCTAATTATATTTTTGGTTGATTAAATCAATAGTTTCGCTATCCGCTGTAATTCTTAAAGTAATTTTTTTGCTGGTTTGCGTATGATATTCATCTATTTTTTGAATTTCAAAAATGGCAAAATTATTTTTGATATCTAAAATATTTTGATTTATTGATACATTTTTATTCAATTCAAATGTAATATCTAGTGTTTTAAGTGGATTGGGGTTGTAGGGTTGAAATACAATTTTATCTTCATTAGTTATTTCTTTAAATTCTGCTACTCACACATCTAAATTTGAATAACGAGGATGGATTTTGCCAATTCAGCCTATCATTTGTTCATTAAACATAATTTTTGCCGAAAGATTGGGATTAATATATTCATTATCATCAAAAGGAACAAATGTTAAAGAATTTATTTTTAAATAATTTATTATGTCTTGTTTAATTTGGTTAAATGTTTTAGTATTTGAAATTAAACCAAGTGAATATTGATTGTAATTAATCATTCCTTTTTCAAAAATATTTATATTTTCAATTTTGCGTTTAAAATTAAATTCTACCACTTGTAACATTGAAGTTATAATTGAATTTCTTATTTGTTCGCGTTCTTTAGATACAAAAGTTTCTAAACTAATTGTTGATTGAAAATTAAAAGGATTCAATCAGTTGTTTTGCTCATTTTCAAGAGTAAAAGTGCGCACTTCACTATAACCCGTTGCCACTAATAAAGATTTTGATATATCACGTTTAGTAACTTTAAATTGGCTTAAATTAGGAGCTATTGCTTTAAAATTATCATATCCATAAAATCTAAAATATTCTTCAATAATATCTTCATAATGTTCAATATCGTGACGATAATTTGGGGCTATGATACGATTTTTATCAATTTTAAAACCGATTGCTAATAATTGGTTTTCAACATGGTTAAATTTTTTAAGCTCACCAATCTCACAATTAGCATAAATTGCTAATTTTTTGCGATTTTGCAAAACTGAAACACCTTTTTTAACGGCCGGCAAGCCAACAATATTACTAAATTGATTTTTATCAATGAATGCTTTATATTGTAAATATTTCATTCCAAAGCGCACCATTTGTGTATTAATTATACGTCCCGCTTGAATACTTGAACTCGTTTCCATTTTGATTTCTTTAGCGCCGTGGCGAATTAATTTATGATCAAAAGCACCAATTTCAAAGGCAATTAAGTTAGTGTTCTCACTAACAGCAGAATTTTGAGCACCCATTAGAGCAGCTAAAGAAATAACATTTTTGCCATCTTGGATGCTTAAAACATTTTTAACTTGCATTTTTTTATTACCTAATATTTCAACTTCACCTGAATAAATTTGTGCACATAGACGTGAAGAAATTTTATTGCGATCATATGCGTGAGTAGGAGCGCCTGTATATAACAATGTTAAATTGCTAACATCTATTGCTCATATACCTTTAGCATCAACGCCATGTTTAGCTAAAAACAGCATATCTAAAAGTGAGGTTTTACTATTTTTATGTTGTAACTCCATAAGAGCTAAAGCTTTTTGCTCGTTTTTTTTCGAACTAATACGGGCTTTAAATTTTTGCTTAATTTTTTTATTATCTCAATCAAACCATTTAAATTCAGTATTATAGTAAGCAGCTAATTCTCTAGCTAAAACAAAATAGGAATTGGCATCAGAACGATTAGCCGGTGTACTAATATCAATAATATAATCATCTAAATTAAAATATTGCACGGGGTCAACATCTAAAGGTAAATGATCTAGCATTATTAAATCTTGTTCGTTAAAAGGCAATTTAGTTACATCAAAACCTAATTCTGCAAAACTAGCCAACATTCCTTGTGATTCAATACCTGCCATTTTTTTAACACCATACACAATTTCTCCATTAGTTGAACCTTCAACAAATGCCGTGGTATAAGCACCTATTTTTGCGTTTTTAGCTGTAGTTTGTATGGTAATTTTTTGACCTTTATCTAATTCTAATTCAACAACAGTTAAATTTTGCGAGTTTTGATTAGCATAAACATTGATAACTTTAGCAAATTTAACTCCCTTAACTTTACTAAATGGAGTTATTGTTTCTACTTCATAGCCTAAATTATTGATAGCTTTTTCAACACTTAAATCTAAATTAATATTTGGCAAAAATTTATTTAATTCTTTTAATGTAATAATCATTATCGTCCTTTCTTAAACTAAAATCAATTGGTATTGTCAATCGTTGATTAACTTTTTTATAAAAATTAAAGTCTTTAAAACTTACTTTACCACGAGCATATGAAAGTGGTGAAGGGTGTGAACAAACAATCATATTTTGTGGTTTAATTATTTGTTGCTCAATTAAAGGTTGAATGAATTTAAGTGCTTGATTACCTCATAAAGCAATCAAAGTGTTTTGATTATTTAAATAAACAAATTTAATTAAATTTAAAATAAATTGCGACCAACCTAAATTTTGGTGCGAATTAGGTTGTTTTTCACGCACGCTTAAAACTGTATTCAATAATAGCACTCCTTGTTTGGCTCACGAATTTAAACTATAAGTTTCAACGACACTTTGTGGGTAATCTTTTAACAATTCTTTAATCATATTTGCTAAACTGCGTGGACATTTATTAAGTTGAGTGCTAAAAGCTAAACCATCAGCTTGATTGGCTAAATAATAAGGATCTTGACCTAAAATTATTAATTTAGTCTCTTCAGGTTCAAAAAATTCTAAAGCTCTATAACGCAGTGTATCATTGGGGTAAATTGAGTAAAATTGTTGTTCGTTTTTAAGTTTTTGCTCTAATTCTATAAAATAATTTTTTTGTTTTTCGTTTTGCAAAAAAGTTAAAAATTTATTGGCCATTAAATTGTTTAAGAGTTCTTAAATCATTGTTATAGAATTCACGAATATCTTTAATTTCGTATTTAATCATAGCCAATCTTTCAATTCCAATACCTGCAGCAAAAGCGTTGAATTTTTTTGTGTCATAACCGGCTAAACTCATTACATTTGGATGTAGCATTCCAGCTCCTAAAACTTCAATTCAGCGACCCTTATAAAAAATATCTACTTCAACACTTGGTTCAGTGAAAGGAAAAAAACTTGGACGCAATCTCAATTCTACTTGCTGTTCAAAAACATAAGAAAGTAAAGATTTTAAAGTTCAAATTAAATTAGCAAAACTAACATTACCTACACTTACAAAGTCTAATTGTGTAAATTGATGTGAATGCGTTGCATCATCTTCGTCATTACGATAAACTTTACCAATCGCAAAATTATTCATTGTTTGGTTAGCATTTTTTTCTAATTCTAACGCACTTATGCCGGTATTATGAGTTCTCAACAGAGTCGTAGGATTTAAATATAATGAATCTTGCATTGCTCGGGCCGGGTGATCTTTAGGAATATTAAGTTTTTCAAAATTATAGTAATCTGAAACAATTTCACCAGCACTAGATTCAAAATAACCATTTTGAATAAATCAATCACGCAATCTATTTTCTACAATTGTAATTGGGTGTAATGTTGCACTTCAAAATAAAGGTTCGCTAACATCAATATATGAGGAATTTACTAAATTTTGAATCTTTAATTCTTCAAGGCGTTTTTCAACTAATTTAAACTCATTCTCATAATAAGTTTTTAATTCGTTAATTTGTTGACCAATTATTTTTTTTTGCTCCACTGGAGCAGATTTTAATTGTGCTTGTAATTTAAAAATTTCACCATCTTTTGAATAAATTTTGCTCCGGGCAATTTTTAATTCTTCGTATGAATTTATTTGTTCAAAGTTAATTTTCATTATTTTTGTTCCTTTCATTTTTGAATTATTTCGTGATATTCAATAATTTTTTTTGCGTCATTTTTTGTTGGAGCAAAAAATTTAACATTTGCAATTTTTTTAGGTAAATATGTTTGTTTTACTCACGAATTAGGATAATTATGTGGATATTTATAACCAACACCATGACCTAATTTAGCAGCTGAAGCATAAGCACGTTCACGTAAAATACTAGGAACATCATAAATGTTTCCTTGTTCAATAAAATTTTGAACTTTATTCATTGCCTGATATGTCGATGAACTTTTGGGTGAAAGCGCAATATAAATAACTAAATAATAAATTGCTAAATTAGCTTCGGGAAAACCTAATCTTTCAACCGCATTTAACGCAGCTTCAACACGCAAAGAAATATTAGGATCAGCTAAACCAATATCTTCATACGCAATGGCGGTTATTCGTCTAAATAAACCTTGATAATCGCCACTTTTTAAGATTAAAGCCGCATAATATAAAGATGCATCAACATCAGAACCACGCATTGATTTATGAAAAGCTGACAAATTATTGTAATGTGCGTCGGCGTTCATATCTGAATAAAAATTAACATTAGGAATTAAAGTTTTAATTGCTTGCTCGTCTATTTCTTCATTGTTATTAAGAATCGCTAGCATTTGTAAGTTATTTAAACAAAATCGATAATCGCCAGAAGAATATTTGACTAAAAGCTTTAAATTTTGCTCACATATTTTTAAATTAGGATAATTTTTATTAACTACATTTTTAATCCCAAACAAAATTTCATCTTCATCAAGTTTGCGAAATTGTAAAATTTGCATTCTACTACGAACAGCGGGATTAATTCTAAAATACGGGTTTTCAGTAGTTGTGGCATAAATAATAATTTTGTCAAATTCTAAATATGATAAAAGAATATCTTGTAAATTTTTATTTAGACGATGAATTTCATCAATAATAACGATATTATTATTTTTTAGACATTCAATTAATTCAGTTTTAGTATGAATACTAGCGTTAAATACTGCATGTTTAAGTCCTAACTCATTTGCTAAAGCCAGCGCACATGATGTTTTACCCGTTCCTGCTTCACCATAAAATATAAAACTAGTGTGTAAATTGTTAGCAACTATTTGCTTAAGTAATTTGATATTATTTTTTTGTCCGATAATATCATCTAAATTTTGTGGTCTTAATTGGTTTGCAAGATTATTCATAGTATATATTTTATGTTATCTAAATAAAAAAAGTATTAAAAATAAAAAATTCCCAAAATTAGTTAATTTTTAATTTTTATATTTAATTTATAAGGTTTAATAAGTAATTTTTAATATCAGCAAAAACTATATTTTTATCTTTTTCGTTCAGTATTTCATGGCGCATTTGATCATAAATTTTAATTTTGACATCTTTAATATTGGCGCTTTGGTAATATTTTGCACTTTTAATTACACCTTTAGCATAATTGCCTATTGGATCTAATTTTCCAGCGACAAAAAACATTTTTAAATCAGTATTTAGTACTTTTTTATATTTATGATTACTCATATTGATTACTAAACGAATTAAATCTAAATAAAAACTATTAGAACATAAAAATCCACACAATTTGTCTTCAATAAATTGATTAACTTGGTTTAAATCACTACTTAATCAATCAAAATTGGTTTTAGGGTTTTTAATTTTTTTATTGACTTTTTTAAAAGCTAAATTATTAATAAATTTATTGTATTCATTTGCTCCTTCGGTATTAACTAATTTTTGAACTATATATAAACCTAATTTTTCTTTTATACCAGCTAAACTAGTAGTGCCACATATAATTGCAGCGGTTAAATTTTTTGAGTACAAAATTAAATAGTTTCGCAAAATTAACGAACCCATGCTATGACCAAAAATTACATATTTAGCTTTGGGAAATTTACGATGTCAATACAAATATAAATCATGCATATCGTTTATTAATTTGCGAGCACCGTCTTTATTGTCAATGTGGCCTAGTGTTTTAGATTTAAGACCTGTTTTACCATGACCTCGATTATCCATTCCTACAACCTTGATTTTTTCATCGCTTAAAAATTGAGCAAACTCTTTATAACGCAATATATGCTCCATCATGCCGTGACATAACTGAACAATAATTTGAGGTTGAGTAGTATGGGGAGCAAAATCATAACATACTAATAATGTATTATCTATTGATGATTTGATTGTAAATTCATTCATTTTAGTCCTTATTTTCTGTTTTAAATTATTATTTAAGTTGTATATTATTTTTTTACTTTTCAATATCCATTCTTTGAACTTCCAATATATTCTAGTTTATTTTGTTCTCTTAATTTTAAGATATCTCTTTCATTGTTGATTTTGAAACTCCTAAAATATCTTCGAGATTACCACTTGTAATATATTTATTTTCTTCAATCAATTCTAAAATTCTTTCTCTTCTTTTTTGAATAACAAGAGTTAGGTTTTGGGCTTCATTTTGGGCTTCATAGTTTTTATTGAATAATGTAACAATTGCCATAAATAAGTTTATCTACTTTTAATTTTTAATAATTAAAAATATTTATAACTTTAAACAAGTGTGTTTTAATCTATAAATAAAACGCAAATTTAACTACATTGTGCTTTTAAAATAAAATTAAATTAATTCTATTTCTTGTTCCATTTTTTGATTAATTTTAATTTTTTGTTCAACATCTATTTTGTTTACTATTCATCCATTAAGTTGACAATTTCTTATAAATTCGTCTATTCTGTTTTTACCATTAATTTCTTTTAAAGTAACAATTACTCCAAATTTTAACCCTACTCCATCTTCATAGTGAAGTCGGTTGTTTGTTTTTATTTCCATCCCTCAATTTTTATTGGAAAATGAAATTTTTGCTTTTTTTCTGTTACTTATCTTTTCAACAATATATTTAACATTATCTCATTTTCTAAAATGTTCGCGAGCTGTACCTTCCAATAATCTTACATCACTATCCAGAAATTCTTCATCTTGATTTTGTTTGTCATTTTTAATGTCTATAATTTTATTTTTATCGCTAATTCGCCCAAAATGAACATTCAATTCAGTATTAGTGTAATCTACTCCCTGTAATCTTGAACATTTAGGAAAATAACACATAGTTAATCTAACAAAAAATGGATAATTATTTTTGCTATTTAAAGGAATGGGAAAAAAATAGTTATAAGTATTTCATTTTTCACTCACATCTTGCACAAAGAATTTAATTTCATCTTGTTTTGTTTTAATAATATCGCTTATTTTAAGAGGAACAACTCCATGACCAGTCAAAGCAATTTGTTCAGGCGAAATATCACTATTTCACTCTCTAGCCGAATCTATTATTAACGCTTTTGCTAATTCTTTACTTAAACCTAAAATATGAATTAAATAGGCCACTTTTCTGCTTATTCAAGGAGCGGCAAATGATGTTCCACATTTTAAATACTCACCTAATGGGCCACAAGTGCGAATTGGTTCTTCGTTTGTTCCACCGTAATAACTAACATCTGGTTTAGAAAAAAAAGATAATGCTAAACCTTTTCTTGTGTAATCAGCGCTTACACGGTTCATATCAACCGAATTTACCACTATGGAATTAATTGAATCTGCAGGTGATCCGATTCTTTCAGAATTAGAATTTGTTGTTTTATTAGTTCCAGCAATAATAAAAATTACATCATACTCATATTGAATTTCATCTAGTGTAGCACCGACTACAGAAATAAAATTTTGATTTATTTCTTCGGAACTGCCTAAACAAAGATTTCATACTTTAATTTCTAAATTTTGAGCAACAATAGTTTTAATTTTTTTTATCAGCGAAAATGATGAAAAACCTCTGCTTAATGCCACACCAAAATGTTTAACCCTAAAATTTCCACACCCGTCATCTAGTTTTGGATTAAATGTGCAGCCATCAACTATTATTGAAGAAACTAAAGTACCATGTACATAATCTTGAGGAGATTTAGGTATATTATCATCAATCATTTCAATATATTCAACTCACTTGCTAAAATACACATTTTTGTCAAATAAAGTATCAATTACTCCAATCACAGGTTCATTTTCCGGGTCTTTTATCCTGAATGTTTGTACTGAATCATCAGTATTTTTTTGCTTATTCACTTCAATAATTGGTAGTTTTAATTGATCTTTTACACTCATTAAGATTAAATAAGGTGCCTTATCAAATAATATATTCATTTCTTCATTTGTTAAATAAACCGTATTTTCATCAAGAAATTTAGAACTTATTAAATTAATGCCCAATTCTTTTAAAATTATTTTAGCATCTACATCAGTTTTATATAAAGAAACAACACTACTTTGAATATTTATTTTTGAAGAAGGTATATCAAAATCATCAATATATGATAAATCAGCTACTATACCTTTGAATTTGGATTTTGAAATTGAGTATTGCTCAAAATTAATTTTTTCAATATAAGTATTGTCTTTAAATATTGCTTCATTTATAACATTATTAAATTCTTTAGTCAAAATTAAAACCACGTTTTTAATATCTTCAAGATTTTGAACTAATTTTTCAATAGATATACAATAAGTAATAATATGTTTTGTCTTTGAATCATTAAATTTAGCACCAACTATAGATGAACTAGAATTTACACCTGTTAAAAGTGTTGAAATTCTGTTAGATTTAGCCACAATTTTATTGTAAAAAACATTTATCAAAATATTTTTAAATGGTCTTGTTTCACTTTGTCAAAAATCAAGTATTTTAGATAATTTATCAATAATTTCATTGAAAAATTGCGTGGTTAATGTTGATCTTGGTTTCATTGTGGCTAGTGCAAACCCACTATTAGTTTTATTTTGCTGTTCAAAAGCTTTACCACGTAATTCTAAAATTTTATTTCTCATTATCTTCACCATTTTTTAACTTAAAAGCCACAGTGCTTTTTGGTATATCTTTTAATGCTCCAATTTGTCTAACGGTAAATCCTTCTCTATCTAATTGAGCAATTGATTTGTCAATTAAATCACCATTTAATCTTGTATAAATGTTTTTTATATAATCATATTCCTCATCATTATTTGAAAAAGCTAATGAGGTTTTTATAATATTTTTTAATTCAGCAGGAAAAGGTAATGTGGGACAAGTTTCAAAAACTTTAGTTAAAAAAACACTATCTTTATTGTTTAATTTAATTTTTTTAGCAAAATCACTAAAAAAACGCAAACCAATTCGAATTAAATCATTTTTAGTGTATCTATTAAAATTTATAACAGCATCAAATCTTCTTGCTAAAGCTTTATCTAAATTTTTAAATAAATTAGTTGTAGCAATAATTAAAGTTTGTGAGTTTTTGTTAATTAAATTATCAAATTCTTTTAAAAGCGACGAAGTTGCTCGTCCCATTTCTCTCACGTCGTTAGCATTTATTCGGTCTAAAGCTATTGAATCTATTTCATCAAATAGAATAATTTTATTATTGTCTAAATTTGCTTGTTCAATTTCGTTAAATAATTTTTCAATGTTTTTGTTAGTTGAACCTAATTTAGAATCAATTAAAGAGTTAAAATCAACATAATATAAGTCTTTATTTAAAATACGAGCAATTTGTTTGGCTGATTCAGTTTTACCGCTACCTGGAGGTCCTTCAAACAAAAATTTATTCATGCCAATATTGTAAGAAATTGAATTAATTACGCCATTTATTTCTTTAATTATTGGGGCAGGTAAATTTAACTCTTGATTAAAATTTAAATCTATTTTTTTAATAAATTCATTTTTAGAATCGTACACTTGTGGAGCAAGGTGTTCGGTTGAAGAAACTAAAGATATTACATATTCAGACAATTCATAATCACCTATAGAATCAAAATATTTAGCAATTTTCATCGCTTCTAAACGAAATGCAATGTCATTTTTTTCACTATGATATTTAATTAAATTTAATATGTTTGCTTTTTTCATTTTTGTCCTTTTATTTAAAAAATTATACTTAATTTGTTGGACAAAATGATTAAAAATTGGACAAAAATTATTTTATTAAAAATAAAAATTAACGTTATAAATGTTAATTTCGTAGGTTTTTATTCAATATTTTTCGCTAAATCGTATATTCAATTAATTGTTTGGTTAACATTATTATTGGCATTTTGTTTAATAATTTCGTTAATTTTAGCATCACTGCTACCGCCGCCAGCTATAATAAATTTATTGGCTGAAAAATTAGATTTATCAACTTTAATCAAAAGCGAAGAAACTATATATTTTAGAGGTTGACTAAAATTACGATCTTTGTAGCAAATTTGATATGAATTTATAATATTTTGTGTTTTTAAAGGACTAGGATCGTTATTAAAATCTTTAATTTCTATATTTAATTGGTGTAATATTTCGTCTTTTTTATTAGCTAAAATAAAATCAGGGAATTGATTTTTAACATTATAATCTTCATCATAATATTGGTAGTTTAAGCCAGTATTTACAGGGTTGCGATAAACATTAATATCTTGGTATTTATCATATTCATTTTTTAAAAGTTGAATAATACTATTGATAAAAATAATTTCATTTTGTGAATCAAAATAATGAATTGGATCTTCTCCCTTTTTTAAATCCTTATTTATTGCTTTATAGCCATATTTAATTAGTGTTTCGTTAAAACTAATTTCACTATTTATACCGTTTAAATCAAGAAAAATTTCTTTTGGTAATTTATTTGAAAATTCTAATTTAACTTCACGTAAATTTCTTTTAATAATTTCAGCTTGACGCATACTTAAAATTGTCTTTTTAACTTCACTAAATAACGATTTAGCAAAAGCATACCACAACATTAAATTATTATAAGTGCTTAAATGTTCATTAAAATATTCGTTAACCGCATCAATATATTTTTGTTCAAGTAGTTGCGAATTTTTTTGATAAAAATTATCAATAAATTTTCTTAATTCAATAATATTATTGATTTTTAAACCAATGTACTGAAAACTTTGGTTACTTTGTTTATCAACAATCGTTTTTTGCTCATCTGGTAAAAAACCTTTTTGTTTATATACATCTAAATAATGTTCATAATTTATTAAAAATCTCGTTTGATTTTGTTTAATTAAATCTATTATTTGCTCGCTTAAATCTAAATTAATGTCTTTATTAACTTCATCATTAATTAATGCAACATAAAATTCATTATTAACACTATCTTCATTTAGTTTATAAACAGCACGATTACTTGCTTCAATGACATCTATATCTACAACATTTGAATAAATTCAGTATTTAAATGCAGTTGAGTCTTGTTTAAAATTAAAATCTGGTCGAGGATTACGTTTGATACGCCCAATGGTTTGAATATTTAAATTTTGAGAAGAAACATTACGCAATTGCACCAGCATACATGCTCGTGGTATATCTCAACCTGTAGCTGGACCAACTTTAAATATAATGACATCTATATCTGAGCTTTTTTTAGAAATATCGTTTAATGAAATATTGCCCCGCAAACTTGAATCTACTTTTTCTGAAGAAAAATATTTAGCTCAAGTTAAATTGTATTGCTCTAATTTTTTGATAATCGCACTGATTTTTAAATCATAATCTGCGTCTTTATCTAGTTTATCTTTTACTTGAATTAGCATTGCGGGATTAATATTATCAATTAAACCTTCTTCAGTAATATAGGCTTGTTTAATTTCTTTAAATTTTTGACACGCGATATCTAATAAATCCAAATCTTCAATGGCATCAGTATTTATTTCAGATAAAGATTGATTAATGTAGCGCATATTTTTTAACAATTTAATGTTATCATCATACAATTCTTGTTCGCTAATTCTAATTTGTTCAAATTCGCCATTAGGTGTAGCTGACATATTAATTTGAAAATTAGCAGCTTGTTTCATTTTTGCGTAAAATCTTTCAAAAATTTCATTTTTCTTTGTCTTTTTAGATTCGTCAGTTCCAATATGAGCTTCATCTCGAATAAAGACTACAAAATAATTATTAGAAATTTCAGAAATAAATTTATCTAAAATGCCGTGTTCGGTGTAAATTCGTTTCGAACCAAACGAAGATTCACCAAGAATAAAAACTTTATTAGTTTCAACCCTAAAAGTATAATCAGCATCTTTAACAGATTTTTTATCATTAGATGGTGATTCTTTGCGCTCAAAAATCATTTTATGATTATTTTGCAAGTATGTTTTATATTTATTAAAATTATTTTCTAACTGTTTAGGTAATTCCGCACTTGAAAGCGTAGTTAAAATAAACACAATAGGTTTATTTTCGCGTTGTGTATTAATTTCAATCGCTTTATCAATAAAATTAGCAATCATAAAAGTTTTACCTGAACCAGTTGGTGCAACAAATTCAATAATATTTGTTCCACGTGAATTTAAAGTGTAGGCTTGATTAAATTTATCAACAAGTAAATTCACTTTTTCTGCTTGTACATTAGTTAATTTCATTCTTTATTCCTTTCTATTATTCTTTATCTAGAGAATATAAATTAGTTAAATTATTAATTAAATCTTTTTCACTTGTATTTGAAACATCAAATTTAAGTAAAGAATGTTTTAATAATTCAATCAAATATTGTGTATTAATTTGATTTTGATTAATATTAATTAGGCTGTACTCTAATTCAAATACATTAAGATTTTGTTTGTAAGGTTGATTCTTTTTGCTTCATTCAAAGGTTTCGTTATTAGTACCTAAACCATGATTTATGCGATAAAGTCTTTCATAAGTTACATCTTGTGCGATGTTATTTTCGTTGTTTGTAACGAGTGTAAAGGTTCTGTCTCCGCCATCTTCTTTATTTAATTCTAAAACTGCGTGAGCAGTGGTGCCTGAACCAGCAAAAAAATCTAAAACTCGGGCATTTTTGTTAGAAATTTTTGATATCAAGTATTTTATTAATGACACGGGTTTTGGATAATCAAAGAGATTGCCGATAATTTTTCTTAATAACTCTGTTCCAGTTTGCGAAATTCCAACCTTGTCTTTTAATAATATCGAGATAGGCGTTACACCATTTTTTGATTCACATAAAAACGCTTTCTTTCTCAACATATTTCCTTCTGAATAAACTCTATTTTCAACGATTAGTTTTTCCATAGTTTCTTTAGAAACAACTCACGAAAAACCTTCTGGCTGTTTATAAACTTTTCCCATATATTCAATTTCATAATCATTAGATTTATTATATTTTGGAGAACGTAATTTAATTCTCGTTCAAGGACCTCTTGGATCATTATCATTGTTTTTATATTCTTTTAGTTGTTTTTCTGTTCTTTCGTCTAAATTAATATTTAACTTATCTTTATTTTTTGAATAGACCAAAATATAATCGTGATTGATACTAAAATGTTTTGAGTTGTTTTTAGGTGCTGTTGTCTTTTGCCAGATTAGATTTGCCACAAAATTCTCTTCACCAAAAATTTCATCCATCAACACTTTTAAATACGCTTGTTCATTATCATCAACAGAAACAAAAATTACCCCATCTTCTTTTAATAATTTTTTAGCTAAATTTAATCTTTCATTCATCATATTTAATCAGCCATTGCGACTAAATTTATCGCGATAAATAAATTTAGATGCTGAGATATTTACTTTATCATTAGCTGAATTATTACCATCATTTTTAGCAGATTCGGTATTATATGGTGGATCAATATAAATTACATCGTAATTATAATCTAGGCCCTTGCTCTCTCTCTCTCTCTCTCTACAACCAGTAAGTTTTTTAAAGCATCATAGTTTTCACCTATGATTAAAGAGTTTTGATTAGTGCTTTGAGTATCATTAAGATTAAATGATTTATCTTCATTAAATTTAAGAATTGAAATCATTTTATTATTGATATCAGGCGCGATATCAAATCTAAAGCCAACTTTTACTCTTTGCATTAAAAATTGATAAACATTTTGTAATTGGCTTTGATCCGTTAAATTATCTAAAATCATTTTACAAATTGTTTTTTGGTCTTGATTTAAATCATTGACTGATAATTCGTCAATTTTAGCTTTATAATCTTTTAAAAGCTGTGAATAGTCTTTATTTTGCATTTATGCCTTTCTATTTATTCTTTATCTAGAGAATATAAATTAGTTAAATTATTAATTAAATCTTTTTCACTTGTATTTGAAACACCAAATTTAAGTAAAGAATGTTTTAATAATTCAATCAAATATTGTGTATTAATTTGATTTTGATCGATATTAATTGGACTATACTCTAATTCAAATACATTGAGATTTTGTTTGTAAGGTTGATTCTTTTTTAGTCATTCAAAGGTTTCATTATTAGTGCCTAAACCGTTATTTATACGATATAAACGCTCGTATGTAACACCATAGCCAATATTATTTTCATTATTAGTTACTAATGTAAAGGTCCTATTTCCTCCATCTTCTTTATTTAATTCTAACACAGCATGACCTGTGGTGCCAGAACCAGCGAAAAAATCTAAAACTCTGGCGTTTTTCTTTGTACTTAAAAATAAAAGATTTAATAATTGAATTGGTTTAGCAGTTGTAAATTCTTTATAAACATTTTTTGTTTTATCAATAATGCCATAAAGTAAATCATTGCCGTTTTCTGTATTTAATGTTTTACCTAAAATTAAAGATTTAAATAAAAAACCTAAATTTCTTTTTTTAGTTTTAATTTTCCATTTCCCATTTATTAATTCTATTTTTAAATTATGTGATTCTTCATCAATTTTGCTTTTTTGTCATCTTCATACAAGTTGTACGCCATCAGAATTAATTCTTGGTTTAACTTCATCAATAGTTTCGTTAGTTTTTTTGGAAGAAGCATAGTAGCCATTTTTATTTTTATTGATATAAATGGTAAAAAATAATTTTGGACGAGTATTTACGTTAAACTTTGAATTAGAATTTTCTAGTTCGTTTTGAGCAACATATTCTCCGTATTCATCATGCTCAACTTCAGTTATTCTTTCATTATAAACATTTGGAAGAATATTATTGGCAAAATTTTTAGGAATATGCTCAAAAGTAAAATTATCACCTTTGTAAATTAATACATATTCGTGTGTTAGAGCAAAATTTGTGTTTGCTTGTCTTCCTTTTAAGTTAGAAATAAATGGAGCTGAGGTAACAAAATTCTCTTCTCCAAAAATTTCATCCATTAACACTTTTAAATACGCTTGTTCATTATCATCAATGGACACAAAAATCACGCCATCTTCTTTTAATAATTTTTTAGCTAGATTTAATCTTTCATTCATCATGTTTAATCAGCCATTGCGGCTAAATTTATCACGATAAATAAATTTAGATGCTGAGATATTTACTTTATCATTAGCTGAATTATTACCATCATTTTTAGCAGATTCGGTGTTATATGGTGGATCGATATAAATTACATCGTAATTATAATCTACGCCCTTGCTCTCTCTCTCTCTACAACCAGTAAGTTTTTTAAAGCATCATAGTTTTCACCTATGATTAAAGAGTTTTGATTAGTGCTTTGAGTATCATTAAGATTAAATGATTTATCTTCATTAAATTTAAGAATTGAAATCATTTTATTATTGATATCAGGTGCGATATCAAATCTAAAGCCAACTTTTACTCTTTGCATTAAAAATTGATAAACATTTTGTAATTGGCTTTGATCCGTTAAATTATCTAAAATCATTTTACAAATTGTTTTTTGGTCTTGATTTAAATCATTGACTGATAATTCGTCGATTTTAGTTTTATAATCTTGTAAAAGTTGTGAATAGTCTTTATTTTGCATTTATTCCTTTCTATTTAATCTTTATTTAAAGAATATAAATTAGTTAGATTGTTAATTAAGTCTTTGTCGCTTGTATTTGAAACGCCAAATTTAAATAAAGAATGTTTTAATAATTCAATTAAATATTGAGTATTAATTTGGTTTTGATCAATATTAATTGGACTATATTCTAAATCAAATACATTCAAGTTTTGTTTGTAGGGCTGATTCTTTTTGCTTCATTCGAAGGTTTCATTATTAGTACCTAAACCATGATTTATGCGATAAAGTCTTTCATAAGTTACGTCTTGTGCGATGTTATTTTCATTGTTAGTAACTAATGTGAAGGTTCTATTTCCACCATCTTCTTTATTTAATTCTAAAACAGCATGACCGGTGGTGCCTGAACCAGCGAAAAAGTCTAGAACGCGAGCGTTTTTGTTGGGGTGAATATTTATTATTCATTTTATTAATTCAACAGGTTTTGGGTTGGTAAAAATTAATATATTCATAATTGATAATAATTTAGGTTTTTCACTTCCGCCATCAATATTAATGTAATTTTTAAATTTTGTTTTTCTAGTTCCATCATCTGAATATCTTTTCTTTTGATAAAAATAATTATCGGAAGAATCATAAATTAATTCATTTTTGTATTCTCTTAAAAATTTATTAGAACTTCACCTTCAAACTCTTTGTTTTCCATATTTTTCATTAATTTTTGGCAATATTCTTAAAAAACCTTTAGTTAAAAGATCTTGCCGTTGGGATTTACCTATAAAATAATTACCGTTTTCAACTTCTTTTTCATCACGAGTAATTGCTTCTTTTGTTTGCGGATTAAAATAAATTGAATAACATAAATTAGGTCGATTATTTATGTCAAAATCTGCTGTCCCATTATGAAGGGGATAACCTTTTGAATACAAACTTATATTATCTTTAAAAATAGATTTTGTATTAGGTCCTAATTTATCATTGGTAAGATTTAAATTATTTATATTTTTTGAATACATGACAATATTTTCGTATGTGTTTTTAATAAATTTATCAAATTGTCTACCCTTTACATTGTTGTGCCAAACAATATTTGTCACAAAATTCTCTTCCCCAAAAATCTCATCCATCAAAACCTTTAAATACGCTTGTTCATTATCATCAACAGAAACAAAAATTACCCCATCTTCTTTCAATAATTTTTTAGCTAAATTTAGTCTTTCATTCATCATATTTAATCAACCATTGCGACTAAATTTATCGCGATAAATAAATTTAGATGCTGATATATTTTCTTTATCATTAGCGGAATTATTACCATCGTCTTTAGCTGCTTCGGTGTTATATGGTGGGTCAATATAAATTACATCGTAATTATAATCTACGCCCTTGCTCTCTCTCTCTCTCTACAACCAGTAAGTTTTTTAGAGCATCATAGTTTTCACCTATGATTAAAGAGTTTTGATTAGTGCTTTGAATATCATTAAGATTAAATGATTTATCTTCATTAAATTTAAGAATTGAAATCATTTTATTATTAATATCAGGAGCGATATCAAATCTAAAGCCAACTTTTACTCTTTGCATTAAAAATTGATAAACATTTTGTAATTGGCTTTGATCCGTTAAATTATCTAAAATCATTTTACAAATTGTTTTTTGGTCTTGATTTAAATCATTGACTGATAATTCGTCAATTTTAGCTTTATAATCTTTTAAAAGCTGTGAATAGTCTTTATTTTGCATTTATTCCTTTCTATTTATTCTTTATCAAGAGAATATAAATTAGTTAGATTGTTAATTAAGTCTTTGTCGCTTGTATTTGAAACGCCAAATTTAAGTAAAGAATTTTTCAATAATTCAATTAAATATTGAGTATTAATTTGATTTTGATCGATATTAATTGGACTATACTCTAATTCAAATACATTGAGATTTTGTTTGTAAGGTTGATTCTTTTTGCTTCACTCAAAGGTTTCGTTATTGGTGCTTAAACCATGATTTATTCTATAAAGTCTTTCATAAGTTACATCCTGTGCGATGTTATTTTCATTGTTAGTAACTAATGTGAAGGTTCTATTTCCACCATCTTCTTTATTTAATTCTAAAACTGCGTGAGCAGTTGTGCCTGAACCGGCGAAAAAGTCTAAAATACGGGCGTTTTTGTTAGGAATTAAATTTATTATATTTAAAATAAAATTTTTATTCTTAGGGAAAATAAACTTTTCTTTTCCTAATATTGTATTTAATTCTTGTTGTGCACTTGTTGTTTTCAAATCTATTTTAAATTGCCCAATATTATTTTCAATTATTGCTTGATATTCTTGATTTGTTAAAATAGATTTTATTCTCATTTTTTGATTAAAATGTTTTTCGTAAATTTTATCGTTTTTAAATGCAAATTTGCCAATTTTGAAATACTCATAAAAAGTATCATGTGTATAAGTGTTTTGAACAATTTTATTTTTATTAAATGAATGATATCTTCTATAACCTTTATTAATTAAATCTTCATTTATTTCGTCAATTTTTTCAAAATTAATTATTTTAATGTCATTTTTTTCGCTATTATAATACACTGAATATCATTTTTTGTCTTGTTTTTTAATATCAACCAATGAATTTAATGTATTTTCGCCTACAATAACTCTTTTCCCACTGTTGTGGATATAAATTCCGTTTTCATCCTTTGACATATCTGTTGATTTTTTTGGTACCGTATCAATAAAATATGATTTATCTATATTTTTAGAAAAAATTAAACAATATTCATTTGTTTTTGATATAAAACGAGAATTTTTTCTTCCCTTTGGATTATTTTCAACTGAAAACATACCTATAAAATTCTCTTCACCAAAAATCTCATCCATTAACACTTTTAAATAAGCTTGTTCGTTATCATCTATTGATACAAAAATCACGCCATCTTCTTTAAGTAAATTCTTAGCTAAATTTAATCTTTCATTCATCATATTTAATCAGCCATTGCGACTAAATTTATCACGGTAGATAAATTTAGATGCTGATATATTTACTTTATCATTAGCTGAATTATTACCATCATTTTTAGCTGATTCAGTATTATAAGGTGGATCAATATAAATTACATCGTAATTATAATCTAGGCCCTTGCTCTCTCTCTCTCTCTCTACAACCAGTAAGTTTTTTAGAGCATCATAGTTTTCACCTATGATTAAAGAGTTTTGATTAGTGCTTTGAGTATCATTAAGTTTAAATGATTTATCTTCATTAATTTTAAGAATTGAAATCATTTTGTTGTTGATATCAGGAGCGATATCAAATCTAAAACCAACTTTTACTCTTTGCATTAAAAATTGATATACATTTTGTAATTGGCTTTGGTCAGTCAAATTATCTAAAATCATTTTGCAAATTGTTTTTTGATCTTGATTTAAATCATTAACTGATAATTCGTCAATTTTAGCTTTATAATCTTTTAAAAGTTGTGAATAATCTTTATTTTGCATTTTTCCTCCATTTAGTTGATATTATAAATTAATATAGTTTTATTGGACCATACAAAAAATCTAGCCCATGCTAGATTAAATGTTAATTTTGAGCATTAATGTTAATTGTAATGGTTTTAGAAACTAAAGTACGGCCTACTTCAAATAGAGGAACCTCTACTTTAACTTGGTTATTATTGACACCTCTAATGAATAAACCAACAATTGAAGGCAATCTTGTAGCATCAAAACCTGTAATATTTAATTTTGCAAATAAATCTTCTAGCCTTAATCTGGCAATATTATTAAAACTATAGTCTTCATTGTTATTGCTTGTTGGTAAAATTGCATAATTATCAGCTATAAAACTTTTTGCGTCTTTACCTGCTAAAGTAATAGAATAAGTGTCTTGGCTAAATAAAGAATCAATATATTCTTTTTGCTTTTCTAGTGTTAAATCTTGTTGTCCAGCTTGAGAATTAGTCTCACTTCGGTGTGGATTTGGTATTGAAATACCTTGTCATTGATTAATTAAATAATCAATGTATGGTAAGTCATAATAATCTGAATATTTAATTTCACGATTTGGATCTACATTAACTCCATCTTCTAAATCAACTAGTTGCTCAACTGAATTTATTTGCTCAAATGGTTGAGATGATGTGTAATTGCCATTAACCGATGAAATTGATACAGTTGTGCCATCTGGTAAAGAAACAGGTAAAATACTAAATGCGCCACCGCCGCTTTTATGTCCAATTATTTCAGCATAATTATTTTGTTTAGCAATTCCAGCCATTATATTGGCTGATGAAAATGTGTTAACGCTTGTTAAAATATAGAATTTATATTTACCTTCATAACTATCTAGATCTTCAAAATTATCATCAGCATTACTATCAACATCATATTCTTGAATTGAAAAATCGCCATTTAATTTATTAACTTCAATATTTGTAATTGGTTTGTTTGTTAAAAAACCTAAAGCTTTATATAGAGCAGCTGTTAAACCACCGCCATTTAAAGATAAATCTATAACCACATTTTTAATTTTAGTTGATTCGGGTTTTTGATTATTTTGTTCAATTAATTCAAAAGATTTTTTGAATAAAATGAATGTATCAGCACTTGGATTTTCTGTTTCAATTGCTCGTTTAGTTCCTACTGCAAATGCGGGTGGAATAATGTATGCTGTTGTATTATAAGCTGCAAAAAGTGAACTTCGAGCATTTAAGTTTTGATCTGTAAAATATTGTTGTTTTTGCTGTTGTAATAATAAAGTTGATAAATAACTAGTTAATCAAACTGTGTTTTGGTTTTGAGCACGCACATCAGGAAATACATTTGGCTTATTATAAAATGACAATGAAGGTACTGAAGAGTGGCGATCTTTTAAATCACTATAAATTAAATTCATTATTGCTTGGTTATTATCTTGTACATTAGTTGATAAAAATAAGTCTTTATCAAATTGATTAATAGTGTCTTCTCATTTTTTATCTTTATATTTGCGATCTTTTAAACCATAAAAATTATTCATCAAGAATTTTAAAACATTAAAGTTGTATTCTCTTTGTTTTAAAGTTTGCGTAGCATCATTTAATTTATTAGTTTTAATTGTTTCGTAATTAGGTCTACCAGCTTCAACATATAATGAAACTCCATAAATATACTCTCCGTTAAAATACAAGTTATAGTAATTTGGCGAATTAAACAAAATGTTAAATATTGATAATGGGATTAATACATCATTATCTTTATTAATAAATTTAAGACCCGATTCAGTTAAATCAAAAGTAATTTTTTTATTATTTGAATGGGTTTGGAAATTTTTAGATTTTAAAAATTGCGCAATATCTAAACCTTTTAACTCATTTGTAATTCTATTGAAATATGGCGATTCAGTTTCAAATGTGCCAGCTTGTGTATCTATTTTAATATTCACTTGGTCTGCTATTCTAAATGTTCAGACATTATTTTCGTGCGAAAGCAATTTAAATTTTGAACTCTGATAAACACCATTCATGCGGTGCATAATATCAATTAAACCAACATAGTGCACTGCTTCATTTGTCTCTTGATATAAAGGTATTTTAGTTGCTTTAACATCATAATCTGGAAAATAATTAACATATGAATATTCCTGTACACTTAAATTTTGACCAGGTGCTGATGTTAAACTTTGATTAATTTTTAACTCGTTTTGCTCGTAAATCATAATCGCTTCTTTGCGAAGTTCTTTAACTTGTTCGCTTGAAAGATTATCTTGTTGAGTTTTAACAACAAATTGTTCTAAATTTGTATTTAATTCAGTTTTCAAACTTTCGTTTTTAATTTGACCTAAATACATAATTTGGTTTTTGATTGCATTGATATATGAATTTAAAGTCAATTCTTCTTCACTTTGTTGCTTATATTTATTCTTAAATTTGTCAAATTTGGCATTTAATTCAGCGGGTGATTTAGTAACTTCTTTAATTGAATTAATAATATCTGTATTTGAAACTGATAAATCTAGTAATTTAGTAGTGTTTTGATTAACATATTCGTTTGCATTATTAATTAGTTGCTCAAATTCACTATTTTGAGCATATTGTGCCGAGCTTGATTTAATACGGTTTAATACACCTAAGTACACATTAATTTTAGCTGCTAAATCAAATCTATTTTTAAATGTGTCTACTTTGTTAGAAAGTTCATCAATAAATGTCGTTTTTTCATCAGTGTTTAAAGTATTAAAATTATCAATTTTTTCAATAAATTTATTGATTAAATTCTTTAAATCATTGTATTTAGCATCCGGAAAAGATGTTTGGGTATTTAATCTTTGAACTAGTTTACTTAATTCGTTTTTAGCATCAAGTAATTTTTTGTCACTATCTTGCTTGGTTTCAATTTTTTCTGGTTTATTATTGCTACATGCTGTTATTAATGTTGCAACAGAAGATAACGATGTTAGCAATAAAGTATTCAAAAATAATTTCTTTTTTATTTTCATGTTTTTCTCCTATTATTATTTAAATAATTATATTATTTATCATAAAAAAATAATATGTTTAAAATAAATTAAAACATTAAGGAAATATATCCTTAATGTTTAATTATTATTTTGAATCTTCTTCTTTAAAACCTTCTGGCTGGTTTTCATGTTTGGTTTCTTGATTTTGGAACTGTTTTGCAATCATTTCAAATGCTTTATCAATTTCATCTAGTTTAGCTTTTAATTCATCGTAATTTTTTTCATCTAGTAGTTTTTGTAATTCATCAATTTTTTCTTGTGTTTGAGTTCTTTGTTCTTCATTAACTTTATCTTTATTTTCTTCCAAAGATTGTTTCATTTTTGCGATTAAAGTTTCAGCACGCACTTCGGTTTCAATTTCTTGAGCACGTTTTTCGTCTGCTTCACGATTTGCTTCGGCATCTTTAACCATTCTATCAATTTCTTCATCACTTAATTTTGATGAATTTTTAATTACGATACTTTCTTGTTTACCTGATTTAGCATCTTTAGCAGCTACAGTTGTAATTCCGTTTGCGTCAATTGTAAATGAAACTTCAATTTGAGCCATACCACGAGGTGCTGGGTCAATACCCTCTAAATTAAACATTCCTAATGATTTATTATCTTTAGCTAATTTTCTTTCCCCTTGAACAATGTGAATTGTAACAGCAGTTTGATTATCAGCTGCGGTTGTAAAAGTTTTAGATTTAGTAATTGGAATTCTTGTATTACGATCAATTAACGAAGCCACAACACCATGTTCAGTTTCTATACCTAGAGTAAGTGGAGTTACGTCAACTAATAAAATATCACTAATGTCACCCGCTAAAACTGCACCTTGAATAGCAGCACCCATAGCCACAACTTCATCAGGGTTAACTGATTTATTTGGTTTTTTACCTAATTTTGTTTCAACTAACGCTTGCACAGCTGGCATTCTTGTTGAACCACCAACTAATAACACATCAGTAATATCTGATAACGATAATTTTGCATCTGCAAGAGCACGATCAATAGGTGCTTTTGTTCTTTCTAGTAGTGAAGAAGTCATTTGTTCAAATTCACTTCTTTTTAGTGTAGCTTCAACATTAATTGGAGCACTACCTTGCACAAAAATTAAGAATGGTAGTGAGATATTTGCTGACATTGAAGAAGATAAATCAATTTTTGCTTTTTCAGCTGCTTGTTTTAAGCGAGCCATTGCCATTTTATCGTCTCTAACATTGTAATTGTGTTCTTTTTGAATTTTTTCAACTAATCATTGCACAATTGCATTATCTCAATCATCACCACCTAAATCATTATCACCCGCAGTTGAAAGAACCTCAAAAGTTCCATCAGCTAATTCTAAAATTGAAACGTCGAATGTTCCACCACCTAGGTCAAAAACTAACACTTTCTTTTCTTCATCGGTTTTATCTAAACCAAAACTCAAAGCGGCAGCGGTTGGTTCATTAATAATTCTCATTACTTCTAAACCAGCAATTTTACCTGCTAATTTTGTTGATTCACGTTGGGCATTATTAAAATATGCAGGCACAGTTATAACTGCTTTGTCAACTTTGTGACCAATTTTTTCTTCAGCGTATTTTTTCAAATTACTTAAAATCATTGCTGAAATTTCTTCAGGTTTATATTCTTTACCATTAGCTTTAACAGTTTGTTTAGTACCCATTAATCTTTTAATTGAAGCAATTGTATCTGGGTTTGTTTCTATTTGATTTTTTGCATTATCTCCAACAATGGTTTCACCATCTTTAAACGAAACTACCGAAGGAGTTGTTCTTTTTCCATTTAAATTTTCTAAAACTACAGGTGTTCCATTATCAACAATCGAAACCACTGAGTTTGTGGTACCTAAATCTATACCAATAATAACTTCTTTTGCCATATTATTTTCCTTTCTTCCAGTTTATCTTACAAAATTATTTTACCATAAATTAGCACTCAAAGTATTAAAGTGCTAATTTTTTTGTTTTTTACTTTTATTGCTTAAAAATAATGGAATTAGTAAAAATATAGTATATGAAAACATTCAAATAAGTAAAGTTTTTTGCGAAATATTTAGCGATATAGGTATTAGTATGCTAAATTTAGCAGCTAATAGAATTATCTTATCAAGCACGAAATATATTCAATTTAAAAATATAGGACTATACCAAAACAATAAACTTAAAATATAAATAAATTCAATAATTGGAGCTAAAAATATTGAATATATTAAACCACTAACATTTATAAAACCGTTCATCTTAATTGTCCATATAAACATATAGAAATAAAGAATAAAAATAAGTATAAAAAATTTAAGTATTTTATTTTTCAGTTGATATTTAATAAATATTTTATTTGTGATTAAAATAACAACTGTAATTGAATATGAAAGTAAAAAACTAATTGTAATGATATTGTTAAAATCAAAAATGAAAATGATAAAAGCACTAAAAACAAGTGCAAGTCAACTTTTTTTAGGGGAAAAAAGCAAAAATAAATGCATTATAAATGCTCTTAAAGCTGGAATAGGATTATTTAAAATTGTCAAATAATAAAATATGATAATTCAACTGAAATATTTAACTATTTTAAAAAATCATTTGTTCTTTATTTTATAAATTAATTTATTTGCTAATTTAAATAATATTTCAAAATGCAAACCTGAAATTACTAATAAATGAATAATATTAATTTTAATTGCGTTTTGAATAATATCTTGCGAATCGGTGTTTATTCCAAACAGAATTAATTTTCAATATTTTTTAAAATATTTCCCCCCATTAGTTGAATAATTTTCAATAAAAGCATTTAGCGAATATTGAGGGTGTTTGATAGTTTTTATATAACCTTTTTGTATAAAATATTGAATATTATTACTCAAACTAAAATAATTATTATTTTGTGTTTTTTCTAAAAACCCATCTATTTCAACTATGTCACCAACATAAACTTTATTAGAAGTTGTGTATTTATTTAAATACACCAATAAATTGTTGTTATTGACATTAACAATTGCATATTTATTGGAAGTTTTTACAATACGTCCTTTAATGTTATATTCTATACCACCAAAATAAAAATTAGGCCTACGGATAAAATATAAAACTAAATATATCAACAACACAATTATTACCACAATTGAAAATTTAGGTCAAATTAAACCAAAAGCAATTGTGTAAATTATTAAAAAACCTATTCAAAAATATTGAGTTTGAACGGGTGTAATTGATAAATGAAAAATTATAGGAAAAAGCATTAAAAAAATTAAACAATTAGAATTTGTTTTAATTTTTTTAATGTTTGAGGACCAATGCCTTTTAATTCACTGATATTTGTTCATGTAGTTTTAGAATTAACTCTTCGGTGTTTTAATAATTTAGTAGCAATACTTTTTTTAATACCATATTTAATTAATTGGCTCGTTTTAGATAATAAAGTTCAATTTAAAAAAGGTCCTTTTGCAATATCAAATTTTATGTCAATATTTAAATCTTTTTCAATTGGTTTAGTGATTTCAATATCTTTTAAACTTGCGTTTTGCAAAGGTTGAGCTAATTTGATAATATCAATTAATTTATCACCCTTTTTAGCTCTAAAATATCCGTTATTTAAAACAGCACCTTCAATTTTAATTTTAAATTCTGTTTGTGCTTGTTTTGGTTTTATATAACTTTCTCTTTTATCGATAACTAGAGATGTTCCTATACCTAAAACAAGCATTGGTACAACCGCACCCAAAGTTCATAGTTTTCATTTTTTCATACTTAATACAAATATTTTTTGCAACAACTTTAACAAAAAAGGAAAAAATTAACATTATTGCTTAAAAAATTTTGCAAATAAAAATTCAAGTTATGCATCGATTTTAATAACTTGAATTTTTTACTAGTTTAAGTGCTAGTAACCTTCATTTGAAGATTTACCCTTAATAATAGCAATTGAGCGACTTGTCCCAAAACGATTTGCTCCAGCATCAATCATTTTAATCATGTCATCTTTATTGCTAATACCACCAGCAGCTTTAATTTGTATTTTTTCGCCAGCGATTGCTTTCATTATTTTTATGTCTTCTAATGAAGCACCTCTTGAAGCAAAACCGGTTGAGGTTTTAATAAATTCTGCTCCTGAATCAATTACAATTTGAGTAACTTTTTCAATTTCGCTCTTGTTTAACAATGCTGTTTCAACAATAACTTTTAAAATATTATTAGGCATTGCTGCTTTAACTGTTTTAATGTCTTCTAAAACATATGAATAATCGCCATCTTTTAATTTACCAATATTAATTACCATATCAATTTCGCTAGCACCTGCTTCAATAGCTTCAGCAGCTTCAAATGCTTTAACCTGTGGTAATGTAGCACCTAACGGAAAACCTACTACACAAGTTATTCCAACTCCAGTATTAGCCAATTTTGTTTTAGCATAAGGTACTCATGAAGCATTTACACAAACAGTTTTAAATTGAAATTTAACTGCTTCGGCTAATAGTTTGTTAATATCTTCAATAGTTGCGTCGGCTTTTAAATAAGTATGATCAATCATTTGATTATAATTTGTCATTGTTCTCCTATCCTAATTTAGCAATAATAATTTTGTTTTCAACTTGTTTATCATTAAATTTATAAGCATTTGCCAATTCGCTAACTAAATCTAAATTTATCGAATTTGATGAGTAAAGTGTGAATAAAGTATCGCCTTTTTTAACTTTTTCATTCGTTTTTTTATTTAAAGTAATTCCTGCGTCAAAATCTATTGAATCTTCTTTTTTGGCTCGGCCAGCTCCTAATTTCATTGCGACAACACCAAAAGTTAATGAATCAAAAATTTCTAAATAACCTTCTTGAGTGGCCTTAATTTCGTGTTTATGTTTTGGATTTCAAAATTGAGCTTGATTTTTTAAAATTTCAACATCGCCGCCTTGGAGTTTAACTAATTCATAAAATTTTTCTAAAGCTTTGCCATTATTTATAACTTCATTAACTTTATCAACAGCTTGATCATAATTAGATTCTAATTTAGATTGCAATAAAATCGTTGAACACGATGAAACTACTAAATCTTTAAAATCTTGTGGTCCTTTACCTTCTAAAGTTCAAATTGCTTCTAATACTTCGTTTTTATTCCCAATTTCTCTTCCAATTGGACGGTTCATATTAGTTATTTCGGCACGCACGTCTACATTAAGTGATTTACCAATATCGATCATTGTGTTAGCTAAATCTATAGCCTCTTTTTCAGTTTTCATAAATGCACCATTACCACATTTAACATCTAATAAAATCGCATCCGAACCAGTAGCTAATTTTTTAGACATTATTGAAGACGCAATCAAAGGAATTGACTGAACGCAATTGACAACATCTCTTAAAGCATATAATTTTTTATCTGCAGGAACTAATTTAGCGGTTTGACCTATAATTGCAATATTATGTTTTTTAACTTGTTCAATAAATTCAGTTTCACTTAAAGCAAATCTAAAACCTGGAATTGATTCAAGTTTATCTAGTGTACCGCCTGTGTGACCCAAACCTCTACCAGACATTTTAGCCACTGGTGCACCTAAAGCAGCAACAATAGGAGCAATAGCTAAAGTTGTTTTATCACCTACTCCGCCTGTTGAATGTTTATCAACCTTAATACCAGGTATAGAACTCAAGTCGATAATATCACCTGAATGCATCATTGTTTTAGTAAATTGAGCAGTCTCTTCTTTAGTCATTCCATTAAACATAACAGCCATGATAAAAGCTGCCATTTGATAATCTGGTGTTTGACCACTAACATAAGAAGAAATTAAATGATGAATTTCATCTTTTGATAATTCATTATTTAATCTTTTTTTCTCAATTAAATCAACAATTCGCATTTAAATAACTCCTAAAGCAACTTTCATCATGTTGGTAAAAGCGCTTTGTCTTTCTTCAGGTGTAGTTTCTTCATGAGTAGCGATATTGTCTGAGACAGTCAATAAACATGCGGCTTGTTTGCCTAATTTTTGAGCATTGGTGAATAAAGCTAACGATTCCATTTCAACACAAATTGCTTGAGTTTCGTCTATTCTTTGTTCAAGGCTTTGTGATGAATAAAATACATCTGAAGAATGCACTCTTCCCTCAACTAAATCAATATTTAATGTTTTAGCTGAATCTCTTAATTTATCATTTAATTCTTTGGAAGGTAAAGAAATATTCGATTCAAATTCTTTACCTAATACTAATCTTCTAAAATGGGTGCTATCCGCAATCGCTTCAGTTGCTAAAACCGTATCGTATAATTTTAGTTCTGGAATATAAGCACCAGTTGAACCAATTCTTACAATTGAATCAACATCATAAAATGCGAATAATTCATAACTATAAATACCGATTGAAGGACAACCCATGCCTGAACCAGCAATTGAAACTTCTTTACCGTTATATTTACCTGTGTAAATAAACATATTTCTAACAGTATTGACTAATTTAACATCTTCTAGAAATGTCTCGGCAATAAATTTAGCTCTTAATGGATCACCTGGCATCAATACAGTTTTAGCTATTTCGCCTTTTTTAGCGTGAATGTGTGGGGTCATATAATCTCCTTTATTATAAAAATCAAAATTGTTGAAAGTTCGTGAAATCTGATAAAGTGCGATTTATGTATACTAGCTTTCTTTATATAAATATATAAGTAAATTGTACCATATATTCTTCATTTTTTACTGATGTTTATTGCCTGCATTGTTCAAATTTTAAAAAAAGAGCATCAATTATTTTTGGTGCTCTGTATCTATCTCCGTGGTGGAAATTTAGGTTTTAAAAATTCACCCAAATTATCAAAATAATATGATAAATTATTAATTAAACCTATAAAGAAATGAAGTTGCTCATCAGTAATTGTTGTATCGTTTTGAGTAAGAGCATTAAATTGATTTGTTAATTTACGTATTTCTGGTTGAAACAGTGTATTTGAGCTATATTTTCTTATAAATTCATTTAATTTTCGTCTAGCTTTTGTGTAATTGCTTTCGTTGCTGCAAGAAATTGAAATCAAAGGTATTGTTGCGGTTGCTAAACCAGCAAAGAACAAGCCATTAATTTTTTTGAATTTCATGTTATTATCCTCCTAAAATAAAATATATTTGTAACATTTCGCTTATTTTACTTTTTTTTTTTTTTTTGCAAGAAAATCAACAAAATTGTTAAAAAAACAATATTTTTGTTTTAAACAAGCAAAAAACTATGAATAACAATAACATACAAACATTAGACAAAATAGTTAAAAGTAAGTTAATTTTGCCTCCAAAATTGATAATGTCTATTTAATTTTTATATCTAAATATAAAATTAATGTATTATTATCTAGACTATAGACAAATGTCGGAAAAGAGGAATTATGAAGAAAAAACCTATCGTTTTTAGTGATGTGGATGGCACAATATACACTAGCAACGGATATGTATCAATTTATAATTTAAACATAATTAAACAAAACGAATTAAGTTTTAATATAGCCACAGGTAATCCTATTTGTCCTAAAATGTTCAAACTTGCAAAATTAGTTAATGCTGATTATATTATTGGTTCAAGTGGAGTTCAAATCTACGATTTTAAACACTATAAATTTGTGCGTGAAGAATTCATTAAAGAGAGCGAAGTCAAAAAAATATTTGACTTATTTAGAGATAAAAAAGTTTCAGCCGCCGGCTGAAGCTCAGATGCATTTTATATATTTAAAGAAGAAGATAAAGAGTTTTTAAACCGCATCTATTTTAAATATGAAAATTTTGATCAATTTGAATTATATCAAGGTCAAGCTATTAAAAATGTATCAAAAATTGAAGTATATTTTGAAACTACTGAAAATGTTGACGAATTAATTGAGGTCCTAAAAAACTATGATGTTAAATTAATAAAAACTCATATGAATTTAGAAATTTTGCCACGCGGCGCTTCTAAAGGTAAAGCAATCACATGAATGATTCAAAATATTTTTACACAATATACAACTGAGGATGTAATGGTAATTGGCGATAGCGAAAATGATTTTTCAATGTTTAAACGTTTTAATTACTCGTACGCCATGGATAATTCAAAAGATATTGTCAAAGAAAAAGCAAAATATGTTACAAGATCGGTGCAAGAGCACGGTTTAGGTATTGCTATATTGGACTATATTGCTAGATTCAATAATGAACAAAAAAAGTAAGGAGATAAAATGGCAAGATTTATTGATGAAATCAAAATTCAATTAGTTGCTGGCAAGGGTGGTGATGGAATGATCTCTTTTCGTCGTGAAGCTCACGTCGATAAAGGTGGGCCTGATGGTGGCGATGGTGGTCGCGGTGGTAATATTTATTTTGTTGGTGATTTAGGCAAAAACACTCTTTTATCTCTATATGGTAATAAAAAAATAAGTGCTGAAGATGGCGTCAATGGAGGACCTAAAAATCTTTATGGTGCTGCTGGTAAGGATAAATATGTGTATGTTCCTATTGGCACAGTTGTATATCGTGATTCAAAAGTGGTGGCTGATATTATTGAACCTAAAGAATATTTAGTTGCTAAGGGAGGTCAAGGTGGTCGTGGAAACATGAAATTTAAATCGCCGCGAAACACAGCTCCAAGAATTAGTGAAAACGGAACTAAAGGTGAAAAATATGATGCTCACATAGTTTTAAAAATTATGTCAGATGTAGGAGTTGTGGGTAAGCCTTCTGCTGGTAAATCTACATTATTAAGTGCCATTTCAAATGCTAAAGCTAAAATTGCTGAATATGAATTTACAACTCTTGTCCCACAATTGGGGATGGTTAAATATTATGATAATTCTTTTGTTGTGGCTGATTTACCCGGTTTAATTCAAGGAGCTTCACAAGGCAAAGGTTTAGGAATTCAATTCCTAAAACATATTGAAAGATGTCGTGTAATTGCACATATTATTGATTTTGGCAGTGAAGATAAAGACCCAATAAAAGATTTTGAGGTTATTAACGAAGAATTAAAAAATTACAGTTTGAATCTTGAAAAAAAAGACCAATTAGTAATTGCTAATAAATCTGATTTAACAAACTTTGAACAAAACTTGAGTAAGTTTAAACAAAAATACCCTGAAATTAAACTTGTAGCTATCTCAGCTTTAGCAAGCAAAAATCTTGATGAAGTCAAAAAAGAATTATTTAATTTAATCGAGCTTAATAAATTAAAACCTGTTGAAGAAATAAAAGATGATACAGTGGTTGAAATTAAACTTGAACAAGAATATCAAGTCATTAAGCAATACGAAGGTTTTTATGAAATAAATGGACCGAAAATTAAACATTTATACGAAAAAATACCATTAATTAGTTACGACAATTTATTAAGATTTAACAATATACTTAAAAAAATTGGCGTTTGAGATGAATTAATCAAAAAAGGCGTACAGCCAGGCGACACTGTTAGAATTTTTGAATATGAATTTGAATGAGACGGTGATTATTAATAACATTTAATTTATATACTATAAAAACTTGATTAAAAACTCAAATTAACAAATTTGAGTTTTTTAATTGCTTAATGATAGAATTAATATGAATAAAATATTCATATAGAGGATTATATCGTGTCAAAAAAATTTAAATTAGAATTATTAAAATTATGCAATAAGTCGTTAATTACAAACGAAAAAGATTTAAATGAGGGTTATATTTATGAATATGAATCAAAAGAAGGTTGAGAGTATAATAATAAACTTTTTGAAATTTTTGGTGGGCAAAACCTAAACGATCGCCCCTTCACAATCGAAGAAATTAAGCAACAACCAAGACTCCCGAGTTTCCAAGTTGCAAATTAAAAAATTCCGTAAATACCTCATTTTAAGGTACTTTCGGAATTTTTTATAATTTAATTACATTGTAATTTTTGATTGATTGTTCAATTAATTCATATAACATTGTTTCCTTTTCATTATCAGTATTTTCAATGTTGTATTCGTTAATAATTTTGTTATCAATTAAAATTTGAATTTTTTCGGCATTTTTGATAGCGTCTACATAATTGGAAATTGAATAATTTTTGTCTATTTTTGTTTGTTTTTTAACATATTTATTCAAAATATTTAAACCATACTGTAATAAAACCAATGAAATAAAGCATAAAGTAATATAACCTTCAATATGATTTTCACTCCAAACATACATAGGTCTAATTTTTAAACAATTTTTTAAATTTCTAAAATTATTTTCAATTTGTCATTGTTTTTGATATAAATCAACAATATCTAATGGCTTAAGATCTGTTCTTGAAGTTTCATACACATAATAACCATCAAATTGTTCATCTTCACTAATTTTTTCTAAATCTAATTGATAATAAGAAGTTGCTCCAATTTTTTTAAAAAATTTATGCTTTTTGGCAGCTATTAAATCTGTTTCAATTACTCTACCATTTTTTTGTTTTTTATTGAAAATTTCAATTAGTTGCATACGATCATTAAAATCTTTTGCTGCTCGTTTTTTACTATGGGTCATTATTTGTCTTCTTTTATGACCGTTGAACCGTTTGTTTTTTCACAGCGACATAAATTCTATTTCTTTATATTTAAAATCTTTGTTTACACGAATATAATCGTTTTGGTTAATTGTGTATTCTTTTCTTTGTTTTGTACTAGATTTCAAACGATAAGAGAGTATGTAATCTATGTTTAAAGATTCTAAAAAGCGTATGTTGCGGTTTGTGCTCATTCCTCTATCTGCGACAATTGTTACATTTTTTATATTATAAATATCCCGTATTTCCAATATAAAAGGTATAAAAGTGTTCATATCAGCAGTATTTCCTTTGAATATTTTGAAATGAAATGGAATTCCATTACAATCAGTAATCATTCCAATTACTATTTGATCTTCTTTAAATTTTCCGTCTTTTGAATAACCAGGATATCTCAATCCTTTTCTCGCAAAACTTTCAAAATACACTGTTGTTGAGTCATATCACAACACTTCAATATCACGGCTAGCATTTGAAGTTAATGAGTTATTTAATTGTTTTAAAATTTCATTTTTATTATTGGTTACATAATCTAAACTATTATAAAAAGTAGATTTTTTGAAGTCATTATTGAAATCATAAAGATGTTTTTGTTGATACATTTTGATCAAACTATCTTGGTTGATGATCCGTGAAGTGATTATATATTTAGCAATATCTAAAAGATTTTTTGATTTGCTTTTTTCACACAATTTGAAAGGGTTGATTTTATCACATAATTCATATAATGCTTTTATACCAAAATTTTGTTTTCGGATTTCTTTTTTAGATTGAGCTAAAACCTCCTTTACTTTTGATAATATCTTTTCTTTATTTCATTCAGTATTTCAATCAGCACACGCAACCTTAAGGGCGTTTATAGGGTCTAGATTTAAAGTTTTTAATGTTTCTAAATTACCTATTCCAATTGATTTTTTATAACCTTTTCCAAATCCAGCCGGTATTGCGACCGAGACATATGTTTTATCTTTTCTTTTTGATTGTGTTATAACCCATTTCTCCATAGTTAAATTATATCATAATTACAATGTAATTTTGTAATTTAAAAAAATTTTTTTATACTTTAGTATAAAGATGGCGAAAAACGCTAAAAAATGACCCCTAACTTGGAAACCCGGGAAAAAATATTTTGATAAAGATAAATATCAATGAGATTTTGCTGTTGTAAGACAAGGTTATTACAATTATGATGAAAAAATTAGCAATCCAGAATTGCTAATATCAAATAGACAATATATTTTTATCAAGTATATTGAGAATTGTTCAAAAGAAATTTTGAATAAAATAAATTTTACAAAATTATCTAATACTAATACTACTATTAAAGGTTTTAGTAATACTGATTTAGTTGCTGAATA
Source organism: Mycoplasmopsis phocirhinis (assembly GCF_004216495.1). Lineage (NCBI taxonomy): Bacteria > Bacillati > Mycoplasmatota > Mycoplasmoidales > Metamycoplasmataceae > Mycoplasmopsis > Mycoplasmopsis phocirhinis. The sequence goes on along the minus strand of NZ_CP034841.1, from coordinate 397,417 downwards.
TATTAGGTTAAAATCACTTTAATTAAAAACACTGTCGTCATATTTATCTGGTTGGCTAGCAGCCAGGTTTTTTAATTTATTTAAAAATGAATTAGGATTATTTGAACTTGCGAAACCTAAATAATCATATTCATGCGAACTTAATAGACCAAAGCCATATAAATTTGGGTCAATATTTTGCATAAATATAGCTACCATATCCCCATTTTCATCATATACAACACTACCCGATGCTCCCGAAATTAAATCAATATTAGAATTTAAAATTTCTTGATCTTTAACAGTAAATGTTTTAAAATGACCATATTTTTCATTCTCTCTTGGCTGGTCGTTTATAATGATTGATTCGGCTTGATTAATAATATGTTCGCGGTATCTACGGCCACCATTATTTTTATTATGAGAAATTGGGAATGAAGCTAAATATAATTTAACAAAACTAGCATCTGTTATGTAATTAGTATATTGAGATAATTTTAGCGGTTTTAAAGTAAATCAATTTTGTAAATATTTATAAACACGTTGATTATTTTTTTGTTTTGCTTTTTGCATTAAAGGCTCAATATCAATAATATTGATTGAATAATCAGCATTTGCATTTGTATTTGAAAGTTTAATGCCAGCTGTATTGCTTTGATCTTGTGCTACTCATACATTTAAATCTAATTGTGAGTCAAAAACTTCAACTGCACTTGATTCATCGTTGGCTGAAATTAAAGCATCGTTTTGATTTCAAATTACAAAATTTTTATTCACCCTAGCATCATTTCAATTGTTTTGTAAAATATCACTAACATGATGGTTAGTTATAAAATAAAATCTATAATCATTGGGGTTATTAGGCGATACTTTAGCTAACATTGTCATTGTGCCACCTCCAACAGAAAAGGTTCTTTGGCGAATTTTGTCAAATAAAGTTGTTGTGTTTTGGGGCAAATCCACTCTTTTGGCCTGTACTAATAAAGCATTTGGATCTAAATTAACATTATATAAATTTTCTAGTGAGCTTAATTTAGTGTGAAGCGAAGAAGTATTATTGTGTTCCGAAAGTGAAAAATTTTTATCTGCGTTTTTTGAAGTAAAATAACTAGCATCTATTAATGTATTGAATTTATCAATATAAATTTGACCATCTTTTAAATTAAACGAATTAAATACAAATGTGTTTTCATCACTATGTAATTCAACTATTAAATTATTATCATTATCAATTCGTGCATTGTATTCAATACCTAAATTAGGTAAATTAGCATCATAAGGGACAAATTCTTCGTTAACACTTGAAACTCGACCTTTAAATTTTAATAATGTGTCAATATTTAATTGAATGGGAATTACATATGATTTATTTCTATTTTCGCCTATTGCTTTAATTGAATTATTTTGGACAATAAAATAAAGCGTTAATTCTTTGTTTTTAAAATTTTGATTAACAAATTGCGATATATTTTTTTCTAATTTGATCGTGTTAGCATCTATTTGTTTAATTTCGTTTTCACCTAAAAATGTTGGCATAATTTTGCGAACATATTTTGTTAAATTGTTTTGATCATTAAAAAATATACTCATATCAGGGATATTTTTAATTTTATTTGTTTTTGCATTTTCAAAATTCATTCATTGTGGAATTTGATCAAGCGTATTGGCATCAAAAACATATGATACTGATTTATACATTTCACGCTTAAAATAATTTTTTATTATTTGAGTATTTAAATCAGTATTTTTTAAGACAATATTTTTTGGAAACACAATTTTATTAAATACATTTTTAAGATTTTTGCCTTCTATTTGATCAAAAAAATTAAGAGGTATATCGTCATTTGGTGTAGGAGTATTTGGTTTATCTTCAATATTTTTTGGTTCAGTTTGTTTTGAAGTGTTTGTATTTTGACCGATTTTGTCTGCTTGATTTGGTTCGCTTGGACCTGGTTTTAAGCCCATATTTGGATTATCAAATTTATTATTGTCTTGTTTTGTACAAGCAAGCACACTAGAAAGTGTTATTGTGCTTAAACCTAGTCCTAAAATTAAATTTATTTTTTTCATAATATTATTTTAGCAAAAGCAAAAAACAAATTTTGTTTTTAATTTAACTAAAATAAAAATAAATAAATTAGAGAAATTAAATTGAACCTTCATTTTTTAACAAAAACATTAAAAAAACGCTTAAAAAGTACTTAAAATGCCTTTTTTACTATAACTGTTTTTTTTTTTTTTTTTTTTGAATTGAATTATACTTTTAGCATAAAAAATTATAATACTTATGACATTAGAGGTAATATGAAATTTTTTAAAAATAAAAAGCTTAAAAAAATAACTCTTTCTCTTTTTTAAACTGTTACACTTGCTTCTGTAATTACGGCAACGGCTTATTTTACGTCTTCTAAACCAGCTGATGCTCTTGATTATCAAACAAATGCCAAAGCAAATGAAAAATTCATTCCTAAAGATAATCTAGATTTAAATAATACGTTAAATTCGTTAATTGATGTAAATATTAAAGAATTAGAAAAACCTGTAGAAATACCAAAGCCTCAGCCTAAACCAGAACCAAAAAAAGAAGAAATCATAAAAGTTGAACCAATAGAAACACCTAAACCAGAACCTAAACCCCAACCTGTACCTATTCCTGAACCCGAAAAACCTAAACCAGAACCCATCCCCCAACCAGAACCACCAAAACCAGAACCTATCCCTGAAATTAAACCTATTCCACAACCTGAACCTAAATCTACACCTGATGTAAAGGTTACTAAAGTTGATAAAGAAATATTTCAGCCCGAAAATGACGATAAAATAGTAATAGCTGGGGTTCCGGTTAAAGCACAAGTACAAAGATCAAGATCTCGTGATGTTTATAACTACGATGTGCAAAATAATATTGCTAATCCTCGTCCTTATCAAAATGACACAACAAGCAAAATTATTTCAGTTGAAGTTACTGATGAATTAAGAAATGCTGCATTAAGTCAAGCTAAAGGTGGTGGTGTTGGTTTAAATGGAGAAATGATCAAATATAATATTAAAAGTTTATTTGAAGTTAAGGAGGAAACACCTCAAAGTATAGAAAATGTCATTAGACAAAATGCAGAATATTGAGAGCAACAATTTTATAAATGACAACGTTTATTTGATACTGATAAAGTTAAAGAATTTTTAAACGAAGAAGGAAAAGCAAAATACGACACGTTTGATTTTGGTGGTTCAAAAAATTATAGATATGTTTGATTATATAAACATTTAGACTTTGATAAGTTTACAAAACTTTCAGCAACTGCCGAAAATTATTTAGCACAAGGTTATGTTTTAGATCCTCGTAATACATATTTTAATGAAAATGGTGAAATAGAATCGCATGGTTACAATTTACCTGATGAATATAATGGCACTATTTCAAGATTACAGCGTGATAATACGACTCGTCGAGTATTTGGATTTAATAGTCCATATAATAGAAGCCCTGAGGATATTAAAAATGGAACTTATCCTGGTTGAAAAAGTTCTGATGTTACATACACTCACGAAGCATTTAAGAATTTAGTTGTAGCTGGCGATGGCGTCAGAATTATTGAGATGAAAAGAGAAAGCCCAGTTAATGATCCAAATTTAATTAATGAAGGCTTAGTACTTGAAATTGACGCTGCCAATACCGCAGGTTATCAAAAAACAGTTGATTTAATTAAAAAAGTTAAAGAGCAAAACTTAAACGTTGTTTCATATCGTATCCGAAATATGGGTGAAAATGACACTGCCCAAAAATTCAAACATATCCTAAAAGAATTACCAGATAATTTATTACAAGTAGAATTATATTTTAGTGCTCGTGCAACTAATACAGGTTCATTAATTGAATTAGAAAATAAAAGTATTAAGGAATTATCTCTATTTACTTTAGGAAATTCATTACTTGATGAATGAAGCATTAATCCACTTGCATTGAGAAAAACTCAATGAATCAACACTAATGATTACAATGTTAGTCGTGATTTTGGCAATAATGTTACAGTAATTTCGCGTATAACTTTTGATACACTTGCTTTTGATGAACAAGATTATAATGAGTCTTCTTCAAATCCATATGAACGTATAAATTTAGGTTTAAGATTGGCATATTATACTCGTAATAATGAACCATTTTTCCAAGGAGGTTTTGGTCCTGGCTTAAACGCGGATCACAATGAAGGTGGAAATAGTTATCCAACTGGTTTAGATTTTGGTCGTGTTCCAAAAATCAAATCATTAAAAGGTTTAGAATTTCGCGACATAATCAAAGATTCTAATGCTCCTCGTAAAATTTGAAGAGCAACATTCTATAATAATAATAAATACTTTGAAATTGGCGCAAGTGATTTAGAAAATCCAGGTTTAGAAAACTTTGCTCAACCTTTTCGCATGATGAAACCAAAAATTAAATTTACCAATGGTCAAACAACTGTTGGCTTTAAAATTAGTGAAAATTTAACTTCAAACGCAATTGCTAATTTAGTTCGTTATAAAGAATTAGTGAAAAACGACAATCGTAGTTTTCCGGGCAAAATTCAATTAGCAGCTCAATTAGCGAATAACGAAGATTTAAAAAATAGATTACAAAGCGCCGGTTTTGAAGTTGAAATTGATAGTGGGTTTGAATTCCAATAATGAAAGGTAATTATGAAAAAAATCAAAAAATATTTAATTCTTTCACTTTCGGGTGTTTTAACTACTTTACCTTTAGTGGCAGCCGCATGTAACAATGAGCAGCAAAAACAAGAGCAAAAACAAAAACAAGAATCCGCAGATAAAACACAAATTCAAAAAGATTTAAGTGATGTCAGTTTGGATAATTTATTAGCCCTAAATTTTGATGAAGTGTTTAGTGTTAAATTTGGTGTTGGTGCTAATCAAAATATGGCCGATATTGATGCTTTGTCTTTGCGTGATAATTCAAATGCTTTAGTGCATTTAAAATTTAAAAATAATTTAGACAAAAGTTTTAATTTTAATTTACTTGCTGTAAATACAGAGCCAAATGCGAATACAACCGGTTTAGCTAGATTTAGTATTCAAATTTCAAAAAAAGATAACACAGAAACAAAAGTTAAAAGTTATGATTTAAGCGGTTTTAAAACAACACCTTTTGGAGCTGATAGTACTGGGACAATTCCTTTTGATTCACGTGTTAATTCAGTAACAAATACATATATTGATTCAAATCAATTAGAACGTTATAATTTAGATAACGAGGAATATTTAAAAGAATTAAAACAACAATATTTTAATGCCACTGAAAACGAAGTTAGAAGTAGTTTAAATTACACAAAAGAAGGTGCTCGTAAATTTAACGATTTAGCACAACAAGCAAAAATTCCTACTTATGAAGATGGTGTTTATAAAGGTTTTACTTTACCTGTTATTACACCTGAAGGTAATTTAGGTGGTTTATCTATTCATTCAGGTTCAGTACCGACAAAATATTCTAAAACCGATTTTTTAGGCGATAGAGATATTTTTAAATCTATTGGTTTAGCACGATTATTACCAAACGAAAAATATAGAGATATAGCTTATCAAACTGTATCTGCTAGTTTTTCTTATGCTGAAGATTATGCTTCTGAAATAGCTGAATTAAAAGAAAAAATTAAAAAAATGACTGAATGGAGAGATTCGAATCAAACTGTTAGACTAGCTGAATATATCCAAGCACTAGTAGATATTGAAAAACAAAATATTGAAATTCTTGAATTTGATTTGCAAGCAGAATTACAACACCCAACTACTGCCGATCGTGATAAAGAAGGCATTAAAAATCGATACCAAAAACAAAAAGACGAAATTAATGCTAAAATTGAAAATGAAATTAAAAAGTTAACTTTTGATCAAGTGATTAAAGGTTGGCAAGACGAAATAGAAAATTATAAAAAAGAAATAGCAACTGGTAGAAAATCTCGTAGTTCTTCAGGTACAATGTGGATTTTAGATTATGAAAAAACTGATAATCAAACCTATCCAACTAAATGATATTTCGGGACTAATTCACACGTAGCTAGAATTTTTCAACGTCAAGGGTTTAATGGTTTTGCATTGACAATTCTTAAATCAAATCCAGAAGTTGGTTTAAACACAAAATTAAAAATTACTGGTTTAGACCCTCACTTTGACACTTTCTTTTTTAACGGAGATAAAGTTAAAAATGCTGTTACAAGAATTTATGATGCAACAGATTATTTAACTACTTCGCCAAGTGAATATTTAGATGAAAAAGGTAAAGTTGAGTATGCTGGTGTTGAAGAAATGATTGATTTTGCTGTTGTAGAAGTTGATTTTGCTAAATTAGTTACAAATGAAAATGATAAATTCGGTTTAAGCAACAACAATAATGATTTAACAGAAGAATTTAAAAAAGATTTAGGCACACAAACATTAGCCCAAAAATTAGCTCGTGCGATGACTAATAATTATGCCGATTTAGACGAAAGCAAAAAAGTTAAATTTTTAGCAAATTCATATTTAAAAGACTATAACAAAATTGATTTTGATTTAGTTATTAAAAAGGATCAAAAACCTAAACAAACCGATCAATTATTTGCTTTGGGTTATCCAAAAGGAACTGAAGACTTCTTTTTAGATAAATATACTGATGATGATCAATATAGAGTAAGGTCAGCATATGAAAGTTTATGAATAAATTCAGATTATCAGTTTTATTACAACGCTACGGGTCAAGAAGGAAGCCAACAAAGTACTCCACAAGAAAAATTAGATAGAGGTAATTATTTATCATACCAAATCGGCTATCGTTCATTTATTGATAAACCCGGTTTAAATGATGGCTTTATTGTTAGTCCAATTCGTGGCAACAGTATTTATACAACTTTGGACGATCAATACGAATCAAAAAAATACTTTAACTCTGGGCTTCAATATATGTTAAGACATTTTGTGCCAATTGGTGGTTCATCTGGCTCAAGTGTGAGAAATCAAGATAACAGGTTAGTAGGGGTTCATAGCACTATTATTAAAGATGCTCGTACTGATTTTGTGGCCGCATTTAGATCAGAAGGCTGAGATTATAAAGGAGCATACGGTCAATATAATCTTGAGCAATATGACTTAATTTATGGCGGTGGTAAAAACCAAAAAACTTCATATCGTCAAGCATTAGAAAAAAAATATAAAGATCAAAGTGGTTTTAAAACTCAATTATTCCCTAATGGTGTTTCTAAAGATGATGTTCCCGAAGAATTTAAATTTAAAACTCAAGAATTATTGAATTCAAAAACAAGTGAATAATTCATAGAAAGGATTCTTAGTATGACAGATATTAATATTGAGAATAAGCGTGTTTATGATAATCATGAATCCGTGTCCAATAAACAAAAAAGAAACTTGGCAACTAAAATTTATCAATGAGTGTTATTATCGCTTTTATTTATAACAACATTATTAATATTTATTTTTGGCGAAAAAACATTATTAAGTAACGAAATTATTGCTAAATTTAGCGGTAGTAAAGAAACTTTTGCAATTTATCTTAATAATTTTAATAATCAATTCAAAGAAATTAACGCTATTATTTTTATTAGAATGACTCTATTGCTTTTTATCTTTGTTTATCCACTGTCCAAGGTTTTTGCCGATCTTGAGATAAATAAAGAAAAAATTCAGTACTATTGACCTTGATTTATTGTTTATGTTTTAATTTCACTAACTTCGTTTTTATTAATGTTTTTATTTCATTCAGCAATTATTAAAGATACTTTTATAGTTGCAGCTGTATTATTAGCAGTGATATTTCTAGGCGACTTTAGTAATGCGATATTCACCTTTTTCTTAAAAAGAAAAAGTGATCCAATTAACACAGGAAATTTGAATATTTTCATTATTACACAAGTATTTAAATTCGTTTTATTAATTACAACCATTGCGATTTTGTTTATTTGAAATTCAAGTGGTCCTTTATTATTGCAAAACAACAAATTCGCTATTTGATTTAAAGATTTATTTGAAGTTAAAAAATCAGCCAATTTAGTTATCATTATTGTATTGTTTGTAGCATTTTCGCTTATTGTCTTTTTTGCTTTTTACGACAAAATAAATATATTAATCACAAAACAATATTCAAAACAATATTTAAAGCAAAAATTAATATTTAATTTAGTTATTTTATTTGCTATATTGCTATGAAGTATCAAAATAATGACATTGGTTAAACCAAACACAAGCTTTTTAGTGGAGCAAACAAACACAGCTAACTACGCTTCATTAGCATTTATTTTAGTACCAATTTTATTGTTTGTGTTTTATATTTTAATAAACACAATTCCAAAAATTAGAATTAAAAGTCTTTTGATGAATACAGCAATTTTTGCTTCATTTAATTCAATTCTTTGAATAGCATTTAGCATTTTTACTTTAAATTCTAACGAACCTAAAATTGATCTTATAGTGTTATTTAGCTCAATAATTTCATCATTAATTATTTTAGGCGTATTTATCTATAGAAATTATTCAATTACTAAAACAAGCATTATTTTTATTAATTTATTAGCTATTATCAATATTATTGTGTTAAATATTTTTAGTTTTTCTCAACTTTTTATTTCAAAAGGAAATAATGAATTAAACTTTATTAATTTAACTTTATCAGTTCCCCAAATTTTTTCAATTGTTCAAGCAAGTCTTTCAATTGCTTTTCTAATAGGTACAATTACTCAATTTTGAATTGTGATTTTTAAAATTAACAACACTAAAAATATTTTTAAAAACGAGGTAAAACATGAAAAACACTAAAATTTCTAAAAAAGAACTTAATAGTTTTAAATTACAAACTGAATTAATGTTATTTGATTTGTATGCTGAATATGAACAAAAAAGAGAAAGCAAAAATTTTGTTTCTTTTACTCAATTGCACGCTTCAGTGTTGCTTTCGTTTGGAGATGGTTTTGAAGCACAAAGTTTTAAAACAATTCAACAACGTGTTAATTTAGCTCAAAATAAAAAATATGATATTGTTTTTAATAAATTTGTAATTAGCTTTGAAAGAATAACTAAATATAGTTCAAATATTTTATCACCTGTTATTGCTCAAGGTGAAAGTTCAACTAATGACGCAGTTATTCTTTCACACGATTCAGAATTAACTCTTTCAAGATATTTAGTTAAATTAAATCAAGAAATAGATAAATTAATTGACGAAGGAAATTTTGTTGAAGTTATTCCTTATGCTATTTTATATCGCTCAACGCAGTCGAAAAAACTAAAATTATCTTTTGGCAAAGAAATGTTAGCGACAATTAAGGAATAAGTATGCACTTCAAAAAAATTGAACAAAAAAAATCGAGCTTAGAAAATATTTACACTAGAGTTAATAACGACAAAAATATTTTGTTAATTGATATTATGAAATTAAACAAAAAGCTAAAATTTTATGTTGATAATGCTTTGGCTAATAAAAGTTTAATTACCAACTTGCGCCAAAGTTATAACATCCGCAATGACTTTATTCAAAATAAATCTTTAACCAACACTTTCATTAATAAAATTTTTAAATTTTTTGGCAAAAAACGTGAATTATGAGTTTATTTAACCGAAGAGCAAAAACACTCAACTGACTCATATTCTCGTTATGAAAAAATGATTTTAGAAAATATTAAAAAAACACAAGCCGATTTTATAGCCATTGGTGATAGAGCTATTGAATTTATTAAATCTAATAAGTTAAATTTAATTAAATCATTTAAACAAAACCACAAAAATGTGAATATTGCTAAAGAACTAACTTTTTTAATTAAATATTTATATGTAGATGAAGCTTATGATAGTGTTCGTTTTGTTATTAACACAAATAAAAATTTCAAAAACGCTTTTACAATTTTACCTTTAGAAAATTTTGATGTTGACCAATTATCGAATGAAATCAAACAACCAATTTTAAAGCCTGTTAAAAAATACGAAATTTATCCTAATTTAGAACAATTTATTGACAGTGAAATAAACATATTTTTATCAAATGCCATTCACTCCTTAATTATTGAATCATATTTTTATAATGCTAAAAACAATTTGATTAGTACAAACCAAATTATTAAACAACTAGACGAAGATATTTTGAAATTGAATAAAAAAATAATTAAATTTAAACGCGAAAAAGAAATAGAAGATATTGTAATGTTTTTTAGAAAAAAAAGAGGAGCAGATAATGAATAAAAACATTTTTGATATTCAAATTAATTCGCTTTCTAACGCCTCATTAAATTTTAAAAACGCCACACTATTTTTAAATGTTAATGAATTTAATGATTGAAAAATTGTTAAAAATGAATCTATAGCTAGTTATGAACAAACTCTAATTAAAATAAAAACAAAAAATAATATTGTTCTATACACTTTTGTTGATAATGCAAATATTGTTGTGGAAAATAATCATATTTTAATCAATACCTTTTCGAACATTAAATTAATGTTAAGTGATAAAAATAACTTTAAAAAATCAACTTTTAAAAACGAATTAAAAACAATATCTTCGCAAATTAATTATTTGATTGCCAGCCAAAACATTGGTATAAAACTAGATGAAGTTGCTAAACTTAACGAATTAAAACGTAGGCAATTTGAAATTAAAATGCTATTAGAGTTTTCTTTAGTTGAATACGAAGGAGTGTATAATGAGTAGAAAAAAACGTTTAATTTATTCATTAGGTTCTATTGTTTCGCTTTCGCTACCTTTAACTGTTATTAGTATGGGTGAAAACGGCACTGATAGCGAACAACCAAATTCACCAGATGATTCTAACGAAATTGATAAAAGCACTGTTGAGCAACCTAAAGATTACGATCCATCTTTTTCAACCTTTGAAGATTTTAGTGAAAAAAGAATAAAACAAGCCTTAACTGAATTACCTGAAGTTGTTATTAGTGCACTTAAAAATGAAATTGAAAAACTAAAAAACGATGATCAAATTGAATATCGTAAATCGCTTTCAAAACAAATTTATTTATATGCTTTATTAGACTTTTTTGAAGCAAATAAAGAAGATTTAAAAAATAATCCCGAAAATTATGGATTTTATATAACATTTCCTAATGTAGTATCAAAATTAAGACTATATGAACGTGGTAGTGTTCAATATAACGATAAAATTTATAGTAATGTAATTTTTGGTGCTAACGACCAAGCTGAAAACACTAAATATAACAGAGTTGTTTCTAATCCACAAAACGATATTAAAGTAGAAACTTCACAAGAAAAAAATTTCATTAACCGTGATAATTTTGAAAAAACAATTCGCCAATATGCTGTTGAATTGTTAAAGAGTGCTTTTGATATTTCTTTTAACGATTCGGATGTTTTACTTTTAGATAAAGATATTGAATTAAAACAAGAAAAAATTACTAATGACACTGAAACTATCAATGGTTTTAGTGTCACAACCCCTAAAGGTTATAATTCTTGAAAAGATTATATAATCGCGAAAATCAAGCCACGTTTTATAGATTTTGACTTAACTCAAAACCAACAATTCCAGCCCGAAGATCCTCAACAACAGCAACAACAAACTTCACCACCAAATATTCCACCATTGGTACCAAATCAAGGTCAACCAGCACCAGCTAATCCTATTCCACCTGATAGTGTAGCTGAAGCTATACCGAGTTTAGCTCCTTATGTACGAAGTGAGCACGCAACTAAATCGTTAAGCGAATTAAGTGCTTTGATCACTACTAATTCTAAAGATGTATTTTTCTTCAATAACCCAATAAATACTCGTTTTGAATATGAGGTAGTTGAAATTAAAGATAAAGAAGCAAGAGTTAGTGTTTATGAAAAGGAAAAACCTAATTTAAAACGGGTTTATCCGGTTGCGTTTAATTTTGAAGCAAATAGAGATCCAATTTTACAAAAAATTCGCTACACAACTGTAGAATCAATTAAAAACACAGTTTTAAAATTCTATGAATCATTAGGTCTAGATGACAAAATTGATTTCAAAAAATTAAATGACCCAATTTTAGCTAATAGTTTCTTTTCAGTAGTTGATTTATTTGTTAAATTAGTATATTCAGATCTTTTTGTTCAAGAACAAGAAAAAAATATAGACAACTGAAGAAAAAGAATTAGCAACATCAATGATAATAAAGCATTTAGTAAAGTTGCCAGACAAGCAAAAGCAATGTTTATTTCTTATGTGTTTCAAAGTAAATTAAACAATTCAAATGCGTGAACAACAATTCCTAATGCTTATGAAACTTTTGTTCAAAGATATAAAATCGATGTATTTAGATTAAATAAAGATATTATTACCGAAAATATCAATTTATTAAACACAACTTATAAAGAAAAATTAAATAACCAAACAACATACACTATTAGACCTATTGATGAATTTTTTGTCAAAACTGAACGTGATGTTTCGATATTAAAATCAAATTCAGAATCAAATCCTCGTAATTTAAATTCTTGGTATGATGAGTATATTCAACAAATTAGTGGTGTGCGTAAAAATTTTACTATTTTAAGAACATTAGCTGATTCTAAAAAAATAGATGATAATAACTTTAAAGACTACGATGCCGCTTACCAAGAAGCTTTAAAACAAAACAGCGAACGTAGCGTTAAAGTACAAGGAGTTAAAAAAGAATTTGGTATTTCAATGTTAGTGCTAGGTTCGTTAATTTTAACTTTATTTATAATTTTAATTGCTCTAAATATTAAAACAGTTAAACAAAGAAAATTAAGAAATGTGTATATCACTTTATTGGCAATTACACTGAGCGTTATGTTAGCTGGTGTATTACTAATTTTAATTTAGAAAGGAAAACATGGCCAAAACTACAAAAAATCCAGTAATTACATCTATTTTTGACTATATGGTTCAAGTTGAAGGTACATTTAATTACTCACAAAAACAAATGTTTATTGCTAAAGATAAACCACATATTAAGTTTATTTTAATTAATGCTGATAACAAAAGTGCAATTTTATTATCAAGTGATGAAGAACACCAATTAGCAGTTGGTGATGAACTAGAATTATTAAACACCAATTTTAGCGTGTTTACTTCACAATCTTATTTTGGAAAAGTTATTGATGTTGCCGGCAATATAATTTTGCCTAGTGCAATGCCTAAACCATCTTTTTCTCCAACATTACACTCAAGTCCAATTTTTAACCTAGCTCACGATTTGATGAGTGTTAAAACGCTAAATGAACAACTTTATACTGGTATTCCAGCCATTGACTTATTAATCCCAATTGGTAAAGGTCAACGTGAATTAATTATTGGTGATCGTCAAACTGGTAAAACACATATCGCTTTGAATACAATAATTAATCAAGCTAACAAAAATGTTAAATGTATTTATGTTGCTATTGGCCAAAAAAGAGAAACAATTGCAATGGTGTATTCAACATTGCAAAAACATAATGCTTTGAAAAATACAATTATTATTGATGCCTTCGCAACTTCAACTTATGATCAATATTTAGCTCCTTATGTGGGTATGGCTCATGCCGAAAACATTTCTCAAACTGATGATGTTTTAATTGTTTTTGACGATTTAACTAAACACGCAAATGTATTTAGAGAAATGGCATTACTTTCAGATGCTCCTGTTGGAAAAGAAGCAATGCCTGGGGATATTTTCTTTGCCCACTCACAATTATTGGAAAGATCAGGTAGTTTTGTTGGACGTAAAACTATAACAGCTTTACCGATTTTACAAACTATTGATGGCGATATTACTTCTTTAATTTCTTCAAATATCATTTCAATTACTGATGGACAAATTGTAACTAGTTCAGATTTATTTGCTGCTGGTAAATTACCGGCAATTAATATTGATTTATCAGTATCTAGAACTGGTTCAAGTGTGCAAAATCACACAATAACTAAAGTAGCTGGCGAAATTGGTAAAATTTATCGTAAATACAAACGCCACTTAAAATTAGCAACTTTAGATTATGAATTTAACGCTGAAACCTCGTTATTACTGTCAAAAGGTAAAATGATTGAAAAAATGTTTACACAAAGAGGGTATTCATTATATTCAAACAGATTTATTCTTTTAACTTCAAAAATAATTTCATGAGGTTTGTTTAAAGGTGTTAAAGATGAACAAAAAGCAATGAGTTTTCTAAATAAATTAATTGATGTTAATAACGAAGCCAAAAAATCATTTGAAATTATTTCTAGTTCTAACAAATACGATGACAATATGGTAAAAAACTTTTTTGCTTTTGCTCTAAAACAATATTCAGATTATTTAAATTTAGGTTGAGATGTTAAAGTTGAACACAAATTTATTGAACTTGATAAACAAGATCTTTCGTCAATTGCTTCAATGTTAGGAGATAAATAATGACAGGAAAAATTATTAAATTTAACACAGATGTTATTGAAATTCAGTTTGCGACTGAAAATTTACCTAAAGTAAACAACTTATTAACCTTGCACGATGGCAAAACCTATTTATTAGTTAAAAGAGTTTTAAACGATACTACTGTAAAAGCTATTGTTATTTATACTTATCAGCCTATTGCGCTGAACGATGAAGTATTAAATACAAATAAGAGTTTCATGGTACCTGTAGGTAAAAAATCAAAAAATAACATTTATAGTTTTACTGGTTTGCCGCTTTTACCACAAATTGATACACCCGAATATGTTGAAATGAATTCAACCATTAATAAAGATAAATTTATTGACACCAAAGTTGAATTAATTGAAACTGGAATTAAAGCAATAGATTTTTTCATCCCAATTATTAAAGGCTACAAAATGGGTATTTTTGGTGGAGCTGGAGTTGGTAAAACAGTTTTAATGAAAGAAATTATTTTTAATGTTAATAATGCCAATAAACAAACAAGTAACATATTCATTGGTTCCGGCGAGCGTTCGCGCGAGGGTATTGAACTATATAACGAACTAAAAAGTTCTAATTTATTAAAAAACTCAATTATGTTTGTTTCAAAAATGAACGAATCGCCAGGTGCTAGAATGTCTATTGTTCCGATTGGAATTACAGCTGCTGAATATTTAAGAGACAAAGAAAAAGAAGATGTATTATTATTTATTGATAACATTTACCGTTTTGTTCAAGCTGAAAATGAAGTTAGTTCATCGCTAGGTAAAAAACCTTCTGTAGGTGGTTATCAATCAACATTGGAAAGCGATGTGGCTAACATTGAACACCGTATGTTTAAAAATGCTAATGGGGCTATTACATCATTCCAAACAATGTTTTTACCAATGGATGACTTGTCAGATCCTTCTGCTGTGGCAGTGTTCAATCACCTTGACGGTAACCTTGTTTTATCAAGAGCTCAAACAGCAAAAAATATTTTTCCAGCCTTTGACCCTTTAGCTAGTCAATCAAACTCAGTCAATGAAACAATTATTGGTAAAGAACATTTCAACGCAATTATTGAAACAAAAAGAATTTTAAAAACTTATAAAGATCTAGAAGATGTTATTTTAATTTTAGGTTTTGATGAATTAGATGACGAAAACAAAACCATTGTTAAAAAAGCATTACAACTGGAAAACTTCTTTACTCAAAACTTCTTTATGACCGAACATTTTACTAAATCAAAAGGTGAGTTTGTTAAATTAAAAGACACTGTTAAAAGTGTTCAAAGAATTCTTAATGGTGAATATTTAAAACAAAGTCCTGAAATTTTCTCATATGTAGGTTCAGCTCTGAATATTCCAACTGATAAAGAATTAGGTCTATAATTAAACTTATAAATGCTCAGTTTTGAGTATTTTTTTATTTATTAAAATAAAAAACTCAGCATTATTATTGCTGAGTTAAACTTTAGATAATGAAAGAAATTAAACACTAGCAGCGTTTCTTCTAAGGGTTTTAGCTGTTTTTGCTGTAACTCTTAAAGTAACTTTTTTGCCATCAACATACATTTTAACTTTTTGTAAGTTTAAGTTAAATTTTCTTTTAGATGCATTCATAGCGTGAGAACGTTTATTTCCTGTTTGTGCACGCTTACCTGTTAATTGATCTACTCTAGCCATTTTGCTCCTTTCATTTAATAATTAATTATTCATAAAAAGTATTTTAATTATACTTAAAAATGGTTTTTTTAGAAACAAATTTTATCAAATTTTGCTTATTTATTTAAGTTTATTTTATCGATTAAAGTTTTAGCTGCTACACAGCCATCACTGGCCGCAGTTATTAATTGTCTAACTTTTTTAACAATAATATCTCCAGCAGCATAAATGTTTTTGACTGAAGTTTCCATATCTTCGTTAACTTTAATAAAACCTTTTTCATCGGTTAAATTTAAATGTTTATGAATTGAGTTGTCAGGCACAAAACCAATTAGTGAAAATAGTGCTAAAGAATTAAATTTTGTTATTTCATTTGTTTGGTTATTTTGAACCACGACTTCTTTAATTCCATCTTCATCACCGTTTAATTCTAAAATTTGTGATTGTGTATGAACGCTAATATTTGGGGTTTGTTTTAAAGCATCAACAAGTACTTTATCAGCTGTTATTTCATTTAAAACGATCATATCAACATGATTGACAAATCTAGCAGCAAAGATTGCTTCTTCAACAGCTGAATTACCACCACCTAAAACAACTATATTTTTGTTACGGTATAAAGGTGCATCACAAGTTGTACAGAAGTGAACACCGTTATTACGAAATTGCTCGTAGTTTTTAATAAATGTTGGTTCGCGGTGTTTTAAGCCAGTTGCTACAATAATTGATTTAGTTGTTATAACTTTGCTGTTTTTTAAAACTACTTCTTTTTCAAATTCAGATAAAGAATTAATTTTAACAACTTCAGCCATCAATAATTTAGCACCGTTTTCTTTTGCGTGATTTAGCATTTTTTCACCTAAATCATAACCAGAAATTGTGCTTGTACCTAATCAGTTTTCAACTGTAGCACTAGTAACAATTTTACCTCCGGTATTTTCTTTTTCAATAATTAAAGTTTTAAGTCCACCTCTAGCAGCATATAGAGCTGCATTTGAACCAGCAGGTCCAGTACCTATAATAATTACATCGTATTCCATTTTTATCCCCTTAATACTGTATAAACAGGTTTTTTTCTATCAAATAGTCTTGTTTTATTCACATGGTCTAAATATTTTTGTGGGTGTGAATAAATATATTTAAATCTGTATTTATTTTTAGTTTTTTTGTAATGTATTGGATTGAAGAACATAAAGTAAATAAACATTGCTGTTCCTAGTGCGATAAATACCAATGATGCGATGGTGTAGATTTGAAAAGCACTTTCACGTAAAGGTTCAAGAGCCAATCTTACTAAACCATATCACACAAAGTATAAGCCTGAATTTGAACCAGGTTTTAACAAACCAAATAAATTAATTATTCAAACTAGCACTAAATAGCCAGCAAGGTTTGCTAAACCTTCGTATAAAAATAATGGGTATCTAAATAAACCTGGTTGATTTAGTGATGCACTATACGCATCTGAAATAAATAGATTTTGGGCAAAAGTTTTACCAAAAATTAATACAGATGAACCATCTCAATCTACTTTTCCATAAACTTCATGGTTAGCGTAGTTTCCTCAACGGCCAATTACTTGTCCTATTAAAATTGTTGGAATAATAAAATCTAACACTTTTCTAAAATCGACATCGTGTCGACGATGATAAGCATAAATCATCCCACACGCAGCACTCAAAATTACTCCACCTTGAATACTTAAACCACCTTCTCAAACTTTATACCAATTTGAAAAATCATAATTTGGGTTATAAATAGCTTCTTCAACTAAATCTCATAAACGAGCACCAACTATTGAAGTCGGAATAACTATTACAATCAAAGTGTATAAAATATCTCATTTATATTTTTCTCTTTTTCAAAAAAACGCAATAGTTAAAATGGCCGCCAACATACCCATCATCAATGTAATTGAATATGTACGAATTGGCAAAGCTCCAATATTAAATAACACTGAAGCTGAATTGGCAGGAACACCAGCTACAATACCAAATTTATTTTCGATATTCATTTGACCTCCTTTTATTTTAATTTCTATTAATATTTATCTTTTTAATTATAATGTATATATAAATTATGTGTAAATTTAATAACATAATTAATGATGCAAAACGGTAGTTGCTCGAGTGGCTGAAGAGGTTTGTCTCGAAAACAAATAGTGGTGCAAATCACTCAAGGGTTCAAATCCCTTACTACCGGCCATTTTTTATTTATATTTTTTGTCTTTTAAATCTTTATTTTTTGCTAAATCATTTTTTTATTATTTTTACCAATTAAAGCGAAAATAAGCATTTTAAGATATTTTTTTTAATTATTTTTAAAAAAAATTAAATATTATAATTTTTACATAAATTATTGTAAGTTTTGCAATAAGGAGAGAGAATGAAATTTTTTAAAAATAAGAAAAATAAATTGATTAGTTTATCTGTTTTATCTACTATTAGTTTAACTTCAATTGCAAGTGTTGCTATATATTTAGCAGCATCTAAACCAGTAAATGCTATTGATTATCAAACTAATGCAAAGGCTAGTCAAAATTTTATTGCTAAAGACAATTTGGAATTAGACAAAACACTTAATTCACTCATAGACCTTAACCTTAAAGAAATTCCAAAACCTACACCTCAACCAAAACCAAAACCTGAACCAAAAAAAGAAATAAAAATCATTAAAATTACAGCCGAAGATAAACCTAAACCAAAACCTGAACCTAAAGCCGAAGTTAAACCTGTACCAAAACCAAAAATTGAACCAATTCAACAACCTAAACAAGAATTAAATAATTTAATTAGTGATGAAGATAGAGAAGTTGCTTATGAAGATAATTTAGCTAATTTAACTCTTGTAGGTGTTGATGTTCATGCTAAAATTGAAAATGCAAAAACTCGGCAAATTTTTAAATATGATGTTAAACATAGTATTACTAATCCAAACCCATACCAAAACGATACAACAGGTAAAATTATTTCTGTTGATGTCACAGATAAATTAAGAAAAGCGGCCGTTGAAAACGCCAAAGGTGGCCCTGTTGGCCTAAACGGGGATATGATTAAAATTTTGATTGATTCGTATCTTCATATCAAAGAACTAAATGGCACAAAAATAGATAATTTTGTCAAACAAAATAGTCATTATTGAGATAAAGAATTTTGAAAATGACAAAGATTATTTGACAGCGAAAATGTTAAAAAATTTTTAAATGAAGAAGGTTTAGCTCAATATGATACTTTTGATTTTGGAGGTAGTAAAGCCTATCGTTATCTTTGATTATATAATCATATAGATTTTTCTAAAGTAACTAAACTTTCAAAAGTAGCAGAAGATTATTTAGCAAAAGGTTATGTTTTAGATCAACGCGAAACCTATTTTACTGAAAACGGAGAATTAGAATCTAGCGCATATAATTTACCTGATGATTATAATGGCACAATTTCAAGATTAAAAAGAGATAATTTAACTCGTCGCGTATTTAGTTATGATTCGCCATACAATAGAAGTCCAGACCAAATAAGAGACGGAAGTTATCCAGGCTGAACTAGCAGCGATGTCACACTAACTGATAATGAATTTAAAGATTTAGTACAAACTGGCGACGGTGTCAAAATCATTTTAATGACTAGAGATAAATTTATTGAAAATGATCCAAAACAAATCAATCAAGGTTATGTGTTAGAAATTGATGCTGCCAATAAATTAGGTTATGATAAAACTATTAAATTAATTCAAAGAGTAAAACAAAACAACTTAAATGTTATTTCATATCGTATCAAAAACATGGGCGAAAATGACACAGCACAAGCTTTTAAACCGATTTTAAGAGAATTGCCAGATAAAATTCTACAACTTGAATTGCATTTTAGTGATCGTGCTACTAATACTGGTTCTTTAATAGAATTAGAAAATAAAAGCATTAAAGAATTGGCTCTATACACTCGGGGTAATTCACTATTAGATGAATGAAGTATAAATCCTCTTGCTTTGCGCAAAACAGAATGAATTAATACTAATGATTATAATGTTAGCAGCGAATACGCAGCTGGTGCAGTCATTTTTACGCGTATTACTTTTAACACTTTAGCCTTTGATGTTCAAGATTATGATAAAAATTCAACTAATCCGTTTGAACGGATTAATTTAGGTTTAAGAATGGCATATTATGCTCGTAATAATGAACCATTTTTTCAAGGAGCATATGGAAGTGGTTTAGATGCTGATCACAATGAAGGTGGCAATAGTTATCCTACTGGACTTGATTTTAGTCGTGTTCCTGAAATTAAATCGCTGCGGGGTTTAATCTTTAACGATATTATTAAATCTTCAAACAACTCACGTAAAATTTGAAGAGCAACTTTTTATAATAATGATAGATTTTTTGAAATTGATAATTTAAATTTGGAACAAGCCGGTTTTGAAAATTTTGCTCAAGCATTTGCGACTGAAAGACCAAAAATAAAATTTTCAAATGGCCCAACCACAGTTGGTTTCAAAATCAAGGAAGATTTAAGTTCAACTGCTATTGCTAATTTAATTCGTTTTAAAGAATTAGTAAAAAATGATAATAAGGATTTTTTAGGCAAAATTTTAGTGGATGTTGATACTCCAAATAAAGATAGTGTTGTTCAAAAATTGCAAAATGCTGGCTTTACAGTAGAGCAAGATAATGGATTTAGTTTCCAATAAAGAAAGGAAAATATAAAAATGAAAAAAAATAAATTATATTTAGTGTTTTCATTAGCCTCAATTTCAGCAACAATTCCGACAATTGCGGTAGCATGTGCTAAAAAAGAAAATGATAATATTGATGGCGGAGGACAAAATAACGATAAAAAAGGTACTGAAACAAAAAAAGATTTAAGTAATTTAGATTTACAAGCAATACAAGCATTGAGTTTTGACGAAGTGTTTGAGGCTAAATTTGGTCGTGGTGCTGATACGTCTAGATCTAATATTGATGCCTTGACACTATCTCAAAATAAAGATTTAGTAAACTTAACTTTGAAAAATAATTTAGATAAAAATTTTGATTTTAATTTGATTGCAATTGATGCTAAATTTGATGCTAATATAACTGGAATGGCTAGCTTTAAGGTTCAAATTACAAATAAAACTGATAAAACTAAAACTAGCTTAAAAAATTATGAATTAAGTGGTTTTAAAACCACACCAATGGGTGTCGATGCACAAGGAACTATACCAATTGATACAACTCGAAACACAGTAACGAGCGAATATATTAATGCCAATCAAACACAAAGATATCAAATTGATAATGAAGAATATTTACGTGAATTAAAGCAACAATACCAAAACCGTCCAATTAACGAAGTAAGAGATGGTTTAAACTATACACCTGAATATGCTCAAAAATTTAATGATTTAGCAGTCGAGGCTAAAATACCAAGTTATGAAGATGGTGTTTATAAAGGTTTTACTGTACCAAAGTTTAAACCTGATGGCGCAATTGAAGGTTTATCAATTAACACTGGTACACCACCAACAAGATACTCAAAAACAGATTTTTTAGGCAATAGAAATATTTTTCAATCTATTGGTTTAGCTCGTTTATTGCCTAACGAAACTTATAGAGATATAGCTTACCAAACAATGTCGGTGTCATTTTCATATTTTGATGATTTCGCTTCTGAAATCGAAGAATTAAAATCTAACATTGCTAAAATGAAGGAATGACAAGCAGCTCAAAATAACCAACGTTTAGCTGAATATATTGAAGCATTAGCGAATGTTGAAAGAGAAAAAATATTAGATTTACAATTTCAATTAAAACAACAATTAGAAGACCCACGTACGGCTGAAATTGATAAAGAAGGTATTAAGAAAAGATTTGAAGCAGACATTGCTCAAATTAATAACACAATCAATACTGAAATAAAAACATTAACTTTTGAAAAAGTTATCCAAAGTTGAGAAAAACAAATTCAAGATTATGAAACTCAAAAATCAAGTGGCAAAAAACTTCGTGCTTCTTCAGGTACTATGTGAATTATGGACTATGAAATCTCTAAAGATGGTAAATATCCAACCAAATGATATTTTGGAACCAATTCTCACGTAGCAAGAATTTTCCATCGTCAAGGCTTTAATGGTTTAAGTATTACTGTTCTACAATCAACGCCTGGAGTTGGTTTAAACACCAAATTAAAAATAACTGGTTTTGATCCTCATTTTTATACATATTCATTTAATGGCGATAAAGTCAAAGAAGCAGTTACTAGAATTTATGATGCTACAGATTATTTGAACACCTCACCTAAACAATATTTAGATGAAAAAGGAAAAAAAGAATACGCTGATGTTGAAGAAATGATAGATTTTGCTGTGATTGAAGTTGATTTTTCAAAATTCAACAGCATTGATAAAAATAAATTTAGCCTACAAAATGACCGCAAAGATAAAGAAGATGAATTTTTAAATTCGATTAACGGCAAAGATTTTGGTGAAGAAATTGCAAAAGCAGTGACAAATAATTACGCTAATTGAGAAGAAAATAAAAAAGTTAAATTTTTATCAACATCTTATTTAAAAGACTATGACCAAATTGATTTTGATTTAGTAATTAAAAAAGATCAAACACCGAAAAAAACTGATGAATTATTTGCTCTAGGATATCCTAAAGCCACAGAAGATTTCTTTTTAGATCCAATTACCGAAAAAGATCAATACGAAGCAAGACAATCATATGAAAGTTTATGAATCAACTCTAATTATGAATTCTATAACAACAAGGCTGTTGCTGAAGATGGACCACAAAACATATCTAAAGAAAAATTAGATAAAGGTAATTATTTATCATACCAAATTGGTTATCGTTCATTTATAGATAAACCTGGTTTAAATGATGGCTTTATTGTTAGTCCAATTCGGGGTAGAAATATTTATACCACTCTAGATGAGAATTATAAATCACAAAAATACTTTAATTCAGGCCTTCAATATATGTTAAGACACTTTGTACCAATTGGCGGCTCATCTGGTTCGAGTGTAAGAAATCAAGAAAATAGATTAGTTGGGGTTCACAGTACTATTATTAGAGATGCTCGTACTGATTTTGTGGCGGCATTTAGATCAGAAGGATGAGATTACAGAAATGCTTATAATGGGTATAATTTAGAACAATATGATTTAATTTATGGTGGTGGCAAAAACCAAAAAACATCATACAGACAAGCATTAGAAAAAAAATATAACAACACATTCAAAACTCAATTATTCCCTAACGGTGTTTCGCAAGATAATATTCCCGATGAATTTAAATTCAACAACCAAGATTTATTGAATAAAAAAACAAATTAGTAATTTTAATAATTTTGTATAAATTTATTGAAAACATTTGTTTAAAATATACAAAACTCTAAATTAAAAGTTGCAATTTTAGTGCAACTTTTTTTTCACTTTATTATAGGTTTAAACAAATTATCTAAATTTTTACTTGCTTTTTTGGTTTATTATATTTTTGTGGTATAACATATGATATTACTATTTATAAATTTCTTTTATTAATAATAAATTAAACACAGGAGGTATATGAACCCAACAAGATTAGTAGCAATTGGTGGTGTACAAGAAATTGGTAAATCTTCATTATTTGTTGAATATAAAGACAATATTTTTATAGTTGATGCGGGAATTAAATTTGCTGATACTGCACAAACTGGTATTAAAGGCATAATTCCAGATTATTCGTATTTAGCACAAAATAAACACAAAATTAAAGGTTTATTCATTACTCATGGTCACGAAGATCATATCGGAGGAGTTGTTTATTTAGTTAAACAAGTGGCTTTTAAAAAAATATTCGCCCCACGTATAGCAATTCAATATTTAAAATTAAAATTTGAAGAGCACAAAGTTCCAAGTGATATTGAATTTATTGAAATTGAAAAATCGGCTGTACATCGTTTTGGAGAATGTTGAGTAGATTTTTGATCAGCACAACACTCAATTCCAGATGCGTTTGGTATTCGTATTAATACTCCTAATGGTTCAATAATGTGCACCGGTGATTTTAGATTCGATTACAATCCTATTGGTGAAAGTTATACTGATTTTGCTCGTTTAGATCAAATTGGTAAAGAAGGTTTAACTGTTTTATTATCTGATTCAACAAATGCAATGCGTCCGTTTCATTCTCCTTCAGAAAACGATATTTTAAAAGATATTGAAAAATATATTAGGCAAGCAACTCGTAAAGTGATTATTACAGCTTTTGCTTCTAATTTAACACGTGTTAAAGCAATAATTGAATTAGTTGCAAAATTAGGCAAAAAGGTAGCCACCTTTGGTCGTTCAATGGTTAATGGCGTAAAAATTGGTCGCAAATTAGGTTATATTAATGTTGATAACAAGGTTTTGCTTGATAAAAAACAAGTGTCAAGTGTACCCGATAAAGATTTAGTTATTTTAACAACCGGTAGTCAAGGTGAGCAATTAGCTGCTCTTGCGAGAATGTCGCACGGTAAGCACCAAAGTGTAAAAATAGAAAAAGGTGATTTAATAATATTTTCTTCTAGTCCTATTCCAGGTAATCATATGGTGATTGAACTTCTAATTAACCGTTTGGCTAAACTAGGAGCAGATATCAAAGAAAATGGTGTAGATGGTTATTTACACACTTCTGGACACGCATATAAACATGAACACGATAAAATTTTTCAATTAACTAAACCTAAATACTTTATTCCTTACCATGGCGAATATCGTATGAGTATAGTCCATGGTCAAAGTGCTGTGCGCAACGGTGTAAATCCTAATAATATTTTCATTCCCGAAAAAGGTCGTGTTTATAACATTATTAATCAAGTAGTGAGTGAAAGTGATGAAAAAATAGATTATGGACCTATTTATATTGATGGGCATAATGTGTTAAATTTAAATGCCAATGTAATCAAAGAAAGACAGCAATTAGCTGAAAGCGGTTTTGTTAATATTTGTTTAGTTATAGACCGTCCGAATAAAAATATAATTGGACGACCATCGCTAATCTCACGAGGTGCGTTTTATGTTAAAACTTCATTAGCTTTAGTTAATGAAGCAAAGCGTGTAGCGCACGGCGCAGCTTTATACTATGTTAAAAACACACAAAATTTTAATATAGTAGAGTTAAAACAATTAATTATAGAACGACTTGAAAATCTTTTTTATAAGGAAAAAAGAAGAAAACCAATTATAATCCCAACGATTTTATACACAGATGATCCTAATGATGTAGTTTTACAAAACAGCGAGCTTAAATTTGATAAAAAAGAAAAAACTAATTCAAAAACTAAGTCAATTTTGAAAAATGTGCGTAGTGAAATGTTCGGCGATCAATCCGAACTTGAAGATGATATCCATGATGACGAAGAAGATATAGAATAAAGCAAGGCTCTATTTTTTGTTTTAAAAATTATTTATATAATTAAAATATGGACAATTTAAACCAGCAATTCAAAAAGTTTTGAGAATATATCAATAACTCTCAATTTATTACATTATTAACTCATAAAAATCCAGACGGTGATACAATCGGCACAAGCGTAGCTCTTAAACAAATTATTGAGATTAATTCAACAAATATTGAACAAGTACAAATTTCAGGAGGTGAGTGTCCGCGTAATTTGGAATTTTTATTTGATGCTAAACTAGATTTAGTTAGAGATGATTTTTTTGATAAATCATTAAAAATAGTTGTTGATACCTCAAACAAAAAAAGAGTTTTTGATCAGCGTGTTGATGTTACAACATCACTTAAATTAGACCACCACCCTGAAGAGGAAAAATTTATGTTTGGCATTGGCGGTGATCATTGACCAGCATGTGGTCAATTATTAGTTGAAATGGTTAAAAGCCTAAATTTAAAATTAAATCAAAAAGCAATGCAAGCTTTAGCGGTTGCTATTATTAGTGATACTAATAATTTCACACAACGAAATATAAGTACTTCTACTTTTGAGGCAATGAGTTTTTTAATGTCAAAAGGACTAGAATATAAACAAGTATTACAAAATTTAAAATTAAATAAACAAGAAAAACAAATTATTTTTGATGTGTTAAAAACAATTCAAGTTGATGGTTTAGTTTCATATATTGTTTCAGAACAAATTATTTCCAATGATATAGTACGACCATTAGTAAATTCATTTCTTGATATTGCTGATAGTGAAGTTTGTTTAGCAGTGTTAAAGAGCAAACAAGGATTTTATCGTTGCTCAATTCGTTCTCACTCATATTTTGATGTTTCAAAAATTGCTAATAATTTTGGTGGTGGAGGACATTTTCACTCTTCGGGTTTTAATATTGAGTCATTATCACAAATTAAAAAAGTTATTGAATTGATAAATAAATCTCAATAATTAACATCTTAAATTAAATTAAAAATATCAAGCAGTTTTAGTGCTTGATATTTAAAATTGTAATACACCAATATAAATATTGTTTTTAACTTTTAGATGTTAATTTGGTAAGAGTTTTTTTGATTACTTCACTTCCAAGATTTTCAAATATTTTTTTATCTCCGATTATGTAAAATTCTTTTCTTGCTCTCGTAGCCGCAACATTCATTAGATTAGGATTTTTAACGGCTCAATTAGCCGCGCCTGTATTTTTATCATCACAACCCAATACCAAAAAGACAACATCAGCTTCTTTACCTTGAAACGTGTGTACTGTACCAACATTTATGGCTTTATTGTTATTTGAATATTGAACAAATCCAATTTCATCTAGATCTTTAATAAGCCTATTTGCTACATTTTTAAACGGCGAAATAACATATATTGATTTATTAGGGTCAGTATCTTGAATTTTGATTATTTGATTGATTAACTCATTTGCTTGTTCTTTGACATACTTATCATCAGCATTTTTGCTTTCAACATCAATTCATTCGCCAACACCTGTTGTATTGTCATTTTTACCTTGAACCATTTTATCATCATACGAAATTGCATTAGATATATCAAACATTGGTGAAAGTCATCTTCGTTGTACTCACAATGGTATTCCTATTCAACTTTTATCTGCTTTTTGATAACCATATTCACTATGTTGGTCTACTAAATATTGTGTTGAAGAAAAATAATCATTATAAACATCAAAAGATTGTGCTATTGAGTGTAATATTTTTAAGTCTAATGTAAGAACAGGTTCAATTTGACTAGGATCGCCTACCACCAATAAACGTTTAGACCTAAAAATTGCTCCTACACTAGCTTGGGGCAGAGCTTGACCAGCCTCATCGATAAATAAATAGCCTATTGATTCCTTGGCTAAATTTTGAAACATCCTTGAAAAACTAGCAAATGTTGAACTAATTACTGGAAAAATTAAATTTATTCAATTTCACGCTTGCGTTATTAATTCACTTCTTTTCTTTGTAAATATTTTATTTTGATTAGTTCAAATTGTTTTTGCAGATTTGATGCTAAATCTATTTTCGTATAAAAACTGTTTTCTTACTTTTAAGGCTAATATAAAAAGATTAGATTGCAAAATTCGGTATTCTTGATTAAATCACGGATTACCTCGGTGAAAGTGATTATAATTTTCTGTAAAATCTAAATTTTTAATTCCTTTTGTTTTAAGCAAATTTACAATACTTTCTTTTTTGTTTAAAATTTGCACAAATTTATTCAATTCTTTTTTATAGTTTTTAACTAATTCGTTTTCGTTTTTTATTTCTTTGTCTATTTTTAATAATTCAATTGCATATTCTTGTTCTTGTTGTTCAAGGTCTTTAAATAATTTGCGTTTAAATAAGCGGATTAACCCATTTGGTTTTTGAATATTTAACGAATCAATATTTTGTTTAATTTGTGTTTTTTTATCAATCAAATTATTAATATTTTGCTCGATATTACTAATTTGTTGTTGGAGTGTTAACTGAATTTTTTCAAAATCATTATCTGATATTTGAGCATATTTAACTTTTTGAAAACTGGAATTATTAACGATTTTGACTTTATCTTGTTCAATATTTTTTAGCTTATTAGAATAATTTTGAATATCATTTTTAAATCTTTTTACATTATTGTATTCTTGTATAAATTGTGTATAAATTCGTGCATCAGGTTCATATTCTTGAAAACAATCAAAAACTTTATCTATGATACTCATCATTAACTCTGTATTTTGTTGTTTGCCACCCTCAATAGCAAATAAACCTCAATTTTCATTTTTACTTGTTTGTTGAAGTTGTGAATTTGAAATATTATAGAAATAATCTGCTTCAATAATCAAATCTTTTAAGGTTTTATGTTTATATTTAGGAATTTGGTTTTGATTGTCGATTTCATGAATGCGTGGTAATTCTTTAACAATATTTTGAACAGCAGCATTATTTGAACTAGCAACAACTATTCCTTTATTAGCTATTTGTTCAGGCACTTTAGCAATTTTATAATTTTGAATTTCTAAATCAATTTTTTCGTCAATATGTTTATTACCCAATTTACAAATTTCAAGAGCTTGTTTAACAACCAATTCGGCAAAAATATCTTTTAGCAATGTTGTTTTCCCAGTGCCTGGTGGCCCGTTAACGCTTTTTATATTAGTGTCATCTGAATCAAGTGCTAAATTGACAGCAACTTGTTGCATTAAAGATAAAGAATAATTTAAATTACTTGGAAAACGTGAGCAAGGATAATTTAGAGGCTGTAATATGTCGCTAAAAAGTCCAGCATTTTCTTTTTTGTTATAGTCTAGATTTTTTCTAGTTAATTTATTTCCTAATAAGTATGAATTTAAGTTTTGAGTATCTAGATTTAGTGCTTTTTCTAAATCTTTAATAAAAAATGAATGTAAATTATCAACTTGATTTTCTATATTATCCAGTATTAAAATTTTATATTTATTATTGTTTTCTATTTTTTTATTTATGTCAAATATTTTAGTATTTCAGTAAATGCTTTATTAAAGAAAAAACGAGGATGTAAATTTTGTTCATTTGTAAAAATTTGCTTAATTAATTGTTTATTTTCTTTTTCATATTCTAAAAATTTATCTTGTTTTGGAATTATCTCTTTATCTAAAATATAGCCACTGATAGTAAAAAAGGTTAACTCGTTAATTAAATTTAAATCTTTGTCAAAATATAAGGCAAAAGAGAATCTTTTATTAGTTTGAATTTCTTCGTCAAGATTGTCAATGTGGAATATTTTTTTAAAAATATCAATAATTTTATTTGAATCAAAAACATTAAACATTATAGCAACACCAGCTTTAGGTTTATTTTTTTGAGTTATTTTTTGATTTAAAAAATCGTATAAATTTTGCTCCAATCTAGAATCAAATATTTCGGTTTTATTTTCGTCAAAATTTCCTTCTGATATTTGTTCTACCAATATTCACGATCTTAAAATTTTCTCTTTTTTAGTCTTGATTTTACTCCGCTTTTTATATAACATCAAATAAAGGTGGTATAGATTAGGCAAAACCTTTAAATTTAATTAACAACAAAATTATGGTTATTGTTTTGTTGTTAATTTTTGCTCTTGTATTCTAATAATATTTTTTAAATCTTTAATTTCTTTGTTTGTTAAATTACGATATGTTCCTTCGGGCATTTTTTGGACATTGATATTCGCGTATGAAACTCTTTTTAAATTGATAACTTTTTTGTTAACTGATTCAAATAATTTTTTAACATGATGATAGGAACCAACATGTAAAGTTATCATGTAACTTTTGTTCTCGACTTGATCTACTATTTGGTGTGAAATTTTACCATTGACATTCACCCCTTTATTTAAAAGCATAAACTCTTTATAAGTTAGTGGTTCATTTATTCTAGCCCTATATGTTCTAGGAATTTCATATTTTGGGTGTGTAAGTTTATTAACTAATTCAAAATCGTTAGTTAAAATCATTACTCCGGTGGTATTATAGTCCAATCTACCAACAGGTACAACACGGATGTCATTAGGAACTAAATTGATTACGTTTTGTCTATTAAATTGATCTTTAACACTAGAAATTGTTTTAGTTGGTTTATTTAAAACATAATAAACTAACTTATCTTCTTTTTTAATTATTTGTTTATTATTGATTTTAATAATATCGTTTATTGAAACTCAATCGCCGATTTTAGCTATATTACCATTGACTAATACTTTTTTTTCGGCGATTAATTTTTCAGCTTGACGCCGACTTGCAAAACCACTATGAGCTATAAATTTTTGTAATTTTTGTTTTTGCATAATTTTAACCTAAATATTTTTGATAAATTTTGTTTGCTTCATCACTAAATTTAACACCTTTTTCAATATTATATTGATAATTCACTCGCACTACTTCTCTAAAACCTTCATCTAAATTTTCTAAAGCTAATTTGCGCAATTTTTGTACACCTGTAAAGGCTCGACCATCACAAATTTTATCCGCAATAAAAAGAATTTTATCTAGCGTACTTAATTGCTCTAATTTTAAAGTTGTATGACACGCAATTGCTTTAACTATATCATTGTCGTTTATTTTATAGATGTTTTTCACTCAAAGTGCACCACTGATTTGGTGTAATTTATGCCAAGGAAATTCGTGTGTGTCAAAACCGTTTAAGCCAAAAGAACTAATAAATTCTCTCATTGAATTTTCTTCAACTTCTTTACAAATATCATGAAATAAACCAGCATAATAACCTTGGTTATATTTAAGGCCGTTAGCTTTGGCTAATTTAGCCGCAAACTCAGCTGCTGCTACAGAATGTTTTGCTCTTTTAGCACTCAAGGTTGAATGTACAATTTCATGAGCATATAATTTATTTTGACCAATATACTCATTAACTTTTTGGGGTGTAAAGTCTAAAACACCTTGGCGGATTTTAGTTGAAGATTCTACATAAATTGGATTATTTAACTGAATAATATTGAATTTTTTTATATTTTTTTTATCTATATTTTTATCTCTTTTAAACACAATAAATTGGGCAGTTTTAGTGATTTCTTCTATATACTCTCACTTATGTAAACTTGGCAAAGAATCTGAACCTATAATAAAATAAAGTTGATCATTAGAATATTTATGAGCAAAATATCTAATTGTTTGATATGTATAACTTAAACCACCTTTTTTTAATTCAAATAAACTTATTTCAAAATTTTGAGAGCAATTTTCAAGTGCAAGTTCAATCATTTTTTGGCGATGATTATCTGGCGCATTTTTTTGTTTTTTCTTAAAGGGGTTAGTTGCTGCTGGAATAAATATTAATTTATCTAAATTTAATTTTTCATAGGCAAATTTAGCTATTTCTATATGACCATTATGTATTGGATTGAAGCTACCTCCATATAAACCTATTTTCATATTAATTTTCCTCTCTATCATTTTTTAAATAACGATTTTGGACATTTTCTTTGACTTTATCTTTTTCAAACTCGATTCCGGTTTTTAGAACTTTTTTTCTAATTTTTTTGTTTAAATCATCAACTAAAATTTTTAGTTTGTTTGTATCAGGAGTTTTTTGGTCTTCAAAAAGACTTTGGGGTTTACCAATATCAAATTCATTAACAAGTTGAGAAAGTTTGATACCAATTCCCCTTATCATTTGTTCTTTAAAAAGTTGATTAAATAAATTAGTGCCGTTTTTGTAAATTTCATCTGCGGCATTTATTGGGTGTTTAAGTGTTAATTGTTTGCGCCTTCATACCTTTTCTATACTTCTTAATGATACAGTTACTGAATAACCTAACATATTACGATTTATTGCTCTTGTTGAAACTTTCAAACTCAACTGATATAAAATTTTTAACAATTCTGTTCTATCATCTAAATCAATAGAAAGAAAAGTCAGTTCATTTCCAATTGATTTTAATTCATTACGGGCATAATTTAAACCAATTTTACCATTACCCTTTGCTTCTTCAATGAATACTGATGTTTGCGATTTAAAAATTTCATATAAATCATGATCATATTTATTTCTTGCCGCTAATTTACCGATTGTATTTATTCCGACATTTCTTAATTTTGTCGCAGTTGATTTTCCAATGCCAAAATACTCTTCTATATCCAAAGGTCAAATACGATTTTTAATATCACTAAATTTTGTTAATAAAACACCAAAAGGTTTAGCAAGATTTGTAGACAATTTAGCAATAAATTTATTAAATGAAATTCCTATGGAGATAGGTATTCTAAATTTTTGTTTTATTTGTTGTTGAATTTTGAGTGCCAATTGTTCGGCGTCGTTAAGATTAGTAATATCACTAACATCCATTCAACACTCATCTATTGAATAAACTTCAATCTTTTTTGTATAATTTTGGGCTAAATATTCAAAAATTTTTGTAGATAATTTTACATATAAATTAAAATCTGGCTTAATAAAAATAGTTCGTGGCTCCACTTGCAAAATTTTATAATTGGGTCAACCACTTTTGGCTCCTTTGTTTTTTAGTTCATAACTAACTGAACAAGCAATTGACCTTTTTTTATTGTCAGCAATAGCAATTGGTTTATTTTCATATTGGGGATTTAAAACTCGGTGAGCACTCGCAAAATATGAATCAAAATCAATATGAAAAATTATATTATTCATTTAATTTCTCTTTAATAGCACTTGAAAATAATGTAGCACAAAAGTATCTATTTGGGTGTTCGTTAACATTTTTAAATATCGCCAATTTACCCAGTTCATTTTCTAATTGTTCATTGCCGCCATTTTTAATGAAATTTTCGTATTTATCAATAAAATTCAATATTTGTTCTTTATTTTTACCAATAAAATGTTCTATTAATAAATCTGTCGAAGCAATCATAAAAGCACAACCTTTAGCGTCAAAATGTAAGTTTATAATTTTATTTTCATCCAGTGTATATTTGAATTCTAAATAATCTGCACATGTTTGTCCATATTTAATAAATTTTTCACCTGCTAAATTTTTTTTATAACGGGGTTGAGTATAATGTGACATTATAATTTCTCGTTTTTTATTTTGACTATATGACAAGGAAATCACCTCCTTTTTTTAGTGCCTCAACTAATTTGTTGATGTCATTTTTTGTATTATATACTCCCAGTGAAACACGCACATAAGAATTTACGTTTTTTATATTTCGTAAATAGTGGGCACAAAATAAACCTGAACGTACATAAATATTGTGTTGACCTAAATAATGGGCAATATCGTGTGAATCATAACCCTTAATATTAAATAAAATTATATGGTCATCTACTGATGAGTATATTTCAATATTATTAATTGTGTTAAGTTTTTTGTATGCATAATTTGCTAAAGTTTTCAAAATTTTATTAGTATTTTTGTAACCTATATAATTATTAAAAAAATCTATTGCTGCGTTGAACATATATATACCTGCTAAATTAATAGTTCCAGGTTCATATAAATCTATTGTTGGGATTTGTGTTCAATTATTATTTACATCAATATTTATTACTGAACCACCACCAAAATCAACTGGTTGTAATCGCTTTAACAAATCATTATTAATTGCAAGAACTCCTAAACCAGTGGGTCCGTAAAATTTGTTTGCGCTAAAAGCAATTATATGAGATTTTAGCATGCTAACATTTTCATAAATTATGGCCTGAGCCGCATCGTTAATCACATAGGCGCCTACTGATTGAGCTTTTTGAAAAATTTGTTCTAAATTATGTGTAATATTAAAGTTATTTGTAACTTGACTTAAAGCGATAATTTTAGTTTTAGGATTAATATAATCTAATAAATTTTCTTTTACAACTAATTTTGCCTTTGTTTTTTTAGCCACTTCAATTCAAGGAATAAAATTAGAGGAATGATTATATGGAGAAATTAAAATTTCATCATCACAGGTAATATTATTTTGGATCATTTTAGCAAAAATATTTAAAGATTGAGTAGTACCTGAAGTAAAAATTATTGAACTTTGTTCTAAATTTGTGTTTAAAAGTAAGGCGATTTTTTGACGTAAATTATTAATGATTTGAGTATTTTTTATACCTAACGGAGCATTGCTTGTTCTTGTGCTTACTGAATATTTTGTATAAAAATTGTTATTTGCTTTAATTGCTGAATTTGGTTTTAAAACAAGGGCTGCGCTATCTAGATAAGTGATATTTTTAGACATCTTAAAATAAGGTTTTAAACTTTTCATACTTAATATTTTATTGTAGTTTTAATTTTTTAAATAAAATTGCTTTTGCTTTTAAAATTTTAATGTATATTTTTAATTATATCGGACATCATTGTGTCATGATGTTTGTTATGCTCGGTTCGACGAGAAAATATCCAGTAAAAAATTATCCCGTTAACGAATTGAATGGCAATGCCAAAATTATGAGGAGAATCAATGAGACAAACAACAATTGTTAATAAACAAAACGCAAACAAAAAATGATACGTTGTTGATGCTGAAGGTCAAGTTTTAGGACGTCTAGCAGCAACTGTTGCCTCGGTTTTAAGAGGAAAAAATAAACCAACTTTTACCCCTAATGCAGATATGGGTGATTATGTAATTGTTGTTAATGCTGAAAAAGTAGTTTTAATAGCAAATAAAGAAAATGATAAAATTTATTACCACCACACCGGCTATCCTGGTGGTTTAAAAAGTATTAGCGCTGCTAAATTAAGAGTTAAAAAACCAACTGCTCTTGTTCAAAAAGCAATTGCAGGTATGTTACCACACACAAAATTAGGTAATAAACAAATTAAAAATCTTTTTGTTGTTGCTGGCCCAGAACATAAACATCAAGCACAAAAACCAGAAAGTTTAGAGGTAAAATAATATGGCACAAAAAACAGTTATTGAATATCGTGGTTTAGGACGTCGTAAAAGTTCAACGGCACGTGTTGTTTTAAAACCAGGAGAAGGTAAATTTACAATTAATAAGCGAGATGCTAGAGAATATTTATCTTCAGATTTATTTTTACAAGATGCTTCACAACCATTAGTTTTAACTGAAACAAAAGGTAAATTTGATATTTCAGTTAATGTTCGAGGAGGTGGTTTAAGTGGCCAAGCAGGTGCTATTCGTTTAGGTATTGCTCGCGCTTTATTATTAGCTAGCGATTCATATATAGCTAAATTAAAACCACAAGGAATGTTAACTCGTGATGCGCGTGTTAAAGAACGTAAAAAACCAGGTTTACGTAAAGCACGTCGTTCACGTCAATTCTCAAAACGTTAATTTTAATTTTTTATTTTATATTCATTAATGCTGTGGTATAATAACACCGCAGCAATTATGCGAGCGTAGCTCAGCTGGTTAGAGCACACGACTGATAATCGTGAGGTCGATGGTTCAAGTCCATTCGTTCGCACCATATCATTTATTTGACCAAAGTAGCGTATGCTACTTTTTTCGTTTCGTAAAAAAAAAAAAAAAAAATTATAATATTAAAAGAATATACAAAATTTGAAAGGAAAATATGAAAAAAAGCAGATTTTTATTAATTTTATTATCAATCTTTTTCGGTTATTTAGGTATAGATAGATTTTATGCCGGTCGTTGAGGTTTAGGTTTATTAAAATTATTTACAGGTGGTTTATTTGGAATTATGTATGTTGTTGATATTTTCTTCGCAATTTTCGGACTTCAAAGAGACGCTCGTTTAGAGAGAATTTAATATTAACAAAAAACAAGAAAATACTTAGTAAGTATTTTCTTGTTTTTTTGTTGCTAATTAATGTTATTTAATTTGGCCTTTTCTCCTTCCATATGGCAAATACGACAGCGTGCTTCGTATTCTGCGTCTCCTAAAACATTTAAATCTTGTGATTTAATTTTGCGAAATGAAAAACCTGCTGGTGCTTTACATTTAACGCATACTGCCTTTAATTTACACACCTCATCAGCAATTGCAATTATGTGAGGAGCGATACCAAATGGTTTTCTTAAAAAATCTAAATCCAAACCGGAAACAAGAACATTGACATTATTTTTCAATAATTCTTCAATTACTTGTGGAAAATCTTCATCAAAAAAATTCATTTCATCAATTGCCACGGCTTGATAATTTTTATTTCATAATTTTAATATTTCTTTTGAATTGCTTACATTTTGTGAATTCAAGCGAGCTCCTGTGCGCGAAACTAACTCACTTTCGCTAAAACGATTATCGAAAGAAGGTTTAATCACTAATGTGTTAACTTCAGCTCATTTTAATGTATTTATACGTTTTAATAATTCTTCAGTTTTACCTGAAAACATTGGTCCAGTAATTACTTCTAATCACCCTTTTATATTTCCTCTATTCATGTCTATTATTATAAAAAAACTAATTTAAAATTTGTTAGATATGCGATTTTTCTTTACATAATTATAAAAGCCTTATTTTAAAGTTTAAACGGCAATAATTGGATTGTAAAAGTAAAATTTAATTATTTTCTAACAAAAAAAATATTTAAAAATCTCGCAAATGCGAGAATTTTTTATTTTAATAGAGCTAATTCAGTTAATGTTTTGACCATAGGTGCTTGTGGTATTTCATTTATATCAGCAGTTCCAGCAATATCAATGTGAATATATTCAACATCTTCGGTAAATTCTTTTAAAAACATCGCCGCTGAACATGAACCAGCATTACCTGATAAATCTGTATTTTTTAAATCAGCAACTACAGATTTTTTAATATTTTGAGCAAACGCTTCATCAAAAGGCATTCTTCAAACTAATTCATTTGCGTTTTGAGCTGCTTGTGAAAGTTGTTGTCATGCTTGATCACTAGTAGCTCATACACCTGAATAAGTGTGACCCAACGCCACCACAATAGCACCAGTTAAAGTAGCCACATCAATAACACGAGTGGCCTTTAAATTTCTTACTGCGTATGTAATTGCATCAGCTAATACTAAACGACCTTCAGCATCGGTATTATTAATTTCAACACTTTTACCATTCATTGATTTTCACACTGAATCAGGTAATGATGCATCGCCATTAACTCTATTATCAGTAATAGCCATAACAGCAGCAAAATTTGCTTTTGGTTTCAGTTGAGCAATTGCTTTAAGCGCTGAAGCAACCACAACTGAACCAGACATATCGTATTTCATTCCCAACATTGAGCGTGAAGGTTTTAATGAATACCCACCCGAATCGAATGTTATTCCTTTACCAACTAAAACTGTTTTTTGTTGTGATTGAGGATCGCCATTATATTCAATAACAACTACACGAGCCTCATACATTGAACCGCGATTAACTGATAATAATAAGCCCATACCTAATTCTTCTATTTGTTTTTTATTTAAAACTTTAACATCTAAATTTTTGTACTCTTTAAAATCATCAACAATTTTTTGGGCTAAAACTTCCGAATTTAAAACATTAGGAGGTGTAACTTGTAAATTACGAGCATAATTTGTTGCTTTAGCTAAAATTAAAGCTTTAGCAATTTTGGTTTCTAATTCTGGTTCAACATCTTTTTTATATGGCTCTAAAGTTAATTTGTTTTCTTTTTGGTTTGATTTTAGGTTAAATAATTTAGCATTTTCAAAATATTGTCCACGGATAAATGCTTCCATAACTTGAGCAGCATCTAAATTTTTTGTGGTAAATGAATCTACATCAAATTGATAGTTGCGTGATAATGTTGTTGATAATTTAGCAAAAAATTTAACTAAAGTATTGAATGTTAATTTATCTTTTTTATCTAAATAAACATATGCTTCGTTATTGTGCAAAAATTCAGTGATAACTTGGCTTTTTTCAATTAAATGTTCTATTTTTTGGTCTTCTTTGAAGACGGCTTTCAATAAGACATCTTCATTACGATTTTGATTTATTTTTTCAAATAACATAATTCTCCTTTACTTATAAGTAACAATATTTTAGCACTTAAATTTACATATATAAATATTGATTTTATTGTTTCATTTTTTTGTTAATGTTAACGATAAAATGTATAATTATTTTATGCAAAATTATGAAAGCGATAAAGATTTTAAAGCATTTTCGCGTTGGTCGATTCGTAAAATTACTTTCATTGGAATTTTAATTGCAATTTCAGTTGCCTTTTTTTTGATTGTCTTTCAACTAATGCCTTTGATTTCTTTGCCTTCATATAAAATTAGTATTATTGGCTTGCCAATAAAAATTACTGGTTTTATTTTTGGGCCTTTTGTCGGTGCTTTTGTAGGCGCTGCTGCTGATTTGATTTCATTTATGTTTGTGCCGACTTACTTTAATCCCTTATTTTTACTAGCAGCTGTGTTGGATGGTGTTATTCCAGGTATAATTGGCTGATTGTTTGTCAGATTGATAAGATTTATGTTTGGTGGACCTTTTCAACATAGTTTGATTCAAGAAACTATTCAATCAATTTTTAAAAAAATTGAAAAACTTCAATTACAACCAAACAAAAATGATAAAAAAATAAAGACATTAGAAAATCGTATTATTAAATTATATTTACAACTAAATCAATGTGGAGTTTCAAAAAAATATAGTTCTAAACTTCTAAACATAAATATGGCCGTTTGCTTATCTATTTTGGCTATAGTTTCGATGATAGTTATTTATTTAATTGGCTTTAGAGTAAGTGATCAAACAATTAGAAACGGAATAATACCTAATCGTTGAGCCTTATTATTTTTAATGTTATCAGGTTATTTTGCGATGATATTATTTATTTTTATTACTAGATTTAAATTAAAATCTACTTTATATTTAATTATTGTTCCAATAGTTGTATTTTCTGCTTTAATAGAGTTATTCAATGTTCCAATTTTAGCTTTAGCCGAAAAACAATCAATTGGTTCAGGAACTTCTTCGTCTATTTTTGTTTATATGTTCCAACATATAATTCTTAGCCCAGTCAAAATATGAGGAAATATGTTTATTATTTTCTTTACATATAAAATTATTTCTCCACTTATTTATAAAAATCATAGCATCTCTTATTAAATGCTTTTATTTGTTTTTAATTTAAAACAAAATAGTATCAATCTTGCTAAATAAGTTAATGTTAAATTTTAAAAAAAATTAAACATTATTTTTAATAATAAAGTATTATAATTAAATAATGAAAAAATACAAAAACATTAGCTGAATTCTTACATTAACATCAGTTACAGCGACACCGTTTTTAGCTGCATCTTGTTTTAATTTTAATATAAATAAGTTTCCTGATCAAGAACAAAAAAAACCAAATAATACTGATAAAACTGATATAAATGACAGTGATATTAATCAAAAAAATGATAATAATGTAAATTCTAATACGCAAATAAATATTGTTGATACCAATAAGGATGAAACTCAAACACTTAAGCCAGCTATTAAACAAGAAAATCCAAATGAACCAACATTAACTCCTCTTGTTGAAAATGAGCAAAATAAACAGAATCAAAACACTAATATTGACGATAAACAACAAACTACAAACACTGATAAGAAAAATGGTTCAATCAATACAAACAATTCCCAACCTTCAAATTCGCAGCCAATTGTTGAAACCAAATATATTGACGAAACCGTTCAAACAAAACTATTAGATAATGGTAAAAAACAATTTAAAGATTTGGACTCAACTTCAAATCCAACTATTTTTTTTGATACCTATAAACACCTTGAAAACGATGATTATTACATCAATGTCAATAATATTGTTAATAAAATAATAACCAATAATAGTTCAAGAATTTTTAAAATTCAAAGCCAAACACCAAAAAAAGTTTCATTTAAAATAAACAATACTAATGTTTTAGAATTTGACGAAGAATTTGATACAGTAACTTTTGATTCACAAGATTCATTTGATATTACACCGTTGCGTGGCAATAGTTTTACAGATTCTTCAATTAAACAATCAAGAATAAGAAAACACAAAACCAACCCAAATACTACTATTAACTTGGCTAAATATAATATTGATGTAATTGTTGATAACGGAAATGTTTATTTACCAGTTTCAGTGTTTAATTTAATGTTTTTGAGCGGTTCATATTATAACTTGTATTTCAATAATGAAAGTTTTGTAGGAGCAAGTTATAGTACTAGTCGTTCTAATCCTAATTTATTATATAAATTTTATCGATCAACTAATCTTCATAGACCTTCAACACAAAGCCGTATCAATAATTATAATTTTTTAGCTTTATTATTTGATCACTATTATGGTTTAGCTAAACGCTTTTATGAAAAAAATAATGTTGAAAATTTCGATCAATTTGCCCTTAAAACTAATTTAAAACAAAAAATATTAAGTACTAACGTAAATGTTTTTAGAGAAGCATACCAGTGACTTTGATATAAATATTTAGATGATTTACATTCAAGATTGATTTCAAAATCATATTATGATGTTTATTCGGCTAGCATTGTTGATTATTTCAATTTTAAAGGTCGTGAATTAAGCGCCAAAAGCGAACAACATTCATCAAAAAACGATGAACTAGTTTCATATCGTGAAAATTCAATTACTCGCGATAGAAATGGAATTTATAATCTAAACAATAAAATTACTCATGTTCACGGCGATACAGCCCGCATTGTTCTTGATGAATTTGTTTCGGCAACCGAAGAACAAAAACAATTACCAGATCCTTGAAGATTTGATACATATTTAAAAATGCGTGCGGCGCTTGAACGTATTAGACAAGACGACCCACAAGGTAGAGTAAAAAATATTATTTTAGATATCTCATTAAATGGTGGTGGTAGTACGGATGCCTTACAAAAGGTTTTAGGTTTTTTGAGCAATAAAAATTTAAATTTATTAATTCAAAATCGCCAAACAGGCGAATATAATGAAATTAGTTATAAAGTTGATACTAATGGCGATGGTGTGGTAGATTCTAGAGATGGCTACACCAATTACAAATGATATATTTTAGTTGGAATTAATACATTTAGCGCCGCCAATCTTTTAACTCACGCAGCTAAAGAATTGAATTTAGCCACGATTATTGGCCAAAAAAGTGGAGGTGGGATGTTTTCGGTGTTGCCAACTGTTTTACCAGATGGCACAAATGTTGATATTTCTAGTGTAAATGGCTGAACCGGTATTGCTAATAAAACAATAAATTCACTTGAAGATTTACCATACACCGAAGATGGTGTGGAAGTAGATTATTTGGTTGATTATGAAAATTTTGCTGATCATGATATTTTAAACAAATTAAGAAAAAATCAATAATGCATTTTATTAATGTCGTTATTGATTTTTTGTTTTAAAATTCTATTATGAAATTCAAATTAAAATCTAAATTTATACCTCTTATAACTGCCGTTACATTACCAACTATTTCTTTAACTAGTTGTTTTAGTTCAAGTGATAAAAAAATCTATGTCACAGAGCAAATTCCAAATGAATTAACATTATTGGCTAATGTTAATTTTAATAATTTAAGTCGCGAATATCTGATAAAAAATCAAAATATAAATATTTTTGAAAATAAAACTAATAAAAATATTTATATTAACGTCAATGAAATATTCAAAAAATTAAATGGTTTTTTTGATTTAAAAAAACTTTCAAAAATTGATGTTGTTGATGCTAAAGCTATAATTCAAAAAAATAACGGTGATGTTGTCGAATTTTCAACTACAGATGATAAATTAGTTTTTACAGATTCGCAAGCTTTTGATTTATCCAAATCTTCTCTTACACACAATTACAACCAATATTTACATTTTTTAGATACTACATTTAAATCATTGCGCTCTAAAGATGAATTGTTGCCAACATTGAATTTAAAAAAATACGATATGCCAATATATACTCAAGATAAAAATATTTATATGCCTTTAAGTTTATTTAACTTATTGTTTATGTCACAAAATTATTACAATTTACAATACAATGGCACTTCTTTATTAGGTTATGATTACGAAAATTCACACTCATTTGCCCATCCTAAATATGTAAAATTTTATAGAGATGCCAATTGAACTTCAACAAGTGAGCAGCGTTTAAATAATTATAATTTTTTAGCCTTATTATTTGATAATTTTTATGGTTTATCAAACGAATTATATAAAAGACATAATTCAAGTGATTTTAACGAATTTACGCATATTACTGGCTTATATGACAAAATTATTGATCAAAATTATTCAACTTACTCAAATGCGTACGAACAATTATGATATGTTTATTTAAACGAATTACATTCAAGAATAATCACAGAAGGTTATTTAGCTCCAACAAATGATAATGTTAATAAATCAGACTCACGCCAATTATCGAGTAAATATGCTGATTACGAAAAAACATTAACTAAACTGCAAGATTTAAGAGCTTTGGAAAAACAAAAAAATAGTGCTGTAATCGAAGGGAATATTGCTCGAATTAAATTAGATGCATTTTTATCAGGAAGTAAAGAAGAAATCAATAGTAAACAACCATATTTATATGATTCATATGAGTTAATGAAAGCAGCTATTGCTAAAATAAAACGACTTGATCCCCAAAATAAAGTTAAAAGTATTGTGATAGATATTTCACAAAATGGTGGTGGTAGTTCAGCTGCTTTAGAAAAAGTTGTAGGTTTTTTAACTAAAAAACCATTTAATGTATTTATTCAAGATAGAATAACTAAAGCATATGTCGATTTAAAAATAGGTGTTGATACTAATTCAGACAATAAATATAACAATAAAGATGGTTATGACGAATATAATTGATATCTTTTAACCGGAATTAATACATTTAGTGCTGCTAATTTATTTGCGCATGTAGTTAAACAAACCGGGATTGCTAAAATAATTGGCCAAAAAAGCGGAGGTGGTATGTTTGCTGTTTTACCTACTGTTTTACCAGATGGTACTAACGTAGATATTTCTGGCCCAATAGCCTATTCAGCTGCTAGCGATAATGTCAATACCGTTGAAGATTTACCTATAAGTGAATTTGGTGTTGAACCAGATTATTTATACCCATATGATGATTTTTATGATTTAGAAAAATTATCTAAATTTATTAATGGAATTGAAAACATAAATTAAAATATATTTATTAAATTAATATGTGGAAGGAAGTGAATGAAAGATTTATTAATTAATAAAACAATTAGTCGTCAGACTGATTCACTGACTTTATTATTTGATTTGTTTAACAATTTAAATCATACCACGCAAGTAAGCAATCGTGACGATATTCCAACACCTATGGAGTGTGTTAAACGTATGCTCGATTACATCCCTGAAGACTTTTGAAAAAATAAAAATATTAAAGTTTTAGACCCGTGTTGTGGCTATGGTAATTTCGGTGCGTATTGTCAAACTAAAACTTATTTAAATAACATTTATTTTAATGAGTTAGATCGAGCAAGATTTCAGAAATGTCAAAAATTATTGAATCCTAAACATATTTCAAACGACGATGCATTTAAAATTTTTAACTCTGGTGCTAAATTTGATTTAATAATGGCTAACCCCCCTTATTCAGGAGGTGGTAACAAAAATCAATCACTTTCGAATAAATTTATTGAGGCTTCAATTGATAGTTTGAATAATGAAGGTTATATATGTTTTATAACTCCCAATAATTGAATGTCTTTTAACAATAATAATACAACTTTAAAAAAGTT
Source organism: Mycoplasmopsis phocirhinis (assembly GCF_004216495.1). Lineage (NCBI taxonomy): Bacteria > Bacillati > Mycoplasmatota > Mycoplasmoidales > Metamycoplasmataceae > Mycoplasmopsis > Mycoplasmopsis phocirhinis. The sequence goes on along the minus strand of NZ_CP034841.1, from coordinate 353,957 downwards.
GCTTGCTGAGGGAGAGTTTGTTGTTATTGATAACGATTGCAAAAAATATTTTCCGACAGTTGGTTCCTCATTTACTATTTTAATTTGAAAAAAAACTAAAATACCTCAATTCACGCTTGTCAAAAACAATTTTTTGATTAAAGATGAACAAATCGTTAAAATTCCCAAAAATTTACCTTTTATACCACTTTATTTATCGCAAGAAATTATATCAATCATTCAAAAATCTTTCAGTGAGCAAAGAAATTTGTTCAAGTATCGTTGTGATTTACACAACTACACAAAAAAGAATAATTTAAGCGATAATAAAGACAATATTTTTAAGTATGAAACAATTCACACTGTAAGAAAAACTAGATATGCGAATATCAAACAAGATATATATGAAAAATGAATTATAATTTTTCCACTCTCAACTTATTTTATTCCTTTTATCGAACATCATAAAAACACCACTCAATCAGTTGGTTATATGGCTTTTGATACTCAAAAACAAGCTCAAGATTTTTTACCTCATCTAAAGGAGGATTATATTAAGGTATTAATTCATATAACGCGTTATGGTAATTTTAATTGTGTTAAAGTTTTAAAACATATTATTTTTGACCAACCTAAATTTAACGATAAAGAATTACAAGTTTTAAAATTATTGAGGTCAAAAATTAAATATTAAAATTAACGTTTAGATCTAGTTTTTGTAGGTTTAATTTGAATATTAGCAAGAGGTTTTTGTTTAAATTGTTTCACAAACTGGTTAAGCATTATTTCCTCTATAGCTAAACTCATCGGAGTTGCTAATGGCGAAGATTTGATACCGTGAAAGGTATAAATTTTAGGTCCTTCACATGGGCATATATATAATTTAAAAATTCGCTGCGTGGAAAGCATGCTTTGCAAAATTTTTATGTTAGTTGTAGAAGCTGTTCGTCAATTATTTACATTTCCGCAATTATACGAATTCAAACGGTCTTTAAATGTTGTTTTACTTTGTCCAATTTTAATAATGTATTCATTATTTTCAACAATTGCTGTAAGCAAATATGCAATGCCTAAATTCTGTTCAAATATTTTTTTAGCATTTTCGTTAGTAAATGATACAGGAATTATTCTTTCGTGTTTATTGTGTATTTTTGAACAATCATAGTTAGTTTTAACATTCATTTTATATGCGATTAAGTCACAAATATAAATAAAGTCATTTTTACCTGCAAATTTAAAATCAATTAGTCTTGGTTGTTGCTTAATTTCTTCGATTGTGAAGGGGCGATCGTTTAGGTTTTGCCCACCAAAAATTTCAAAAAGTTTATTATTATACTCTCAACCTTCTTTTGATTCATATTCATAAATATAACCCTCATTTAAATCTTTTTCGTTTGTAATTAACGACTTATTGCATAATTTTAATAATTCTAATTTAAATTTTTTCCCGAGTTTCCAAGTTAGGGGTCATTTTTTAGCGTTTTTCGCCATCTTTATACTAAAGTATAAAAAAATTTTTTTAAATTACAAAATTACATTGTAATTATGATATAATTTAACTATGGAGAAATGGGTTATAACACAATCAAAAAGAAAAGATAAAACATATGTCTCGGTCGCAATACCGGCTGGATTTGGAAAAGGTTATAAAAAATCAATTGGAATAGGTAATTTAGAAACATTAAAAACTTTAAATCTAGACCCTATAAACGCCCTTAAGGTTGCGTGTGCTGATTGAAATACTGAATGAAATAAAGAAAAGATATTATCAAAAGTAAAGGAGGTTTTAGCTCAATCTAAAAAAGAAATCCGAAAACAAAATTTTGGTATAAAAGCATTATATGAATTATGTGATAAAATCAACCCTTTCAAATTGTGTGAAAAAAGCAAATCAAAAAATCTTTTAGATATTGCTAAATATATAATCACTTCACGGATCATCAACCAAGATAGTTTGATCAAAATGTATCAACAAAAACATCTTTATGATTTCAATAATGACTTCAAAAAATCTACTTTTTATAATAGTTTAGATTATGTAACCAATAATAAAAATGAAATTTTAAAACAATTAAATAACTCATTAACTTCAAATGCTAGCCGTGATATTGAAGTGTTGTGATATGACTCAACAACAGTATATTTTGAAAGTTTTGCGAGAAAAGGATTGAGATATCCTGGTTATTCAAAAGACGGAAAATTTAAAGAAGATCAAATAGTAATTGGAATGATTACTGATTGTAATGGAATTCCATTTCATTTCAAAATATTCAAAGGAAATACTGCTGATATGAACACTTTTATACCTTTTATATTGGAAATACGGGATATTTATAATATAAAAAATGTAACAATTGTCGCGGATAGAGGAATGAGCACAAACCGCAACATACGCTTTTTAGAATCTTTAAACATAGATTACATACTCTCTTATCGTTTGAAATCTAGTACAAAACAAAGAAAAGAATACACAATTAACCAAAACGATTATATTCGTGTAAACAAAGATTTTAAATATAAAGAAATAGAATTCATGTCGCTGTGAAAAAACAAACGGTTCAACGGTCATAAAAGAAGACAAATAATGACCCATAGTAAAAAAAGAGCAGCAAAAGATTTTAATGATCGTATGCAACTGATTGAAATTTTCAATAAAAAACAAAAAAATGGTAGAGTAATTGAAACAGATTTAATAGCTGCCAAAAAGCATAAATTTTTTAAAAAAATTGGAGCAACTTCTTATTATCAATTAGATTTAGAAAAAATTAGTGAAGATGAACAATTTGATGGTTATTATGTGTATGAAACTTCAAGAATAGATCTTAAGCCATTAGATATTGTTGATTTATATCAAAAACAATGACAAATTGAAAATAACTTTAGAAACTTAAAAAATTGTTTAAAAATTAGACCTATGTATGTTTGGAGTGAAAATCATATTGAAGGTTATATTACTTTATGCTTTATTTCATTGGTTTTATTACAGTATGGTTTAAATATTTTGAATAAATATGTTAAAAAACAAACAAAAATAGACAAAAATTATTCAATTTCCAATTATGTAGACGCTATCAAAAATGCCGAAAAAATTCAAATTTTAATTGATAACAAAATTATTAACGAATACAACATTGAAAATACTGATAATGAAAAGGAAACAATGTTATATGAATTAATTGAACAATCAATCAAAAATTACAATGTAATTAAATTATAAAAAATTCCGAAAGTACCTTAAAATGAGGTATTTACGGAATTTTTTAATTTGCAACTTGGAAACTCGGGAAAATATATTCCCAATACAACTACATTTCAATATAATTCTAATTGCAAAAACAGCACAGTATTGATAAGGAGAATTGCGAACAAAAAGTTAATATTAAATGTATAAATTAAACATCAAAATTAATAAAATTATTGACATAATATACATTTTAGTGAATTATCAAGCATAATAAATAATTGATTTTTTTTGCGATATTAGTCAAAAAAATTTTTGTTTGCTTGGTTTAAATTAAATTTTTTAAAAATTTTAGATTCTTTATTGAGTTAAGATATTATTTAATATTTAATTAAACGTGGTTTTGTTAAAATTTTATTAGGAGATAAAATGAAAAAAATATTTGCTTATGATTTAGATGGCACTTTATTTGTTAAAGATAATTTAATACATCCACAAACAGCGAACGCTTTAATTAAAACTCAACAAAAAGGACATTTTAATGTTATTAGTACAGGGCGAGCTCTTAATAACATAATTAATGCTTTAGGTGAAAAAATTAATTTTTTTGAATTTATTTTAGCTTCAAATGGTGCCATCTTATATGAAGTTAAAACAAAACAAATATCTATTTTTGGAAATGTAGGTTTAGAGGTTTTTGATCTGGCTTTTCAAACAGCACAACAAAGTGATTTTTTATTACGAATAGATACAACCGAACACTCAATGTGATACATTAACGATTTGGACAAAGCAATATGAATTCAAAGTCAAAATAGAATGGATCTTAAAAACATTTTAAATTTAGCCAGTGCTAATCAAATTCAAAATTTTGCTCTTTTAAATCAAAATCAATTGATTCAAATTGCTTTGCGTGGTGATAAAAACGAAATTTTGCAAACCTATCAAAAATACCATTTACTTTTAGGCAAGAATTACGAAGTTAAACATACAAATCAAATTTATGTTGATATAAATGCCTTAAATATTAATAAATGGAGTGGTTTAGTAAAAGTTAGTGAATTATTAAATATAAAACACTCAAATATAGTTGCCTTTGGTGATTCTGGTAATGATGTAGAAATGCTAAGCAATGCTGGTTTAGGTATTGCGATGGGTAATGCAACTAGTGAAGCTAAAGCGGTGGCTAAAAAAATTATTGGAGCTAATGACACAGATGCAATTGCTAAAGCAATTGAAGAGATAATATAAAAAAATATAAAGCTATGAAACTTTATATTTTTTTAATATTAATTATTTTTCAGCATCAATTAATAATTTCATTGCTTTAGTATCTGCTGCGTTTAAGAAAGTTTCATACGCTTTCATCATATCACTCAAGTTAAATTTGTGAGTAATTAGTTTTGAAACTGGCAATTTACCAGTTGAAACTCCATTGATTAATAAAGGAGTAGTGTTAGTGTTAACTAAACCGGTAGTAATGGTTAAGTTTTTAATTCATAGATTTTGAACATCAAAGTCTACTTTTTTACCGTGTACTCCAACTACAGCGATGTGACCACCTGCTTTAACAATTTTTTGGCATGTATCTCATGTTTGTGGCATACCAACAGCTTCAATGGCAACATCGACACCATCAGCCCCAACAATTTTTTGAACTTCAGCTACTAAATTTTCCGAAGGTACAAGAGTGTGAGTAGCACCTAATTCTTTAGCTAATTTTAGTCTGTTTTCGTCAAAATCAACTACGATAATGTTTGCTGGTGAATATAATTGTGAAGTTAATAAAACTCCCATTCCAACTGGTCCAGCACCCACAATAGCAATTGAATCACCTGGTCTTACATTACCGTATTTAACTCCAATTTCGTGTCCTGTTGGTAAGGCGTCTGATAACATAACAGCTACTTCATCTGAAATTGTGTCTGGATATTTATATAAACTATTGTCAGCAAAAGGCACTCTTACATATTCAGCTTGGGTACCGTTGATCATATAACCAAATTTTCAACCACCTTCTTCTTCACGGCAGTGTGAATATAATTGTTTTCTACAGTTGTCACATTTTCCACATGGGGTGATGCATGAAATTAGAACTTTGTCTCCAACTTTAACATTTGAAACACCTTCTCCAACTGATTCAACAACACCAATACCTTCGTGTCCTAGAATTCTACCTGAAGCAACTTCTGGGTTTTTACCTTTGTAAATTCCCAAGTCTGTACCACAAATTGTAGTTTTAGTTACTTTAACAATCGCGTCGGTTGGTTTTTGAATAACTGGTTTATCTACCATTTCTAGCGAAATTTTGTGATCGCCATGGTAAACTAATGCTTTCATTTTCATAATATCTGTATTCTCCTAAAGTTAAGATTGATAAAAAAATTTATCACAAATATTATAGTAAATTTGTTTTAAAATGATTGTTTTTTGCGAAAATTTATCTTGTTTAGTTTTAAAAATTCAAGAATATTTTTAAATTATTTCTTTAACTTTAAAAATAAAAATATAAAAGCTAATTTTATAAATTTAGTTAAATGGTGAATTTAATATTTTTTATAAACATTCTCATTTACAATATATATTAAAATTAATATTGAACTCTTTTTTACATATTAACTTCAAAATAAATTAATTATTTTGCAAAAAAAATGAAAAAAAGTTTTGCTTTTTATAATAATAATGTATATTTATATCACGGCGATATATCTGTCGTATAAGTAGTTTTTAAAAAAATAAAAAAAATTTTATTTATTTTAAAATTGTGCTATTATTGAATAGCAATTGCTCTAAAATTGCTTATTGTTCTTTGAAAACTAGATATATAAACATGACAAAGTCAATTTTTTCGAGAGTTTGATCCTGGCTCAGGATGAACGCTGGCTGTGTGCCTAATACATGCAAGTCGAGCGAAGTACTTGTACTTAGCGGCGAATGGGTGAGTAACACGTACTCAACGTACCCTTCAGTTTGGAATAGCAGTTGGAAACAGCTGATAATACCAAATACTTATTTTAATCGCATGATTAAAATATAAAAGGTGCCTTAAAGCATCGCTGGAGGAGCGGGGTGCGCAACATTAGCTAGTTGGTGAGGTAACGGCTCACCAAGGCCATGATGTTTAGCGGGGTTGAGAGACTGAACCGCCACACTGGGACTGAGATACGGCCCAGACTCCTACGGGAGGCAGCAGTAGGGAATATTCCACAATGGACGAAAGTCTGATGGAGCGACACAGCGTGCAGGATGACGGCCCCATGGGTTGTAAACTGCTGTGGTAAGGGAATAAAAAATAGTGTAGGAAATGCCACTATATTGAATGTACCTTATTAGAAAGCAACGGCTAACTATGTGCCAGCAGCCGCGGTAATACATAGGTTGCAAGCGTTATCCGGAATTATTGGGCGTAAAGCGTCTGTAGGTTGTTTATTAAGTCTGGCGTTAAATTTTGGGGCTCAACCCCAAACCGCGTTGGATACTGGTAAACTAGAGTTATGTAGAGGTTAGCGGAATTCCTTGTGAAGCGGTGAAATGCGTAGATATAAGGAAGAACACCAAGATGGCGAAGGCAGCTAACTGGACATACACTGACACTGAGAGACGAAAGCGTGGGGAGCAAACAGGATTAGATACCCTGGTAGTCCACGCCCTAAACGATGATCATTAGCTGATGGGGAACTCGTCGGCACAGCTAACGCATTAAATGATCCGCCTGAGTAGTACGTTCGCAAGAATAAAACTTAAAGGAATTGACGGGGACCCGCACAAGCGGTGGAGCATGTGGTTTAATTTGAAGATACGCGTAGAACCTTACCCACTCTTGACATCTTCTGCAAAACTATAGAGATATAGTGGAGGTTAACAGAATGACAGATGGTGCATGGTTGTCGTCAGCTCGTGTCGTGAGATGTTCGGTTAAGTCCTGCAACGAGCGCAACCCCTATTCTTAGTTACTAACATTTAGTTGAGCACTCTAAGAAGACTGCCCGAGTAATCGGGAGGAAGGTGGGGATGACGTCAAATCATCATGCCTCTTACGAGTGGGGCAACACACGTGCTACAATGGCCAGTACAAAGTGAAGCAACCTGGTGACAGTGAGCAAACCACAAAAAACTGGTCTCAGTTCGGATTGGAGTCTGCAACTCGACTCCATGAAGTCGGAATCGCTAGTAATCGTAGATCAGCTACGCTACGGTGAATACGTTCTCGGGTCTTGTACACACCGCCCGTCAAACCATGGGAGCTGGTAATGCCCGAAGTCGGTTTATTAACAAACTGCCTAAGGCAGGACTGGTGACTGGGGTTAAGTCGTAACAAGGTATCCCTACGAGAACGTGGGGATGGATTACCTCCTTTCTACGGAGTACAAAATCGATTAATATCGATATTAACCTTAATACAGACCTATTTTCATAAATTGTCATGGCTTATTAGGTCAATAGCAATATATCTAGTTTTGAGAGAACAACTCTCAATATGTTCTTTGAAAACTGAATAGTAAATATTTTAAAATATTACAACGACATCAAATAATAAATTAATTTGGTTAATTTGTTTTGATTCATCGAGTAGTTATTTAATATAACTCATTGAAATGTCTTAAAATACACATCATAACAACAATAGGAAATCTTAATTAATTTAATTAAGAACATACTTTTAAATAAGTAAGAGTTTGTGGTGGATGCCTTGGGTCTGGAAGTCGATGAAGGACGTGATTACCTGCGATAAGCCTCGTGGAGCTGGATATAAGCTACGAAACGGGGATTTCCGAATGGGGAAACCTAGCTAGGGTAATGCCTAGTTGCCTTCTTCTGAATACATAGGAAGTCGAGCGAGATACCATGTGAACTGAAACATCTTAGTAGCATGAGGAAAAGAAAATAAAAAATGATTTCTTTAGTAGCGGCGAGCGAACGAGAAAAAGCCCAAACCATTTTATAATGGGGTTGTAGGACAGTCTACATAGAGTTACAAAATTAAATGATAGCAGAAGCATTTGGGAAAATGCGTCATAGAAGGTGATAACCCTGTATGCGAAATTATTTAATCTCTTGACTGTATCCTGAGTAGGGCGGGGCACGTGAAACCCTGTCTGAATCTACCGGGACCATCCGGTAAGGCTAAATACTAACCAGACACCGATAGTGAACAAGTACCGTGAGGGAAAGGTGAAAAGAACCCCGGGAGGGGAGTGAAATAGATTCTGAAACCACTTACTTACAATTAGTCAGAGCCCATTTAAGGGTGATGGCGTACATCTTGCAGTATGGACCGGCGAGTTATGTTATCGTGCGAGGTTAAGCAGAAAAAAGCGGAGCCGTAGAGAAATCGAGTCTTAATAGGGCGCTTGAGTACGATGGCATACACCCGAAACCAGGTGATCTATTCATGAGCAGGCTGAAGCTTGGGTAACACCAAGTGGAGGGCCGAACCGTAGTACGCTGAAAAGTGCCCGGATGACTTGTGAATAGCGGAGAAATTCCAATCGAACTTGGAGATAGCTGGTTCTCCTCGAAATAGCTTTAGGGCTAGCGTGTGGTGTTAAGTGATGGTGGTAAAGCACTGAATGTGGAATGGCCGCGCCTAGCGGTACTGACTATAATCAAACTCTGAATACCGTCATGAATTACCATGCAGTCGGAACCGGGGTGCTAACGTCCCGGCTCGCGAGGGAAACAACCCAGATCGTCGGCTAAGGTCCCAAATTCGTGTTAAGTGAGAAAGGTTGTGAGGTTTCATAAACAACTAGGAAGTTGGCTTAGAAGCAGCCATCTTTTAAAGAGTGCGTAATAGCTCACTAGTCAAGAGACCTTGCGCCAATAATTTAACGGGACTAAAACACGAAACCGAAGCCACGGGTACATTTATGTACGTTAGAGGAGCGTTCTTAGGGCGGTGAAGCTAGACTGTGAAGACTAGTGGAGCGCTAAGAAGTGAGAATGCCGGTATGAGTAACGATTCGCAGTAAGAATCTGCGACGCCTATTGGGGAAGGTTTCCTGGGCAAGGTTCGTCCACCCAGGGTAAGTCAGGACCTAAGGCGAGGCCGACAGGCGTAGTCGATGGACAACAGGTTAATATTCCTGTACTTTCTATAATAGTGATGGAGTGACGGAGAAGGATAAACTTACCTCTTACTGGATTGAGGTGCAAGTATTCACTGGGAATTGTAGGCAAATCCGCAATTCATTAACCGGAAGATACAACGCATAGATTATAGCAATATAATTCAACAAGTTGATTTCATGCTTCCTAGAAAAGCTTCTAAACTTTAATATTATGGAAACCTGTACCGAGAACGGACACACGTCCCCAAGATGAGTATTCTAAGGCGAGCGAGAAAACTAGTGTTAAGGAACTCTGCAAAATGACCCCGTAAGTTCGCAAGAAGGGGTGCTCACGCAAGTGAGCCACAGAAAATTATGAGGGGCAACTGTTTATCAAAAACACAGCTCTCTGCTAAACCGCAAGGTGATGTATAGGGGGTGAAGCCTGCCCAGTGCCCGAAGGTTAAGTGGATGCGTTAGCTTTACGCGAAGCGTTGAAATGAAGCCCGGGTGAACGGCGGCCGTAACTATAACGGTCCTAAGGTAGCGAAATTCCTTGTCGGCTAAATACTGACCTGCACGAAAGGCGCAATGATCTCTCAACTGTCTCAACACTAGACTCGGTGAAATTATGGTCCCAGTGAAAACGCTGGGTACCCGCATCAAGACGAAAAGACCCCATGGAGCTTTACTACAACTTCGTATTGAAATTTGGTCTAACATGTGTAGGATAGGTGGGAGACAGTGAAACTAGAACGCTAGTTCTAGTGGAGTCAACCTTGAAATACCACCCTTGTTATATTGAGTTTCTAACTTGCCATCATAATCAGGTGGGAGGACAGTGCGTGGTGGGTAGTTTGACTGGGGCGGTCGCCTCCTAAAGAGTAACGGAGGCGTTCAAAGGTACACTCAATACGGTCAGAAACCGTATGTAGAGCGCAAAGGTAGAAGTGTGCTTGACTGTGAGACTTACAAGTCGAGCAGGTGCGAAAGCAGGACTTAGTGATCCGGCTGTACGTCATGGAACGGCAGTCGCTCAACGGATAAAAGTTACCCTGGGGATAACAGGCTTATCTTGCCCAAGAGATCACATCGACGGCAAGGTTTGGCACCTCGATGTCGGCTCATCGCATCCTGGAGCTGGAGTCGGTTCCAAGGGTTGGGCTGTTCGCCCATTAAAGCGGTACGCGAGCTGGGTTCAGAACGTCGTGAGACAGTTCGGTCCCTATCTGATGTGGGCGTTGGAATATTGATGAGAGCCGTTTTTAGTACGAGAGGACCGAAACGGACGTACCACTGGTGTTCCAGTTGTTCCGCCAGGAGCATAGCTGGGTAGCTAAGTACGGAAAGGATAACCGCTGAAAGCATCTAAGTGGGAAGCCTCCTCAAAGATTAGTATTCCCTTGAGATTCCTTATAGACTATGAGGTTGATAGGTTGGATGTGTAAGCATAGTGATATGTTGAGCTGACCAATACTAATAAATCGATAGGTTTAAAAGTAATGTGTATTTTATACATTTCAATGAGTTTTAAAACTTACTATTCAGTTTTCAGAGAACACGCTCCGTATGGAGTTTTTTTATTTATTTCTATAATGAAAAAATAATAATGATAATCAAATGCGACAACAAAAATTAACATTAATTTTGACAGAACCAATGAACATAAAAAAAGAAGTTAGAAATCAAAATTGAATTTATTAAATTAACATTCTTTTTTGACTTTTGTAGACAAATAATTTCCGATACAAAACTAATTAAAATTCAAGAATGATTTTATTTAAAATCACGATTAAAGCATCTGGAACAGATAAAGTGAAATTTACAAAAATCATGTATAAATTTAATATGGTATAAACATAAGTGCCCCGAGTTTCCAAGTTGCAAATTAAAAAATTCCGTAAATACCTCATTTTAAGGTACTTTCGGAATTTTTTATAATTTAATTACATTGTAATTTTTGATTGATTGTTCAATTAATTCATATAACATTGTTTCCTTTTCATTATCAGTATTTTCAATGTTGTATTCGTTAATAATTTTGTTATCAATTAAAATTTGAATTTTTTCGGCATTTTTGATAGCGTCTACATAATTGGAAATTGAATAATTTTTGTCAATTTTTGTTTGTTTTTTAACATATTTATTCAAAATATTTAAACCATACTGTAATAAAACCAATGAAATAAAGCATAAAGTAATATAACCTTCAATATGATTTTCACTCCAAACATACATAGGTCTAATTTTTAAACAATTTTTTAAGTTTCTAAAGTTATTTTCAATTTGTCATTGTTTTTGATATAAATCAACAATATCTAATGGCTTAAGATCTGTTCTTGAAGTTTCATAGACATAATAGCCATCAAATTGTTCATCTTCACTAATTTTTTCTAAATCTAATTGATAATAAGAAGTTGCTCCAATTTTTTTAAAAAATTTATGCTTTTTGGCAGCTATTAAATCTGTTTCAATTACTCTACCATTTTTTTGTTTTTTATTGAAAATTTCAATCAGTTGCATACGATCATTAAAATCTTTTGCTGCTCTTTTTTTACTATGGGTCATTATTTGTCTTCTTTTATGACCGTTGAACCGTTTGTTTTTTCACAGCGACATGAATTCTATTTCTTTATATTTAAAATCTTTGTTTACACGAATATAATCGTTTTGGTTAATTGTGTATTCTTTTCTTTGTTTTGTACTAGATTTCAAACGATAAGAGAGTATGTAATCTATGTTTAAAGATTCTAAAAAGCGTATGTTGCGGTTTGTGCTCATTCCTCTATCCGCGACAATTGTTACATTTTTTATATTATAAATATCCCGTATTTCCAATATAAAAGGTATAAAAGTGTTCACATCAGCAGTATTTCCCTTGAATATTTTGAAATGAAATGGAATTCCATTACAATCAGTAATCATTCCAATTACTATTTGATCTTCTTTAAATTTTCCGTCTTTTGAATAACCAGGATATCTCAATCCTTTTCTCGCAAAACTTTCAAAATACACTGTTGTTGAGTCATATCACAACACTTCAATATCACGGCTAGCATTTGAAGTTAATGAGTTATTTAATTGTTTTAAAATTTCATTTTTATTATTGGTTACATAATCTAAACTATTATAAAAAGTAGATTTTTTGAAGTCATTATTGAAATCATAAAGATGTTTTTGTTGATACATTTTGATCAAACTATCTTGGTTAATGATCCGTGAAGTGATTATATATTTGGCAATATCTAAAAGATTTTTTGATTTGCTTTTTTCACACAATTTGAAAGGGTTGATTTTATCACATAATTCATATAATGCTTTTATACCAAAATTTTGTTTTCGGATTTCTTTTTTAGATTGAGCTAAAACCTCCTTCACTTTTGATAATATTTTTTCTTTATTTCATTCAGTATTTCAATCAGCACACGCAACCTTAAGGGCGTTTATAGGGTCTAGATTTAAAGTTTTTAATGTTTCTAAATTACCAATTCCAATTGATTTTTTATAACCTTTTCCAAATCCAGCCGGTATTGCGACCGAGACATATGTTTTATCTTTTCTTTTTGATTGTGTTATAACCCATTTTTCCATAGTTAAATTATATCATAATTACAATGTAATTTTGTAATTTAAAAAAATTTTTTTATACTTTAGTATAAAGATGGCGAAAAAAGCTAAAAAATGACCCCTAACTTGGAAACTCGGGATAAATTGTTAGTTCAATATCGCTAGGCCTAATATTAATCGTGGCTTATGAAATTAAAAAAATTATTAATTTAAACATGGACAAAAAATATTAACATTTTTAATTAGCGAACGCCATAGCAATTTGTTGTGGCGTTTTTCATCCTAAATTTGATTGTATTCTTTCGTTGTTATATCAAAAAATATATTCCTTAATTTTATCATTTAATTCATCAAAAGTAATTTTTGTGTAATCTAAATCATTTAATAATTCAGTTTTAATCACACCAAATCAATATTCAATTTCTCTATTATCTAAAGAATTGCCAACTCTAGACATTGAAACTGTCCCGCCGAATTTTATAATTTTATTAATGTATTCTTGATTTGTATATTGAAAACCATGATCCGAATGAACGATAAATTTATCAAAATTTTCGTTTTGAATATCGTTAATATTATCTAAAACAAAATCTAGATTATTATTTTTGCTTAATCTAAAACCCACAATTTTTTTAGTTTTGTGATTGATGATAGCAGATAAATATACGTGATTTTCACGCACATCTTTTGGGGCATTTATGTATGAAACATCTGTGGCGAAAATATTTCTATTTTGGTTATCGTTATAATCTCTTTGAACGGTATTTGGGATCTGGCATTTTGTGTTTTTAATTTCTTTTCTTTTTCTTTTTTGTCTTAGCTTGCATTTAAGATTTAATTGATTTAAATATCTGCCTAAAGTTCTGTCATTTATGTGTATATTATATTGATTAAATATATAAATACTTAGCTTTTTTCTGCCAAATCTGCCTTTATTTGCTTCAAATGCTTCAACTATAATTTTTGAATGAGGAATTGTTTTTTCTGTATTTTGTTTAACTTTCGCATTAGAAATGGTTTGTCTACAAAGACTAAAAAACAATGCTAGTTTAATAAATTGGATTTTTAAATTTTTAGCTTCTTCTTTTTTCTCTTTTTTGGGTTTTTGGTTTGTTATTTCATAATATCTTTTTGCGATTTCAATTAGATCATTTCTGTCAAAAATATCTCAATCAAAATTTGGTTCTTTTCTAGGTCTTCCGCTACCTGGTTTTCTGTCTTTGCCTTTTTTAGTTAATAATTTTTCTTTCACGCCTAAATTATAATATTTTATTATTTTAGCAATTCTTACTGCAAGATATTTTTTCTTAACTAATTTTGTTTTTGGAGAGATATTTCAAAGTGTTTTTATAGCTTGTGATTTTCCATGTTTTTGGTAAACCTCAAAGATTAAATCGAATTCCTCCATTTTTAAATGTCTTGACATATTTAGTCCTTTCAATTTTTGTTTTTTTGATTTTTGGTGGGGTATACCCCACCCTCTATGGGTTGTGTACAAAAAATTAACACTTTACAATGTTAATTTTTGTTGTCCACCTTTAGAAAAGCTCATTTTTTAAATGCTTAAATTAACATATTGATGTTGTAAGGTATTATATTTTGCGTGGGTAGAAAGGCAAAAATGAAAAAAAACGAAATAAAATTTTACAAATACTTTCAAAATTGAATCGACATTTATAAAAAAGGCTCAATTAGAAAAATAACTTTTAATAAATATTTAACAACGCTTGACTGATTAATTAGAATATGCCCGGAATTAAAATTATGTGATCTAGATCGCATAACTTATCAAAAAATTTTAAACGAATATGCTGAATTCCACGAACGTCAAACAACAATGGATTTTCACCACCAACTCAAAAGTTGTCTTTTGGATGCTTTTGATGATGGCTTATTGCGTATTGATCCCACACGTAAAGTGGTTATTAAAGGCAAAATGCCATCCAAAAACAAAAAAATTAAATTTTTAAGTCAATTTGAATTACAGTTATTGATAAAAACACTCAATCTTAATGATACAATCAATTTTGATTGATTGATTTTATTGATTGCTAAAACCGGCTTAAGATTTTCCGAAGCACTCGCAATTACACCGGCTGATTTTGATTTTAATAAACAACAACTAAATATTACTAAAACTTGAAATTATAAAGACCATGATGGTTTTGCACCAACTAAAAATAAATCTTCTATTCGCAAAGTGCAATTAGATTGATTAACAACTTCGCAATTTGCAATGTTAATTAGAAATTTGGCTCAAGATAAACCAATTTTTGTCGATGAGAAAAAAATATTTAACTCCACAATTAACGATATTTTAGAGCGTCGCTGCAAAAAAGCAAATATACCCGTTATCTCAATTCACGGGTTAAGACATACGCACGCATCAATATTATTATACGCAGGTGTTTCGATTGCATCGGTGGCTAAACGTTTGGGACATTCTAGCATGAATACTACTGAAAAAATATATTTACATATTATTAATGAATTAGAAAATAAAGATATCGATTTAGTAATGCGATCGATATCTAGTTTATTTTAACTATATTATTACCCACAAATAACGACTAAAAATCGTTATTTTTAGTTTGGCGCAATTTTTCTAGTTCAGCCCGCGCTAGTTTTTGAACCCTTAAATCAGTGATTAAACCTCGGTAGTTTTTGTATAAATTTTTGCAATAATTTTTAACTTCAGTACTTATGTTTCAGTCTTGTATTAAATCATTTCAACCGTTATTTTCGTCAATATTTTGACTACGGTTATATAAGTTTCATACTTGAGTAAAATCTAGGTTAAATTTAAGTGCGTAATTTTCAATTTTTTGGCGCTCATGTGATTTTAAAATTTCAATAAGATTATTACCTGATTTAATATTGTCTCAATTATTTATTATTATATTAATTTGTTCGTTGGTTAAAACATTTCTTAATTTTTCTATAATTTCAAATTTATCAGCATTTTGCAAAATTTGTTCGTTTAGATTTTTTAGTCATTCAATATCTGTTATTTCGCTTTTAATAATAAAATCTATTTCATTTAAATTCAACACAACAGTAGATGTATCTAAAAGTTGAGTTTGGCTTGATTGATAAATTTCATTAATATCCACACTACGAATAGCACTTTTTAAACGCGGAATTATTTGCTTAATTTCATTAATATTGCTTTGGTATTGTTCGTATTCTTGTTCATTTTTTAATTTATTTAGTGAATTTCTGATTGTCAAAGAATTATCGTTGCGAACTAATTTTGTTACTTTTTCGGCTAAATTGCTAAATTCTTTTCTTGTTTCAATATCATTGTTATTTTCATCATCAAAAAGAATTACAATGTTTTCATTTTCGTCGGTATAAGCAATTTTTGTCAATATCTTTTTTATATCTTGATAAATATGGATTTGGTTTAAAACCAATTCTAAATCACTTACAGTTTGAATTTCATCTAGATCTTTTGCGTGAGCATATTCTAAAAAAGCTTCTTTGACATTTGATTTCATTCTTTGCGCAGCTTTAAAACAAACAATATTGCCGTGTTTTTTTTCATCATAATTTGCTGCGTTTAAAATTCTATTTGTTCGTGAAAACGCCTGGATTAAATTTTCCATTTTTACCATTTTGTCAAAATAAACTGTATTTATATATTTAGAATCATATCCGGTTAATAATTGGGATACAACAATTACAATATCTATTTTTTTATTATCAATTTCTTTTTTATTACCTCGTTTAAATATTAAATTGTTATATGGACCTTTGCGAGCTAATCTTTGTAAAATATCGTTTTTAAAACCATCTTTATATGTGTCGATATTGAAATTTGTTTTAAAATCCTCGTTATATTTTTGAATAATTTTTTCAATCGCGTCTTTTTTGAAATTATTTTTATCATAATCGCCAGTATTATCAATAGTTTCGTCGAAAATAGCGGTGATTTTATAATCATTATATTTTGGCTCGGAGCGAATTAATTGTTGAAACATATTGAAATAATTGACCGCTTCTTGAATACTTGAAGTGGCAAAAATAGCACTAAAATTACGCTGTGAACTACGGTTATAAAAATCTTTTAAAATAAAATTAGCCACACTATTTTTATAAAAACGATTTTGATAATACTGTTGGTCTAAAAGTTTATCTTCAATATCAGCTAAATCATTATCATCATTGTTGATGTGCATAATTGATTTGATACTTTGTCATTCTTGAACAAAAATGCTATCAGTTGAATTATTGAATTCTTCGTGAATTTGTGGGTAATTTTGTCTAAATTCATCTACTTTTTGCTGTAATTCTTCTTCACTATTTTGATTTATTAATTTGTTATTTTGTTTGATTCAAGTAAAAAAGGTAATGACTTCGGGAAAAGTTATATAGTCAATTGCAAATTTTAAAACTTTTTTATCTTTAATTCCATCCGAAATTGTATATTGATGCAATCTGTCTTTGCCAAAAATATCTTCGGTTGTTAAATTGTTTTTGGAGTTTTTTTCAAAAATAGGTGTTCCGGTAAAACCTAAAATAGCTGAAGCTGAAAATCACTGAATTATTGTGCTTAATTGTGAGCCAGAAGTAGAACGATGTGCTTCGTCAAAAATAAAAACATATTTTTTATCTTTAAATTTTGTAAAACTAGATTTATCTTCATTTTCATGAATCGTTTTATTGAGTCTATTGATTGTAGTAATGATTATTTTATTATCTTTAGTAGCCAAAACTTTTAGTAATTCGGTTGAATTTTTTGGCACATTAACTTTGCTTGCTTCTTCTTTTGTTCGATTTTCAAACCGGTTAAACTCTCTTTGAGTTTGATTATTTAACGCAATTCTATCAACAACAAAAATGACACCATCAGCAAATTTATAATCTAATAATAGACGCGAAACTATAAAACTTGTTAAAGTTTTACCAGAACCAGTTGTGTGTCAAACATAACCTGCTTTTAAAGAGTTATTGTTATAGTTTGAATCATTTCAAACACCATCTCCACCCGGCTTAAATTTTGCTAGTATTTTTTCCACAGCGTGAAATTGATAACTACGCAGCAAAATTAATTCATCATCTTCGTTGTTACCAATTGAATAATTTTGCACTAATTTATGTGAGGCTGGAATACTTAAAAATTGTTTTGCAATTATTTCTCAATTATTAATTTTTTCATTTTTTAAATTTGCCCAACTGGTAGCGTTTTTACGACTAGTATCAAATTGTTCGTGTTTAGTTGCATTTGGTCAATATTGCATTTTAGTAGGTGTCATTGCGACTAAAACGTGAACAAAACCAAAAATTCCTTGATACACTTTATCTCTATGATAATTTTTAATTTGATTTACTGCGTCACTAAATAAGTTGGCACTTCGTTTTAATTCAATGTGATAAAGCGGAAGACCATTAATCAATAATACTAAATCAAGACGTTTTTTTATATCAGCACGCTTAATTGATACTTCACTAGCAATTTGGTAAATATTATCGGCTGGATTGATTATTCCTTGTTTAAAAAAACGCAATTGGATTTCGTTGCCAAATCTTTCGCTTCTTTTTTCAAGCCGTTTAAAAGAGATTATTCCGTATTTTAACGCCTCGTTAGCAGAAGAAATTTTAGCCGTCATTGAATTAACTCGTGTTTTAATTTGTTCAAATTCCTCGTCGGTTAATGGATAACCCTCCAACTCGTTTTGGTTCATTTGGTTTAAGATCTGACGTCAATTTTGTCAAATATCTTCTTCGCTAACATGATTTAATTTGTTTGGTAAGTGTTGTTGAGAGGTATTTTTTCACTTACCTTCAGTAATTAATTTTTCAATTAAAGCACTTTGAAAATCTTTTTCATCATTAAAAAATTGCGGCATTTTATCCTCCATTTTAATTCTTTAATGTAATTATACTGATTTTAAACAAAAATAGACACTCAATGTGTCTATGATTGTCTATCCGTGGGTGTGAAATGAAAGCACAAAAATGGTAAAAATAATGCCCAAAAAAAACATAAATAGTGTAATAAACCATTTTTTCTTCTCTAAATTATTATGATAAAATTCGGGTAAAAATTCCACCATTGCCGTAAAGACCATTACTGAACCTATTGTGGCGGTAATAAATGCTTTTAGGGCAGGAATTTTTTCTAAAAATTCAGCTCCAAAAATACCTATAAATATAAATGGGATAATTAAAGCTAAACCTGCAATTGAATTTAATACTGCGTAAAAAGGTTTAATTCCCATTTCTCTTTGGCGATAATAAAACACAATTTCTTCGGGAATAGTGTGCATTACAAATGAAATAAAAAAAGCGATTGAAATTGCGTTGATATTTTGGTTGTGAATTAAATTAAATAAACTTATACCGATTAATAAACCTTCTGGTATGCGGTGTCCTAACAATAATATAAGCGCAGTTCATTTATTTTTTTGTTTATATTGTTTAGCTTCAACTTCGGCTAAATCATTAGTGTTTCAAATATGATCGCCGTGTGTGTGTTGGTGTTCTTTTTCGCCGTGGTGATGACCAGCTTCGTGAGTGTGGATGAATACAGAATTTTTTAAGTTATATTTTCTTTTAATTGTTGCATAAACAATATATTTGATTGTGAAAGCACTGATAATACCCAGTAGCGAACCACCTACAATTACTAAAATATTGTATAAATAAATGTTTGAAACAGCGATATTATCACCTTTTAGACCTCTGCCGCTACTTGTAATTTCAATAGCTTCGCGTAAATAACCAAATGAGCCTAAAATAATAAACATTCCAGTTATAAAAGAATACAAATATATTGAAAATTCTTTTTTTGGTTTTTTGATAAATAGTGGAACTACGGCAGCAATGATAATTGGAATTGAAAGTAAAATTAAAGACACAATTAAACCAAAAATGAATTTAGTGCCAATATCGGAAAGAGGAGTTTTTGCTAAATAATTATAGATTTTATACAAATAATTATTCATTATTTAGTTCCTTTAGTACTGATTTCAAAATTATGTTCCAAGTAATATAAAGGACGTTTGTTATTGTCTTTTTCGGCATTTTGTGAGGCTAATTGAGCCTTGAATGATATTGTTTTTTTGTCTTTATTGTAGTTTAAAAAAAGTGAATCTTTATTTTCAAGATAAATTTCAAATTTTAAAACTTTATCGTGGTCTTGAAACACGTTATTAATTACTTCTTCATGGATATGAGAAAAATTGCCGTTGCCATCTCAACCTTGATGCGGTCTTTTAGCAATTAATTTAATTAAAAAATATTTTTGAACAAAATCAATTGCTTGTTGCTGGGAATTAATGTTATTTAATTCCGGTATAACAATATTGTTAATTAATTGTTCGCTATAATTATTTTTTCATTCAATTCGCACACTATCTTCTTTAATATTTTTAAAATTTTGTTCATCAAGCTGTTCAAAATTAATTTTGCCTTCAACTTTTGTATATGTTCCATTTAATGAACATGAAACACTTAAAGCCACAGGCGTAAAAGAAAGAAGTGGTATGAATGATTTTATTCATTTTTTCATACTATTCCTTTCATGCGAAATAATCAATAATATTATTTGCATTAGTTAATTTTTCATTATTATTTTTAAATAAATACTCAAGAGTTAAATCTTCAATATTGTTTTTGCTTATTTGCTTGTTAATCGAGGTGTTATCAGCACCATTAAACCCATATCATTTTATTATTTTTTTTTGATTTTGTAAGTTAAGTAATGAATTTTTATTTTTATCTAGTAAATCAACTTTTAAAAGTACACAACCAGGTTCATCACATAAACCATTAAATTGAACACTTATATCGTCAATTCAAGTATTTTGATCTGTATTTAAGCCAATTAAATATTTAAAAACGTCTAAACCTAATAAAGTTTTAAGTGTTTGAATTATTATTTTGCGATTTTTAACCCGGTGCGCTTCAAATTTTGACATTGGAACATTGTCAAAAAGGGTTAAATTATCTTTAAAGCGGTAAACTTGAATGCTCATTAACTTCAATAAAATTTGCTCAAAAAATACATTAGGGTCAATTACTTTTTTGACCAAATTTTTTTGTTCTTTAGGCAGTCCTTCTTTTCAACCATATAATATTGGGTTTTTGAAATTTAAATCCGGTGTTATTTTATATTGAGCAAATGTGTGATAGTGAGCATTAATGTCGATTGAATACCATTTGAAATATTTAATTTCGCCATGTTTTGTTGTAACTTTAATTTTTAATTCGATTAGTGAATTTGTAGCATTTAAATATTCGTTATTGATTTTTTTATCTATAATTTCGTATTTAGCATCAATATGTTTTCTTCACGGAGGAACTTCTAAATTGAAGTATTGTTCATCGTTATTTAAAAATCACAAAAATGAGCGTGCTGTGGCTTTATTGAAATTAAAACTTGGGTTTACGTAAAATTCATATTGATTATCAGTTAATGCTAATGGATTTGTGTATGATAAAAGAGTTTGCGAACCAAAGTAAGCATTTACATATTCATTAAACAAGATTTCATCATCGTCAATATTCAAAGTGTGATTAAAATTACTTTTAGAATTATAATCGCGAAATAGTGATTTATATGTTTGTTGATTTTCGGTGTTATTTTTTAGTAAAAAATCATTATTTTTAAAACCAATTATTCATTCTTGTTCTCTAATGTTTTTGCTCAATAAAGATTCGCCATTTTCATTTAAAAAATCTATTTTAATTATTGGAGCATTAACAAATTCGTCATTTCTAATTTCTTCGATGTAACTAACTGGTGTAATTTTAACTTTTGCGATTGGCTTTAAATTTGAAAATTGAAATCGTTTTAATTCCAAGAGTATTAAATCTTCCCAATATTTTATCTGTTCTTCGTTTTTAATTCAAGCTTTTGCGCGCATTCAACGAGCACTGATAAAATTAGGATTCAAAATATTTAAAGCATCGTTTAATTCTGAAGAAGCGATACGTCTAAAAATACTAAATATATCCGGTCAGTTTGCTTGAGTTTGTTCAAAAATGTAATCATATTTTTCAAATAAAACATCATAACTGTCTAAATTATCTAAAGAGTGGTCACCTTGTATATATTTAAAATCTCCATTATTGACAAAATGTAATTTTAAAGGCTGTAAATATTTAAATTTTGGTATGAATTTAGTTATTTTCTCTTTTTTATTATCTTTGTTGATTAAGATGTTGTTTTGTTCAAAAATTATATCTTGGGAATTAATTTTATTTTCTTTTGAAACAAAAATAGGTGTATATTGATTAATAATTTGAAGTTGATCTTTGGTGTATGAATTAAGTAAATTATTGTGAAAAACTCCATATTCAATTTTATTATTGATTTGAATACTAAAATTATTATTGCAACTTGCAGCTACAATAGGTAATGAAAATATAGAAGTTAATATAAATAATTGTTTTTTCATTAATCCTTTCTTAATTTAATATCTTCAAAATAAATTAATTCATCTTCGCGAGTTGGTTTTGAAAATCAAGGTTGTATTAATTCATATTTAAAATTTGCTAAATCAACATTTGAATCAATATTATACGGAACTGAATAAAGTATTTTTATTTCATTAATAATTTTAATAATATCAAAATAATTAAATTGTGTGTGAAAATCAAAAACGGCTTTTTTGAGTTTTGAAGTTAGGTTTTTGTTTTTGCTTGTCAAGTCTTGTTGCTCTAAATTTGCATGCATAAACTGTGCAAATTTTTTTAAGTTGGGAAATAATTTAATATCAACGTACTTAAAAGCATTTAATAAATTTTGTTGTTCAATCAAATCAACTAAATAATCTATTGTATTTTGCGAATTAATGTTAAAAATTGAGTAATATTGTTTGGTTAAATTATTGTTTAAATCAACAATTTTAATTACTAAACGTGGGTCAATGCTATTGAAAATTTCATTAAGGATATTTAACATTTTTGTTTCTATTTTTTGAATATTTAAAGGAATAACAAAATGAATTTTTTTACTTTTTTGCTCATTATTTAATGTTAGATAAAATTTATTTAAAATACGAGTAATATTATTTTTAATTGAGCTATATCATGGTGATTGTAATTGTTTATAAATATCTAAATAACTATCTTTACTAAAAAAGTGATTTTTATTTTGTTCTGCATAATATTTATAAATTTTTTTATCAAGAAAGAGTGCGTTTTCATTTATGTGATCAATTGCGTCAATGATTTTTAAATAATTTGTGTTTTTAGCGTTGGAAATATTTGCGTCTGGCGAAATAAAATTATCATAATATTGAGTTTTAGCAACTATAAAATTTAAAGAAAATTTATTGATTATTTGAGTAATATTATTGCGAAATTCAAAACCAAGACCTTGGTAAAAATGATTTCAATTAATACCTGAATTATTGTTTGTTCCATACATTAACATTCTATACAGCGGGTCAATTTGGCTTGAATTAGGCTTTAAATTAAAACTTAAATATTTGTTTTGGGAATCATTTTTTGTTTTTAAAATATTTAATTTAATATTTTTATTTCCTGACTTAAATTTCCTAATTAAATTATTTTGTTGTGCGTCGTTAAAAATTGAAATATCTTGGCTCGAAACTAAACCTTGCTCATATTCATTGAGAATATGAATTCTATGTGTTTGGTTATCTGTTTGGCCAGCTGGGTTGTATTTTATAATAACTTGTTTAATATCTGAATTTGTCAAAGCAATATATTTTGTATGTTTTAAATCATTTGAACTTAAATAAAATGCACCAGCATAATAATTTGGTTTATAAGCAGAAAATAATTTATTTTCAATAATTTCGTTTAAAAATAACTCAATATTGTCAATTTTTGAAATATTAAATTGAGCATAATCATTAGTGAAATTATTTTGACTAACTAAATTAATATCAAAACCGAATAGTGTTAAATTTTGTGTTTGTTGCTCATTTAAATTCGCATTACGAAGTGAATTTAATAAATCATTAGGCAATACCTTAAATTGAGTTTGTTTTCCTTGTTTATCAAATCAAAATTGGTTCGGTTTAAAATAAAATTTAATACTCTTTGCTTGTTGTAATTTATTTGTAAAATTTTGTGAATTTATTGAGCGTGGGTTTGGAGAAACTAAAGAATAAATGTAATTTTTAAAACCTCTATTTATGTCTCGTTTAATTAAATTTTTTGGGACTTTAAATTCAATATCATCATCACTATCAAACACTGAAATATTTTGATTATTGTCAATAATTTGAATTTTATTAATTAGGCCAAATTTTAAATATTTGGCACTAATTCCATCTGCGAAAAAATAGTTATTTAAATAATCATATTTTGCTTCACCGATATATTTATAACGTAACAAATAATTACCACTAAGTGAATCATGAAGTGAATTTCTTTTAGCATAAATGCCACCTAGTTTTGGTACATTATTATAATTATTGTTAGCTTCATTTTTTTCAATAATAAAAATATTTTTAGCTGTATGAGTTTTTGAACATGAAAATGCTACTAAAGGTAATGTTGAGCAAGTAATAAGAGAAAGGATTATTTTTTTACGCATTTTCACCTCTTTGGTTGATGTATGCTCTATTTAGTTCAAAAGCTATATTTTTTAAGCTAAAGATATATATAGTAATTAATAAAGAGATTGTAATGATATATGAAGGGTTAATTTCAAAAAGATTTAAAGCCTCTAAAATTATAAGTCCCAGTAACAATTTAGTTTTATTTAAATTAAAAATTGAGATAGCTGAATAAGAAATAAAAGTTAAAGATATTTGTTCAATAGCTAGAATTAAAATATTGAAAAATAAAGGTTTTATTAAAGTTTTTGAAAATATATGTCACTGACTAAAGCCAATTGCTTTTTCTGCATTGATGAATTCGTTTTGTAAAATTTGAACGCTTTTTTGATAAGCAGTTATTGAAAGTGAAATAGTTGAAATAGTGCTAAAAATTACAATTGAATTAATTATATTAGGGTCTAGAACTAAAAACAAAAATAATGAGAATAAGATGTATGGTATAAGAGCAAAAGTTGTAAAAATTTTGTCGAATATTTTTGCTATTTCCTTTTTAAAATGTGTTGCGATTAATCCGCCAATAAATATTGATAAAAATATTGAAATTAATACAGATAAAGTTGAAATTAAAAGTAAATTAGCAAAAGAATAAATAATTCTGGCATAGATGTCAATTCCTTGTGAATTTGTGCCTAAAAGATATATGTTATTATCATTAAATATTTGATAAGCGTTAAATTTTACACTGTAATTAATTAAACCGTCATTATCATCTATTATTCGTTGAATAAAGACTGATTTTGGAAATTGCTTGGCAAAATCACGATAGACATTTAATTCGTCACTTTCAGGTAAAATTATATGTTTAAAACCATTTAAACTTGAAGGTAGTTCAGTATTTAAAGCAAAGGAGTTGTTGATGGCTTGATCTGGTTTGTGTTTATAAAAAACAAAAGAAAAAAAAGTACTTAATAAAATTACAATTAGAGCAACGAAACTAAATATTGCTATTTTTGAATTAAAAAATTTTTGACTAAATCTTTTAAATGCACTTTGTGCGTTTAATATTTCAGCACGTAGCAAAACATTTTTTTTAAATCTAAAATCATTTATTTGTTTCATTTATAAACTCCTATCTTAACAAACGTATACATTTTTTTTATATCTAAAATGTAAATTATTAAATCTGTTAAAGATTTGATAGAAAATATTAAAGTAATATTCAATAAAATCGAATACATTAATAAATTTAAATATTGAGGATTGTTTAAATATTGAAAAATAAATGATTGTCCAGGAATATAAAAAAATCTTTCGATAATCATTGAATAGGTGATTAAATAAATGTATATAAAAACAAGTTTTGATAATCCAGCACTAATTCAATTTCTAACAATGACACTCCAAAATATTTTATTTTTTGAAAAACCATTCGCTTTAGCTCATGAGTAGTATTCACTTTGTGTTATTTGTTTTAAAATTGGGTAATTAAAACCAATTACTAAAGGAATAATTACTAGTGACAAAACTAATATAGGCGTGAAAATAGATAAAAAACTTTGTCAATAACTACCTAAATATGTATCTATATATACTGTTGGTAAATTGAGTGTTTTGTTAAAAATTATTGCTAGTGGCCCTAAAATAAAAACTGGTATTGAACTAAATATAAAAATTAAAATATTGATTGATTTAATTGAAATAGTTTTATTTTTGTGTGCTAACAAATATGCTAAATAAAAACCAACAATAAAACTTATAATAAAACTTGACGAAACTAAAATCACAGTATTATTAAAATAGGAAAAATAGAGAGTACTAACGTTAATATTTAACACATTTTCTATATAACCATATTGAAACATCAATATATTATTTATATATTTTAGACTTTGCTTTATATTATGTTCTTTAATTAATATTGAACTAAATGTTAAGTGTAGTAGAAATATAACAACGATTATTATCAAAAAATTAATTAGTATATTTTTTAGCAAATATTTTAAATAATTAAAAAATTTCATATATCCGTTCTACGATTTAATTAAATCTAATTTATATTTATTGTACCACTTATTATGTTTAGTTTGCTTAAGACAATATCGTTTTTAAAAATTGTGTTGTGCTACTATTTTTTGTAATTTTTTTAGTCAATGATTAACACCGCTTTTGGAAATATGTATATTAAATTGTGAAGTAAATAAAATTGTTAAACTTGTTAAACTTTCTTGAGGATTTTGTAATAGTAATTTAAAGAGATTTAATTGGTTTTCATTGAAAAAATACTCTAAATTGTGTTGAATAATATAATTTATATTTTGTATATGTTTTTGATTAGCTGAAACAATTTTTTTAATATTTGCAACGTCAACATTATTTATTCTGTTCATTGAGTTATCAAAATCGCGCTTTATTCGCGAATCTTCAAATGCAAACATTGAATTAATTGCTTCGATTGCTTTTAAAAAGTCCGAAATTTTTTCATATTTTTTGATATAAATTAAATATTTACCTTGGTGTTTTATTTTTTGAAAACCAAATTCATATTCATTTAGTTTTGTTTTAAAAGCATCGACAAAATGTTCGTAATTAGAACTTAGTTGCAAATGATATGAAGAGCGCTCTAGACTACTAATTGTTCCCCCACCAATAAAAACACCTGCAAAAAAACAATTAGGTATTAAAAAAATTAAGTCCAAATCAAAATCTTCTTTATTTAAAAAAATAACACTATTTTGTTTTAAATAATATTCAATTTTAACTGTTTGCAATAATTTAATAATTTTATCTCGCGTAATTTGATTGCTGATTTTAAGTCGTATTTTTTCTTCTATCACAGCATTAGCAAAAATAAAACCACGCAAAAATTCAATGATTTCATTTTTCTTTTTCTTTTTGTTTAATATTTCATTTTTAATTAATTGGGTAAAATTATTGTTCATTGTTTAAATTTAAGGAAATTAATTTATTAAGGGAGTGTTTTATTTAATATTTACTAAATTTTTTGTATTTTAATTCATTTTCAAGAACTAAAGCATATTTATCATCTTTTTGAAATTCTACCATTTGTTCTAGTTCGCTTATTTTTGTTTCGTCATTGATAATTTGTTTATATCATTTAGCTGAATTAAAAACAATTTTTACTCCTGATGTAGCTCCAAAACCGTATTGCATTTTATCATTAGGTAAAATACCAATAAAAACTGTATTTAATCTAAATTGTGAAAGTTTATTCAGTAATATTGGATTTTTTGTAACTACGAATGTGTATTTATAGTCACCGTTTTGTACTGCTTTTACTATTTTGGAAATTAAAATATTTTGCTCATTGTCCATATCTAATTTATTAAGTAAATAATTAACTCAATTAGTATAGAATGAACTAGCATAATAATCATTTTCCGCTTGTTGATTAATAGTACGCATTACTTCAACAGCTCGTACAGGATATTTACCTGCTGCAGTTTCGTTTGAGAGCATAGTTGAATCAGCTCCGTATGAAGTTGCTCAATAAACATCGCTAACTTCAGCACGAGTAGGTTGTGGATTATTTTCTAATGAATCTAACATTTGAGTAGCTACTATTACAATCTTACCAATTTGACGGCATTTATCAATAATTTGTTGTTGTCAATAAGGAACTTCATAATATGGAATTTCAAGACCTAAATCACCTCGAGCTATCATAATTCCATCACTAGCCTCAATAATTTCATCAATATTATTAATAGCAATTTGACTTTCAATTTTAGAAATAATTTGAATTTGTTCGCCACCGTTATTGTTCAATAATTCCCTTAATTCATTTACATTTTTGGCACTATTAACAAAGGACGCGGCAATAAAATCAACACCATATTCAATACCGAATTTGATATCGTTTATATCTTTATCGCTTAAAAAGGGTAATGAAAAATCTACATTTGGTAAATTAATTCGTTTATTTGTTTTTAAAATATGTGAATTTAAAGTTTTGACAATTATTTCGCCAGGATTTATTTGAGTTACATTTGAACTTAATTTACCATCATCGAATAAAACTTTGTCTCCAACTTTTAAATCAACACTCATGTCATAAGCAACGCTAACTTGGTTTTGGTTACCTTCTAGATTTTGGTATGCTTGTGGAGTACTAATAATTTTTAATTCTTGGTTTTGTTCAATCAATACTGCTCCATTTTTGATTTTACCAACTCTGATTTCAGGCCCTTTTGTGTCCAGTAATAAAGATATATTAACTCCTAAATCGTGGGCAGCTTGCCTTGCTAAATCAAATTTTATTCGCTGTTCTTCAATGCTTCCATGGCTAAAATTTGCTCTAATTACAGTTGCCCCTGCTTTTATAACATTTTTCATCATTTCTAATGTAGTTATTGATGGACCAACGGTTATGGTTAATTTCTCTTTATGATTATCTAATTTCATCTTTTCTCCTTATTTTTAATATACAAATTGTAAATTATTTATTTTTTTGGCTTTGGTTAAATATTGATTTAGTTGCAAATTTAATGGAATATATTCCTTAAACATTATTTCGCGTGAATTAAATCCAAACAAAAAATCTAGCACTAGCTAGATGTTGTGGTTGCTGTGTTAATATCTTTAAAACCATCTAAAACAAATGTACCGTAATATGTGTTAATTCCATATTCTTGATCAGTATTATTTAATTTAAGTTCAAATGAAAAAGTAATTGCCGTATTTTGTTGCTCGCCTACAAAAGGAGTATTTTGAACATTTTTATCATTTTTAGGTTTTCTAAAATTATTTAATTGATATGAGAGTGTATAGTTAGCAATATTTGACTCATATTCACTAAATGTTTCGTTATTTGTGATTCTAGATATTGACGCATCATCGCTAAATTTTAAGTTTAACTCAGTAAAATAGCCATTATTTGAGTTTGGTTCAAGCGCGCTTGAAGAACGATGGAAATTAAGAGCATTTTGGCCAGATTGTGTGTATTGATTTAGAGGAACACCTTTTTTGCCAATTATTTGCACAAATTGTTTTGCTATTTTTTCTAAATTAAAATAATTTAGATAAATTTTTTGACTAAATTGTTGCTCAATTTCAACACTTTGGCTTCGAGCTAAGCTGTTTAAATTACCAATTTTAGCAGCTGGTATTTTGCGAGTTACGTAATAATTAATATTAATTTCGTTGACGTTATTTTTGTTTTTGCTAAATCATACGGGTTTATTTCAATTGATTTTAAACGAATTGTTATATGAATTGATGTTTTCTATACTGAATAAATTCTTGGTTAAAATTTCATTTTTGCTAATTTGCTCTTTATCAAAATTTGGCTCGCTAGCTAAAATGTTATTATCAATTAAATCGTGCACTGCGTTTACAGCAATGTCTTTGCCGTTTAATGTATATTTTTTATCGCGAAAAATATCATTTAAAGTATTAGTTTCTGAAATTTTAAATGAAGGTGTTAAAGTTGAATTAAGTGTTGTTTTCGAAGTTAATAAATCTTGAGTGTTATACGTTATTGGATTTGTGCTTTCTTGTTTTATTTTTTTAAAACCACCAATTTTAAAAACTTTTGATTTTCATGAGTCGATGCGAATTGTGTCACTAGTAGATTTATTTAAAAGCTCTTGTTCGCTTTTTGAACTAGGGTTTTTATCTTCGAGCAAAACTGATAAAAATAATTCGCCTGTAAAATCGTTGGCATAAGAATGATAATATATATTGTGAGTAGCTTTTAATACATCAATAGGAGCACTTGATTTAGAATTTCGCAAATAAAATAATTTTTGTTCTTGTCTTCTTTTGAATTCATCAACATTTGACTTTTCGTTATCATAACTAATTTCTAATTGATATGGTCAAAATTGATTCGCATAATTAGATGAATTTTTTAATTCAGGCTGAAATAAGACATTATCATCTGCACTACGAGTTGCTCGAAAATCATTGTACGAGGCAAAAGCATATTCGCTAGGAAAATGATTTTGAATTTGTTTTGCGAAATCTTGGCCGACGTAAAATTCATAATTGGCAATTCTTTTTTCAGCACTTGTTTGAGGATTATAAGCGTTCATCGCAACTGTTGTAATTGTAATTGCTGCTGCGCTAATAATTGTAGTTGCTAAAAGACCAGTTAAAAATTTTTTGTTTTTTTTCATAAGTCAACTCCTAGTTTAATTTTGGTTATGGTTGATAAAGAATTTTATCTATATATTCAACTAATTCATCTAAATTAATTTTTTTGTGGGCTGAAACTAAAAAAGTCTCTGAATTAAATTTGTAATTTTGAATTTGTTCAGCGTGTTTTTTAATTAAAGCTGATTTATCTTTTTGGTTTAATTTGTCTATTTTTGTGTAAACTAAAGAAAAACTTAAGCCTAAATGTGTGATAAAATCAATAATTTCATGATCAAGTTTTGTAATCCCGCTCCGGGAATCAAGCAAGATAAAAAGATGTTTAGGATTTGGTTCAAATTCTAAATATTGCTTAATTGAATTTAGCATTTGTTGTTGTTTTTGCTTACTCATTGTTGCGTAACCATAACCAGGCAAATCAACAATAAATTTATTGTTTAAATCAGTAAAATAATTGATTAATTGCGTGCGTCCTGGGGTTTTAGATACAAATGATATTTTTTGATTTGTTATAGCGTTTAAAAGTGAAGATTTACCAACATTAGAACGTCCTCAAAAAATAACTTGAATATTGCCGTTAGTGTCAATTCAACTATTTTTATCTAACGCACTTTTAACAAATTTTCACATTTTAATCCTTTTTGATTGCTTTTTGGTGTCTAATTAAAGTTGAACTTATTCCAATCATTTTATAATCAGGAATAATTAGAATTGTTTCTAGGTCACCCTTAACTTGATTATTACCAGCAGCAATATCTAATTCTGTTTTGTAATCAATATCGTTACGGGCTGAACGAATTAAAAAATTTATGCCTAGTTTTGCTGCTATATGAGCAATTAATTCATTTTTGTTAACAATTACCTTGATGCGAGCATCATTGGCATAATATTGTTTAATTTTTGAATATCGTTGTTCAATACCTTGTAAATTATTTTTGTCAGGGTTATTAGAAACAACAATTGTTAATTCATCAATTAATTTTAGTGCTTTTTGAATTACTGCTTTGTGTCCATCATGTAGAGGATCAAATGAACCAGCATAAATTGCTTTTTTCATTAGCTGAAAAGTTTTAAGGCATTTTGTGCAATTAAAAGTTCTTCGTTAGTGCGTACCACATATACTTTAATAGCGCTATCAGGTGTAGAAATTAAAGCATATTCTCCTACTTTGGCATTGTTTGCTTGTGTGTCTAATTTTATTTTTGCAAAATGTAATTTATCCACAACAGCTTGACGCAATCTTGGTGAATTTTCTCCTACACCAGCAGTAAATACAATAGCATCTACATTTTCAATTTTGTTAGCATAATTTGCAATGTAATCAACAATTTTTTGTATATATAATTCTTCAGCAAAAATTGCTTTTTTATTTCCTTGACTAATTGCTTCTTCAATATCACGCATATCTGAAGATACTCCAGAAACACCTAATAATCCTGATTTTTTGTTTAAAGTTTGTGTAATATCTTTAGCGTTTGTGTTTAAATGTTCACTTAAAAATTCAATTAAAGCTGGATCAATATCACCTGATCTTGTACCCATCATAACACCAGCTAAAGGAGTTAGACCCATAGTGGTATCAAATGATTTTGAATTTTTTATCGCACAAATGCTAGCGCCATTGCCAATGTGTGCGTTAACAATATTAATTGAAGATTTATTTAAAATTTTTTGCATTGTTTGATTGATAAATTGGTGCGAAATTCCGTGGAAACCAAAACGACGAATACCAAATTTTTCACTTCATTCGTATGGAATTGGATAAATTGCATTTACATCGGGTATACTTGTGTGAAATGCTGTATCGAATTCTGCTGAAAGTTTAGCATGTGGCATTACTTTTTTAAAGGCATAAATTGCTTGTAAAGCACCAGGGTTATGTAATGGTGCGTAATCTGAACATTTTTCAATTGCCTTAATTACTTCATCGTCAATAGCACTTGATTTTGTGAAATAAGTTCCACCATGTACAACTCTAAAACCTATAATTTCAATTTCTTTTACATCCTCAATAATTTTTGATTCTGAAAGTAAAGATAAAATGTTTTGAGCCGCTACTTCGTGATCTGGCATCGATACATTTTTTATGTATTTTTGTTCGTTTGCTTTAATTGTAATTACACCATCATCTAATGTAATTCTTTCGGCTAAACCGTTCGCTATAACATTCATTGAATTTTTTTCAAATAATTGTAATTTAATTGAACTTGAACCAGCATTGATAACTAAAATTTTATTACTCATTTTTTGCTCCTTGACTTTGTATCATTGTGATTAAAACTGTATTAACTACATCGTTTACTTTCGCACCTCTTGATAAATCATTAACTGGTTTTTTAGTTCCAACTATAATTGGACCAATAGCACCATAATCTGCTAAACGTTGCGTTAATTTATATCCAATATTTCCAGCTTCTAAATTTGGAAAAATTAAAGTGTTTGCTGGTTGGTTGTATGATTCGATAGGATATTTCGCTTTTCTTACATTTAAATCTAACGCAGCATCTAATTGCACTTCTCCAATTGCTTTTACACCATTGTATTTTTGGTTGAAATCAACAGTTGCGTTATGAACCATTTCGGTTTCTGGTGTTTTAGCACTAAAATTTGTTGAAAAACTTAAAAAAGCAACTTTGGGTTCTATTCCAAATCCATTAACAAATTGAGCAGCATTTAAACCAATATCTGTTAGGGCACTTTGATCTGGTTTAGGATTAACTGAAATATCACTGAAAAATAAAGTGTTTTCGTCTTTGTGCATTATCATTACTGAACTAATTGTTTTAATACCTTTTGAAGGGCCAATAACTTTAAAAGCAGCTTTCAGCATATCCGCGGTTGAATAAATCAAACCACCAACAACTCCATCAACTTCACCGGTTTCAAGCATCATCATTGCGTAAAATGGTCTTTGTTGCATTGCTTTTTGAATAGATTCTAATGTGTCTTTGTTTTCTTTACCTTTTGCTTTAGCAGCTGCTTCTCGTTGTTGAAATAACATTTGAGCAAATTGCAATTTTTTTGCTTCATCTTTATTCATATTTAACAATGTTGCGTTTGTTTCAATATTTTGTTCTTTTTCTAATAACAAAATAACTTCTAAATTTTTGTATTGTTCTAAAATTTTAGCAGCTTCAATTGCTCTTTGGTCATCGCCATCAACTAAAACAATACGTTTTTTTTGTTTAATTTGAGCAATATTACTTTGAATTAAATCTGTAAATTTCATTTTGTCTCCTTGAATAATTTAATTAATATTTTACAACATCTTAGGATTATGATGTTAATGATTTCATGTACAAAATATATTAAATTTTATTATTATTTTTAAGTGCTTCTAATAGGTTTTGAAATAATGAAACCACTGTTAAAGGTCCAACACCTCCTCTTGCAGGCGCTATTGCTTCAATATGACCTTCTAAATCGTCTATATCAACATCGCCACAAATAACTTTGCGACCATCTTTTTCTATTAAAGTAGCTCCTACATCAAAAACAATAGCACCCTGTTTGATATTTTTTTTGCTAATTAGGTTAGGGCTTCCAGCAGCAACGACTAAAATATCAGCATTTTCAACTCCTTTAATACCTGATTCGCGATTGTGGGTTGAAACATGAGCGCCCATTTCTTTAAATAAAGATGCAGCCGGCTTACCAACTAAAATTCCACGACCAATTACTGCTACTTTTTTGTCTTTAACATCTATATTGTAGTGATTAACTAGTGTAATTATTGCTTGCGCGGTTGCTGGCGTAAATTTAAATTCATCAGTTTTATTGTAAAAATTAAACGAATTTCTTGAACTTAAACCATCGACATCTTTATTAAAGCGAATTGAATCTAAAATTGGTTGTTTATAAATTGATAATTCACCACCGATTGGTAATTGAACTATAATTCCATCAGTTTCATCATTAATTTTATCGAGTTGTTTTAAAATAAATTTAAAACGTGATTTATCACCTGCAAATTTAAATACTTTAACATCAACTCCTAATTCTTCACCTTTTTCAATTTTTTTTTGGACATAAACATCAGTAGCACCTGTTATATCATCACCAATTCGAACAATACCTAGAACTGGTTTGCGACCTAATTCAATTGAAATTTGCTCAAATTCATTTTTTAATTGGTTTGTTAATTCTAACGCTACTTTTTTTCCATCTAAGATTTTCATTTCAATTCCTCCTTATATTGTTCTAATTCTTTTGTATATTTTTGTAATTTTTGTTGTTCTAGTTCAATTTTATTGCTTGGTGCTTTAGCAATAAAATTTGGATTATTTAACATTTTTTGAGCACGTTCAATTTCGTTTTCAAGTTCACCGATTTTGCTTTTGATTGAGTTAATATATTCGTTTTTTTGTTCAATACTTTGCTCAATATTAACTACGATATCTCCATCAACATAAACTGTGTCATTATTAATTTTAATTTGTGCGTTTGCCAGTTTAGCAATTGCGTCAATATTAAATTGATTTTTAGTAATATTAACATCATAAAAAAGGACGTTTTTTTTGCTAATTTGATTATCTTCACGATATTTTCTTAAAATACTAACGATTTTAATTATATTTTCGACATCAATAATATTTTGCTGCTTAATCATCCTTAATCTAAGAGGTCTAGAATTTAAGATTTCTTCATCAAAAAGCGTTTTATATAAATAATCACTAATAAAAGGTAATAATGGATGTAGAATTATTAGCAATTTCTTGAAATTGTTTAAAGCAGCATTTTTGTTTGGCATTATTTTTAGTAATTCTACATATCACGAAGAAAAATCGTTATAAATAAACTTATTTAATTCATAACCCACAACCGTTAAATCATAGTTTTTGAATGCGTTATCAATTTTTTTATTCATTTTAACCATACGATTGTGAATTCAATTGTCAGCAGCAGTATTGGATTTAGTTGTGTCATCGGGTAAATTTTGAATGTAACGAGCAATATTTCAAATTTTATTACATAATCCTCACGCTGAACGCATTTTATCTTCTGAATATCTTATGTCTAAACCTGGTGTTGTATTAGTAGTTAAAAACCATCTTAAAGCATCAGCTCCGTATTGATTTATGACTTCAATTGGGTCAATACCATTGCCCAATGATTTTGAGAATTTTCTTCCTTGTTCATCTCTTACTAAACCAGTAAGCAATAATTGTGAAAATGGTTTATTGTTTTGAAAACTAAGTGAGAAAAAATACATTCTAGCGACTCAAAAGAAGATGATGTCATAACCAGTTACAAGTAATGAAGTTGGAAAGTATCGATTTAATACTTGATTTGAATTTTCTGATGGCCATCCTAAGAATGAAAACGGAGCTAGTCCAGATGAAAACCACGTGTCTAGTACATCATTATCTTGTATTCATTGTTCGCCTGGTGAATTGACTTGAACTTTAATCTGGTTATCTTTATATCAAGCAGGAATACGATGACCTCATCATAATTGACGCGATATTGTTCAATCATGTGCGTTTTGCATTCATTTTTTAAGTGTTTGCTTAAATCGTTTAGGGAAAAATTTAATTGCCTGTGTTGTGTTTAAATGGTCAAGAATCGTATGATTTAATTGTTCCATTTTAACAAATCACTGCGGCATCACTAAAATTTCAACTGGTTCACCGCTTCTTTCTGAATAGCCAACATTTGAAATTGTTTTTTCGATTTTTACGATTAGATTATTCTCAATTAAATATTTTTCAATGGCTTTGCGGGCTTGAAAACGTTCCATTTTGTGGAATTGAGAATTAGGAGCATTAATAAAGCCATTTTGGTCAATAGTTTCGTTTATTTTTAAATTATGTTTTTTGATAAGGTCAATATCCACTTCTGCGTGGGCAGATAATTTCATTAAACCGCTTCCAAAATCTATTTCGGTGTATTCGTCTGGGATAAAAGGAATATTTTGTTTAGTTAAAGGATGGATAAGGCTTATATTTTGCATTGAATTATAACGCGAATCATTAGGATTATATATAACTGCCACATCAGAGAGCATTGTCTCTGGACGAACAGTTGCGATAGTTAAATATTCATTTGAATTTGCAATTTGATATTTAATATACAACATATTTTGTTCTGTTGGTTTAGCTATAACTTCAATATTTGAAATTGCAGTTTTTAATTTGGGATCTCAATTGATTGCTTTTGTACCCCGATAAATTAAACCTCGTTTATAAAATTCAATAAAAGCTCGATTTACGGCTTGATTTGATTCTTCGTCTAACGTAAAACGTTCTCGTTCATAATCTAAACCTAAACCTAAAACCTCTCATTGTTGTCTAATTGAAGCAGAGTATTCATCTTTTCACTCTCATATTTTTTTAATAAATTCTTCTCGGCCAAAATCGTGTTTTGTTTTACCGGTTAAATTATAAATATTACTTTCAACTTTACTTTGAGTTGCAATACCAGCGTGATCCATCCCGGCTATATAAAATACATCAAAACCCTTTAATTTTTTATAGCGAATAATCGCATCTTGAATAGATGTATTTAAGGCGTGGCCTAGATGTAATTTACCAGTAATATTTGGTGGTGGTAAAAGAATTGTAAATGGTTTTTTTGTTTGGTCATGTTCGCTAAAAAATTTTTTTAATTTTCATTTTTTTGAAATTTTTGATTCAAATTTGTTGGGTTGGTATAATTTATCTAATTGCATTTTTGACCTCATATAACTTTAAATTTATATATTTAATATATTATACCAAATTATTATTTAGCATTGGTTGCTGCGTAACTGTCGAGATTTAAAAATAGCCATATAATTATTGGCTATTTAATATATTTTTCATTTATTCAAATTAAAAACAAAATGTTTTTATTTTGTTCAGCAGCATTGTAGCAATTTATATTCTTTAAGTATTCATAAATTTATTGAAAGTGGGCTAATTTTTGTTGATTTGATAAAGATTTGTATAAAATTGTTTAGGTTTTAATACGCATCTGAATTTTGATCGATTAAAGCAGTATTTATTGCTTCATCATCATTGATTTTACTCATATTATATTCCCATGTCATCGTTTGTGATGATTGAATTTGATCGATCAAATTTAAGTCCACAATCATTGTTTCTTTAGTATTTGAATATGTTTCAAGTTCATTGATTAAATTTTCGTTTGTATCATGGTCGATATTATTTAAATTAGTGTATATACTGTCAATATTTAAACTTTTTATTTCACTGTTTGATGCAATTAAATAATGTTGTTGGTCATATTTAAAACATTCGTTAAAAATATAATTATGAGAATTAAATTCTACGCCTTTTGTGTTGTGCAATCATGAATGAAACACTGGATGTAAAGGGTTGTTAAAAATTTTTTCTTTATTACCAAATTCAATTAATTTGTTGTCAAAAAACACGTAAATATTGTCAAAATTTTGAAATTCAACAATGCTACGATCATTAGTTATAAAAGTATAAGTTAAATTATTTTTTTTAGCAATTTCGCCTACAATCCTTAAAAATTCACTTTTTAAATTTTGATCTTTTATATTTTCATCATCACTTATAAAAACAATTTGTGTTTCTTCCTTCAATTCTGCTAAAAAGCTCATTTTAAGACGTGATATTAGTGATATATTATTGAATGTTTTTGTTAAAGAATTATTACTAAAAGCTGCTGAGTTTAAAATTTGAATTAATTTAGTGAATAGGTCAATTTTAATTAAATTTGTTTTGCTTAAAGTAAATTTTGTAAAAATAAATTCACGCAATAATTCTAAATATTCAAATAAAAAGGCGACTGATTTAAGTGTATTGAATGAATTTTCAATTTGTTGAAACATTTGCTTATAATCATTTTGAAAATTTGGATTAATATTTAAATTATTAATTTTTTGTGCAATTTTGTCATTATAATCATTAATAGTTTTGTAATAAAATTTAATAAATTTAATTTTATTATTTATTAATTTATGTTTTGAGTTAAATTGCTTAAATTCACTTTGCAAAAGGGATTTTTTTCATTCAAATTCTTCATTTAATAATTCTAAGTTATTTTTTGCGTTTTTGATTTGTTCTTTATAATTTTCAATTCCAAACACATTTAATTTTTTTTGACTTATTTTCCTATACTTGTTGCGCAAATTTTTAATTTGGTTATTAAACAATTCTTGATTGAATCTGCTAATTTCAATATATGGAGTAAAGTCAAACCAAAATTCATTTGAAATTATTTTTTTGATTTTTGTCGAATTAAAATTTTGTTCAATATTTTTATTTGATAAATTGTTTGAAATAAATAAATTTAAACGTGAAATAAGGTTATTTTTCAGTTCATCAATATCTTTATGCTCTAAATATCTTAAGCTTAGTAATTTTTTATGTACTAATTTTGCAATATATTTTTTTAACAAAATCTGTTTTACGATGTAGCGAGTTTGTGCTGGACTATTAATAAAATAATTATATTTTTCTTGGTCAATTATGACTGATTTTTTAAATCAACTTATTAAAGATGTCATTGTTTTTTTACAATTAATACGTTTGAATGTTTTGAGTTGAATTAAATGTTTTAGCAATGATTTAATATCGCGTAAATATAATTCTCTTTTGATTGTTTCTTTGTTAGTTTTTTGCATTTTTAGCAAAATCTGTAATCTTTTTTGTTTTTTTTCAAGATCTATTTTTGTGTTAAATTCAGGACTTTTTCAATATCGTGAAGAAATATTAAGACTTATATTATAAATAGTTCTAAATAGGTCTAAAAACTCACCCATGATAAGTTCATTGTAATATTTTTGGTTTTCGATATAAGTTAAAATTTGATTATTTAATTCAACTGTACTATTTTGTGTAAAAATTTGTCAAAATTTATTACTCATTATTTGAGAATCTCTTTTTAAATCAGAAATTAAGGTATGTAATGAGTTTATTTTTGTTTCAAAAACACTTAGTATTTCTGTTTTTAATTGGTATTGATATGTATTTAAAATTTTGAATAATCATTGTATTGTTTGTATGTTATATTGATAATTTCGCTTGATACGTTGATATTCTCTTACAATTGAAATGTTGTTTTCGCTACTTTGTGGTGTTTCAAGATTATAAAAGGATATTTTTTTATCTATTGTTTTAGTATCGCTATGACACACGACATCTTTATATTCGTTATATTCATACAATATTTTAATATTATTTTTTTTGTTGATTATTGTTTTAAATTGTTTTTTAAACAATTCGGTATTTTCATCAATAATTAAAAAAGCATTTGCCGTATTTTTAAATAAATTTAATTGTGGAATAAACACATAATTTTTATTTTTCGCTGGCTGGAATAAATTTTCAATTGTTAATATTT
This sequence comes from Mycoplasmopsis phocirhinis, assembly GCF_004216495.1. NCBI lineage: Bacteria > Bacillati > Mycoplasmatota > Mycoplasmoidales > Metamycoplasmataceae > Mycoplasmopsis > Mycoplasmopsis phocirhinis. The sequence continues at coordinate 314,265 of NZ_CP034841.1, read as the reverse complement.
TTTTATTTTTTGACATAGTATATAAAGTATATATTATTTATTTTTCTTAAAATTTAAATGAAAAAATAGTCAAGCGACTATTTTCATTAGTAATTAAAGTTTGATATGTGAATTAAACTAATTCAATAATAGCCATAGGTGCTGAATCACCTTGACGTGAAACAAGTTTGTAAATACGTGTGTAACCACCATTTCTTTGAGTATATTTTGGTGCGATTGTTGCGAATAAGTGTTTTAAAACATTATTTGAACCTTGTACAAGAGTTGGGCGTAAAAATGCAGCAGCTGCACGACGATTTGCCAGAGTTGGGTTTTTTGCTTTTGTAATAAGTTTTTCTGCGTGACGACGTAATTCTTTGGCACGAGTTAGAGTTGTGGTAATACGGCCATGAGCGAATAATTCGCTAACTAAAGTACGCATCACTCCTTTTCTTCATTTAGTATCACGACTGTAAATTTGTTTTGGATTAGCCATTATTCTTCTCCTTTAGTTAATTCATAATCGAATTCTTTTAATTTAGAAACAATTTCGTCTAGAGATTTTTTACCTAAGTTTTTTGTGTTTTCTAATTCTTCATAAGTCATAGCCGCAATTTGAGACAATGATGTTTTGCCAATTCTTCGTAAAGCATTTAACGAACGAACAGAAAGATTTAATTGAGTAATATCTAAATCATTTTCTTCTTTTTCAACTTCTTTTTCAACTTCTTCTTTCTTGAAAATTGAATCTACAACCATGTCGTCAACATTGCCGACTAATTTAAAATGAGCAACTAAAATTTCACATGCTTGTTTAATTGCTTCTTTAGCCCCTACAGTTCCATCGGTGGTGATGTTAAATTCTAATTTTTCTTCAATTTCGTTTGATGCAGAATTTAATTCACTCACTTTGTAATTAACATTTTGAATTGGACTGAAATTTGAATCGGTTGCTATTAAAATACCTTTTTTAATATTAGATTGGATTTGACTTAAAAAGTTAGATGTTGAAATAAATTTTTTGTTTTTATCGTTTGGTAAATAGCCGCGACCAGCACGTAAAAACATTTCTAAGTGCAAACTACCTTTAGCACTAAGAGTTGCTAAATGAACCGATTTGCTTGTAATTTCAATATTTGAATTGACAACTTCAAGACTTCTTGAAGTAACAACTCCGGGTTGGTCAGCTTTTAAAACTACCTTGATAATTTCATTATCATTAACTAACTCAGGTTTATATTGGAATTTAACTTTACGTAAATTCATTAATAATGTAGTAACATCCTCGACTACACCGTTTATAACTTCAAATTCGTGTTCAACGCCTTCGATTTTAACAGCACATAATGCTAAAGAAGTAATGTTTGATAATAACACTCTTCTTAAAGCAACACCAACTGTTTGTCCAAAACCTCTCTCAAGAGGTTGTAGTGCAAATGTTGTTGTATTAGCTTCTTTGGCGTTAGAATTTAAATTTTCCACTTGAATGTAGTCAAGTTTTGCCATTTTTTCCATATTTCCTCCTTCTTTTTATTTGTTTCTATCTCATTTTTTCGCGTTTAAGAATACGTTTTGGAGGTCTTGTACCATTGTGAGGTACTGGGGTAACATCCTTAATTTCTGTAACGGTAATTCCTGATACTTCGATTTGTTTACGAGCAGCATCTTTACCTGCTCCTAAACCTTTTAATTCAACTCTAACAGTTTTCATGCCACGCTCTTTTGCTAATTCAGTAGCTGCTTGTGCTGCTAAACCAGCTGCATAAGGGGTTTTTTTCTTCGAACCTTTATAACCGATTGCTCCTGATGATGATCAAGCAACAACATTACCTTGTTCGTCAGTAAAAGTAACAATTGTGTTTTGGTTAGTTGAGTGAATGTGAGCAACACCACTAACAACTAATTTTTTCTTAGTTTTTTTAGTTTGTTTTTTTGCTATAGCCATTATAAACTCCTATTTTTTCTTCCCGGCAACTGTTTTTCTTGGACCTTTACGAGTACGAGCATTACTTTTTGTTGATTGACCTCTAACAGGTAAACCTTTACGATGTCTCATACCACGATAACATTTAATTTCCATTAAACGTTTAATGTTTAATGAAACCTCACGGTGTAGATCACCTTCGGTTTGATATTCTCTTGCTACTTCACGAATTGCAGATAATTGTTCTTCTGATAAATCTTTTACTCTAATGTTTTCATTGATATTTGCTTTTGCAAGTATTTGTTTTGATCTTGTTAAACCGATTCCAAAAATGTATGTTAATGAAACAACAACACGTTTATTGTTTGGAATCTCAATATTTAAAATTCTAGCCATAAATTTTCCTATCCTTGTCTTTGTTTATGTTTAGGTTGTACACAGATAATTCTAATGATTCCTCTACGTTTAATAACACGACAATCTTTACACATTCTTTTTACACTAGCTCTTACTTTCATATCTTCTCCTTATTTGTGACGATAGATAATACGTCCTAATTGTAAATTATATGGACTAATTTCTACATCTACTGAATCCCCAGGTAAAATTCTAATATGATTTACGCGCATTTTACCTGATATGTGAGCTTTAATTACTAAACCATTTTCAAGTTCAACTTCATATTCATCAGTTGAAAAAGCTTGTTTAACAATGGCTTTAAATTTAATAGCATCTTTTGCCATTTAAATTCCTTTCGTTAATATTACACCCTTACCATCTTTTATTAGTACCGTATGTTCGTAATGGGCATTTGTTAAACCGCTAGCGCTAACAACAGTTCATTTATCTTTTTTTACTTTAATACGAGCATTTTTTTGCATAACCATAGGTTCAATACAAATTACCATGCCATCAACTAATAATGGGCCTTGTCCTGGTTTACCATCATTGTAAACATCAGGCTCTTCATGGACATTAAAACCAATTCCATGACCGCAATACTCCGAAGGGGTATAAAAATTATTTTTCTTGATTACTTGACCAATTGCAAAACTAATATCACCCACTCTAGCACCGGGTTTAATAGCTGCAAGACCCGCTTCAAAGGCTTGTTTGGCTACTTTAATCAATTTTTTATTTATTGGTGCGATTTCACCTACACCTTTTGTGAAAGCGCTATCGCTATTCATTCCGTTATAAGTGCAACCCATATCAAAAGAAACAATATCACCGCTTTTTAATACATAATCGCTTGGAATGCCGTGGATCAATTCTTCATTTACAGAAATGCATGCGGTTGCAGGAAAACCGTATAAACCTAAAAATGCTGGTTGAGCACCTCTTTTTATAGTTTCATTAAAAGCAATTGTATCCAGTTCTTTTAATGAAACTCCTGGTCTTATGTGGTCATAAACAACTTGTTTTACCTCAGCCAAGATTTGACAAGATTTTGTAATATCTTCAATTTGCTTTTGATTTTTGATATGAACCATCTTGCTCCTGTCATTTATATGTTATATATTAATATAACGAATTATATTTTAGCAAAAGTTGTCAAAATTTGAAGTAAATTTTATTTTAATTTTATTAGTAAATATCAATAAATAACATATTATTTTTAATATAGATTAGGAGCATAAATGAAAGCAAAACGAAAAAAAATAGCAATTATTGCAGGAAGTGTTGGAGTAGTTAGTTCAATTACTATTGGCCTAGGTTTAGGTCTAGGTTTAAATTCTTACAAAGATAATAAAATTGAGTTATTTATTGAAGGCTTAGTTGATAAAAACGGTAAAACCGGTTTATTAAACACATATAAAGGGAAAGAAATTGAATTAAATTTAATTACACCAGTTGGTAAAAAATTATCAAAATTATTAGTTGATGGTGTTGAAAAAACAAATGAAGTAGTTAATAATACATATAGTTTTGTTCAAAGTAATATTAAACAAATTAAAGCAGAATATTCTGATTTAATTTTTGAAGTTAAAAACACAAATAATCTTAAATTAGTGAATAAAGATATTGATTTATCAACGTTAAAATATGGTCAAAATATTGAATTTGAAATTATGAATCCTCAAAATTTAACCATTGACTCATTATTGATTAATAGTAAAGAAAGCAAAAATTTAATTAAAAATAACCGTATTAGTATAAATGTTAAAGAAAATTTAGAAATTAATTTAACTTTTGTTAACACCAAAGAGGAAAATTTTGAACCAAACGAGTCCAATGAAAATCTTCAAAATGGTTCAAGCGATTTGTCTGAACAAAAAAACAATATTGATAATGTGGTTGAAGAAGAATCAAATGTAAAATTAATTGGTTTTGAAAATAAAAATATAGTAACTAAAATTGGCAAAGAAGTAGTTGCACAATTGATTGTACCCAAAAATTCATCTTTACAATCATTATTAGTTGATGGTGTTGAGAAAAAAGATAGCGTAATCAATAATACATTCACGTTTACAACAACTAAACCAAATCATAAATTAATTGCTGTATATCAAGAAAATAAATATGTGCTTTCATTAGATCAGTATTTAAGTGCAGCAAATAATATTGAACTAAACAATATTTCATTTGGTCAAAATATCACAATTAATATTGACGTTCCAGAAGGTAAAGAAATTCAGACACTTAACGTAAATGGTTCAAACAAAAAACGTTTTGTCAAAAACAATTCTTATCAATTTATAATGCGTAATAACACTCAAATTAGTGTTCAATTTAAAGATAAATTACAACCAAAGCAAAATTATTCAATTAATTTAGGTTCTAATTTATATATGAATGAATTTATTGATAAAAACAATTTTAAACACGGTGAACAAGCAACAATTTTTATTGATATTCCCCAAAATAAATCTGTTAAAAATGTTCAATTAAATGGTCAAAATATTGATGTAGACACTTCAAAAGGTATATTTAAATATTTAATAACTCAAAATTCAAATTTTAGCGTTGAATTTAATGATATTAATGAAGAAAATAATGTTTATGTCAGTGGGGATAATAATTTTAAAGCAGCCGATGGTAATGATTCATTCAAAACCACACAAAAAGATAATTTTTTAGTGTTTAAAATAGATATTCCCCAAGGTCAAGAAATTGAAAGTGTTTTTGGAAATGATCAACCGATACCAGCAGAAAATATAGTAATTGATGGCAATTATATTTCAGTTAAAATTAATAATGATTTATATTACGCATTGAAGGCAAAATTTAAAGAAAAAATTGTTATTCTTCCAGATAAAAAAACACTACAAAAAACTGTAATTGTAGCTAAACAAAAACATAATTCAGTAACTTTTACAAATGAGCCTAATCAAATATTAAAAGACGAATTTGTTAATGTTTTAAACCAGGCTGAATCTATTTTAGATAATCAGGACGCAACACAAGAACAAATAGATTTAGTTTTAGAAAATTTAGAGCAAAAAATGAATAAATTGAGCGGAATTTACACAACTAAATCATTAGAATTTAAAAATACTACTTCAAGGCAAATATTGTTAGTTAATAACGACGGAAGCACAAAACAAGTAAGTTCAATTAATGCTAATAATGTAGACCCAAATAATTATTTAGTTAGAATAACTGATGATGAAACACAATATTTAATTCCAGTTAAATCTATTGAAAAAATGGGTGATCAATACAAATTGACCCTTAAACATAATAATTTGGTTTTATTTAACTCGCAAAATGATGTTATTGAAAATTACTCATTTTATGTTGATGAAATTAGTGATAAAGCAAATGTTTATAGTGATTTTAACACCTTAATTAATGCTATTAAATTAAATCCCAACGCAACCTTTTTAATCGGTTCAGATTTATACGCAAATTCAATTGAACAAGATCAATATATAGATATTGATTTTAGAGGTGTTTTAAAAAGTGTTGATGGAAAAAATTATGCTATACATAATCTAAATAAACCTTTGTTTAAAAACGTTATAAATTCAACTGTATCAAATTTTAAAATTTTAAATTCTAGAGTTGTAGTTGATAAGGATGCTGGAATTTTAGCAAAATCAATACAGAACAGTGTTATTAGTAATTTATTTATTGATGCTAATTTAGTTTTTAAACAAAATTCAATTGATTCAATTTCAGTTGGAGGTTTAAGTTTAATTTTAACTGATACAACAGTAAAAAATAATGTGTTAAAAATCAATTTAGATATTAGTAGTACAGATAAAAATGGTCAATATTTTGGTCTTTTAGCAGCAAAAGCAAATAATATAAATTCTACTGATAAAAAAATAGAAAAAAATTATATATCAGGTGTTATTTCAAACACCTTGCAAACTAATTTTACTAACACTAAATTAGGTAAAATTATCGGTAATATAAATAATTTAAGTGTTGAAAATAATATTATTGATGTTATGGCAGATAATATTGAACTATTTGGCCAAAAAACTCGTTCTGATATTTCAAATAATAAAATAATTAGTGGGCAAAATTCAAATACTTCAATTACAATTACCAAGGCAAAAGAACTATTAAGAGCATGAGGTATAGATATTGAATTAAATTCAAACAATAATTTTGATAAAGTAGATTATTCAACTTTAGCAGAATATGATTCTATGCGTCAAATTGCGTACGAAAATGTTGCTAAATTACTTCCCAATTATGACCGAAACACCATTACTAAATATGCTAATTTAATTAGTACTTCAGATTTGTTATTTAAAAAGAAAATATATTCACTTTTACCAATGCATGGTAATGAATTTGTGTCTAATTTATACGATAAAAACAGTATAAATCGCTTATTTGTTAAATTTGAAGATGGTAGTGCCACAACTTATGATTTAGCTAGTCCAGTTGAATTTGAACAAAGCGCTCGATTTGAATATAGATTAGGAGCAGATTTAATTTATTCACCAAATCAATATTTAAATTTAAACCAAAATTTAGTAGATGAAATAGTAGCAGAATTAAGTGTTTTAAGTTTAGATTCTACTGATTTTGTACAACAAGTTAAATTAAGTGAATACAATAATCAAATGAAGCAAAAATTTGTTAACTTTAGCAATGAAACAATTAAAACATTATATTTAGATTCTTCTTTTAAAGAAATAAAATTACATTTAGATGAAATTGTTAAATCTTTACTGGCTAATTATCAAAATAGCGATTACAATAATGAACAAGTAGCACGAGTAATTAAAAAAACAATTTTAGATAATAAAGTAAAAATTATGCTTGGCTTAACTTATATTAATCGTTTATTTAAAATTAATTTTGGGCAATATAACATTTTAAAAATAATGCTTTTTAATCCTAATTTTTATAATAATTTAATTAAAAATATTGATTTTTTAATTGAAATTGGTTCATTAAATTTTGAAGAATTATTAATAAAAAATAATTTTGCAACATTTAATAAATATTTTAAAAAATTAATTAACAAAAATTTATTTGAGTTTTTAGAATATAATCTAAAGGTTTTTACAAACAGCAGTGATATGGATGAATGGTTCAAAACTTCAACCAAAGCATTTATTAGTGAACAAAAATTACTTTCACAACCACAAATTAACATCAGTGCGTATCAACATCTTAAAACCAAATCTAATGCTAATGGTTATATATTACCTTTACTAAATTTACAAGAAAGTAATGTTTATATTATTTCAACGCTTGGAACTATCTTTTTTGGTAGTTACGGAAGAAATATAGATGAGCAATTATTAGTTGCAAACAAAAATGAATACCAAAATGAAATTAATAAATTAAAACAATTAATTATTGATAAATCAATTCAATACCGCAAATTTATGGAATTAATGTACAAAATTTCAAACCAAGAAGGCAAAGATTATTTAACTAAAACTACAACTGAAATTTTTGATGGCTATTTTATAGTCTCAAGTTTAAATGGTGTAGCTCAACCTAGATTTAATGGCCAAAAACGAAGATGAGCTGAACGTTTTGATGAACATTATTCAGCAATAAATGATTTTTTTGGTCCTATAAATAGATGATATCCTCAGTCTGTGCGCAAAGATTCTGCGTATGCTAATCAAAACACAAAAGTAATTAGATTTGATAGTGTTGATATTTTAGACACCGAAGGTATTGCAACTTTAACTCATGAATTAACCCATGCTTATGATACTAAAACTTGATTGCAAGGCAATCAATATCGTCCTGGGGTAGGGCCTGAAGCTTTTGCAACTGGTTTATTTGAATCGTTAACAAGTAATAATTCACCTAATTATGGCTTTAATTTTGCCCTTAATTTAAATGGAGCAGTCACATCCAATAATAATATTGACAGGTTTAATTCAAAAGAAGACTTCAAACAGTATTTAAGTGGTCTATTTGATGTTACATATTTACTTGATGCAATTGAAGCTGAAGTTATTTTATCTAAATCAATACAAAACCAAACCTTTTTCTTTAACCGGTTAGCTTTACATAAAGATGATAATTCAATGAAAAATGAATATGAATTGTATAAAAATGAAGATATAGCTAAAGGTTATACCCATGGTAGTGATAGAGTTATTCAATTAGATGCTAATTCAATAGCTTCACTTAATTTACAAAGTGTTTATGATTTGATTGATCATAATATTGTTTCTAAATTAGAAACATATGGTTTAAAACCCGGCACAAGTGATTATTTAAGAAATAATAATGAAAATTATTATAGTATTAATTTATTTAGACCAATTTTTGCTGCCTACTCAAATAATACAGGTGCTACTGGTGGTTTAATTTTTAGAAGAAATGCACTAGAATTGTTGGCTGAATTTGGTTGAGATGCCGGTTTTGTCAATTATGCTACGGATGTTTTAAGCACTCAATTAAGCTCAAATCAGTTATTAAGTGAAGATTTTGTCTTAAATAAAATCTTTGATTCTCGCTACGCTAATTACAACGAATTCAAAAAAGCAATGTTTAAAAAACGCCTTGATAAAAAAGATCAAATAAAATCTATAACAATACGTTTTAATAATCAAAATTACATAATTAATAATAGTCAAGATCTTAAAAATCTTTTCAACATTGCAATTGATAAAGATATACAAAGTTTATCTTTAAATAACCGAAACAGTTTTGTTTCTTACGAGTTAAAACGCTCAATCATTCAAGCCTATAACTCTTTAACCAAAAATTTTCAAGAAAGTATTTTTAAATAAAAAAAGCAATTAAACTTAAATCGGTTTAATTGCTTTTTAATTTATTTAAAAGTGTTTTTGCTATATCTTCGGCCTTGCCATTAGCGTCTATAGAAATTATTTTTTCGTTTTGTTGGTAAAAATCCAAAAGTGGTTTTGTTTCATCGTGGTAAATCTTTTGACGTACTTTGATTGCTTCAATAGTGTCATCTGGTCTTGTGGCTAAATCTACACCATCGTTTTCACATTTATTTTGCAATTTAGAAGGCATATATAAGATATGATAATTACTTTTACATTGTGGGCAAAATCTTCTACCTGATAATCTTTTTAAAATTAAATCTTCCTCAGCAAAAAGTGAAATTACTAGATAATTAAAGCCTTGAATTGCATCTAAAAATTTAACTTGGTTTAAGGTACGTGGGAAACCATCTAAAATAACTTTTTTGTTTTGCGACATTAATTCTTTTAACTTATTTTTTACAATTTCGTTAGTGATATCATCCGTAACATACTGCCCAGATTTTACGATTTGAGCAACTTTTAAACCTAGGGGAGTAGCTTTAGCTATTTCTTCTCTAAAAATGCTGCCAGTTGATAAATGAATAAATTCATCTGAATTTGCAATTAGAGCAGCTACTGTACCTTTACCAACTCCCGGCGGCCCCATAAAAACCATATTTAATTTTGAATTTTCTATCATAACAATCCATCTCCATTTGTTTTTTTGATTTTTTTGTTTTTGTTATCTAAATTTGGGCCGTGTTCAGTATATACGTTTTCGTAATTAATTTGCTCACTCACTTGGCGTGATAATTGTTTTTGTTTAGCAAAATGTGTTGTTTTTAATCTTGCCTTAAATTGACCAATTGTTTCAATTGCAACCGAAACTAAAATCATAATACTGGTGCCACCAAAAGCAATTGCGGCAGGTCATTTTAAAACAATTATTTGTAAATACTGAAATGAGGCAAGAATTATTAAATAAAATGCACTAAAAGTTGAAAGTCTTAAAACAACACCAAATAAATAATCTTCAGTTTGTTCACCGGGTTGAATTCCGGGAATAAAGGTTGAATTTTTGGCGAAATCTTCACTAATTTTATCAATTTTTGATTGCTGAATACCCATTAAATAACTAAAAAAGAATGTAATAACTACTAATAATGATAAACCTAACGGTGAAGTAAATTGCATATATTCGTTTATTCAAGCTTTAGCAGGATTACCAGTAGGTAAAATTCTTGCAATCATTAAAGGAAATGAAAGTATCATTGTTGAAAAAATTATTGGCATTATTCCACCAGGGTTTAATTTAATTGGCAATTTACCCATTTCATTAACATTTCTTGAACGCCCTGCTCCAGTTTGTTGAATAGGAATATGACGCTCCGAATTATAAACTAAAGCAACTATAAATATTGTTATCGCAAACACAAAAACATAGCCAACAAATTTTAGTGAACCAATAAATAATGAAGACGAAGAAGAATCACCTACAAAAAATGCTGTCGCTTGTCTAAATTGGTTTGGTAAAGCAAACGCCATCCCTGTAAAAATAATTAAAGAAGTACCATTACCGATACCTTTATCAGTAATTTGTTCAGCAATGAACAATGAAAATAAAGAACCACCAATTAAAATCATAGGCACTATAAAATATGTTGTTGCGATAAGCGATGATGAACCAAAAACAGGCAAAATTTCAATAAAAGGATTTTCACCACTACCTAATGATTGTGATAATAATATTGCTTGTGGAAAAGCAATGAAAAGAGTTAATACGCGCGTAATAACATTTAATTTTCTTCTTCCTTGCGGGCCGCTTTGACTCAATTTATGAATGGCTGGGAATAATCTAGTTTGTAAAAGAGACATAATCAGTGAAGCGTTAATAAAGGGACTAATACCTAACGCAACTAATGAAAAATTACGTAAACCTCCCCCTCCTATAAGGTTAAGAGTGTTAAAAAAGGTATCCTGGTTTATTAGATCAGCCTGATTTATGCGTACAAATGGGGCTCCAATTGTTGTCATTATCACATAAATAGCTAAAAAGGAAAGAGTGAATAGTAATTTTTTTGTTAGAGTTTTATGTTCTCAAAAACTTTTTCATCAGCGACTTAATTTGTATCAAACTTTAGACATACTATAGCCAATATTACTAAAAAATTGCTTCATATGATCCTTTCTTATATTTTTATTTTTTAATTAAATATAAAATAATATTAATTATACCTTAATAATTTTTATATCGTGTTTAAATTGGTTTTACAAAAACAAAATATCTAATATTTTAAACAATTATATTCAAATGAACAATATTAATTTTAATACATATAGATATAAAATTTTTGTGTGTATAATTTTAAATTATGATTAAAGTTAAAGATTTAGTTTTTAAATATCCCGACGCAAACAAAAATGCTCTTGACGGAATTAGTCTTGAAATACCAGATGGTAAATATGTTGCTATTTTAGGTCATAATGGTTCAGGTAAATCAACTTTTTCTAAATTATTAGTTGCCTTATATAAACCTAAAAGTGGCACGATTGAAATTAATGGAACAATAATTTCTCCTGATACTTTACGTAAAATAAGAAAACAAATAGGCATTATATTTCAAAACCCAGACAATCAATTTGTTGGTGCTTCAGTAGAAGATGATATTGCTTTTGGTTTAGAAAATAAACAATTACCTAGAGAAAAAATGAAACCAATTATTGCTGAACTAGCACAAAAAGTTGGTATGAATGAATTTTTGTCAAGAGAACCACACCTTCTTTCAGGTGGTCAAAAACAGCGTGTTGCTATTGCCTCAGTTTTAGCTTTAGATCCTGATGTTATTATTTTTGATGAAGTTACTTCAATGCTAGATCCATTAGGTAAAACGCAAGTTCTTAAATTAATTCGTGATATTCAAGCAAAGCGTCAAAAAACTTTAATTTCAATTACACATGATATGGATGAAGCAATTTTAGCCGATCATTGTGTTGTTTTTGCTGGTGGTAAAATTATTGCTCAAGGCTCACCTAAAGATATTTTAAAAAATCAAGAAATTATTGAAATAGCTAAAATAGATTCACCATTTATATACAAATTAAGTCAAAAACTTGAAGGTATTCAAGAAACTTATGACGAAAATGATTTAATGGAGCAAATATGGAAATAAAAATTAGACAATTATCACACACATATAGCCGTGGGACTAGAATGGAATTTACTTCATTAAAAGATGTAAATTTAAATATTAATCAAGGTGAATTTATTGGAGTTATAGGTCAAACAGGTTCTGGCAAAAGTACATTAGTTGAACATTTAAATGCTTTATTATTACCCACAAAGGGAAGTATTCAATGAAATTTTAAAAATATTAAAAAAAATAAAAACAATATAGATGAAGAAATTTTTGACGATCAAATAGAATTAAAAGCCTCTTGAATAGAAAAATCAGGTTTTAGGAATGGTTCAAAAATTGAAGTTTTTAAACAAAAAAAACTAAAAAAAGTTAAAAGAGCAAAAGAAATCAGAAAAAAAGTTGCTATCGCTTTTCAATTTGCTGAATATCAATTGTTTGAAGAAACAATTGAAAAAGATATTATGTTTGGCCCTCTTTCTTTTGGTGTTGATAAAACAGAGGCTAAAAACAGAGCACAAAAATATTTAAATTTATGCGGTTTAGATGATAGTTTTTTAGCAAAATCTCCTTTTAATTTGTCTGGTGGTCAAAAACGCCGGGTGGCATTAGCTGGTATTTTAGCAATTGAACCCGATATCATTGTCGCTGATGAACCTACAGCCGGTTTAGATCCAGTTGGTGTACAAGAGATATTGGAAATTTTCACAAAATTAAATAAATTAGGCAAAACTATTGTTATTGTTACTCACGATTTAGATAATGTTTTACAAGTAACTAGCCGAGTTTTGTTGATGAAGGATGGTCGTTTAATTAAAGATGGCACCACTCGCGAAATATTGCGTGATACTGAATTTTTAAACAAAAATTCAATGCAGCCACCCAAAATTTTAGAATTTATCACCAAATTGCAACAACGTGGCCTAAATGTTCCACACAATATAAAAAATATTGATGAATTGGCAAATTTTTTAAATCAAAAATTAGCTCAAAAGAGAGGTAAATAATGAATTCTGCTATTGGTACATATGTTTATGATGATACATATGTTCATCGTTTAGACCCAAGAGTTAAATTAATCATTAATATAATTTATATTGTTTTAACTTTTATAGCATCGCATTTTTGAACATTGGTTTTTTTGTTTTTACCTTTATTGATTGTGTTTTTAATAGGTACAAAAAGTTTTAAAAGAGCATTTTCATTGTTAAAAATGCCTTTGATTGTCGGTGTGATAGTTTTTTTTATTAATATATACACTCTAAAAGTGCCAACAGGCAATTCGCAAGCCGAAATTGCTCAACGTAACGCAATGCATATTTTTTTCTTTATTACTAAATCAAAAACTTATGCTCTTAGTTATGCGGTTATTGCTCAAACACTATCTTTAGTATTCCGAATTTATATAATGATAATGATAACAACATTATTTGTCTCAACTACAAAACCAATTTTATTAACTAAAGCCTTGGAAGATTTATTATTACCATTGAAATTGTTATTTATTCCAACCCATATCATCGCAATGGTAATTTCAGTTGCTTTACGCTTTATTCCGACTTTATTAATAGAAGCAAAACGAATAATGAAAGCTCAAGCTAGTCGTGGTGTGGATTTTGTTAATGGTAAATTTAAAGATAAAGCTAAAGCATTTACAACTTTAATTATTCCCTTATTTTCAACTTCATTTGCTAAAGCAGAAGATTTATCTAACGCGATGGAAACCAGAGGTTATGACCCCTATGCTAAAAGAACGCGTTATCGTTTGTTAATTCCAACTTGACGAGATTTTATTGTTTTTAGTGTGGTTTTAACTTTAGTTATTTTAACTGCCTTAATTAAACATAATGTGTTTGCTTTACCACATTGATATTCGATAACAAATTTTCACATTTAAATTTAAAACTCACCTGAGTTTTTTTATTTATTATAATAAACGTATAAGGAACAAAATGAAGCAAAAAATTAATGAATTAACTGAGCTAATTAATAAATGAAATTATGAATATTTTATTGAAAATAAACCTAGTGTTTCGGATTTAGAATATGATAAAACTTTATTAGAACTTGAACATTTAGAAAGTAAATACCCTGAATTAATCCATCCTCATTCACCTACACAAGTTATAGGTTATGGCGATAATATTTTTAACTCAAAATTTAAAAAAATTATTCATAAAAAACCAATGCTTTCGCTTGCAAAAGCATACAATTTTAGTGAAGTAATTAAATTTGCACATAATATAGAAAAGATAGTACCTCAAGAACAAATTCAATTTAGTATTGAACCTAAAATAGATGGTTTGTCAATAGCACTACACTATAAAAATGGCTATTTAATTCAAGCTTTAACTCGTGGTAATGGAATTGAAGGTGAAGATGTAAGTGCTAATATAATGCAAATTGAATCTATACCTAAAATAATTGATTATACCGCTGATTTAGAAGTGCGTGGCGAGATATTTATGCCTAAATCTCAATTTAACAAATTAAATTTAAAAATGGCACAAATTGGCGAAAAAACCTTTGCTAATCCTCGCAATGCAGCCAGTGGTACTTTGCGTCAATTAAACAGTGAAATTGTCGCTCAAAGAGGTTTAAAATGTTATATTTATGAATTAGTTGAAGCCCAAAAACATAATATTGATACCCAACAACAAGCATTAGAATTTTTTGCTAGTTTAAATATTCCGTTTAATCCTAAATCTAAGCTAGTTGATCTGGAAGAATTAGAACATGAAATTCAATTATTTGCTCCGCTTAAAAACCAATTAGATTACGATGCTGATGGTTTAGTGATTAAATTAAACAATTTAAATTATTGAGATAAATTAGGCTCAACTGCAAAATTTCCAAAACACTCAATCGCATTTAAATATGAAGTTGAAAGTGTAAATAGCAAAATTTTAAAAATTATAACTACTGTAGGACGCACAGGCAAATTAACTTATGTAGCCAATATAGAACCAGTTAATTTAAACCAAACAATAGTTAAAAATGCCACAATGCATAATTATAGTTTTATTGAACAAATGAATGTTAATGTTGGTGATGAAGTCACAATTATCAAAGCTGGTGAAATAATTCCCAAAGTTATTGCTTTGGCTAACAAAAACACTGATGGAATCTTTGAAAAAACTATTTTTTGTCCTTCATGCAAACAGCAATTAGTTGAAATAGACGATAATGTTGATCAATTTTGTGTTAATGAAAATTGTGAAGAAAAAATAATTAATAGTATTTACCATTTTGCTTCACGTCAAAGTATGAATATTGTTGGTTTAGGTTTAAACACTGTTAGTGATTTATACCATAATAATTTTTTAAAAAACATTGCGGATATTTATTCATTACATCAACATAAAGATTTAATTATTCAACTGCCTCGTTATGGAGAGTTAAAAACACAAAATTTATTGAATAACATTGAAAAAAGTAAAAAAAGTGAATTTAGTAAAGTCATTTTCGCTCTTGGTATCAAACACGTTGGCATTCGAGCGGCAAAATTAATTTCACAAAAATACCAAAATTTTAATCAACTTATAAATGATCCAAATTTAACAAATATTCAATTTATTGAAAATATAGGACCAAAAATTAGTGAATCTGTGGTTGAGTTTGTGGCTAATCCCAAAAATCAAGATTTAATGTTTTTTTTAGACTCGATATTTAGTTATAGAAATCAAAAACCTAATAGTTTTAAATTAATAAATAAAACGTTCGTAATTACAGGAAAATTAAACAATAGTCGTGATTTTTATGTAGATTTAATTGAAAAAAATGGTGGAGTTGTAGCTTCATCGATTTCAGCTAAAACTTCATATTTGCTTTGTGGTGAGCAAGCGGGTAGCAAAAAAGATAAAGCAATTAAACTCAATATTGAAATTTTAGACGAAGAAATGTTTAATAATTTAATAAAATAGTTAAATATAAATAAAAGGGGAAAAATGAAAAAAATTATTGTTGCGAATTGAAAAATGAATAAAACTTTCGAAGAAAGTGCTCAATGATTAGTAGAATTTAACAAAAAATTTAAAAAGCGTATTAAACTAGATAAACAATATCGTGAAGCAGTTTTTTCAAATGAATTTGGTATTGCGATGCCGCCAATTAATTTAGCAGCCCATGTAGCATTCAATAAAGAAAAACAATTACTATTAGTTGGTCAAGATGTTTCCGCATTTTATTCAGGAGCATATACCGGTGATGTTTCAGCTGAAATGTTAAGTGAATTTAATATTAAATATGTAATCGTTGGGCATTCAGAACGTAGAAAATATCACCACGAAACTTCTAGCGATGTTAATTTAAAAGCTAAAGCAGCGTTAGAATATGGAATTACACCGTTGATATGTTTTGGTGAATCGTTAGAAGAATATCAACAAGGTCGATCTAAAGAGGTTGTTAAGCAAAAAATTATGGAATCTTCTAGAGATCTAGACTTTAGTAAAGTAATTATTTCGTATGAACCTATTTGAGCACTAGGTACAGGACACAGTGCAACACCAGAATTTTTACACGAAATGGCTGATTATATCCGCTCAATCACTTCACCTCAAGCCCGTATAATTTATGGTGGTTCGGTAAATGCTAAAAACATTAAAGAATTAGCAAAAATTAAAGAAATTAATGGTTTTTTAATTGGTAAGGCTACTTTAGACATTGATACGTTTTTAGAAGTTATAGCCGTAGAATAAAAATTTAAAAGAATTGAAAATATAAAAATGTGTTATCAATTCTTTTATTTTTGTTTTTTATAACAAAAAACTATATTAATTTTTTGCGAAATTGATAAATTTAATTTAATCAAATCAAAAAGGAGTCAATATGAAAAAAACAATAAAAGATATTGAATTAAAAAACAAAAACGTGACAATAAGAGTGGATTTTAATGTGCCAATTAAAAATGGTATTATTCAATCAAATGAACGAATTGTAGCAGCATTAGACACGATTCAATATGCTCTAAAAAACGGTGCTAAAGTAATTTTACTTTCACATTTATCACGAGTAAAGAACAATAATGATCTAAACACCAAATCACTTTTACCTGTTGCTAATGAGTTAGCAAGATTATTAAACAAAAAAGTTCATTTTAGTAATTCATCAAGTGGTTCAAATTTACACCAAGCAGTTAAAAATTTAAATTTTGGTGAAATATTACTGGTTGAAAACACTAGATTTCAAGATTTAAATGATAAAGCCGAAAGTAAAAACGCACCTTGATTGGCACAACAAT
Organism: Mycoplasmopsis phocirhinis; assembly: GCF_004216495.1. Classification (NCBI taxonomy): domain Bacteria; kingdom Bacillati; phylum Mycoplasmatota; order Mycoplasmoidales; family Metamycoplasmataceae; genus Mycoplasmopsis; species Mycoplasmopsis phocirhinis. The sequence continues at coordinate 296,835 of NZ_CP034841.1, read as the reverse complement.
GAGCCCAATTCAGTGATGTGTTTATTAATGAAGCATTTGCCACAGCTCATCGTGAGCACGCTTCAAATGTAGGAATTAGTTCAAGAGTAAAAGAATCGGGGATTGGTTTATTGATTGAAAAAGAATTAAACGCCTTTGATCTAGCTTTTGCTAATGAATATTGTCCATTTGTAGCAGTTGTAGGTGGAGCAAAAGTTAAAGATAAGATTTCATATTTAACCAAATTAAGTCAAAAAGCAGATAAAATTTTAATTGGCGGCGCAATGGCATATACTTTTTTAAAGGCCCAAGGTTTTGAAGTTGCTAATTCACTAGTTGAAGATGATCAATTAGATTTTGCTACAAATTTAATGCAAGCATCCACAGCAAAAATTGTTTTACCACTTGATAATGCCAGTGTCACAAGTTTTGTTGATGTTGAGTGAGTATATTCGCTTGATCAAAATGTAGCTTTAGGCCGCGAAGGCATTGATATAGGACCTAAAACTGTTGAATTATTTAAGCGTGAATTACAAGACGCTAAATTAATTTATTGAAATGGACCATTAGGTGTTTTTGAAAAAGATTTTGGTTCATTCGGAACTCGTGAAATAGGTTTATTTATTGCTCAATCTAATGCATATTCAATTATTGGTGGTGGCGATACAATATCAGCGAGTGAAAAATTTAATTTTAAACACCAAATAAATCATGTATCAACAGGTGGAGGTGCAAGTCAGCAATATCTTTTAGAGCGTTATTTACCGGCTATTGAATCAATTCAAGATAAATAATTATATTTAGCGTTTAAATTAAAAATATAAAAATTAGGCCATAGCCTAATTATTTGTTTAAATTATTGTATTTTAAATTTAGTTATTTGTTAACTGTTGCGCATAAGTTTGAGCATATTCGCCCATTATTAATGTTATTTTATTTGAAGACATAAAAACACCACTAGCGAGTTTATTATTCATAATTTGATTAGCTTTCACTAAATCTTTTTTATCAACAACAATAAAAAGTCTTGAACCACTGGCGCTAACATCACTTATATTTTGTTTTCCCCCTAATAGACTTATTAACTCATCAACTTTATTTTGTGAGAGTGTAATTTGTTGTTTGCCGGTTAAAATTTGCTGGTGTTTTTTATTTTTTAAATATCAATATAATCAGCAAAAACCAAGTGTAAATATTGTTAAAATAACAACAAGGAATTTATCTTTTTTTGTCATATATTTATTATACTAATATTAATTTTTATACGCAATAACTAAATTTTTTTATTATTTTATATAATTAAACCGTATTTTTGGAGGTTAATATGAGCAAATTACGCTTGATTAGTGGAATTAAACCAACGGGTGATTTAACGTTAGGTAATTATATAGGGGCATTAAAAAATTTTGTTAAAATGCAAGACGATTATGATGCATATTATTTTGTGGCTGATTTACACGCTTTAACAACAGGCGGTGTGGATTCAAAACAAAATAAACAAGCACGCGAAGAAATAGTAGCAATGTATTTAGCATGTGGTTTAGACCCTCAAAAAAGCACTATTTTTTATCAATCGGATATCTACGAACACGCATATGCTCAATGATTAATGACTTCTGAAGTATCTTTAGGCGAATTAAACCGAATGACACAATTTAAAGATAAAGCTCAAAAATTAATTAAGCAAGATAATGGCACAGAAAAAATTCCGGTTGGTTTATTAATGTATCCTGTTTTAATGGCAGCAGATATTTTAATTTATAACGCAGATGTAGTTCCTATTGGTGAAGATCAAAAACAACATATGGAATTAACTAAAATTATTGCTCAAAGACTGAATAAAAGATACAAAACTGCGTTTAAATTACCTAAAGGCATAATTCCACCTGTAGGTGCCCGCATTAAATCTTTAAGCAATCCCGAATTAAAGATGTCTAAAAGTGATAAATCAGTAAACGGCACAATATATTTACACGACGATCCTGAACTTGCTTATAAAAAAATTATGAAAGCTGTCACAGATTCAGAAAACAAAGTTTATATCGCAGATCATAAACACGGTATCTTAAATTTACTAAATATTTACGCATCACTTTCGGACATTACACTTGAACAAGCACAAGAAAAATTTAAAAACGCTAATTACGCTGAATTTAAAACTGCAGTGGCACAAATAGTTAAAGATGAATTGATTAAAATTCAACAAAATTACACACACGCAAAACAAAATATAGACAAAATAATTGAACAAGGTGCTTTAAAAGCTAAAGCGATTTGCGAACCTATTGTGGCTGATTTAGCTAATAAAATGGGTTTTAACTAGAGGTATATATGAAAATTAAAGCAAATAAATTATTAAATCATACTTGCTCACATTTATTAGGAGCAGCTGTTGAAAAATTATATCCACAAGTAAAATTGGGTTTTGGCCCAGCAACAGAAGAGGGATTTTATTATGATTTTGAATTCCAAGACACTATTAGTGAATCGGAATTAAATAAAATTGAAAAATTAATGAAAAAATTAGCAAGTCGTAATTTAGTGACAGTCCAAATAGATGAAAAAGACTTTGATTTTAGCAATAAACCGTATAAAAAAGAACTTTATGATGAATTAAAACAAAAAGGTGAAAAAATTACTTTTTATGCACTCCAAGATCCCCTAAATCATGAATTAGTTTTTAAAGATTTATGCGCTGGAGGCCATGTTGAAAGTACTAAAAATCTTAAAAATTTTAAATTGCTATCTTTAGCCGGTGCTTATTGAAGAGGTGATTCTAATAATATCCAACTAACTCGCATTTATGGCACAGCCTGAGAAAGCAAAGAAGAATTAGACACTTATTTAGAGTTGTTAAAAGAACGTAAAGAAAGAGATCATCGTAAAATTGCTAAAGAAATGAAAATTTTTACTACTCATCCACTGAGTGGTCAAGGTTTCCCGATTTGATTAGAAGATGGCATGCATATTCATAATGAAATTCGTAATTTAGTGTTAAAAATGGATAGAAAATACGGATTTGTGGAAGTTTTAACACCTCATTTTGGCAATGAAGAATTGTATAAAATTTCAGGACATTTAGCCCATTATAAAGATGATATGTTTGCGCCTTTAATTGTTGAAAAAGAACGCTTAATTCCTCGTCCAATGACATGTCCACATCACAACCTTTGTTACAGTTTAGAAAAAAGATCATATCGCGACTTGCCAATAAGATTTTCAGAGCAATCACAACTTTATCGTTATGAAAAATCTGGTGCTTTAACTGGTTTAGAGCGAGTGCGGGCAATGTTATTAACTGAAGGTCATTTATACGTTAGAGAAGACCAAATTTTTGCTGAAATTATTCATATGTATCGCCAAATTGAAGAAACACTAAAAATTTTTAAAACCCAAATTAGTTTCATTTCGCTTTCTTTAAGAGATCCAAATGATAAACAAAAATATTTTAATGATGAACAAATGTGAATTAAGAGTGAAAAAATACTTAAAGATGCTCTTGATTCATTAAATGTTTCGTATGAAACTATACCTGGCGAAGCAGCATTTTATGGTCCTAAAATTGATATTCAAATCCACACCGCATTGGGCCACGAAGTAACAGTTGCTACAATTCAACTTGACTTTTTACAACCAATGAAATTTGATTTAAAATACACTAATAATGATGGTAATGAAATTCGTCCTGTAATGATTCATCGTGGTTTGATTGGTACTTATGAACGTTTTGTTGCAATTTTGCTTGAACAAACAAAAGGAGTTTTACCTTTTTGATTAGCTCCTAAACAAATCACTGTTATTCCAGTAAATTTAGAACAAAATTTAAGTTATGCTAAAAAAATAAATGATGAATTATTTGCTCATAATTTTAGAGTAAAATTAGACGATCGTGATGAAAGATTAAATAAAAAAATCCGTGAAGCTCAAATATCTAAATCTAAATTTCAAGTAATTTTAGGTCAACAAGAAATTAACGACAATACAATTTCATATCGTAAATACGGTGAAGAAAAAACTTATACAACTAAATTAGAAGAATTCATTTCAATGCTAAATAATCTTAAAGCCCATTATGAATAAATATGCATCTTTGCGCGCTATTTTTTATATCGCAGCAAGTATTGTTTTACCACTATTAATTATTTGATTATTTGCTACTAAAGATTTTAATAATCAACTTATTCATAACCAAAATATTATTATTTTTGTACCTATTTCAATATTTTTAGTTGGACTAACAATAAATATAATTTTAATAAAATTTAGTATTTTAAATCTTAAATCATTAAATTTTTCATTTCCCATAGCAATTTTATTTTTGAGTATAATTTTATTGTCTTTAACCTCATTGGCAATTTTTTGAAAATTTTTGATAGCTATTGCAATTGTAATCCCATCAACGTTAATAACTAATATAATTACTGGTAAAATTGAAGATTTTGTAGAAAATAAACATAAAATTAAACCTCAAAATAAGGTTTAATTTTAATTTTGCTTTTATTTTTTATGTTTCCCAGTTTAAGTATTAAAAACAAAATTGATTTTTTGCTTTTAATTAAATTATTTATGAATAAAACAATTTAAAAATGTATCTAATTATGATTGAAAACCGAAAGTTTAGGACATATTAATTTAAATGTGTTAACTTTAACATTGCAAGAATTAAATTTATTGTTTATAAAAGAATTTTTGTGCGAAAATTTAATGTGTTATTATTAAGTTATATTTTAATATTAATAAATTTAAGGAGTGAAATGTTAAAAGTTATTGAACATCCATTAATCTCAATTAAATTAACAAATATGCGAGATAAAAATGCTGATCATTTTGTGTTTCGTCAAAATTTAAACGAAATTACAGCATTAATGGTTTACGAAATAATGCGTGAGTATCAAACAAAAAGTAAAAGTGTTATAACTTCATTAAATAAAGAATTTATTGGTCAAACTTATGATAAAGAAATTGTCATTGTCCCAATATTAAGAGCTGGTTTAGGAATGACTGAAGGTTTATTACAATTAATGCCAACAGCAAGAGTTGGACATATTGGCTTATATAGAGACGAAATTACACACCAGCCTCAAACTTATTTTTATAAAATGCCCGAAGTTGCCAAAGATAGTTATGTTATTGTAGTTGATCCAATGTTAGCAACAGGAGGTTCTGCTGTTGATGCGATTGAAAAATTACGCTCGGATGGCTTTAGTAATATTCAACTTTTATGTTTAGTAGGAGTTCAAGAAGGAGTTGAACGAGTAAGTAAACATTTTGGTGATGAATTTAAAATTTATTTAGCTGCTTTAGACCCTTATTTAAATCAAAATAAATATATAGAGCCTGGTTTAGGTGATGCAGGCGATCGCATTTATGGGACAAAATAATGCATTATAATTCTAAAAGAGTAATTTTTAAAATTGTTTTAAGTGGATTATTTTTGGCTTTAGCGATCGTTAGTGATTTTGTTGGTTCGTTTTTAGCGTTTAATTCTTTTTTAAAATTTAATTTTTCACTAGTTTTTTCTTTAGCAGCATTTCGGTTTTTAGGTTTTGGTTGAGGTTTAATAGTTTTAGGTGGTATATTTAGCATTGGTCCTTCATATTCAGCACTAGGCTATGAACCAGCAGGTTTATTAGGTCACGCGATGCTTATAATTTCGCAATTTAGTTTTATTTTATTTTATTTATTGTTTTTTAAAATTTTTAGTAAAGAATTCAATCAACAAAATAGCATTAAAAAAGAAATATATACAAATTTAGTTGCGTTTAGTATCGCTACAGTTTTAGCAAGCATTGTTTTAACCTTGATTAATATTTTTATAGCTACTCCACTTTTTTTCTTTTTATTTAAATATTTACCAGATGCGAGTTTTTTAAGTTTATATAAAACTTATGACGCTAATTTTAAACCATTTTTTTTCTTTATACCTAATTACTTTTTAGGAGCCAGCGTTGTGTTTATGAGTTTTAATTTGGCGAATTACTTAATAAATTCAATATTTTTATTTTCAATATTTACTACAATTAATCGCAGTAATTTCAAACATTATTTCACTAATTAAAATACAAAGGATATTCCATGATAAAAAAATTTAATTATAACCAACATGATATTGAATTAAAATGGCAAAAATATTGAGACAATACACAATATTCAATTCCATCTGATGATTTTAACTTACCCAAAAAATATATTTTAAGTATGTTTCCGTATCCATCAGGCAATATTCATATGGGACATGTAAGAAACTATTCTATTAGCGATGTATTAGCCCGTTATTATCGTCGTAAAGGTTTTAACGTTTTGCATCCTTTTGGCTGGGATGCTTTTGGTTTGCCAGCAGAAAACGCTGCGATTAAAAATGGTATTCACCCCAAAAAATGAACTTACGAAAATATTGCCAAAATGAATCCACAATTAAAAAGATTAGGAATTTCATTTGCTTGAGGAGATCATGAAGTAATTACCAGTGATATTCAATATACAAAATGAGAACAAATGTTGTTTATCGAAATGTGACAAAAAGGTCTAGTCTATCGCAAAAAATCACCACTAAATTGGTGTGAAAATGACCAAACAGTGTTGGCTAACGAACAAGTTATCAATGGTTTTTGTTGGCGCTGTGACCAAAAAGTTGTTCAAAAAGAAATGGAACAATATTTTTTAAAAATTCGAGATTATGCCGATGAATTGCAAAGTGATCTAGATTCACTTAAAACTCATTGACCTGAAAAAGTTTTAACAATGCAAAAAAGATGAATTGGTTTAGAGCGCGGTTATAAAACCAATTTCGATATCATTGCTAATGAGAAAAAAATTGATACAATTAGTGTTTTTGTTAAAGATATTCAACAATTAAAAACTTTCAATTTTTTAGCTCTTTCGGCTACACACCCTTTAATACAAAAACTAATAAAATTAGGTTTAATTACTCAACAAAATATTGATTTTATTGAAAAAATTAAATCAAATGCAAGTGCTAAAGATTTTTCACAACGATTATGCTTAAAACTTGATGTAAAAGCAATTTCTAATCTAAATACGCATAAATATCAAGTTGTTGTTAGTGATTTTGCATCTGTTGGAGGAGGTGATCGTTATATATTAGTTGACGTCAATAAATCAAAAACACACCAACAATTTGCTCTAAAAAATAATTTAATTATTGAGCAAAATGAATTTGATATTAATATTAACAATTTACAAAAAGATACACAAATGAATTTAAAAGATTGAGGTATTTCTCGTCAAAGATATTGAGGAGCGCCTATTCCAATGATTCATTGTGAGCGTTGTGGTGTAATTCCTGAATTAATTGAAAATTTACCTGTTGCTTTACCTGATGATGTAGATTTTACTAAACCCGGCAATCCTTTACAAACTAATCAAAAATGACTAAATATTAAGTGTTATCAATGTGGCTCTAAAGCTAGACGTGAAACTGATACTTTTGACACCTTTTTTGAATCTAGTTGATACTTTTTAAGATACACTGTACCACCTAAATTACGCAATAAGTTAGCAATTGATTCTATTTCTTCAAGATATTGAAACCAAGTTGACGAATATATCGGTGGTATTGAACATGCAATCTTACACTTGTTATATGCTCGCTTTTTTAACAAAGTTTTAGCTGATCTAGGTTATATTGATTTTAGAGAACCGTTTGCTAATTTATTAACTCAAGGTATGGTGCTCAAAGACGGTGCTAAAATGTCAAAATCAAAAGGCAATATTGTTAGTCCTAATGAAGCAATTGCCCAATATAACGCTGATACTTTAAGATTATTTATTTTATTTGCGGCTCCACCTGAAAAAGAATTAGAATGGTCAACATCAGGTATTGAAGGAAGCAATAAATTTATTCAAAAATTAATTGAAAAGGCGTCAAAATTGAATGTAGTTAAATTTGATAACATTGATTTAGACCAATTAAATGAAGACGAAAAATTAGCTCGCCGCAAATTATATTTGGGTCTAAAAAAGCAAGAAGAAATATTTAATGATCGCCGCAATAATTATTCATTTAATACTTTAATAGCTTGATGTATGGAAACTACCAACGCTTACGAAAAAATTAATAATGATCAATTAAATACTGAATTTTTTTACGTAACACTTAATTTATTAGAACCTTTTATTCCACATTTAGCTTGAGAATTATCTTCGCGCTTTTTTGAATTAAAAAATTTATATGATTTTACAATTGACCAAAGAGCCCTTGAATTAGAGTGCATTAATTATGGAGTTACAATTAATGGCAAAATGCGAGCTCAAATTAGTGTAGATAAACAACATAACACAAAAGATAATGTTATTGCTTTGGCTAAATCACATGTTGTGAATTGATTAAAAGATGCCGAAATAATAAATATAATTTTTGTGCCAAATAAAATAGTAAACATAGTTATAAAGGCTAAGTAGCCTTTTTTATATATATTTAATAATTAATAATTTTGTTTATTTTTAGCACTCGCACTTCCATTGTGCTAAAATATATATTGATAAAACGAAAGAGGTAAAAATGAAAGAAAAATTTTTAGTTACTAGATTAGGTTATTCTGATTTATCTAATAATGTAATTTATGGCCACGAAGTTAGAATAATTGATTTAGTGCCCTATGGTCCAATTTGAACTGACGAATATTTGAGTCAATTGCAAAATAAAATTAATAATCAAGGCAATGAAGAAGAAAATGATGTTGATGTTTTAGAATCCTCAACTCGCAAAAACGAATATTTGGTATTAGCCTATCACGTTGTAAATTTAGATTTAATTCAACAACAACAAGTCACACCGTATGAAAATATAACTGCTGCTGATATTGAACCATTTGTAACTTTTGCTCGCATTAAAAAAGTAATTAAAAAAGACAATGGCACTTGGTCACTAGTTTTAGCCGGTATTAGTAGACATATTTGAAAAGATATGTACAACGCAGAAGGCAAAAAAACTAAATTATTAAGTGAAGCGGTTTCAATGCAAACTACTAAAGTTTCATATAACGATGATGTTGATCAATATGTTGAAGCCACAGCAATGCTAACTCACATTGAAGAAGCTGTAACTCAACTAGCCCAAACACCTTTATGAGCTAAAATTACATATTCAATTATTGCTAATAGTCCTTATTCGTCGATTAACGCAAATACAGACAAAAAAATATTAAGCGAGTATGAAGCAAATATGAGTTTTTCATCCTTAATTGATGTTGTGTCATCAATTTCATATTTTAGTGGGGTGGATAGTTTAACTAAACTAAAAATGTTAAGTAGCGAAAATATTGAAGAAGCGATTAAATTAATATCTAATTTTATTCGTAGATTTTACTTTATTAAAGATCTTTCACCAAAAGAAAAAAAACAATTTGAAGATATTAAATTATTTAATGATCTAATTGGCAAAAGAAAAATGCCTAAAGAATTAGAAGATAATTCAATACAACTACTTCCTACAAAATCTCAAAAACCAACAGTTACAAAATATTCAATCGAAGATGAAATTAACGAAAAAGTAAAAGATAATTTAGAAAAACAACAACGCGAATATTTATTAAAAGAAAAACTAAAATCAATTAAAGAAATTTTACAATTAGAAGATTTAGATCCCGAAGAAGAAGAATCTGAATATTCAAAAACAATGCGTGACGATAAAAAAGCTAAAATGTTTCCTAATTCAGTCACAAAATTGATTAAAAATGAAACTTCTAAATTAAAAGGGATGATGTCGGGCACTCCAGATGCTAATATCACCGGCACATACATAAAAACTTTAAAATCTTTACCTTGAAGAAAAGTTGAAATTGAAACACTTGATATTAAAAAAGCGAGAGAAATTTTAGATAAAAATCACTATGGTTTAGGGGAAGTTAAAGAAAGAATTATTGAATATCTATCTTTAATTATTAATCATAAAAACCAAGTTAGCAAAAATAAAAACGCTACGCTATTAGATTTTGATAAAGAACACCAAATTGATTTAGAATTATTTAAAGAAAATCAAGAAAAAACGACTAAAATTCAAAAAAATTTCAATAATGTACCTATTTTAACTTTGGTTGGCCCACCTGGAACCGGTAAAACTTCACTGGCCCGTGCAATTGCAGAAGCGTTAAATAAAAGTTATATTAAAATTTCATTAGGTGGAGTTCATGATGAAAGTGAAATTAGAGGACATAGAAGAACTTATGTTGGTTCAATGCCGGGTAAAATTATTAAAGCATTGCAAAAAACCGGTGTATCTAATCCATTGATTTTACTAGATGAAATTGATAAAATGTCTTCAGATTATAAAGGCGATCCTTCTTCGGCAATGCTTGAAGTTTTAGACCCAGAGCAAAACACTAAATTTCAAGACAATTATTTAGAACATGAATACGACTTATCCAAAGTAATGTTTATTGCCACAGCAAATTATTACGAAAATATTCCAGCTCCATTATTAGATAGAGTAGAAATAATTGAATTAAATTCATATACAACCAGCGAAAAAATTAAAATAGCACGCGAACATTTAATTGAAACTTCACTTCGCCAAGCACATTTAAATTCAGAACAATTCCAAATTGAAGATGATGTTATTGAAGCAATTATTAAAAATTATACAGCTGAGGCTGGTGTGCGCGGTCTTAAGCGTCAATTTGATAAATTAGCACGCAAAATTGTTACACGTATAGTTTCAGGCGAAAAAATTGAAACATTTAAAATTGATAAACAAGTAGCGTTTGAATTGTTAGGCACGCCTCGATTTAGCGAAAAAGACCAAGTAGCTGAACCTCAAGTTGGAGTTGTTAATGGTTTAGCATACACATCAATAGGTGGAAGCACTTTACAAATTGAAGTAAGCGCGTATCCTAGCAAAAACGGTGGTTTCAAATTAACCGGTTCATTAAAAGATGTCATGAAAGAATCGGCCGCAATTGCGTATTCTTACGTTCGATCAAATGCACAAAAATTTGATATTGATTTTAATTTTGAAGAAAATGAAGTTCACATCCATGTGCCTGAAGGAGCAGTGCCTAAAGATGGCCCAAGTGCTGGTGTTACTTTTACAACTGCACTAGTTTCTGCTTTAAGCAATAAAGCAGTTAAACAAGATGTGGCAATGACGGGTGAAATTACTTTACGTGGACGTGTTTTAGAAATTGGTGGTTTAAAAGAAAAGTCATTTGCCGCCTATAAAAAAGGTGTTACAACTGTTTTTATTCCTAAAGCAAACCAAAAAAACTTAAAAGATATCGCTCAAGAAGTTAAAGATGCAATTAAATTCATTCCAGTTGAAAATTATGATGAAATTTACGAAGTTTTATTCAAATAAGGAGAAATAAATGAAATATGAAATAAAAGATGATTTATTTAAATCTGTTAACGCTCAGTGATTAGAGCAAACTGAAATTCCAGCTGATCGTACTTCAATTGGTGAATTTGCAATGTTAGACATTGAAAATGAAAAAATTGTTGCTCGCCTAGCAAAACAATTAGTCACCAAAGATGATAAAGGCGAATTAGTAGATCAAAATTTACAAAATTTTGCCCGTTTTTATAAATTAACCAAAAATATCGAGCAAAGAAATCAGGATGGAATTGAACCTTTAAAACCATATTTAAATGAAATTTTAAATATTCAAAATTTAGATGAATTAAAGGCTAAATACGTTGAATTTTTACTTAAAGATTACCCTTTACCAATTGATTTTTCAGTTGAGAGTGATTTTTTAAATTCACAAAAACAAACTTTATATGCCGGTATTGCTCATCACATTTTGCCTGATAAAGCTCATTATGAAAATGAAGAAATTAAAACTAAATTTTTAACTTCATTTAAAAAAATGGCAAAAAAACTACTAACTCCATATATAGATGATTTTAAATTAGTTAATAAATTGATTAAACTTTGTCTTCAATATGATGAATTAATTGCCAAATATTCTTTAACTTCGCTACAAAAAGTTAAATATACCGAATTATATAAACCGTATAAATTTAATCGTATTGCTAACCGAACAAAAAACTTTGATTTTAATTATGTAGTTAGTTCGATTATCAATAAAAAAGTTGATGAAATAGTTTTTAGTGATGATAATTTTGCTCTTAATATTGATAAATTATTTAACGAAAAACATTTTGATAAAATAATTGCTTGAATTGCAATTAAATTTATTATTCATTTTTCAAAATATCTAGACGAAAAAACCAGAACACAAGCTTCACAATATGCTTTAAGTATTAGTGGCCAAGCGCGTGTAGCGAATAGACACAAACACGCACTTAAATTAGCCTTGAATTATTTTAATATACCAGTTGGTACACATTATGGTAAAAAATATTTAGGTGCCAAAGCTAAAAAAAATATAGAAAAAATGGTCCAAAATATGATTCAAGTTTACAAAAATAACCTTGAAAATAACACATGATTAAGTAAACAAACAATTCAAAAAGCAATCACAAAATTAAACGCATTAGGCGTTCATATTGGATATCCTAAAGAATTACGGCCATATTATAAAGACTTAGTTCTAACATCAGATTCAATCATTGAAAATGTTTTTAATTTTAATAAAACTTATGCACAATATAAATTTGCTCAATATTTAGAACCAATTAATAAAAATTATTGAGGAATGTCGCCGGCTACTGTTAATGCTTATTATCATCCGATGTATAATCATATTGTTTTTCCAGCTGCAATTTTAAATGGAGCTTTTTATTCAATTAACAACACTTCTTCACAAAATTATGGTGGAATTGGAGCAGTAATTGCCCATGAAATTTCACATGCTTTTGATAACAATGGTGCTAATTTTGATGAAAATGGTAATTTAAACATGTGATGAACTCCCGAAGATTTTGAAAAATTTGCTCAAAAAACCAAAGCAATGATTGAATTATTCGATGGTGTGCAAACTGATTATGGTAAATGCAATGGAACTTTAACAGTAAGTGAAAACATCGCAGATGCTGGTGGAGTCGAGAGTGCTATTACAGCTGCCAAAATGGAAAAAGATTACAATGCCCAAGAGTTTTTTATTAACTGAGCACGAGTATGAAAAGCAAAATATCAACCTTTAACCGCACAAAGACTATTAGAAAGTGATCCACATGCCCCAACAAATTTAAGAGCTAATATTCAAGCAAGTAATAGAGAAGAATTTGTTGAAGCTTTTGGGGTTAAAGAAGGCGATGGAATGTTTATTCCATCTCATAAACGTGTAAAAATTTGATAACTAACAAGATATTTAACTAACTATTGAGTTAGTTTTTTATTTAGCCATTTAGTTATTTGCTAATCAAGATAACATTTTAATTTCAGAAGTTTTTTAGACAATTTAACAATTTTAGCACCTTTTGCTTCCGTTATATATATATATATATATAATTCTTCATGTTATAAGTGATACAGAAAGAAGCAAATGACTAAGAAAAAAATAATTGTATGAGCATTATATGATGATGCAGAAAGTTCATATAAAAATAGCATAAAACATTTTAACGAAAATGATAAATCTATTGAAACAGAAGTTCATTCTATAGGCATAAATAATGTTAAATTTGACAAAAGTGAATCATATTTTTATCATAGAATTGATTTATCATTAACGAATTTTGAACTTTTTGAACAATTAGATTTTTTACCTAAACCGGATATTATTTTAGCTTCACCTCCTTGTGAATCTTGAAGTAGAGCTGATTGTGATGGGAGAATGTTTAGAACTCTAGATAACCAAGGAAATTGAGTAGTAAAAAATCACGATTACTATGTAGAGTATAACAAAAAAAGTCATCCTAATAAAAGACGTTTTTTTGAACAAAAGGAAAAATCAAGACTTATAGGGGAGGCGACAATAGGGGCTACAATTATGATAATTAAACATTTTAAACCTAAAGTGTGAGTTATAGAAAACCCTAAAACGTCAAAAAGTTGAGATTTTCAAAAAAATCATTGATCTTTTGAAGGTTTAATGAATTTAACTTATTATGCTTCATATGATGAAAATTTTAGTTTAAAACCAACTATTTTTAAATCAAATATAGAGTTAAATTTAAAGAAAAATAGACCCTCAAAAACAAATTCAAATCATATGGCAAAAGGCTCATATTCGCTACGTAGTGCTATCCCATTAAATTTGATTAATGATATTATGATACATTGTGTCGAATATATAAATAAATTTGAGGAGATTAAAAATGGAAAAAAATAAAATTAATTTTGCAAATGAATTACATCAAAATGGGTATTTAACTAATTGAAACATTGGAACATCCACTGATGGTTATTTTGAAAAATTCATAAGTTGAGCTAGCAATAATGAATTAGTGCAAAAAATGTTGCAAAAAGATAATTTTAATATTAGAATTTTGAAAAAAACAGAACAATATTCAATAGCATTATTTGATGTTGATGATAATGTTACTGTTTATAGTTCAAACGGTAAAAAAAATAGATATAGTGAAGCTACATATTCACAATGTTTTAGAGTACTAGACTATCTTGGTTTTGGAGAATATAATAAGAATAATAAAATATTTGTTTTTAACAAAGACAAGTTACTTGAATTAAATCGCATAAATGAAATAAATCAAAAAAATTACACTGTTGTTAAATGAATTAGCGAATCACTTCAAGAAATTGCGCAAGATTATAACGATAAAATATCAATATTTTCTTCCAATAACCAAATAGAATTAAAACCAATATCAGGTTCGCCAAAATTTACAGTTTATATTAGTTTTTTAAAGGACTATATTTTAGAACAAATAAATAATAACAAAAATCAAGATGAGGATAATAATTTTGATTATTTAGCTTACTCAACTATTGCTAATTCAATTAAGAAAAAAAGAAATTCTAATACTAAAACCAATCTAGAACAATATTTTTATACAAAAAAATTTGCTAACACAATTAACAAATTAATAAATACTAATAGTGATGAAATAACCACTGCACAGTCAACGATGGCAAAAAAACTAATTCAAAATTTTAATGAAAGTGTTGAATTTTTAAAAAAAATTATTTATGTAACAACCAATGAAATATATGATGTTGTTTATGAACCATTTGACAAAAACATAGAAAAATATCATAATGATAAACAAAAATGATTGACATATTTTCAAGATTCAAAAAACTGAGCTAAAAATGTAAATTCTTCTGTTATAAGCATTAAGGAACTATTTAACAGCATTGTTGGTATTGAAGGAGATGACCATAATAATGGAATTATTTATCAAATTCCTATTTTTCAACGAGAATACAAATGACCGTTGACTCTTGTATTTTCCTTATTAGAAAATATTGCTTCAAATGTAAATGGTTTTGTTTTTTTAAATACGATTATTTTAACCGAAAAAAGAGATTTTAATAGTAATACTAAATGTTATAACGTTGTAGATGGACAACAAAGAATTTTTAGTTTAATTCTTATCAGTTTAGCCATTATTAAATATAAATTTTCGCAAAATTTACCTATTGATAATAATATGCTTAATTTAATGCAAAAATCAAATAACGAATATAAAATAGAAAAATATTTTAAAAACGTTGAAAACCGTAGTGATTATCAGATTTTAATTGACTTTATTAAATCCAAAAGAAATAATATTGATCTAAATTCACAACAAAATAAAATTGATAATTACTTAATTAAAATAGTTGAATATATTCATAATAACACAATTAAAAATAAAAATTATATTGAAAATCTTGAACAAAATTTATTGTATCACACTGGAATAAACCGGGTTATTTTATCAAATGTAGATGAAAATGATGTTTTTTTGAATTTAAACAAAAATTCTTTACCTTTAAATGCTTTAGATTTATTTAAATCGTATTTATATTCAATCGCCATAGATAAATGTAAATTAGAAGGTGAAAATGAAATTAAAAATTTTATTAATCCTTTACTAAAGGAATTTAAAATTTTTTACACCGAAAAAAAAGATAATCAAAGCTTACTTTATGAATTTTCTAGTAAATTGTTTTTTCATTTAATTGGGTATGAAAGTGCTAAAAAAACAAAAAACGACGCCAATATTTATCTTAATTTAAAAAATTCACTTGATCATTTAATTGAAAAAGAAGCAGCTAATAAAGACGAAATTAATCGTGATGTTATTCAAGCAGTTTTTGATGAAATGATAGAGTTAATTCATCAATGGCAATTCATTAATTCAGGAAAAAATCAAACAAATTGTAAATATTCATTTAAACACGGCAAAAACTTTAATGATTCATATTTGTGGCATGCAATTTATGGAGCAACCTATGGATTTTCACTTAATATACCTGTAAATATTATTTGAAAATTGTTAGAAAAATATTATCAAAAGGGAGTATTTAACAAAAATAACTTTAAAGGAGAAGAACTAAAACAAAAATATAAATTAGTTAATGAACTAATGCAATATCTTAAAGAATTGGAAAGAGCTATTGTTCTTTGAAAAATAATTACTTTTAAAGGCGATTCACAAACAAAAAAAGCTTTTAAAATTGCTTCAAAAATAGAAAATAATGAAAATAGTTATAAATCAATTGAAGAATTTATTGATGATTTAGAAGTCAAAATTATTAATTCAAATATTCGTTTAAGTGATAATCAAATTAAAACTTGTTTTATAAAAAAGATTGATGATCAAGATTTTACCCAAGAATATGACGCATTAAGTGAGAAATTAAAAGACAATAACACAAGAGCTTTTTATTGTATGAGATATCATTTCATCTCGCAAATTAGCAAAAATATCGATTTATTAAAAGACCCAACAACAAATATTTCTATTAATGGTGTTAATAATTTTGATATTAATTTATCACACATACACTACGATCATGATATGCCAGTTAAATTAGAATCTCAATTTAAAGAAATTTTAATAAAACAGCACAAATTTTCAGATGAAAATTACCTACAAAAAGTTCAATTAATTGGAAACGGAAAATTACTTTATTCAACAAAAAATAAATCTAAATCAAATTATGTACCTCGTTTAAGCGACATCGACAAAAATAAAAGCTCATATAGTTCACGTAAATTTTTAATCATAAATGATTATATTGATGAATTTGATCAATGAGAACAAGTTGTGATGAAAGAATCATTAGAAATGTGTAAAACATTGTATAAATATTACACAAACAAATTAGATAAAGATATTTTTGGTGAACATTATCAAAAAAAACAATAAATAATTATATTTTGATATTTAGAAGTTTTAAACTCCAAATTGAATAATTTTAAACAGTAATTTTATTTAAATCAAATTATTAATATCAAATAATTCGATAAAAGAATTTAAATATCATAATCTAAATTTTTTTAAATAAATCAAGCAGATTTATATTTAAAACCAAATTTTTTTAGGAATATACAATACCCGATAAGCTAAAGAAAAATAAGTAATATTGGGAAAAATATAATTTATTTATAAACAAAATTTCATGATTAAATTTGAAATTTTGTTTTTTAAAAGTTTGGGTATAAAGATTTTATTAATTAAAAAAATTATTTTTTGCTTAAGTTACACCAATATAAAGTTTTCTGGTTTTATTTTATAAGCGTTTTGACTTTAACAATATTTATATATTAATTTTGCTGTTTATTTATGCTTACATCAGATTTCAAGATTAATTGAAGTTTTGATATTGAGATGTATACACACAAAATACCTATTACACTCCTGAAATGGACTTTATTTCATTTACATTTAAGCATAATTTAATTAACTAAATTTTTATAAATGTATCTACATAAAGTAATAGTTTTATGTTCCAAATTAAATGTGTTGATCTTGATTAGGATTTAAAATTTTAAATTCTTTAATAATTTTAATTTTTCGCTTGTGTAGTTGCCTGTAAAATATTTTTATGAATCTTAAATTAATAATAACTAGAAGCGAAGCAGAAAATTTTAATGTTTTCTTTGATAAATACAAAAATTCACTTTTTTCAAGAGATGAAGAAAATTATTTTTTTCAGTCTCATTATAAATTAGAGAAAGAAAAATTAAACATAAATTTGAAAATATTGAATTTTGATGATATTGAAGTTATAGAAAAATTATTAAATACAACGCTAACAATTACTTTTAACAAGTTAAAAAAATACAAGTACTCATAGTGATGATTTTGTATACAAACATAACGATGATACTTTTTTTAACCCCGATGTTAAAAATTTGTTTTTACGAAGAAATAAATGATATTTTTGACTTTGTAGGTAATTTATTTATTTTTACCTTACAAAGTCATAAATTAAAGAATGGAAATAAAAGATTTTCTTTTATGTTTTTAAACACACTACTAAGAATTATGGGATTTTATTTAAAATGAACTAATAAATCAATATTTATTGAAGCTGATATCTTCAATTATTATCAACAATATAACGAATATCTTATTTATTCATTTGTTACTAAACTTCAGAATAGAGATTTTGGAAATTATAATATAAACGAATTTATGTCAAGTAGTGCTAGCGATCCTTTCTTATCTAGATGTTATAAAGAAATTGCAATTAATTATTCTAATCAAACGATAGAAGAAAGACATGCTAGAGTTAAAAACGAAATAAAAATTTGATTAAAATCTAATTTAGTAATAAAATTAAATTATTAATGAGGTAGACAATGACTGATAAAAAAAGAATTTACAAATCTAGATTTAGACTTTTTGAAAAAAATTGAAGAAGATTTTGATAAATTAAGCATGGATGATTTTTTTAAAGAATGTGAAACATACAACGAAGTTCAAAGAATTATGCGAGCATTAGAAAAAATGTAACTTTTCCAAAAACAAAATTTTGCAAAATTTTGTTTTTTTGTTACTCTTAACTATAAAAGCTTTTTAAATTGTGATTGTAGTTAAAAACATCATAAAATGATTTTTTTAAATTAATTAAAATTTTATTTTTACAATTTAAAAGTTATTTATGGTTAAAGTTATTACTAACTATGATTTTGCTAGTTTAACTATGTATATTTATCGCTTGGATGATTTGTGTATTTAATTTCGGTTTTGAGAATTTTATGTTAGTTTTTGGTTTTATTACGCTGACATCAAGAAAACATTGGAAAATGTTAAAAATAGAACCGATCAAACTAGTGGAGTTGGTAAAAATCCAAGCCTTACTCAAGCAACTGATGATTATAATCAGTTAAAAACTGCATTTGATGCATTAAAAGCAGCTGAAAGCACAAGAGATCAAAAAATAAGTGCTAAAAACACTAAAGATCAACAATATACAACTGCTAAAACAACATATAATAACGCTAAATATTCAAATATTCAACAATATCTAACTAACGCTCAAACTACAGCGACAAATACATTAAATAAAGTATTAAATAATACAGCTTCAACTACAGATCAAATTAATAATGCGTATGATGCATATAATAGAACTTTAGATGAAGCTATAAATAAAGCCAGTGCAGCTAAAGCATTTAAAGATAAATATGATCAAGTAAGTAATCCAATTAAAGATAATAAATATTCAACTATTAAAAACGCTTTAGATACATTAAATGAAATTGATAGAGCAAAAACTGGCTTAGACAATATTAATGCTACTGATGCAAGTGTATTTAATAGTGGTAAAACTAAATTAGATAATGAAAATAGTAATGTAAATAGTTCAAAATCTAAATTAGATGCTTTAGAAACTGAAATTGGAAAATTAAAAACATTATCTACACCTACAAATGATGCTAACAATACTGATATTACCTATTTCCATGGTTTAGTTAATACTGATACTTATGCTAATCAATTAAAAAATGAAGTTACAAATGCTTTAAGTCCTAATTCGTATAACGCCCCTACAACAACTGCTACAACATTAGTAGCTACTAATAATGCTGCTATAAGCGCTGTTAATTCATACAACAATGCTTTAAGTACTGCTCAAAATCAATTTAATAGTGAAGCAAATCAACGAGTAAAACAAAAAGCAAAAGAATTAATTAGAGCTGAATATGAAAAAATAACTAGTGCTTTAAGAACAAATATTGATACTTTTAAAGCAATGAATGGCAAAACTCCTAATGATATAGGTCAAAAAATTAAGCAAGAGTATGAAAGTGCTAAATCTAAATTAGATACACTAAATACAGGAGCAGATAAATACTTGCAACAAGCAAAAATGCAAGATCAAATATTTAATGATGCCCAAAATGCAATTAATTTATTAAATAGCGGTCAAGAAAAAACTAGATTGCAAGGTATTTTAAATGGCAATAATGTTAGTGATACTGAATTGAAAAAAGCGCTTAAAGATGCAAAAATAGAAAAAGTTAAAGAAAAAACAGCAACTATTTCAACTAATAATCCTAAAAAGAAAGAAATTCAAAATAAATTAAATCAATTAAAAAACAATAATGATGTTGAACTGAATCAAAATCAACTAGATAAAATTAGTCAAGAAATTGAAGATCATTACGAAGTATTTGGTTTTTATCCAACTGAATCTACCACAATACCGAATAATACAACTT
Source organism: Mycoplasmopsis phocirhinis (assembly GCF_004216495.1). Lineage (NCBI taxonomy): Bacteria > Bacillati > Mycoplasmatota > Mycoplasmoidales > Metamycoplasmataceae > Mycoplasmopsis > Mycoplasmopsis phocirhinis. The sequence goes on along the minus strand of NZ_CP034841.1, from coordinate 276,367 downwards.
ATCAATGAACAAATAAAGATGTTGTTGGTATTTTAAAACTTAATAAATCCGGTGGTAAATACGCTAATAAATGAATTTATATAGTAGCAAACAACGGAAATAATCGTGTTGTATCTCATCCTATTCAATATACTAACGATCAATTAAAATTCACATTTGCAAAACACAAATTTAAAGTTGATGGTGATTACAATTTAGAAAAGGTTGTATTTGGAGATAGAAGTGGTATACAAGATTCTCAAATATTAAGAAATAATACTGTAATTGACAAAGATTACGCAAACACTTCTAATTTTAATGTTAAAAACAACGGTGAAGTTATCGCTTCAAATGTAACATTACATTATGAAAATAAATATCCAGTTACTCGAGTTGGTAGTCAATTAAATTTTACTAGTGGCTCAAATTTAATAGAAGCTGTGACTGATAATAGAATTAGAATTACAGGTTTTAGAACTGATAATATAGAAATTTTACAAAATCCAGCTATTTCAGTTCAATTAAAAGGAAAAGCCACTTTTCAAACTCTTTCACAACAACCAGGTATTAATAAATCTCCTAAACATTTAGTTCATGATGTTACAGTGGAAGGCGGAATTAGTGGTGTTAATGTAATTCAAGAACAAAATGGTGATATTAGTTTTCAATTTGAGGCTCTTGAATTAAAAGCTGGCTATGTTTATAATTTAGAATCAATTACATTCAGAGGACGCTCAAATTTAAACAATCAAACTAAAGTATATACTTGACATCGTCAAAATCAGCAAGACAGTGATAATATAAAATACGAAAACAATACATACACAAAGAATACAGTTGAAACTGAACACTATTTATTTAAAGGTGATCATAATCATCGAAATAACATTTTATCACCTAATTTGCAACAATCAGTTAAAGGATATAGTGATGATGTTCACCGAATTGTATTTAATAATGATTGAGATGCGTTCACATTTTCTAAATTATTTAATTATTTAAATAGTAAAGTTCCATCAACTCAAGCAATTTATGAACCTGAAGGTGAATCGGCAAGATTAAACAATAAAAAAGCTAAATTGTCACTAAGAGATAAATGAGTAAATTATATAGCCGAAAAAGTTGGTCGTTTATTAATCGAACATCGAAAAGTAACTAATTCGAGCCAAACTAGAATTCCAACTGATACGCATTATGGATTACATCGAGCACTTCATGGTGTTCAATTAGGCTATAGACATGGAAGTTCTCAAAATTGAAATGAACTATTTATTGGCACACCTGATATTAATAGTAAAAATAATTTATGACCTGTTTTAGGAGGTAAAAACTTAGAAACTTTAACCCGTTTAGAAAGAAGAGAAGATTTAATTGGAGAACTTCAATTATTTATGAAAAGAAATGCTAATGATTGACGTCTTTGATATCACTCTCCTAGACAAACTGCTGGTTTTTATGACTGAGATGCATATACACAAAATGCGTACTATACCCTTGAGGCAGCCCTTTATTTCATTTTACATTTAGGCAAAGCTGAATTTAGAGAACAACCATAATTTAATTAACTTAATTTTTATAAACACAAAAACATAACGGAATTGCCTTATGTTTAAAATCAAATATGTTAATTTTGTTTAACATTTCAAGGTTCAAAGTGAAATTTAATTTTTTTCTATAAAAAAAATAAAAAAATGATATTATGTTGTTACAGGTTATAAAGACACTGTGTACTATATTGATAGAACAACCGTTTAAGCGCTATGTGTTAGCGTCGACAATGTAGGAAAGATTGCTAAGAGCAGTCTTTTATTTTTCTTTAAAAGTTTATAATATGAAAGGTTTTTTATGAATTTGCAAATTTTTACTGATGAATCGGGTGTTTTTGATTTAAAAAATAATAAATATTATATATTGGCAGGAATAATAATTTTTAATAAAGCAGATCGCATTAATGCAGAATTAAAATATAGAGATGTCGAAATTAATATTAAAACAAATTTAAAAATAAATAACGAAATTGAATTAAAGGCATATTCCACACCTCCTAAATACAAGAGAAGATTATTAAATACAATGAATAAATACTACAAGTTCGGCATTGTAATAGATTTAGAAAAAATATATGATAGAATTATGGGCAGCAAAATTCACAAACAATCCTTTCAAGACTATGCATATTCTCGTGGTGTTAAAGAATTTTTATTATTTTTAGAACGCAAAAATTTAATTTCATTACAAAAAATAAATTCTATTATATTTTTTCTAGATCAAAGACCCACTTCGACATCTGGTTGGTATGATTTATGTCAATCAATAAAGAAAGAATTAAAATTTGGAAAATATGACGAAAATTTTTTAAACTTTAGACCCGGAATAATACCAAACGTAAAAAATATAGAGTTGAAATACTTAAATTCAAAAACTAGTTATTTAATTAGAGCTAGTGATTTTTTAGCTAATAATCTATTTTATTTATGAAACAAGAAAAATACACAACACCGTTCTGAATATTTAAAAAAACATAGTGAATTATTCATAATAAATTTACCTTAAAATATTACGCAAAAATTATTAGATTTTTTGCTTAAATTCTCACTTTTTGAAAAAAATTATATTAATTTTATAAATATCATTTGATATCTTATCTACAAAAATATTTTTCATTTTTAAAGTTACTTACTTTCATCAGTAAAACAACTAAATAAAATCACTATTTATTTTTATAAGAATATATTTTAGGTTTTGTAAGACATCGAAAGTATTCTGTAATTGTTAATTTATTTTATGTGTAAAATAATTTAATTTATGGTTAAAATAACAAACTAACCATATAAATTTTATTTAATGTTTTGAGTAAATAAAAAAACAAAATAAATCTTATTTAATCCTTATCTTTGTGTACAATATAGATATCAAAATATATCTGAATCGCCAAGTGAAATCGTCGCAGTTGAGACTTAGAAGTGGGGTATATAGTGAGTGGACAAACCGAGAAAAATATTTTCAGGCACAACATATGTTGTGTCACTTTTTATTAAGTTTGAAGTTTGTTGTATTTTGTAAATATTTATAAATAAAAACTTATCGTTGAGATTTTAACATCCAAATATTTGGTGATTTAAATCAAAATAATTTAATTTAAACCATAAATATTAAGTAATTTGTTAAGATATTACTATCAAACTGAAACATGTTAATTTTGTTTAACATTTCAAGAAATTATTAATTTTTTTAAAATATTTTAAAAAATATAGTATTATATTTATATGTGTGGTGAATTTAGGTGGAACAACCGACCTGCGAGCATTGCCACACATTAATAAAATAAGGTTGCTAAATTTGTTATAGGATGGGGGCTGTTGTTGGCTGATAACCCATCATTTTTTTATGGAACTTTTGATAAACATCAATAATGAAAAACTTAAAAATATTTTGTTAAATTTAAAAAATATTTTAGATAAAATTTTTTATCAGCAAAACTCACAAAATAAAGAAATACATTTCGAAAATAAATTAAATGTTTTTATGATAAATAATACAAATTTAGAAAGTAGAGACTTCTTAATACAAATAAAAAATAAAAATATAAAACATATTTTAGGTCTCCACTATTGACAAAGGTTAGAAAAAAAGAAAACTAATGATTATAAATATATAAAAACTTTTATAAATAAAGTAATAAATCACAATGACCCATTATCTTATTTAGAAAAATTACTAATTAATAATTGAGAAATAATATTAAACGATATTGTTAATTCAGAAATTAAACCTGAAAAGAAAATTAAACTTAAAGATAAATATACTTCTAATGATTTTTTTTGTCCTTTTGATTTGTAGATTTGAGTTTTTTGCTCAATTTATTGAATTACTTTATAAAGAAAGCGATTGTTTTTATTTTTGAAAAATAATACTAATAATACATTTTCTTTATCTTGGGAGAACAACGCAAAAGGTTTTATTCCGATAATGGTATTAAGAGATATAACTTCTGATAATTATGAGTATAAAACATATATACCAATTTCAATAAGAATTAAAACAAAAAATAATATCAAAGAATATACTACACTTAAAATTAGAAATGTAAAACCGGTGTTAAAAACCTTATATTAAAAATTGCAAAATTGAGTAAAAAGTATTTTCTAATTTTTTGATCAAAAAAATAAAAGATTAAAAATAAAAAATGGTTATTATGAACGATAAAGAAATATTCGATATTGTTTTTATAATCATTTTGAAAAGAGCAAGCACTTGAAGCTGCTAGGATAGGAGTGGCTGTGGCGCCTAACAATATTATTTTTTTTTCCCATTTTTGCGATTTTGACGTAGATACGACAAGGAGTAGTGAGAATAAATTAGATCTTTCTGTCTTAATCTTTACTTTTAATATATTATTTAGTATAACAAGTAAAGATTAAGGTATCGCCCAAAATTTATTATAATTCGGCAATTTGAATTAAAGTGGCGAATTTATGTTAAAATAAGTATGTAAGACTAGGTCGGCACGGCATAAGATTCTCCGATCATTTTTTTATTTTCTTGTCCTATTTAATATTGTTGCGTAAATACGCATTTTTATTAAATCTAGAAATAAATTACGTTATTTTTTAATGTTTTTTACCCTAAATTAGAATATAAGGTTATTTTAAAAGTTCATTATACTTAAACTGGGAAACGTAGAAAAAACAACATCAAGAATGTTGTTTTGTTTAATTTATTGAAATTTAAAACCAGTTTGCTTAAAATCGTCACGGTTGTAGCGATTTGGGTATAAATAAGATAATAAACGCATTTTTTCGTAAAAACTAGCACGATTAAATGGTTTAGTCCCATCTCCGTAAAAATCTCATTTATTTGAGTTAAATAAATAAGTATAAGTATTGCGAGCAGTTGCTGCGGCATATAAAGCAGCTAAATTTCCTTCACTATCATACACTGATGTGCCTGAAGCTCCACCCGTGGCATCTATTGCTGAAACCGGAAATGAAATAGCATAATTAGATATATTAGTGCTACCGTGAGGCTGAATTGCAATTTGAGAACTATTAGCTAATATATATTCACGATAACGTTGTGAATTAACGTGGCCGTCTTTATTATCGCCACTTTCAACCGGAAAACCGCCAAAAAATCAGTTTAAATTAACTTGATTATTGATATGATAAGCTTCACGAGAAGTTTTAATTAAACTTAATTTTTTTCAATTTAAAATATAATTTGCGATTTGTTTTTGTTGTTCATCTAAAGCTAAATATTGTGTTGAATTATTTTGGTATTGATTGAAAAATTGAGCTAAATCAACAATTAATATTGACATATCAAATCTTGCGTGCGAATTATCGTTAAAGCTATTGATTTTATTATTGTAGCCATCTTTAACATTTTCAAAATTTCAATATTGATCAACATCACGATAATTAGAAACTAAATCTAAATTAACATCAAAACCATTTTTTCAATATAATTCATTGCCTAAAGGCCCACTAAATCCATTTTGTTCGTAATCTTGAGGTTTATTAATAATGTTAGGAATGCGAAAGTTAGCATTGATTTTATGTTTAAATTGTGTATCTAAACTAGGATGACTAGAAGTATTTCAACCACGCGAAACGTGCGTATTAGTTACAATATAAAACCTAAAATCATTAGGATCATTTGGTAACACTGGGCCTAACACACTCACACTTGAGCTTGAGGCGTCATTAAAACTAAATACCCTTTGACGTAATTGCTCTAAACCACCAGCTGTTTCATCATCTTTAAATAAGCGACGAGCTGTATTATTTCTAGATGCAAAACTGTCATAATTTAAATCTTCGTATTGTCCGTTGGCGTTTAATCTTTTAGGATCTAAAAGTAATAAATTAGTTGCGTATGAAGGAGTGTTATCTGGGTGTGGCAAAGAATTAAATTGCACATTTAAATTTTGATTTTGTTTTTTAGGATAAGCAATTGCTAAATAAGCTTCGGATAAAAGAGCATTTTTTTGGTTAGCAAAATAATGCAAACTCACATTATCACTTAAATAAACATCATCATAGCGAGCTTGAATAATCAATTTAAATTGTTTAGGTGCTAATTTTTGCACACGAAAATCATAATTAAATAATAACGCTTTTAAATTATTGTTGTTTTGTTCGTTTTCGCTAAATTCGGTATTAAAATCAATAATTGGTGCTAAATATTCGCCTATGGCTAAATTTTTAAAATCTTTAAACATAAACGCAGCATTTAAAATGCTTTTATTATATTCGTTTAGTGAGTTAGTATCATAAAAATCTTGTAACTTATTTTTAAATAAGTCCATTTTAAAATTAAGATTAACAAGTGTTTGGTCTTCAACTTCACTTCAACCACTAAAAACATCTAAATTTTTAATAATTTGAGCTTGGTTATAATTTTGGTTAATGTCTCATAAAGTGTTTTTTAAAATTTCACGTCCTTGCACGATTTGAAAAGCAAGGTTATTATTGTTCTCATCGATCATTTGTAAGTGATCTAATTTATTAGATAAAGAATTGTTGTGATAAAAACTTAAATATCTTGACCAAGCGTAAAAATTTTGCTCGCTATATAAAATTGTATTGTGGTTTTGATTTTGGTTTTTAGCAGCAATTGCTAAATTTAATAATTCATTTTTAGCTAAATTTAAATTATTGCTTAATAATTGTGGATTAGAATTATTAGCTTGCCCAGGCACATTTTTTAAATGTTGATTAATTAAATTATTATCATAATCTAAATGGTAGCGAAAACTAAAATCTAAATTATTTAAATTAATATCAGCATATTCACTTAAACTTTGAGCACTAACAAATTTTGCACTTGTTAAATTAAATTTAATATCAGGATTAAACCCGTTTAAACCGAATTTAGCATATTGATCGAATTTAATGACACTTTTATATTTATCAGGATAAATTTTATTGCCAAACTGATTAATTTGGGGACTAAATTCCAATTCAATTCATTTATTTTTATATTTACTAATGTGGCCGTTAAAATTCAATTTTAATGAACCATAAACAGATTTAGTACTATGATCGACATATACATTAAGTTGTTGCAAACTTACTTCGTTATTTTGAGCTTGAACATTATCAAAACTATATTGTGTTTTTAAGCCAAAATCAATAATATTATCCTGGCTTAATTTAGCTTTAGTAATAATATATTTATTAATTGAAATATCTAAATTTGAGCGATCAAATTCAATTGTGTTGTTGCTAGTGCGTGATGTTGTAATGATTTTAGAATAAGGTTCAAAAGGATCATAACTTTTCACTAATAATTCAATATTTTGGTTATTTAATTCACTTAAATTTGAAGTTGTAAGAGTAATTTTATTATCACTAACATTTATGTGTTTAATTTCAAAATCATTATTTTGTTGAACTAAAGCGAAATCTCAATGTGATGGAATTGAAATTTTAGTAAAGTTGCTATTTTCAATATCTTTAATATATAAACCTAAAACGGATTTAATTTCACTCGAATTTAAATTAATTGAAAAAGTAATGGAATTATAACGATCATTATGTTTGCGCTCACTAAATGTTTTGGTTTTAATGGTATTATCAGGAGCTAAATATTTAAGTTGAAAATCTAAATATTCAGTTGAATATGTGGAAGAATTTTCTTCGACTTTAAAACTAATATCAACTTGATCATTATTTATACTTTTATTAAATTCATCTAAACCATACTTATAAATTGCTCGTGGTTGAATATTTTCGTATTTTATCGTATGAGCCTGATTTTGTTCAAAACTAAATACATCAACATCGTTATGTTTAATTTTACTTAATTTAACATCAATATATTGATTAGGCACAGTAATTTTAGCAGAATAAATATTATTTGCTTGGGCTTGTAAATTAGTCTTTAAGTGTTGCTCACCACTTTGGGTTGTTAAAATGTAATCTAAACTTAAATTTTTATGTGGACTTAAAATTAAAAAACTCAATTCAATAAATTCGTAATCAACATTTTGGTTTTGCAAACGCACTTTAGTTGTACCGGTTTTAATATCACCAAAATCTTCATCTACAATTGTATGTTTTATTTGTAATTGTTGTGCGTATTCAGGTGATACTGAATTAGCATCAAAATCAAATTGAGTACTAACATTTAAAGGAGCGGTGTTAAATTCGGCCCCAATTAAAAAATCTTTACGAATATAATCTTTATTTTTAATTTCAACAAAATCGGGATGATTAGATTGTTGTGGTGTAGAATTTATATTTTGACTCGGTTTAGTCATTGGTTGTGGTTGTTGTTGGGTTTGGGTATTAATGTCGCTATGAGTGTTACTATTTGGTTCATTTGAATTTATTTGTTTATTTGCTTGTGAATCAACGTTATTTGTTGGATCGGGTTTTAAATTATTTTGGCTTGGAACATCACTTTGGTTTTGGGTAGGATTGTCTTGCGTTGGTGGAGTTGGTTTTATTGGTGTATTGTTATTGGTATGTTGATCATTTTCAGTATTATTTTCGGTTATATTATTATCCGATGTTGAGTTATTTTGATGTGGTTGAGTTTGATTATTCGGATTAACAGTTGATGTTTGAGGTTTTTGACTAGGTTTAGATTGCGGTTTAAAATCATTATGAGTTTTTGGGGGTTGTTGTTCATTTTGTTCATTTGTACATTTAGACGCACTTATGACAATTGGCAATGTTGCTAAATTTAAAATTAAAAATCATTTTTTATTTTTTTTCATTTCTATATTCCTAATAAAAATTGTATGGCATCAAGATATTTTTTAATTCTAGTCTTCTCGCTTAAAGTTAATTCTCTTCTCCCCAGTCGGGTAAAATCTAAATTATGATATAAATCAATCAGCTTAACTTCTTTGGCAATAGGATTGCTTTTCACTCTTTGAAGATACAAAGCATACTCTTCATCTTTTCTTTTAGTCATAGCATCTACTGCTTTTGCAATTGTGGTTCCAAACATATTTTCTATTAAATCTAATTTAACACCACTATCTTCGACAACATCGTGCAATAAAGCAACTATTTTAAAATCTTTATCAATAAATTTACTTGCTACATATTTTGGGTGATTAATATAAGGTTTTCCGCCCTTATCTTTTTGCCCTTTATGAGCTTTCTGGGCTAATCAGTATGCTTTTAATAAATTCATATATTTTACTCTCCTTTATTTTTTTATGTATTAAAATATACGATATTTTTACTCAAAATTACTCAATATTTATAATTTTGTGTTTTATTTTTGTATATAAATATATTTTTGTTGTTAATCTAAAATTCGAAACATATCATCAGTCAAATTATTAAAACTTTTATTCATTAATTTTAATATTTGTTTTATTTCTTCCTTTGATTTAGAAACTGGATAGATTTTAAAACCATAAGTAAAAATTAATTTTGATAAAGTTATGCTTTGTGTACTTCTTACAACTTTTGCTTCATTTGTAAAAGCATTGACTTTTTGCTCAAGAAATTCGCCTATTTCTTTATTTTGACCATAACATATAAACATTAAATCACTCGCACCCTTTCAAACCGCTAATGCTAAATAAAGTCTAGGATCTTGAAACGCTTTAGCTTTTTCTAGTGTAGTATCGTTAAATGTTGCTTGTCAAGAATCTGAAGTAAAACTAGCGTCTTTCACTTCAAGATAAATATCTTTATTTTCTTTTTTACAATCAAAACCATGTTTTTTGGTATTTATTAGATCATATCCTAAAATATTTCCAACAATTGAGTCTCTTAATTCATTGATAAATGTATCGGTATCATTTTTATTGTATTTTTCTTGGATTAAATTTATTTGTTGTAAAACATCAACACCTTCTTTTACAAAAGATAAATTGATTTTTTGAAATTTACCTTTGTTAAAAAGTTCTTCGAGTTTTGTTTTTATTTCATTCATTTTACACCTTGCCTATTAAGTATTAAATATATTCTAAATCGTAATCTTTGGTTTTGATAAATTTATTAATTCTAAAAAGCAGAATATCACTAATATAAGGATTTATGCCTAAATCCACACATTTTTTAAAAACTGATGTATTGGTTTTAACTGGTTCTTTAGTTTGAATGAGAATATATTTATTATTTCTATTTTCTAATAAATTAAGTTCATAAACAGATTGAGCAGTTGTTCCTGAACCAGCAAAATAATCCAAAACAATGTCATCATCATTTGTTGAAATTCTAATTAAAAATTTAATTAGTTCAACGGGTTTAGGTGTATCGAATAAACCTGCTAAACCTATTTTTTTTAAATCATTTGTGCCTTGTCTTGAAAAAAAATTCAAAACTGATTGAGCATTATCTGTAGCCTCTTCTAAATATTTTTTAGAATAAGGACGTTCATCTTTAAAAACAAGTCTTTTTTGTTTGTGAAGTTCAATAAATTTTTTATCACTTGATCAACCTCTCGATTTCAAGGGTTTTAAATTCAAATTTATTTGTGGAATTGAAACTGATTTAGGATTATTTGGTGTGGATAAATCCATTGCAAAATATATTCTAGAATTTTCATCAATATTTGAATAATTTTTTAACCAAGTTTGTTTAGAATTTTTAACTTCATCATTTATTACCTTTTTAAATTTTTGATTGGCTATTTCTAAAGAATTATTTTTAACTAATTCTAATGCTATACTATTGAGTTTTTTAAACAGTTTTTTGTTTTCGGGAATATCGATTCTTTTTACCTCGAATTTTTTTGTTTTGTTTTTATTTTTAGCATAACATAAAATATATTCGTGAGTTGTGTTAATGTGTATTGCGTTGCTTCTTTTAGATTGGTTTGTGATAAAAGTACCAATATAGTTACTTTTATAAAATATTTCATCGCACAACACTTTTAAATTAGCATATTCATTATCATCAATACTTATAAAAATAACTCCTGTTTCTTTTAAAAACTTTCTTGATTCGATTAATCTCAATTTCATCATCTCAATTCACTCTAAAGTATTTATGCTGTCTTGATAACTTTTAATACTAAAAGTATTGTATGGAGGATCAATATAAATAGTTTGGATTTTATTTTTAAATTCACCCATATGCTTGGATCTCATAACTTCCAAGTTATCTCCAATAAAAATTTTATTATTCATATTCCTCCTTATATCTTTTTAATAATTTAGTTAAATATCTATTTTCTTTATTTTCAGTTCACTTATAGTGTTTAATTTTTTAATATAATCATTTTTTTACTATGAAAATGATTTTAATCTTTTAAATTATGATAGGCAAGTTTTTGCCTATTACATTATGTGAAAGAGTGTCAATTTTATTTCTCTCAGCGAATTTTCTCTTTTTTTAACCTTTTTAAAACATATTTTTTTATTATATAAAAAACGTCATAACAATGAGTGCTGCGACCAAAAAATAATTTTTTTATTGAACTGTCTACACACAATATGTTCTACTTTCAAGTTTTAATTACGACAATTCCACTTAGCGATTTAGATATATTTTTTATTTATATTTTACACATAATATACAAGTAAACAACAAACAAATGTAATTTCCTCTTTAGGTCAAATTAAGCAAAAACAAAGAGAAGATGTAAGAGCAGGTGCTCAAGCATACTTAAACAGAATTACTTTAGCTTCTAAACAACAAGATAAAACTAATTGACAAAACATTATAAATTCAAATACTGCTGAACCTAGTGCAATTACGCAAGCCTTTGATCAAGTCAGGGCATATTTAAGCCAAATGCAAAATACGGCTAAAGCTAATATTAAGCGTTTGTTAGCTAATGGTAGCAACCCTGAACCATATTTTAGAGAAAATACTAACCGAGCAAATAATAATGCAAATACCGATAGTGAATATGAAGTAGCTTCAGGCTATGTTAATAGTAGAATTAAATATTTTATTGATAACGAGTTAAAACGAAATTTAACAAATCAATTCGATGCTCAAACTCAAAGACGTTTTGAATTAGACCCAAATATAGCAACACAGCAACAAGTAGTTGATAAAATTAGCGAAGCTCGTACATTATTAAACGCTTACAATGCATTAGGTAATTTGATTAACACTAGATTGGCTGGCGATCAAAATTTAATAAACAAATACAATGTTAAAAAAGATGAAAACGATAAAACCTTAGCCAAATTCAATACAATTACTCAAGAAGTTAATAACGAAATCACCACTAGACGTAATGAAGCTCAAAGCATTTTAAACACTATTCCACAGCGAATACAAAATACACACCCTAATTGGAATCAAACTATTACTAATACTAACGCAAATGCAGGTCAATTGAACGCTTTAATTAATGAACTAGATAAATTCTTTGTAATTACAACTTCATCTAAGGGAAGATTTTCAACTATTGATTTACAAAAGGTGAATAGCAAAGCCAATGTAGATGTAGGTCTAAGTCGTATTCCAAAAGTATTTAATGGTAAATATTTATATGCTGTAGCTAAACTTAATGATAATAATTATATAATTTCAACTCCTAGATTAGCGATTCAAACAAGTGAAGATAGAGCTAAATTTAATAGCGGAAATGGATATATATTTGATTTTCCATATTCTAAAGCTACTAATAAACAAAATGGAGAATATCATCTAGAAACCATAGTTTATAGCGATTCACAAAACCTTAATGATCAACAAGTTTTAACATCCATAAATAAAGCGATTAGAGAAAATGAAAATAACAATAACTATCAAGCATTTAGTGTTATTGGTGCTGCTGAAATAGTAGCACATAATGTGCAAGCTACATTTAATTATGAAAACAACCTAACTAGAGATGTAACTATTGGTTGAAGAGAATTAATTCAAAAAGGAGCACCAGCCAATGTAGTTGTAAGTGGTTTTAAAACCACAGGTTTAAACTTTTTCCAAAACAGTTTAAAAGTTAAATTAAGAGGAACAGCTCAAACAGGAATATTACGTAAAGCCGAAACAGCGGTTTTTGGCAAAAGATATAATACGAGTCACAACAACAAAGCATTAATAGATGATGTTGCTGAAATTACAATTTTAAATCCAAGTATAAATGTGCAAAACGATAATTTAAGTTTTAGTTTTAAATTAAATAGTTTAAAGGCCGGTTATAAATATCAAGTTGAAAAAATAAGCATCCAAGCAACGCCATCAAATCGTCCGGTTGCATATAAAGAATATATTTGACACAAAGATAAACAAAATAGTAATATTTTATACAATCAATCATATACATATAACCAAAATGACACCGAAGTACCTTCATATGTATTTAGTTTAACCTCAAGTGAATTGAATAAGTTATTTAGTTTAAATAAAGGCGTAACAGCATCTACTAATAGATCAGCATATTTTAGTCATTGATATGATAACCAATTAACTGGTCAATGAATAACTAGAGTTTATTTTAATAATCTCGATATGGGTCATTTTTCAGTTTTATTTAATTATTTAAGTTCATTGGTTCCGGATACACAAAAAAATTACGACCCTAATAGATATTACAATGCAACATTTCAAGATGTGAAATTAAACTTAAGACAACGTTGAATTGATCAAATTTCACAAGTATTAGCTAATACTTTTAACGATATATCAAAAGGTAATATCAAATTTAAAATTTTAAATGACTTAACAAAAGATTATTATACCGGTAGAAATAACCACTATGGTTTTTCAACATCATCTGTTCAAATAGGAGCATTACAACCAGATCAAGTTTCATCAGATATTTACCGAAATGATTCGGCATTTTTACGTGAAGGGGCTAAATTATTACCTATACTAGGTGGTTCGACTTTATTGCGGAATCCTGGTGATCGTTCAAAAGAATCAAATGACAAACTAAGAAGATTTTTAAACACTGATGAGCTTAATTTATACGCATTAAGACTTTCAAATCAATTAAATAATGAATATGGTTTTACTAATGCTGTGCGTGATGCAGTTAACAAATCAGGTCAAGAAAATATTTTTTGGTACGGAAGAGAAAAAGATGAGTTAAGAAATTTCATTTTGCAAGGAAATTATGTTACTGCTAAAGAAGCACTTGAGTGATTATTAGATTATAACGAACCTAATTTTGATGAAAACTTATTTAGAAGTACGCAAATATTTTAATTAAAAAAAGACAATTTTTTTCAATTGTCTTTTTTGTTGTTAATTTAAATTATCTTTGGATATTTTCATCAAAATTAGGTTCGTTATAATCAACCATTCATTCTAATGCTTCTTTCATTACTACATATGAAGAACGTTTAGTTAAATTGCCAGAACGATTTCTTTGTCTTCCATACCAGAATGTATCATAACCTCCACGAGTATTATTTAAATTTCGGGCTTCGTTATTAAAACCATATAAATTGTTTAATTCATTAGTTAAATATAATGCGTAGTATCGTCCGTCTCCGGTATTTAAAAAACGAGCTAATTTAGCATTAGATTCTTTTGAATTATCTGTGGCAGCATATTGACGTAATAATTGACCACCCACGATAGGATATAACACATTATTATTATTATTATTATTGCGTAAATTATCAATTTTATAATATGGTGAATTATTATTTAATAATGCTCCCAATTGAATTGAAGAAGTTGAAAAGCCGATTTTATCTCTAGCTGTTGTACCATATTGTTTGGTAGTATCGTTTGGTATTTTTGAATAATCATTCGTTGGTACTAAATATTCAAACGCTTCTGCCACAACTTGCGATATTTGATCAATTCATTTTTCTCTTAAATTCAAGTGCTCTTCTTGAAATGTGGTGTTATAGTATTCTTTAGGCGAATATGACTTAGCGGTATTAGGCACTTTAGAAATTAAATAGTTAAATATTTTAGAAAAATCCCCCATATCGATACTATTGAAATAAATTCTAGTAATTCAAGCATCATCTATATCATTATCTGTGTTTGAATAAAAGGAAGCTGATCGATTAGTAGAAATTGTTTCACCGTATTTTAAACTTCAAAGTCTATTTGATTCATTAGCTGATAAAGAAAATATATAAGCTGGCACTTCGGTGTTATTTTCGGTATAACGATATGATTGATCATAAGAAATATTGCTATTTTGTTGGTTTTTATACCAAATATATTCAGTATACTGGATAGGTCGATTCTTTGGAGTAGCACTAACATTTATTTGTTCTATTTCATATTTATAACCGGCTTTAAGATCACTAACTCTAAAATTAAAACTTAAATTACCGCTGTTATCTATAGTAATGTTTTTACTATTTAGGTTTAAATCTAAATCGTGAACTAAATCTTTATTATTATATGAATAATTAATTTTTTGATTAAATCTAGGTGTTTCAAATTTATGTAATTCACCAGTACGAGCCTTACCTTTTAATTTTATTTTTAAATTCGGAACGGAATAATCTAAACCTTTAGTTGTAAAACCACTAATATTAACCGTGGTCGGTGTTCCTTTTTCTATTATTGAATTTCAACCAACTGTGTTTTCTCAATTAATATTTTTATCATATGTGAATGTTGCACGTACATTGTTGGCAACTATTTCAGCAGCACCCATCACATTAAATGCTTGATAATTATTATTAGTTTCATTTTCTTTAATTGCTTTATTTGTTGAATTAGTTGAATTCGCAATGCTTAATACTTCGTTATCAGTTAAATTTTGATTATCGCTATAAATAACAGTTTCTAAATGGTATTCTCCATTTCGTTTATTAGCTGCTTTAGAAGCAGGGAAATTAAACACATAACCGTTATTAGTAAATCGATTAATATCATCTTGAGTTCTTTCGGCTGACCTAGACTGTGAAACAATGTAATTATTGTTATATTTAGCTACAGCATATAAATATTTACCATTAAATACTTTTGGAATACGACTAAATATAACATTTGTTTTTGCCATTGAATTTGAATTTTGTAAATTTATTGTTTCTGGATTACCTTTTGAACTTGATGTAATTACAAAGAATTTATCTAGTTCATCAATTAAAACATTTAATTCACCAACATTTTTAACATTATTATTGCTTGTTACAGGATTGCCAAGACGTTGTTGCCAATCAGGATGTTGATCTTTTAAACGCTGTGGAATAGTGTTTAAAATGCTTTGAGCTTCATTACGTCTAGTGGTGATTTCGTTATTAACTTCTTGAGTAATTGTATTGAATTTGGCTAAGGTTTTATCGTTTTCATCTTTTTTAACATTGTATTTGTTTATTAAATTTTGATCGCCAGCCAATCTAGTGTTAATCAAATTACCTAATGCATTGTAAGCGTTTAATAATGTACGAGCTTCGCTAATTTTATCAACTACTTGTTGCTGTGTTGCTATATTTGGGTCTAATTCAAAACGTCTTTGAGTTTGAGCATCGAATTGATTTGTTAAATTTCGTTTTAACTCGTTATCAATAAAATATTTAATTCTACTATTAACATAGCCTGAAGCTACTTCATATTCACTATCGGTATTTGCATTATTATTTGCTCGGTTAGTATTTTCTCTAAAATAAGGTTCAGGGTTGCTACCATTAGCTAACAAACGCTTAATATTAGCTTTAGCCGTATTTTGCATTTGGCTTAAATATGCCCTGACTTGATCAAAGGCTTGCGTAATTGCGCTAGGTTCAGCAGTATTTGAATTGATAATGTTTTGTCAATTAGTTTTATCTTGTTGTTTAGAAGATAAAGTAATTCTATTTAAGTATGCTTGAGCACCAGCTCTAGCATCTTCTCTTTGTTTTTGCTTAATTGCTTTTTGTTTAATTTGTTCTAAATTAGATATAACTGTTTGTTTGTTATTAACTTGTGGTTTAAGTGCATTTAATTCATTTTGTAATGTAGTTTTAAAACTTGCTTTATTAATTTCAGCTTGAACTTCACGCTTTTTAGTATCAAATTCATTTAATGCCTGTGAAGCAGCATTAATTGCGTTTGTTAAAGCAGTATTATATGTATCATAAGCTGTATTAATTTGTTGAGTTGTAGAATTAGGGTTATTTAAAACACTATCAAGCGCTGTTTGAGCGTTTGTTTTAGCTCCTGATAAATAAGATTTTAAATTTGAATTTAATGGATCATTATATGAATTTAGAGCTGTAGCATATTGAGCATCTTTAGCGTTTTTATCCCTTAATTTTTGAGCTCTAATTGGTTGTTGTTGTTTGGCAGTGTTAAACGCATTAGTTAAATCTCTTATATCATTTTGAACTTGAGTTAAACTTGGAGTTTTATTCAAACCGCTAGTAAGATCAGTGCGATCTTTAACTGTTTTTAATGTTTTATCTATATCTTCATATCCACTGGTTAAAGTACTATCTAAATAAGTTTGTACTTGTTTAGATAATTCGATATATTCACGATTTTTTTGTGCTTGTTCACTGTTTTTAGCAGCAATAAATTCAGCTTTAGCATCATTTAGTTTTTTAGTTGCATCTTCGTATGCTTTTCTGATTTTAGCTGGATCTTGACCGGCGTCATTTAAAGCAGTAGTTAATTCTGCTTGAATTTGGTTTAATTTAGCATCATAGGCATCTTTTTGTGGTTTATAGCTTGGATCGGTAGTGTTTGCAGATTCATTGTCGGCACTTTGTTTAGCATTATTATAATTTTGTTCAGCTTGCGTTTTAGCATCTTCAAGAGCTTTATTAATTGCAGCACTAATTTTAGGAATTTCGTTTCTAAAATTATCAGCTGTTGCTTTTGATGAATCATAAGCTGAATCGTTTTTACCCACCACACTATTAGCATTATCTAAAGCATTTTGTAGTTGTTGTTTTATAGCTGGATAAGCATCTAAATCATTTTTTAGAGTATTTAATTTATTTACTTCTGCTTCGTATTTTGCTTTTTCTTTTTCGTTTTTAGCATTTTCAAAGTCTTTTTGTGCTTGAATTAGATCGCGTTGTGCATCTT
This sequence comes from Mycoplasmopsis phocirhinis, assembly GCF_004216495.1. NCBI lineage: Bacteria > Bacillati > Mycoplasmatota > Mycoplasmoidales > Metamycoplasmataceae > Mycoplasmopsis > Mycoplasmopsis phocirhinis. Next base: position 258,524 of record NZ_CP034841.1, on the reverse strand, counting down.
CGTATAAATCACGTTTTTTGTCTAAATTATCACCAGCATTTTGTAAAGCATTATTTAAATTATTATTAATTTCATTAATTTTATTTCTTAATTCATTTTTAGCTTCAGCATAAGGTTCATTTGCTTGATCGGCTGCAATTGCGTCTATTTTTGCTTTTTGTACACCATAATTTTGGTTTGCTTTGGTGTTTGCAAGTTGTTTTGCTTCATTAATTGCTGTGTCTAAATCTTGATTTTGAGTAATAAAATTAGGTGCAATTTGTTTATCTTTATTAGCTAGTGGATATTTATCAGCATTATTAGCATCACGACCTACAGCTTGATCAGCTTTATTTAATGCATCACGCAATTTAGTTTGCGCATCAGGATATTCATTTAAAGCATTAATTAAGGTATTAATTTGATCTACTTTTTGGTTATATTCATCTTTTTTAGCTTGATCTAAATTAGTTTTAGCAGTTTCAAACGCATTTTTGGCCGCTTCTATTTTTGCACTAGCATCTTCATAAGCTTGTCGTTGGTCATCTAAATTACCATTAGCTTGAGCAATTTGCTCATCCAACATTTTTTGAATTTCGCTAATCTTAGTGTTTAAATCTTGTTTAGCTTGATTATAAGCATTATTAGTGCCTACTTCAATAGCTTGTAAAGCATCTTTTTGTTTTTCATACTCGGCTTTAGCAGCTTGTGAAGTTTGAGTTTTAGCTTTGGTTATTGCTTGTTCTAATTTTGATAATTGAGCAATAAAATTAGGAGCAATTTGTTTAGCTTTATTGGCTAAAGGATATTTATCAGCACCATCAGTATCACGTCCAACAGCTTCATCGCTAGCTTTTAAAGCGTTTAATAATTCTCTCTTAGCATCTGGATAAGCATTTAATTTTGAAGCCAAATCATTTAATTCATTTACTTTATTGTCGTATTCAGCTTTTTTAGCAGCATCCATAGCTGCTATATCATTAGCAAATTTAGTTTTAGCAGCTGCCAAATCATCTATTGCCTGTTCAATTGCTTTACGTTTAGCATTCTTATCATTTTGCGCATTTAATGAGTCAACATCACCTTGTAAACGATTAATTTCATTTTCATAACTTTGTTTAGCACTTTGATATGCATCGTTAGTTGCATCTTTTTGAGCAACAGCAGCTGCTTTATCTGTATTAAATTGATTATTTGCAATATTTAAAGCATCATCAAGTGCTTTATTATAAGCTGAATTCAAATTATCATATGCCTGGTTGATAGTTTCATATGGATTAGCATTATTAGTTCCGTTGGCATCATTTTGTTGCTTAGCCATGTTTAAATCATTAATAACATTTTGATATTGGTTTTTACCACCTAAATTATCATTATTGATTAATTCGTCTACTTTGTTATTTAAATCATTATATATAGCTACAGCTGCGTTTTGAATTGCTGGTTTTAATTTATCAACTTCATCGCTATAATCGCTAGCTTGAATTGAATTATTATTTTGGGCTTGTTGAATTGCTAATTGTGAACTATTTTTTTGGGCATTTAATGTATCAACTTGATTTGCTGCGATATATTCTGGTTTAGTAACTAAAGAATCGATTAAGGTGATTTGTTTATCGTATTCCATTTTAGCAGCATCAATTAAAGTTTTTTGTTTTTTAGCTTCATCTAAAGATTGTTGTAATTGAATTTTAGCTTCATTAGCAGCGTTAGCTTTAGGATATGGATCATTAGTTGCTGAGCCTTTAGCATCTTGAGCATTTTTAACATCAGCTAGAGTTTTTCTAATTTTATTATATTCAGCTTTATCAGCACCTAGATCATTATCTAAATATTGTTGAACTTGTTGTTTTAAAGTGTCATATGCTTCAACAGCAGCTTTATTCGCATCCGCAATAGGAAATTGCTCGTTTGCATAATTTAAGGCCGTGTCGATATTACCTACAGCATCATTATATGCTTTTGGAGTTGAATTAGGAGTAATTGAATTTGTAATGGCATTTTTATCTGTATCTAATTTATCTTTAATATATTTGCGACTTGGGTCTTGACTTTGAGTTAATTTTTCATTTAACTCATCTAATTTAGTTTCATAAGCAGCTTTAGCTTCGTTAGTTTCTTCTTGTTTTTTAGCAGCTAATTGAGCTTGTAATTCATCTAGTTTAGTATCAAATTCCTTATATGCCGCAATTTTTTGCTCGCTAGTTGTGTTTGCATCAGCGTCTAATTGTGCAATTTTGGCAACTAATTGTTGATTAATTTCACTGATTTGATTTTGAGCATACTCTTTGGTTTTAGGATATTCATCTAAAGAATTTATTTCATTATCAAGTTGCGCTTTTTTTGCTTCATAATCAGCTTTAGCTTTATTTATTTTTGCTTGTTCAATTGCTTTATTTAAAGCATCATATTGATCTTGGGCTAGATTTATTTTTTGTTTTAATTCTTCAACTTTATCTTTTGTTGTATCGTGAGTTTTATTAGGTAAATTAGCTTGTAATTCAGCTATTTTATCACGCAATGTTTGATTAATATTGTCATAGCGTTGATTGTTGGCTAAATCGTTAGTTTTAATTAATTCATTTGCGGCTTTAACTAAATCATTAAATCTTTCATTAGCTTGATCGATAGCTGAATTTATTATTAATTGAGCTTGATCATTATATGTTTTAGCATTAACACTCTCATTGTTTTGAGCAGTTGAAATAGCATTTTCTGCTTGAGTTTTGATTTGCTCTAATTCTGGATGTTGTGTTTTGTATTTATCATCAGCAATTAATTTTTCTAATTCAATTTTTGCTTTTTGATAAACTTGTTCAGCTTCGTTAATGACATCTGCTTTTTGCTCAACAGAATTAGCAAAATCATCTAGTAATTTTGTCTGGTTTTTTATGGTATCGATTGAAACATTTTGGTAAGGATTTGGGTTTAAATTATGTTTAACATCTTGACTAGATTGATCAATTAAATCCTGAATTTGTTTATTTAAACCTTTTAGTTGAGGTTTAGCATCTACACCTAAAGCTTTTTGTTTTTGTTTAATTTTATCTAATGCTTGACGTCATTTTTCTTGTGCAGATTTAAGTGGAATTTGGTCTTTTAAAGTATCTAATGCTTTTTGAGCATCAGTGTATGCTTTTTTAACCTTTGCAACATAATCTTGAGCTTTAGTATCATTTAAAGCATTTAGTATTGAATCTAAATTTTGTTTAATTTTTTCAATTTCAGCATTGTATCAAGATTGTGTTTCTGGTAAAGTATTTTCTATTATAGTTTTAGAAGCTAATTCAGTTTCGTACGCTTTTTTAGCCTCACTAATTTCATTAGCTTGAGCAATCGCTTGTTTTAAAGCGTTTGTTTTTTGTTCATAAATTTGAGGATCTAAAACATTTTCAGCTGCAATGGTTGAAGGTTTATTATCGTTAATTGCATTATTAATTAATTCATATGCTTTTGGATTATTAGTTTGAGTGTAGGTTGAATTAATTAAATTTTGAGCTTCGTCAATTTGTTGTTGTAATTTATCAAAAGCGTCTTTAGCTTCATTTGCTTTTGTTTTAATATCAGCTAGTGAATTTTGAAGTTCATTAACTTTATTGACATTTGCGTCTGCTTGTTGATATTTAATTGTATTATCAACATTAAGCACATCCACTTCAGCTTTAATTGGACTCATTTGCTCAATAATTTTATTGCGCAAAGTTTCATATTTATTGTTTTGACTTTGATCGTCAACTGGTTTTTGGAATACATTAGCGATATCATTATATTCAGTATCAAAATCAAGTTTAGCTTTATCTAAACGCGCTTTGTTATATGCCTGTTTAATTTTATCAATCGAATCTTGAATTTGTTTAACATCTACAGTTAATAAATTGTGACGTGCTATTGGTAATCATTTAGCATCTTCGGTTTTAATTACTTTATCTAAATCAGCTTTAATTTGATCATATTTTGGATCATTTCAATCCATTATAAAGCCAGGAATTACATTTTGCGAATTGTGTTCATAATCTAATAAACGGTGTTTTGCTTCATCGATTGTATCAATTTGTTTTCTTGCGTCTAATAATGCATTATCTAAAATAACTTTAGCTTCAGTATATGCTTTTCAATAAGCATCAACGCCATCTAAAGTGCCATAATCATTAGCATTTACATCTGCTATTAATTGTTGAGCCTTAGCGATTTCGTTATTTAAAAATTGTTTTACTAAATTTTTGTCATTTGTAGCTGATGGAGTAGTTTCTTTATCAATATCATTAGCAATTAATTTTTGTATTTCACTTTTACCTGGATTATTGAATAAATTAATTCTTTGATCAATAGCGTTTTGTTTAGTTGAGATTGCTTGTTTGACATTATTTAATATTTCAATTTGTTCTTGAATTTGATCTTCATTTACTCTGGCAAAATTATTATTAAAATCAACGTTTTGTTTTGCTTGTTCAATTGCTTGATCAATATTAGCAACTAAATTTTGATAAGCTTGAGCATTATTAGCTTTATTTAAGTTTGCTTTTAATTCGTTTAATTCAGCAACTTTTTTGTTAAAGTCATCTATTGTTTTATTTTTAGCAATTGCTTCTTTAGCGTCTTTTAGAGCCTGCGTAGCATTATTATAAGCTTGAACAATTTGAGCACTATTCAATTGAGCTTGAACAAGGGCATTTGCAAGTGTTTGTTTTATTTGTTCAACACTTTGATCATATTTAGTTTTAGCTCCTTGATAGCCAACAAAATTAGCTTCACCAAAAACTTTGGCAAATTCTGTGTTATATTCGTCATTAGCAGTTTTAACTTCATCGGCTTTTGTTTTTTGTGAATCTAATTGAGCAATAATATTATCGTAATTTTGCGTATTTAATGGGTTTTTGTCACTAATTTGGGCATCAATAGAATCTGAAACCAATGTTGTATTATTATATTTATTAACCGCATCTTGAATAATTGCTTTTGCTTGCTCATAATTCGCATATTCAGTGTCTTTTAAATGGTTTAATTCATTAATTTTGGCTTCAACTGCATTAAATTTAGTTTTAGCATCATTAACTTTTTGACTAAAGTTTTGAGTATTTAATTCATTTATTTTTTGGGTAATAAAATCTACATCATTAGATGCTAAAACTTCTTGTTTTAATGGGTCCATTAAAGAAGTAATTGCATTTTTAATGTGGTGATATTGATCTTGAGCGGCTAAATTAACAATTTCATTAAATTTATTCGCAAATTCTTTTTGTTTATTCGCTACATCATTTGCACGACCTAATTGATCATAATAATTTTCAATTTCTACTAAATTATTAGATTTAGCCACTTTATCACTTAAATCATCACTAAGTGATTGTAATTTTGTATCTATTGCATCAAAATTATTTATAGGTGTATTAATAATTTTATTTGTTTTAGATTTTAATGCTAAAAAGCGATCTTTAGCTCCTTTAATCAAAATTGCTTGTAAAGCTGCAGCAGCATTATTGTATTTGGCAACATCAATAGTTTTATCTGTGATGTCTTGAGCAATTTTAGCAGTTTGATCATTAATTAAAGTTTCTAAATCAGCTTTAAAATCTGCATATTTAGGATCATCTTTAAGTTGAGTTACTCTTTGTAATGCTTCATCATAATTTTGTTTAGCTTCATCTAATGCCATTTTTTGTGCAGGTATAGATTCGTTAAAATCGTTTAAAGCTTTAGTTTGTTCACTAATATTTTCTAGAGTTGTATTAGCATAATTATTTGCTTTATCAACACTAATATTTTTGGCTTTAACCAAGTCTTCAATATCTTTTTGTAATTTTGCGTATTGGCCAATATTATCCATTGCTTGTTTAGATGTATTTAAATTAGCCAATGCTTGCTCATATTGAGCAATTACATCTTTGCGTGTAGAATCAAAATTTTGTTTTAGCTGAGCTAAACCATTTTTGGCATCTTCATATGCCTTAATTGCTTGTTGAGGATCTAAATTTTTAGCTTGTTCAGCGTTTAAATTATTAATAATTGCTTGAACTCTATTTTCATAATCATCTTTTGTTTTATTATCCACGCCAAAATGTGAAGGTTGAAATTTATTTTTTAATTCTTCGTCAAAATTATCTTTAGCATCTTGAATTTGAGTAGCAGTTTTTAATGCATTGTCTAAATTTTGAATAAATTCATTGTATTTAGCAACATTATTGACATCTTCATCCGGAATATTGCTACGCGAAAAATTAGCTAATGCTTGTTCAATAACACGTTGCGCATTAGGATTGTTGGCTAAATTATTAATTTCGTAGTCGCGTAATTGCGTCTGTTTTTGTTCAAGATCAAAAACCGCTTTGGCAACTTTTGCTTTGTCAAATGCTTCTTGTAATGCTTTTTTAGCAGCGATAATGGTATTTTCACTTGGTGGATTATCAACATTTGGTAAGGCTAATTTATCCTGAGTTTGTTTTACTTTTTCCAATGGGTTTTTAACATCATGAGCATATTTTTCAGGACCTAAATTATCATTAATTCATTGCTGAACTTGCTCGCTTAATTCTTTATATTCGTTTGCTAAATTCTCATTGTGTTGTTTTTGAGCTAAAAATTGTGATGCTGGTATTGTAATTGTGCGCTCGAAATTATCATTGGGTTGCAGTTTATAACTTGCTTTAACTTTAAAACTTACATTTTCGCTTTCATCATAGTTAATTTCGCTAAATTGATAATTGTATTGATCTTGATTTGGCATTCCCCCAATTAATGTTTTTGCCAAATTTAAAGCTTCATTTTGATCTTGAACCGCTTTCTTGTTTAACTCATTGATTTTTTCAACAAAATGCGACGCTGTTAAATTGCTATCCCCAATTCCGACTACTTTTGAATCATTTAAATCATCTTTAGCTGTTGCAAAACCACTAGTTTGAAAATCAACACTAATATCACGACGACGAACACGACCACTAAAGTTATAGTTTACACTCGAAATACCAACCCCATTAACTTTGTCAAAATTTAATGACGAAATTGTTACACCGTATTGACTTGGATCAATTCGCTTGCCTTTATAGTAAAAATTAATATCCTCAGCTTTTAATTCACCTACTTTTTTTTGTAAGGCTTGTGAACTTATTTGTGGTTGGATATCTTTTTCTAAATTTAATTCCAATGTTGCAACAACTCCTGCTGTTGTTGTAGCAGCTGTTGCTCCTAGTACAAGAGTTGTTAAAATTCTTTTTTTCATTTTTCCTTCCCTAACTATATGATATATAGTTATATGCAAATGTTATATTACACAAAAATCACGCAAAAAAAAAAAAAAAAAAAACAATTTTTTTGCTTTTTAAGTCTAAATATGAGCATAGTGGCTAAATTTTCCATATTTTTATTTTTTAAAACAATAAAAAAATAGTCTTAATTTTAAGGCTAAAATTTTTATTTTTTTTCATAATTTTTGGCAAATTTACAACTAGGAAAATTTTTGCAACCAATAAATTTATTACCAAAACGATTAGTTCTAATAATTAAATCACCTTGGTCGCTAGGACAAATTTCATTAGCATATTCATACGAAATTTGCGTATGTTCCATTGTTAATTCAGCTTCATTATAAACTTTATTAAATCTCTCTCAAAAATCTTGCATAATTGGTTTGAGACTAATTTTACTTTGCGCAATTAAATCTAATTCTTCTTCAACACGAGCTGTGTAATTTTCTTCAATAATTTTTGGAAAAGATTCAATTAATTTATGTATAACAATACGACCAAATTCGGTTGGTTTAAGTGCACCAGAAATATTTTCGGCATATTGACGATCTAAAACAATTTTAACTGTTGAGGCAAATGTTGAAGGACGGCCAACTTTAATGTTGTCTAATGCTTCGATTAAAGAACCTTCGCTGTATCGAGCAGGTGGATTAGTTTGGTGATCGCTAATTTCAAATTTAATTACGTCAATTACTTGATTTAATTGGTAGTTAGGATCGCTAGTTTCTTCTTTTTCGCCTTTAACTACATAATATCCTTGAAATAAAATTTTGCTGCATGAAAGACGAAACTGTAAGCCATTTTTGTCAAAAATATATAGTTTAGACATTCTTAACGGAGGAGTAATTAAAGCTTGTAAAGTATGTTCATAAATTAATTTATATATTTGGTAATCATAATTATTCAAATTAAATTTTTCTTTAGCTAAATCAGGAGTTAAATTAACGTCAGTAGGTCTAATTGCTTCGTGGGCATCTTGATCACCTGAAAAACCTTTAATATCTTGAGCAATATATTCAGCACCATAACGATTTAAAATATATTGACGAGCATTATCAATAAAATGTTGACTTAATCTTGTCGAATCAGTACGTGGATAACTAATTAAACCACCATCGCCATAACCTTCATATAAATTTTGGGCTGCTCGTTGTGTGGCTTGTGAAGAAAAAGGAGATTTTTTGTATAAAACTGCTTGTTTAAGTGGAGTAATAGTTGGCATTTTCTTTTGGTTTTGTTTAATATCTTGCACGATTAAATTTTGAGGTTTGGCTCAAATTAATTGTGTTTTTTGTTCTTTTTGTTCTGGATAAATTCAATCTTTTTCGCCGCTAGGATTATTTTCGTTATAATAATCAGCTTTTAAATCTGTATTTAATAAAGCGCTTGCTTTATGATATTGACGAGGAATAAATGCTTCAATTAATTTTTCACGATCAACGATTAATTTTAAAGCAATTGATTGCACCCGGCCTGCTGATGGTTTAGTGGGCGAATTTGATAATTTTTGTTTCATCAGTTTACTTAATTTAAAACCAATTATTCGATCAAGCATTCGGCGTGCTTTTTGAGCATCAATTAAAGCGGTGTCTAAGGTTAAAGGTTTAGCAATTGCTGCTAAAATTGCATCTTTAGTTATTTCATTATATTTAATGCGCTTATATTTATCTTCACACTTTAAAAAATGAACCAAATGATCACCAATTGCTTCTCCTTCACGATCGGGGTCAGTAGCTATTAAAACTTCACTAGCCTTTTTAACAGCACTCGTTAATTTTTTAACTATTGTTTTTTTAGTAGAATCTAAAATATAAACGGGTTCTCATTCATTAATTTTAATCCCCATAATAGTATCGCCTGACGACCTAGTTGATAATTTGGTGATATGGCCTACTGAAGCAATTACTTCATAATCTCCGCCTAAATATTTTTTAATAGTAGCCACTTTATTAGGTGACTCAACAATTACTAATTTACTCATACTAATAAATGTATCATATTTGTTTTTGTTATCGAATAAATAACTCAATTAAAAAATTGAGAATAAATTTTTAATTTTTAAATCATAGTTAAATATTTATTTCTTTTCATTTTCAATTAATTCAGCCGGATTTAATTTAAATTGCAACATATTAGCGCTCTTGCGACCACGATCACCACCTTTTCTTTGCATTGTGATTTTACCAATTTTAATTGACCCCGTTTTGTAATGACAACTTCACCCGAATCCAAATAATATTCAATTACTTCATCAATATTTTTAATTAGATATATATTCGTATTAACTGATTTTTGAACAATTAAAAATCAATCTACACTATTTTCACCCGAACCTTTTAATATGTCATTAATTATTTGTAATTTATTAAATATTATTCAATTTAAAAAAATCTTTTGTTCATCTTCATTAAATTCATTTGCAAACATTCTTTTCTTATTATTTGTATTTTGTCTGTAAGGTTTTAATTCACCAGTATAATAAGCAAAAATTTGATAAATTTTTTCTGGAATATTTCACATCTGTTTATAACTTTTAAGTCATCTTTTATCAACTTGATTAAAACCTCGTTGGTTACTAACAAGTTTAACTTGCACATTTTCGCTGATTATTTCGTTTTTTAATTTTATTTTAATAACTACTTTAATATCAGATTTAAAACCAAATAATAATTTTGCATTTATTTTTTCTATTTTGTTTAATTCATAACCCATATGTATTAATCAATTTTTTGTGTCTCGATCATTTTCTCAATTATTAAATTTATCAATAATATGTTTTTCAGTTTTAAAGCCATTTTTAGCAATTTCTGAGCCTAATTGAACTAAATTATATTTTTTTTGACTAAATTGGTCCACTAGAATACCTTTTTCATTTCTCTAACTATTGCTTCAATTACACTAACAGTCATCGCATTGCCACATTGACTTAAAATTTTATTTTCGTTAATGTTATAGTGTTTTTTTATTTTCGTACAAATATTTTTTGGAAAACCTTGTAGCATTAACGCTTCATATGAATTCAATTTTTTAATTATTCCGTTTTTAACATATAAAAGTCCATGACGACCTGTTCGCAAAGTAGGAAAAATTTCTTTGTATATTCTTAAATCGGATTGTCTTGTATCAATAACGGTGTTATTTAAACCTAAAATAAAATCAATAGAATATTTATTTTGATTATATTTATTTGCTAGATATTTTTTAAATGTTGAATTATTATGATCAAAAATTAAATTATTTTCTGGGTCAATAAAATCATTAAACTTATATTTTATTGACTTTGGTTGCGGAAAATTAAATTTTAAATTATCAATATCCTTTCGGATTCCAACTATGTAAATTCTTTCTCTTTTTTGAGCTACACCAAAATCTTTACTATTCAACACTTGTGTATATACATTGTAATTTGCACTTTGAAGTTTTTCAATAATAATTTTTAGAGTTTGACCTTTATTATGATTAAGTAAACCTTTGACATTTTCAAATAAAAAATATTTAATTTTTTTCTTGAATAATATGTCTATTAAACCATAAATTATAGTCCCTCTGTAGTCTTCAAATCCTTTTCTTTTACCGGCTATTGAAAAACTTTGACAAGGAAAACCTCCAATCATAAAATCAAAATCTGGTAATTTATCAATATCTATTTGCATCAAATCACCATAATTTTTGCCTAGCCCAAAAATAATATTATATGTATTTTGAGCATCTAAATCTATTTCGCTATGACCTACACATTCTAAACCATTATTTTGCAAACCAAGTCTACCACCTCCTATTCCTGAACAAAAATCCATAAATTTAATTGTATGAGTTTTATTTTGCATACTACCTCTTAACTTAATATTTATTATTCTTATTTTAAATAATTAATATTAAAGAATACTTTTTATCTTATATTTTTATAATTAATTATGTAAATTATTTTAATTAACTTATAAAATTAAATAAATATAAAGCAAATACAGTATTTTGATTCACTAAATATTTTTTTTGACTAATAATTAGTTTGTTTACCATCATTAAACAAAATGACTATATTCATTATGTTACTGAATTATCTTCGAGTAAATTATTGAAATGTTGCGATAAAATGCAAAAAAATAATTTATATCATTATAATTTTGTGTATAAAAATAATTGCCAAGGAGCACAAATGAAAATTAAAAAACATTTTTTAACTTTAACATTAAGTACTACTATATTTACTCCACTTTTGATGGTATCATGCCAAAAAAATAATAAAACTCAAAGCGATTCTTCAAAGAAGAATAATACAAAGCAAGTAAATCAACAACATAACTCTACAAACCAAATTAATACACAAAATTCTCATAGTTCTAACCAAACCGATTCTAATTCAAATCAAAATAATATTGAGTCGGACAATAAAATTACTCAAAAAATGATCCAAAACAAAACAAATAATGAACCAAAACAAGAAAATGATCAAAATTTAGGTACTGATAATAACGATAATAATACGACATTAAACACTCTAAAACAAAAATCTATTGAATTAATTAAAGAAATAAAAACTATTTTTAGTTTCAAAAGATGAACACAATTAATTCCCAACACCACACAATTAGAACAAAATATACTTAATACAATCAACAAATTCAATGAACAACAATTAAATGAACAAATAAAATTGCAGCAACAACTTTTAACTCAAATAAATAAAGCACAACAAGAGTTAAATAAAGCGAAAGGAAAAGATAATGTTGCCATTAAAGAAAAATTAAAATTATTTTTAGAATATGTAAGTTCAAGCGAATTTGCAAATTTATATCTAAATTCAGCAACCTTTGCACTAAATTGAGAAAAATTAATTTTTACAGAAATTTATGACACTATTGATGAAAATACTTCAAAATTTATAAGTAATGAAATTGAAAATTTTCATACTTTAACAAAAAATAAATATCGCAACGAAAATATTCAAAGTCTAAAACAAAAATATTTAGATTATTTAGATATTTTAATTACACAAGCAACAAATTTTATTGAAAGTGGCGGCATTTCTAAAGAACCAAGTCAGTTACTTAACAAAATAGATGAAATGGATGAACAACAATTAACAGCAATACTAGATGGATATACTAATGCCTTTGTAGGTCTTATTCAACTACATGAATAATGAATATTTATTATTTTAATGTAAAATTAAATATGGAAAAATATCCATATTAAATTAACTTATTACCAATTAAATTAAATGTATTAATATATAATTTAGCAGAGTAAATAATTACTCCTTGGTCGCTAGACCCAGAAGTCCAAAAGGAGGATAAAATGAACAAATATGAAATTATGATGATTCTTGATCCTAAAGCAAACGAAAAAGTCGGTTTTGATTTGGTTGAGAGTGTTTTTGGTAAAGAAAACATCACTAAAGCTGAAAAATTAGAAAGAACACAGTTGGCTTACCCAATCAAACGTTCAACACAAGCACTTTATCTTTTAGTTCAATTAAACGCACAAGCATCTTTAGTTGCTGAATTTGTGCGTCGTAGTAACATTTCAAAAGAAATTTGAAGACAACTTGTGATTAATTTAGACAGTGAAAAAGGTTATGGTAAAGAAAGAAAAACCTGAGCTGGTAAAAGAACATATACACCAGGCGAAAAACCTAGAAAAAGATTTGATGCAGATAAAAAAGTTAGAACACCTAAAAACGAAACTGAATAATTTAAGGAGCGAACATGAATAAAGTATTATTAGTTGGTCGAATTGCTAATGACATTAGATCATTTACAACTCAAAGTGGAGTTAATTACTCACGCACTAACATTGCAATTTCGCGGCGTAGTACATCTACTGATCCAATAACTGATTTTATTCCAGTTGTTGCGTGAAGAGGTAATGCCGATTTTATGAGTAGATATCTTACAAAAGGCTCGTTAGTTTCAATCGAAGGCTCAATTTCAACTAGTTCGTTTAAAAATGCTGCTGGTGAAAATGTACGAGTAGTTGAGGTAACAATAGATTATATCGCTTCACTCGAATCACGTCAACAACGCGAGAATAGAATTAACAATAATGGTAATACAAATTATTCATTTAAAAACGCTAATACTAATAGTTCGATTTCAAAATTTAGTGGCTCTGAAGAAAATGAAAATGAATTCTCATTTACGCCAAATAACGAAAATACAATTAATTCATTAGATTCTAAACACAAAATGGGATTCGATGATTTAGATTAATAAGGAGAAAAAATGGCTAGAATTAAAAACAAAAAACCTGCATTCAACAAACGTAGAAGAAGTCTTATTGCTGATTTAAATATCAATTACATTGACTATAAAGATACAGATTTATTAAGTAAATTTGTCACAGCAACCGGTCAAATTAAAGCACGTGCTTTAACCGGGTTATCAGCCAAAGATCAAAGAAAAGTTTCATTGGCAATTAAAAGAGCAAGATTTATGGCTCTAATGCCTTACGCAAAAGAACGTGTTCGTGTTGTTTCAAATCCAACAACACAAAATTAAAAAGTATTTCAGTTGAAATACTTTTTTTACATTCTTTATCGTATTCATTCATTAGTATCTACATTGAATATTCTACTTGCTTTGCCGCTAGTTGAACCAAAATTATAAACTTGTTTAATTTGAGGAAAAAATTCTCTAGCTTGTTCTATATTAATAGGTTTATTGCCTGAAATATTGGCACTTGAAACATACATCGGCCCATTTTTTAGTAAAAATTCAATTAATAAATTTTGGTTTGGCATCCTAAAACCCTGACCACTAACAATTAAACTAACATTACCTGGTCAATATTTATGAGCTAGATCATTGGCCTTTGAATTTCATTGGCTAAATTTTTGGGCCTGGGCAATTGAACCAACTAATATAATTATTTTTTTGTCAATAGGACGTTGTTTTAATTCATAAATCAAAGCTAGTGTTTGCGAATTCACTGGACCACCAATACCACATACGGTATCAGTTGTTGTAATAAAAATATCTTTATACTTATTCATTATCACAATTTTTCAGTATTAATTTTTTAGTTATAAAATCTACATCAAAACATTGCTTTGGCTCAATTTTATACTCGTATTGATATATGTCAGCAAAAACATCCCCAACAAAAGCAAGAATAAATTCATAAACAACAATCATCGCAACAACATCATTATGACAATATTCTTTCAATTTTTGTGAAAGATAGTTTCATTGTTCATCGTTTGTATTACCACTGTTACGATTAATAGCGATTTCTAATGCCATAGAACCGTTTTTAACTTCTAAAGTTGAATATTCTTTGATTTGATTACGGTAATTAAAATACGTTTTAGTTTTAGTAATAATTTTTTCAATTTTTTTTATGCTAGTATAACCCAACAACTCCATTATTCTAATCGATTTAATTTTGCCATTAAAGGCTTTATCAGTAATTTTATTAGATAATTTTGTATATTCTTCAATATCGCCACCAAAATTTTTAAAATCAAGTTGTTGGCCTAATTGCGATAAAATGTGATATTGGTTATGTTGTACAAATTTGGAAGCAAAAATTAAATCATTGCTATTAGGTGTATTTTTGGTAAAAAAATCTAATAAATCAAAAGTGTTATTAACAATATATAAAATAGTAGATTCAAATTCAATAAATGAATTAAAACCTTTTTGTTTCATTTTTTTAATAAAATCTATATCGTTATTTTGGTATTTGATTTCAACCATGTCGCGAATTTCTAGGTTACGAGAATTTTCATAGCCTTTATTAAATACAACATAAATATCAGCGCGATTTTGGTAGACATCTTTAATGACATCAACTAAATCAATTAGTTCAAGATTTTTAGGATCTTTTAAAGTATTTAACTCTAAAAGTCTATGACCGTTTTGGGTAAGAATTAGTGAAACTTGGTGTGGAACTTGACTTCAGGATTTTAAACCATCAAAAATTGTAATTATTGAACTTAAACCTTCGTAATCATACCAAACAATTCTTGCGTCTTTAACCATTAATTTTGCGAGTAAATTCAATGAATTAATTGTAAAATAATTGGGACATTGATAGAAATTATCGACAATTTGACGGTGTAAATTAAGATATTGCGCATCTAAAAATTTTAAAGGTTTAGCTGTACCATTATTACCTGAAGAATATTTATATTTTTCACCTAAAATCAAATCTTTAATGATATTTAAATCAGGATTTTTGCCAAAATCACCTTCACAATCTGAATCAAATTCATAGCTTCAGTCGTGTTGTTCATTTTGGGTGGCATAAGTAGGTAAATTCAAATTATATGCATGAATAATTGAATTAATTTTGTCATCAAAATTACCAAATGATTTAGTTGATTTTTTTAAATCAATTGGAATTTTTTTATTAATAAAATCTTTTACTTTAAATTTAGTTGGATTATTGAAAATTAAATTATTTTCAATAGATTCAATTATTTTGCCTGAATATTTAGTATTGTTAAATTTATCAAAATATGAACCTTGCGACATCGCAATTCCACTATTGATTAAACTTTTTAAATATATTTCTTCACTGTCTTTAATTTTGCGCTCACTTGTTCTTTGAACACTACCAACACTATTACTTGCACATAAACCATCAACAAAAACAAAAGGTATTTGACCTTTTTTATATTCTTGAGCGTTTGAACTATAAATTAAATATTGAATATCATAAATTTCAATTTCCATTTTTTGGGCTACATTATATACATAAAAAGTTTTAAGATAATCAATTAATTCTGTACTGTTTTTAAATTTTTCAAAATATAAAGTTTTAGTTTTAATATCATAAGCCATTGCATTAGCTTTAATGGCAAAATTCACGTTGTTATTTTCAACAAAATAAACAAAACTAGGATCAATTATAAAACGCTTTTTAGATAATTTAAATTTGTTTCATTCTTCGTGAATTTGATCAATATTTTCATTGTTAAATATTGTTTTACTAAAATAAAAATCATCTAAATTACTCAAATCATGAGTGAATTGCGATATAAAAAAATCCAAACTTTTACGTCGAGCTTTAGCAAATAAATTGTTTGAATTTTCTAATTTGTAATTTCACTCGTTAGATAAAAATAATTCTTTTTGTTTTTCGCTGACAATTGAAAGCATAACATCATCTTCTGCTTCATCATCATATATAAAATCTTCAAAAGAGCTAAAATTGTGTTTATTGACTAAATTTTTATTTGATGTATTATTATGAATTTCATAAAGAGCAAAATTATTTGCATCTATACGGGGTAAATTTTTTACATTATTAGAGTCATTTCTTTGGGCTCAAATAAATCAAGGTTGAGATGTATAAGCAGTTTTAAATTTAGTAAAATTAATAATTTTTAAATTTTTTTTAACTTCATTATCTAACATCTTTAAATTCAATATCTTCATCAATATCACCTTCTTTTTTTCATTGATTAAACAAATTTTCTCACTCTTGTTCATTATGACATTCTAAATATTGAATAACCTTATTGTCTCGTCGCAAATCATAACGCGGACTTACACCAATACGCGAATAATCAGTTCAAAATTTAACTATTTCATCTGCTGATTTTTTAGCCCTTATTTCATC
The DNA here is from genome assembly GCF_004216495.1 of Mycoplasmopsis phocirhinis. NCBI lineage: Bacteria > Bacillati > Mycoplasmatota > Mycoplasmoidales > Metamycoplasmataceae > Mycoplasmopsis > Mycoplasmopsis phocirhinis. The sequence goes on along the minus strand of NZ_CP034841.1, from coordinate 241,737 downwards.
AATTTTAAAATTATATTGAGCAATATTACGTTTATAAATATCAATATTTTCGGGGTCTTCGTAATCTTGGTCTTCTAGAAATACAGCTATAATCGAATATGCTTTATAACCCAATAAATAAGCATATAATTCAGCTTGAGCACGATAATCTAGTGGGACATTCATATTATTGTTTTGCTCTCAAATTTCTTGTTTTTTTGCCTGAACACTTTTCATTTCTAAAACAATTTTTTTGGAAGGAATTAAACCATCAGGAACTCCTCCTAAAATTTCATGGTGTCCTTTAAAGTAATCATAACCAACTTGTGAAGCAATAATATGCTGGATATCTAAATCAGGAAAACGCTCTTTTAAAACTTTAAAAACTTTTGGTTCAACTGCTTCACCAGCTCTAACATATTTTTTTTTAAAAATCGGCATTGATAAACGTGCCATATGTAGAAATGCTAAAAATTGACCTTTAAAAGCATCAGTTTCAAAAATATTACCAATTGATGAACCGCCAAATTTTTTAAAACCAGTAAATGAACCAGGTTTATTATTTAATAAATTTTCGTGGTATTCTTTTTTAAGTCTAACCACTTGCTCAACAGTATCTAAAACATAGTCTCGTCCGTTATATTTTCTCATATCTCTCCTATATATTTTATAGTATAAAATATATATTATATTTTTAAAAAAATAAATAAAAACATCCAGTTTTAAACATGGACAAAATATATTAACATTTTTAATTAGCGAACGCCATAGCAACTTGTTGTGGCGTTTTTCAGCCTAAATTTGATTGTATTCTTACATTGTTATATCAAAAAATATATTCCTTAATTTTATCATTTAATTCATCAAAGGTAATTTTTGTGTAATCTAAATCATTTAATAATTCAGTTTTAATAACACCAAATCAATATTCAATTTCTCTATTATCCAATGAATTTCCAACTCTAGACATTGAAACTGTCCCGCCGAATTTTATAATTTTATTAATGTATTCTTGATTTGTATATTGAAAACCATGATCCGAATGAACGATAAATTTATCAAAATTTTCGTTTTGAATATCGTTAATATTATCTAAAACAAAATCTAGATTATTATTTTTGCTTAATCTAAAACCCACAATTTTTTTAGTTTTGTGATTGATGATAGCAGATAAATATACGTGATTTTCACTTACATCTTTTGGAGCATTTATGTATGAAACATCTGTAGCGAAAATATTTCTATTTTGGTTATCGTTATAATCTCTTTGAACGGTATTTGGGATCTGACATTTTGTGTTTTTAATTTCTTTTCTTTTTCTTTTTTGTCTTAGCTTGCATTTAAGATTTAATTGATTTAAATATCTACCTAAAGTTCTCTCATTTATGTGTATATTATATTGATTAAATATATAAATACTTAGCTTTTTTCTGCCAAATCTGCCTTTATTTACTTCAAATGCTTCAACTATAATCTTTGAATGAGGAATTGTTTTTTCTGTATTTTGTTTAACTTTCGCATTAGAAATGGTTTGTCTACAAAGACTAAAAAACAATGCTAGTTTAATAAATTGGATTTTTAAATTTTTAGCTTCTTCTTTTTTCTCTTTTTTGGGTTTTTGGTTTGTTATTTCATAATATCTTTTTGCGATTTCAATTAGATCATTTCTGTCAAAAATATCTCAATCAAAATTTGGTTCTTTTCTAGGTCTTCCGCTACCTGGTTTTCTGTCTTTGCCTTTTTTAGTTAATAATTTTTCTTTCACGCCTAAATTATAATATTTTATTATTTTAGCAATTCTTACTGCAAGATATTTTTTCTTAACTAATTTTGTTTTTGGAGAGATATTTCAAAGTGTTTTTATAGCTTCTGATTTTCCATGTTTTTGGTAAACCTCAAAGATTAAATTGAATTCCTCCATTTTTAAATGTCTTGACATATTTAGTCCTTTCAATTTTTCGTTTTTTTGATTTTTGGTGGGGTATACCCCACCCCTATGGTTTGTGTACAAAAAAATTAACACTTTACAATGTTAATTTTTGTTGTCCACCTTTATTTTTTTGGATGTTTATTTTAAATAATAATTTAGGAATAAACCAACTAATACTAAAGATCAAATAATTACTATAATCAAAACAACAATGAAAAATGTTCCTAATGGGTTTGGATTTTTATATGGATATAGTTTTTGTTCTTCAACTTGTGGCTCTAATCTTTCGTTTAATGTTTGCTCTTGTTCGTTTACTTCGCCATTAATGTATGACATAGCAGGATATAGTTTTTTATTATTGTCATTATCATATTGAAAATCAAAGAATTGAACTAATTTGGAAGATACATATTCGTTTTTTTCTAGTTTATATTCGACAAAAGCGTGTTTATCTGATGTTACATTGATTGCGTTAACAATAACATTAAAATCAGTATCAGCTTTAACTAGTTCGCAGCGCAATTCAATTGGATGAATTTTACGCTCAACATCTAAATACAATTTTGTATTTTTAATGTCTTGAATAAAATCCTCTTCGGTATAAACATTATCCGGATTTTCTTGAATTTCTAATTTATCATTATTGTAGTCAAAATCAGTAAAATCAAAAACACCGTTGATAGTTTGAGATCTAAATGAATCTTTTGAAAAATGGTATAAAACATATGCCTTATTTTTGCTAACAACATTAATTTGTTCAATAATTAAATTTAAATCTACATCAGTTCTTACATTATGTTTTCCTAATGTTAATGCGTTAGAATTTTTGTCAACCTCTGTGTAAACACTCGCTTGTTCTGCTAAATCAATAAATTCTTCTTCACTTAATCTCGCTAACTCAATTTGTTGTGTTTGTGATAAATCTTCAACTGGTATAACGTTTTTAGCAGGAGTTACATCTACAAGATTTTCACGATTAATAAATTCTATTACTTCTTTATCTTGAATATTTTCTTCTTTAATACGTTTTAAAATTATACAACATTGATCAACAGTAGCAGTTCCTCTAAAAGCGGCATCTCTGTGAAATCAAACTTTGCATTGAGTATTTGAAGATAAAGATTTTTCAATAAATTCGTTTAAGGCTTCTTCAAAAGTTTTAAAATTTTACGTCTTTTATTACCTTGTTTTTTTAAATTAAAAGACATTTGTCTTTCACTATTAAATTTTTCAGCTAAATAATATTTGGTTATTGGTGTTTTTTTACTGGCCATAATTTCCCCTATCTATATGTTTTGTTATATTATTAATTTGAATATTAAATATTGTTATAATTATATAAAAATATAAATTTTAACGCATAAAAAGTTCAAAAAATATTGTGTTTAAATTGAGTAAGTATTGCTTTATTCGTTTATATTAATTTTAATTAAATATGACTGAAATATAAAAATCACAAGTAAATTTAAGCAAATTTAAATTCAGTGTATTTGTTTAAAAAAATCTATTATTTTTTTGCGCTCAATTTTATCTAGTTTTTGTTTAGGATGTTTTAAATTAAAAACATTTAAACCTCATCATAAATCTCAATGTAAAGCCAAATTTGTTGGCTTAATTTTGGTCCAAATTTGCGGTTTAAATTGATTTGCTTTTTTAATCAAAAAACAAGTTCGTATGTAGTTTAAAATAATTGAAACTATAAATAAACTTATAACAATTAAAATTAAGCAAATAATTAATATTTTTGTGTCAATTAAAGACTTAAAAGTAAACAATAAAATAAAACTCAACACCAATAAAATTGCCAAAATTACTCAAAAAACATTCAAAAATTTATTATTCGCTCGCTTAATAAAAAGATCAATTTTTTTTTGCTCAATATTTAAATTTTTAAATTGAATATTATTAACCAATCATTACCTCCTCGTGAATATAATCATATTTATACGCATAATTGCGTTTATTATTACCCCACACAAGCACAGTTGAACTAATACCAAATTGTCCAATAAACATGATTAAAATAATAAAAATTTTAGAAACAATATTTAAACCAGTTGTGACCCCAACGGTTAAGCCGCTAGTACCAAACGCTGATGCTACTTCAAACAGTACATGAGCAAAATTGAATTTCGTTGAATCTAAACGCCCGCCATATTCACTTAAACTGGAACTAGAAATCAATGAAAACGTGATGACTAAAAATATTGAAATTGAGAACACAATTGAGCTCATTTTGACAGTTGAATCATCAATACGTCGTTTAAATGCGCGAACTGAAGGACGACCTAAAATTTTAGAAATCATTGCTAAAATCAAAATTGCAATCGTGGTAGTTCTAATTCCACCCCCGGTTGAAACAGGACCAGCACCTATAAACATTAAAATTGAAAGAACAATAATACTGCCAGTTGAAAGATCACTTAAATTTATTGTGCTAAAGCCAGCTGAGCGAGTTGAAAGTGATAAAAAAAACATTTGTCAAATTTTTTGAGCTTTTGAACCATATTCACTTATATTCCAAAAATTAGCAAGATTAGTTTTTTTTGACAATAATTCAAAACTTAATAATGCAAAAAAACCCACAAAAGTTGTTATAACATAAGTAATAATGCTTAATTTTGTGATTAATTTAAACACATATTTTCGTTTTTGGTGGCGGTATTTAATTTTTAGTTTTAAAAAGTTTAATAAATCATAAATTACAGGAAAGCCTAGACCACCAATGATAAATAAAAACACGAACAATATTTGTAAATCAACATTATGGTAATATGACATTAAAGAATTATCACCAATAATGTCAAAACCAGCATTATTCAAAGCTGAAATAGTGTGAAAAAAACCATATCTAAAAGCCAAATTTCAATTATGTTGAGGTGAAATAAATTTGCCATAAAATTGCTCATTGCCAGCTCCTAAAGGTTTAGCTGAATAAAAATAAAAACTAAGACCAAAACCAGCAACTAAAGTAATAATTAATAGTGTGGCTACTGAATGGAAAATAATTTTTTTGTTTTGTCCTAAATTATCTCCTCCACGTTCTTGCGCGACTAAATTCATTTCACTAATTGATTTTTTACTTTTAGGAAAAAGTAAAGAAAAGAAAAATATTTTAAGTGCAAATATACCAATACCACCGGCCAGTATTAAAAACGCAATTACTGCTTGACCAAACACATTTCAAGTATTTCAACTAGTTTTAGTCACTAAACCGGTATCACTAAACGCCGAAGCGGTTGTAAAAATTGCATCAATATAAGTTATATTTTGTTTTGATTGGTGCGAAATTGGACTGTATAAAATCAAACTTGATACTACAACAATCATTAAATAAACTAAAAAAATTATTCTTAAATTACTAATGCGACGTATACGATATAAAATGTTTCTTAAAACATTTTTCAATTTAGAATTCCTTCACCAGCTAGCTAAATTAGGTTTTTTCATGCTCATATTGTAATACATTTAAGTTAAAGTTATTAATATTAATATAATTTGGTAATATAAATATATATTTATTTAAGGAGTAAAATGAGCAAGTTACAAAACCAAAATATATGTGTAATAGGGGCTGGGCGTTTTGGCAGTGCTGTAATTAAACAACTATTGACAATGAAAGTTTCTTTATTAGTGATTGATAAAGACGAAATGAATTTAAAAGCGTTTAAAGATACAGTTAATAATTTAATAATTGCCGATGCCGCCGATACTAAATCACTAAAAGCATTAGGTATTGAAGATATGGACATTATTGTTGTTGCAACCAATGAAAATATTGAAATTGTTGCTGCTTTGACTGAATTAAAAATTAATAATATCATAGCTCGAGCTCATTCGGAGCGTCATGCAAATGTTTTGCGTCAAATTGGTGTTAAAGTAATAATCAAACCTGAACAAGAAGCAGGAGTGCGTACTGCACTTTTAGCTGCTAATCCTAATTTTGCTAAATATTCAAAAGATTTACAAGAACTAGGCGATGGTTTTGTTATGGGAACTACAATTTTAAGTTCATCAAACTTCATCAATAAAACCCTAAAAGAGTGTAAATTTGTCGAAAAAGGAGTTTCAGTTGTTTTAATTAAACGTGGAACACAAAGTATTTTACCATCCGGTTTTAGCGTTTTACAAAAGGATGACTTGATTACATTTTTGGGTAAAGTTGACGATGTTACTCATGTATTTGGTTTACTTAACGAACAAGAGTAAAATTTTTAATAAAATTTATGAAATTTTTCATATACTAAAAAACGGTTTTTTGTCTTTTATTTCAAACAAAAAACCATTTTTTATTATTTAAGCATTTTTTTATCGTTTTCAACCTAAATTAATACTCTTAAAGTATTAATAATTAATGTAAAATAGTGGTGGAAAGTGGAGAAAAGTGTATGTATGGACAATACGAGCGAGCAATAGATGTTAAAAACCGCGTGGCTTTACCAGCAAAATTGCGTGAAGTACTTGGTTCAAAATTTTATTTAACAATTGGCCTAGAAAATATCATCGAAATACGCAGCGAACAACAATACCAAAAATTAGAGCAAACTTTAACTGCCACAAGTATTTTTGATCGCAATGCCAAAATTGTAAAACGTTGATTTTTGGGCCACACTTACCAAATAGATTTAGATTCACAAGCTCGCTTTGTGATACCAAAATTAGCATTAGAAAAATCCGCTATCCAAAAGGACGTAATTTTTATTGGAACTGGTGATTTGGTTGAATTATGATCATTAGAGCAATATCAAAATTACGAACAATCTATTAGTGATGAAAAACTACAATTAGCCGCTAAATCCTTAATGAAAGTAGAAGACAATGAAATCTAATCATTATTCAGTTTTATTAAATGAATCAATACAAGCACTTGAAATTAAACCTGATGGAGTTTATGTTGATTTAACATTAGGGATGGGCGGACATTCAAGTCTAATCTTGCAAAAACTCACAACAGGTCGCTTGATTGGTTTTGACAAAGACGCTTTTGCGATACAAAAAAGTCGTGAACGTTTAAGTAAAATCAATCATAATTTCAGTTTAATTCATTCAGATTTTCAATATATTAGCGAAGAATTAGCAAAACTCGGAATCGATTATGTTGATGGTATTATTGCCGATCTAGGAGTTTCTTCACCACAAATAGATAATGGTCAAAGAGGATTTAGTTATAACAAAAATGCTTATTTAGATATGCGGATGGATCAAAATCAAAATCTTGATGCACATTACATTATCAATAACTATGACCAACAACATTTAGAACGGATTTTGAATGATAACGCTGATGTAAAGCTTGCAAAACGAGTTGCTAAGGCCATCATTGAACATCGTCCTATTAATACAACATTAGAATTTGCCAATGTAATTCGAAACGCATTGCCAGCAATTATTGTTAAACAAAAAAATCCTTGTAAAGCAATTTTCCAGGCAATTCGCATTGAAGTTAATAATGAACTCGAATCATTACGCACTATGCTACAAAAAAGTATTCAATTATTAAAACCAAATTCTCATTTAGCCATTATTTCCTTTCATTCAATAGAAGATGGAATTGTAAAAAAATTTTTTGGTAATTTAATTAAATCTAAATTACCAGTTAAAATGCCAGTGGTTGAACAAAAACAATACGAAGTTAAAACTTATCAACCTTCTCGTATCGAACTAGAACAAAACAATCGTTCTCGTAGTGCTAAATTAAGAGTATTAACTAAATTAAATTAATCAAGGAGGTTAAAAAATGTCAGAATTTTTAATAAATGTCAAGATTTCACTTGAAAATATCAACATAAATATTATTAAAAACGACGGACAAAATTTTATCTCTGTTTATAGATTAATTAATAAATACGTTAATCTTAGTGATATTGAAAATAGTTTAAAAAATGTTTTAGTTTTTATTAAAAATCATAAAAATCTGCGTAAAGCATTTTTAAAATGATCGTTAATATGATCAAATTCAATATTAAATATTAGTGTAAAAAATAAATGCTATGAACATAATTTTGATCAAAAAAATGTTTTAAATATCGATTTATACGAACATATAATTTCAACTATATCAAAATCTAAAGTCCAATTATTTAAATCAAATATAACTTCTTATCTTGTTGAAATTGACCAAAACATTAAAGAATACGATGTATTTCCTTTAGATAAAAGTGGTGAAAAATTAATAGTTAAATATAATGAATATTTAATCAATAAAAACCAAGATTTTTATGATGATATAGTTAAATTGTTTGCTAAAAATCAAATTAATAATTATCAAAATTTTATTGATTGAGAATGTTATGCAAAAATTCAAAATCTGCAAAAAGATGCATTAATTGTTGAATTATCAATTGATCAACAATTAAAAATTATTGAATATCAAAATTCATATTTATATAAAACAACTTATGAACATAACATATGAGATCAAATTTATAATACTTTAACTAATAAATGTACTCATAGTTGGCTAAATATTAATAATATAAAATTTTATATTGATGCTATCATTAATAATTTTGATTTGATTAAAAATATAGATTTAAGCTTAAATAGTTTGAATATGTACAAAATTATTTTTAGAACAATTAATTTAAGTATAAAAAACATTATTGTTAACAAACAATTATTACAACACAAACAAATAATTTTAAAAGGCAATTGCTCTAAAATACTAAAATACATTTTAGAGCAACATCAATTTAATAATGTTGACTTATTTAGCGATAAAGAATCAGATAAACTTAATATCAGCGATGTCGATTTAAGTGTTATTTCATTAGTTAATGATTTTAAACAACAAGATTTAGCTCAAACACAAAATCTTTATCAAAAAAAACAAACCAAAAAAATAAATATTTTCAATAAAATCAGTACTTTTTTCAATAAAAACTACGGGGGATAATAATGTCAATAAATGCTAATCAAATTAAAATTAAAGTGATTGGTCTTGGAATTGAAGCAAAGAATATAATAAATTTATTGCATTTTCAAAATCAAAATATTGAAATATTTGAGGCACAAAGTGACATAAAAAATTTCTCAAACAATGAAAAATTTAATCAAATTTTATTTGAATATAATCACAATCTTTTAGGTTTAGATTCAATAGAACAAGATAGTCAACAAAATCAAAATAACATTACAAAAATTAACAATGTAATTAACGATGCTGATTTTATAGTTTTAATTGCTGGAGCTAATGGCCAAATAGATAATAAATTTATCCCACAAATTGCTCAATGTGCTAAAAAAATAAATATCCCTACACTAGCAATTGTTTCAATGCCATGTGAAGATATTTATGGCAAAATTGAGCGCCAAAAAGCACTAATAGCTCTGCAAAATATTAAATCAGCAGTTAATTCTTATATGGTAATAGATTATAACGATTTAAGCGAATCGTTAGATTTGCCTATGACTAGTTTAATTGAATTGCCCGGAATTATTGCTAATAATTCTTTAAATACTTTATTTGATCTTTTTTACGAAAATATGCAAACTAATATTGATTTTTTGTCAATAAAAAATATGTTTATGTACGGCGGACAAATTTTAATTTCATCAGGTTGAGCCAATCAACAAGATATTATTACAAATGCACTTGCCGATGAAGAACAGCGAGCTAAATTTATAGCCAAATCTAATAATTTTTCAAAAATGATACTACATATTAAATCTATTAGTATTACAGGTAAACAATTGTTAAGTATTCGCAAAAATATAATCCAAAGATACAATTTAAATGAAGATGTGTTAGATTTTAAAACAGCATTTCAAAGCGGTAATAATATCAAACACAATTCAATAAATATTAGTTATATTTTGAGCGAAAATAATTTAAATTTAGAACAAAATAATCAGATTAACAGTCAAATAAACCATTTGAATTCTAAAAATCAAATAAGCACTAACAGTGAGAATAATTTTGATATAACTTCCGAAATACTTTTAAATAATGATGATGTTATTGAAGAAGATAAAGAAGAAAAAAACACGCCACAAATACCAATTTTCTATTAAATTAAACAGGCCAAGCCTGTTTTTTATTGAAAAATATCGCGATTTTGATATTATTATAAATATTTATAAGGAGTTATATGCATCGTTTTTTTGTTAAGCAAAAAATTAACAATTCATTTGTTTTAGACAAAGATTTAATTCATCATTTAAAAGTAGCACGTTTATTTAACGAAGAATTTTTAGTGAATTTTGAGACTCAATTTTACCGCTGTTGCTACAACAAGAACACAAATTTTGCTGACATTATTGAAAAATTAAATATCAATAATGAATACCAAAACGATTTAGTTTTAGCAGCTCCAATTATTAAAGGCGAAAGATTTGAGTGAATGATTGAAAAAGCAACAGAATTAGGAGTTAAAACTATTATCCCAATGACTTCACAATTTTGTAATTTCAAATATGTGGAATTAAATTTTAAAAATGAAAAAAAATATTTACGCTACAACACAAAAATACAGCAAGCTGCTCAACAATCTTTTCGCAATATAATACCAACCATTACTGAAGTTAATTCTTTGCGCGAAATCGTTGTTGAATATCTGAAACGCAATTATAATATTTATATTGCGTATGAATCATTAGGATTTGAACACCAAATCAATACAATTAAAACTAACTCGTTGATATTAGTTGGCCCTGAAGGTGGTTTAAGTGAAGATGAATTTAATTGGATTAAATCGTTAAAATCTAATCAAATTTATCTTGTATCGTTAGGGAAAAGAATTTTAAGAGCTGAAAGCGCGGCTATTAGTATGCTCGCTTTAGTTAAGGAGTAAATATGCCCGAAATGCCCGAAGTTAATAATGTTGTTAATAAATTAAAACCTTTAATTTTAAATTCAACAATAATTGATGTAGAAATCTACAAAACAAAATTAATTCAAGATATCGATTCAAATCAATTTAAACAAACAATTATCAATAAAACAATTAAAAATATATTTAATTTAGGTAAACACATCATTATTGAATTAGATAATGATTATTTTATTTTAAACCACTTGAGAATGACAGGTAAATATGCTTTTTATGCAAAATACCACCACCCAACAATTCACGACCACGTAGTGTTCAAATTAAATAATGGTGTTTTATATTTTAACGACGCAAGAGCTTTTGCAACTTTTCATTTAAAAACTAAAAATGAATTATACACAACTAATCCACTTAAAAATTTAGCTAAAGTGCCTTTTGAAACCGATATAAATGAACTTTATCTAAAAATTCAAAAACGCAGCCAAGCAATTAAAAATATTTTATTAGACCAAAGATTAATTTTAGGAATAGGAAATATTTATGCCAATGAGGCTTTATGATTAAGTCAAATCCATCCTTCTACTCCCGCAAATAAATTAGATAAACAGGAATTAAAAAATTTAATTATTAACGCAGGTGAAATTATGGAAATTGCAACCAAAATGGGTGGATCATCAATTCAATCATATTCTGCTCTTAACGGTGAAAAAGGAAGATATCAAAACGAATTAAAAGTTCATGGACGTGATAAATTACCTTGTTATCGTTGCCAAAATATTATTAAAAAATATTTTGTTTCGGGACGAGGGTCATATTATTGCTCGTTTTGTCAAGGAGAAAAATAAATGTTTTGTATAGATTTACATGGCTATGATGTCAATCAGGCAATTTCAAAATTAGAAATTGCGCTTTTTGAAGCTCAAGAACAAGGATATGATATGCTAGAAATTATCACAGGTAATGGAATGGGTGTTTTAAAGGTTGTTGTTGAAGAATATTTGCGTGAAGGCAATTACGAATGAGAAATTGAGCGTCAAGGGGTGTATTTAGTTTATCTTCAAAATTAATATATTGACACAATTAAATTTAGATAAAAAAATATAAAACTATAATATATGAATATGTATTTAATTTATGGTAGTGAAAAATATTTCATTGATGAATATTTAGCTTCAATTATCAAATCGAATCCCCAACACGAAATAATTAATTTTTATTTTAATGATAATAATGAAATAAATCACTTAATAGATATTATTTCGGCCAATAATTTATTCGCTAATAAGCGAATTATCGTAATTCATGATTGCGAGTATTTAGAACAAAAAATTAAAAAAGAAACTCTAAATTCAGTTCATAATTTAATTGATGCTCTTAATTCAAATACGCAAGATCTAATTGTTTTTGTAAATAACAATATTGAACAAAAAGATAAAATTGCTGACAATGAATTTAGTGTTTTTTTAAGCCAAAAAAATATCACACTTTTATATGCTAAATCAATTCAAGGTAGTGAATTAAACCAACAAATTTTGCGTCTTGTTAAACAACACGGCGGCAAAATTAATAATTTAGCTGTTGAAGCGTTATTGAAAAAAATACCTAACGATTTATATTTAATAAATTTAGAGCTTATTAAATTAATTAATTTAAATCCAAATATAAGTGTTGAAAATATTAATCAAAATGTTAGCGATATATATATTGAAGATACATTTGGATTTAGCAATAGTTTTCAAAGAGATAACTTTAATATAATTTGACGCAAATATAAAGAAAAAATAAATGAAGGTGTTCAAATTAACATCTTAATTTCGCAATTAAGTCAATTGTTAATTCTAGCCGACCAAATTTATTGTTATATTCAAGCAAATAAAAAACTTTTAGATGTTGCTAACGAATTAAAATTAAATGAGTATCGTGTTAAAAAAGTGTATGCCCTTTTAAACACGATGGGTATTAAAAAAATTCATAAAATGATTAAAGAATTGGCTAAATTAGATCGCGACATTAAAAACGGTAAGGTTGATGATTTTATCGGTTTTGAAAATTTTTTGTTAAAAAATTTTAACTAAAACACACTTTAATTTATTAAAAAAACTCAAATCAAATTGATTTGAGTAATTTTTAAATTTTAGTATTTATTAAGTGTTAGATTTGTCTTTATCAAATAATTCACCGGCTAATGATACAGTATTGGCTAAAGTAGTTAAGTTGTTAGGTAAAAAGATTTTAGTAGCTTGACCATTCGCAACTTCTTTTAGTTGTTCAATTGCTTTTAAAGTTAAAATCTGATTATTTAAATCAGTATTATTAAGTGTATCTATGGCTTGTTTTTTACCTTCTGCTTCTAAAATTTCACTTTCTTTTTTCGCTTGGGCTAATAAAATTTGAGCTTCTTTATTAGCTTGTGCTTGTAAAATTTTAGCTTCTTTTTCACCTTCGGCTACTAAAATAGCTGCTTGTTTTTTACCTTCTGCTTCTAAAATGCTTGCTCTTTTTTCTCTTTCGGCACGCATTTGTTTTTCCATTGATTTTTGAATTTCGCTAGGTGGAATAATATTTTTAATTTCAACACGATGAACTTTAATACCTCACGCGTCTGAAGCTTCATCTAAAATAATTGTTAATTTAGAATTAATTGCATCTCTTGAGGTTAATGTTTGATCTAAATCTAATTCTCCTAATAAATTTCTTAATGTAGTTGCTGAAAGATTTTCAATAGCTAGCATTGAATTTTCAGCCCCATATGTGAATAATTTTGGATCAGTTATTTTTAAATAAATAACTGTGTCTACTTTAATTGTTGCATTATCTTTAGTAATAATATCTTGTTCGGGAAAATCCAACACTTTTTCTTTATAATTTTCATTTTTAGCAATTCGATCTATAAAAGGAATAATAAAATTAATTCCATTATTTAGAGTACGGTGGTATTTGCCAAAACGAGTTACTATAGCAAACTCTGCTTGCTTTACAACTTTAATTGACAATATTAAGGTTATAATAATAAAAATTAAAATAACAAGTGAGATAATTATGCCTAAAATAGTTGCTATCATTATTATTTATCCTTTCTTTTAACATATAAAATATTCGATTCAATTTTGGCAATAATTACTTTTTCTTCGCGAGCAATATCACCTTCACCTTTCAAACTTAAAGTACGATAAAACACATCACCTACTTTTGCTTGACCAAATATTCCGTTTTTTGTTTCTTCGCTTATATCACTAAGTAGAGTTATAGATTTATTCTCTAAAACATATTCGTGATTATTTTTAATTTTAGAAAGTAATTTTTTCTTAATAAATTTATATGAACCAAAATATAAAATAATCCAAAATCCAATAAATATAACTATACTTATAGATATATTAACTACTAATTGTTTAATAAAATAAGAAGTAAATATCGATGGAATAACAGCAACGCTTGTTAAACCAGATCAAATAGATGTAGTGAATAACTCTACCAAAATAAAAGTTATGAATATGGCACAAAATAAACCAAGCATTACATAACGTATAATATTATCACTCATTTTACCTCCTTAAAAATTATACTCTTAAAGAAAATTTAAAAATTATTCATAACAGTAATTTTATTAACTAAATTAAGACAATCTAAAATTTAATATATAATTACAGCGCATTAGCCAACAGCTGCTATTATAGTAGAGGAAAGTCCACGCTGACACTTCCTGCGATGGAAGTAGTGTTCATGCTAAGCCTAATAAGCTTAGGCCTAGACGACTAGTGCCACAGAGACGAGAATTGTGAAACGCGGTAAACTCCATGAGTCAGAAACCCAAATTTTGGTAGGGGAATTTTCTAAAGAGAAATGAATCAATAGAAAAAACCAGTTGTACTGGTTAGATAAATTGTTGGCACCATTTTCGGTACAAAACGTGGCTTACAATGCAACACACATGCTATGTGTGTTTTTTAATTCATTAATTAAGTAAAATCATTTTTTAGGATCTTATGGTTTTTAAGAAGAACATAAAATTTTAACTAAAATTGAGACAAAATAATTGCTTTTTTTTATGTTTAATTTATAATTAAAAAGAATTTTTAATTCAATTTGATATCAAATAAAACAGTACTGTGGATTCATTTGGGTGTGCCTTGAGAAAAGGTGCTAGATGTTAGAAGCAGTATGAAGATTTAACAAACTAAAGGAAATATTTATGACAGAAAAAAAAGAACTTTCAACAAAAAAAGTTGAAGAAAACAAAAATCCGATTGTTTCTAAAGATAAATTATTAGAAGCAGGTGCTTACTTTGGTCACAGAGCAAGTCTATGAAACCCAAAAATGAAGGATTATTTATACCCTCAGTTAAAAAGAGGTGTTCACATTATTAATACTTCACTTACAGTTCAAAGATTAGAATTTGCATATAATACATTACAAAAATTTGTTGCTAAAAACCCACGTGCGCAATTCATTTTTGTAGGTACAAAAAAACAAGCAAAAGATACCATTAAAGAAAACGCATTAAGAACTAATAGTTTTTATGTAACTGATAGATGATTAGGTGGAACGTTAACTAACTCTTCAACAATTTTTAGTAGAGTTAAGACAATGGAAGCACTTGAACAAAAAGCTGAAAATAATTTTGAAGGATACGTTAAAAAAGAAAAATTATTATTACAAAAACAATTAGACAAACTTCACAAAAACCTAAATGGTATTAGAAAAATGCGTGGCTTGCCAACTTTCATGATTGTTGCTGATCCAAACGAAGATGAAATTGCTGTTAAAGAAGCTCGTAAAAAAGGAGTAAAAGTTATTGCTATTTTAGACTCTAATTCAAATCCTGATGCTGTTGATTTTGGAATTCCAGCTAATGATGATTCAGCAAAAAGTATTAATTTAATTATAACCATTTTGGCTGACGCAATCGCTACAGCTCGTGGTGGCCAAGCTAAATATGCTTATAAACCAGATTCTGAAATTGAATTACCAGTATACGAATCTGAAACAAAAGCAAACAAAAGATGAGAACGCAAACCTTTCGTTAAAAACGAAAACGTTGAAACTTCTAAAAAAACAGAAGACAAAGGAGAATAATTATGGCTAGTCAATTAGAACTAATCAAACAATTACGTGAACGTACCGGTGGTGGTATGATGGACGTTAAAAAAGCTCTTGAAGCTTCAGAATGAGATTTAGATAAAGCGATTGTATGACTAAAAAGCAACGGAAAAATTAAAGCTGCTAAAAAAGCTGGTCGTGTTTCAGCTGAAGGTATTGTCGCAGTTGCTCAAAACGCAAAACAAGCAGTCATGTTAGAAGTAAATTCTGAAACTGATTTTGTTGCTCAAAATGATGAATTTAAAAACCTAGTAGCCAAATTTACAACAATTTTATTAAATTCAACAGCAAGCACTCTAGAAGAGTTTTTACAAGTTAAAGATGGTGTTGAAACTGTTCAAACTATTTTAGAAGAAGCAACCGCAACTATTGGCGAAAAATTATCAATACGTCGTTTTGAAAGATTTAGTGTTAATGAAGGTGAATCAATTGGAGCGTTCGCTCACGTAAATGGCCAAATAGCAGCATTAGTAAAAGTTAAAGGTTTAGGCGAAGAAGTTCCTAGAAATGTCGCTATGCATCTAGCGGCTATGAAACCAGAATTTATTTTTGAATCAGAAGTTCCAGCTCAAAGATTACAAACATTTAAAGACGAATTTGTTAAACCAGATAATTTTGAAAAAAAACCTGAAAACATTCAAAAAATGATTATGGAAGGTTCATTAAACAAAAAATTAGCTGAAGTTGTGTTAGTTAAACAAGGTTTTATGATGGAAGAAAGTGTTTCGATCGAAAAATATTTAGCTAACAATAAATTAGAATTATTACAAGCTGTTCGTTATACCGTTGGTGAAGGAATCGAAAAACAAGAAGGCGATTTTGCGGCTGAAGTTGCTGCTCAAATGGCTTGCGCTAAATAAGAAAATATTCCTAATTTTTAGGATTATTTTTTTTCTTACATTTATCAACATTTTATACTTGTCATATTTAACTTAAATAAAGTACTAAAAGAAAATATCAACAATATTTAACAAGTAAATTTCTATTAAAAAAAGCGATTTTAAAATAATAACATTTAAGCATGGAAAAATTGATAGAAATAAAAACCGAAAATAGATCATTGCCGGTGTTAAAACCTATAGCATTTTTACCAGACTTTATTGAAAAATTAAAAGGAGAAAGTTTAAAGTCAAATGTAATTATGTTAGTCGCTGAAGATGAGGATGATATGTTTTTTGTTGCCTGTGAAAAAGAGTGAAAACCTGACTTTGATAATAATGATGATTATATAAAAATCAAAACTAGTGATGGTGTTTGTGAGGATGGCAAAATTAAAGAAATCACATTGGCTAAAGGTATTAATATTAATACTATTTACAAAATGAATTATTATGAATTAATGAAAAATTTAGTCACAGAACCTGATTTTGACCTTGAACCTTATTTAGGTATAAATAATCAACTCGAAATAGTAGATCGCATAAGCAAAAAACTTAACGAAGTTAGCTCATTACCTAAACTTGTTGTTATTAGAAAAACTAAAAAAACAACTCAAAATAGCAAAAATAGCAATAAAATTCAACATCTCGAATAGAAAAATTAGCATATGTGCTAATTTTTTGCTTTTTAAAGAATTAAATTTCAAATTTATCTAAATTAGGCATTAAAGTAAATGCTTGTGCTTCAGGGCCGGTATGAACTGCTATAACAGAGGAATTAAATTTTTTATTTACAAATTCAATTCCTTTTTTTTTGAATAAATCCAATGCAAATAAGTTAAATTCATCATCAATTCCAGTTACGCTAAAAATTTTATATTCTTGAACAAGTGCGTTCGTGCTTAAACCTGTGAATTCTTCAAATTTAGCAATAATTTGTTTAATAACGCCTTTAGGGCCACGACCAATGCCTCCCATCGCTGTTCCTTGCAAGTCAAATTTAACATACGGCGATAATTTAACTATACTCATAGCACCTAGCATAAACTTTTTAAACGAACTGACTCGACCACCTTTTACTAAATAATCAATATTTTTTGGAAAAATGAAAGTAAGTGTTTTTTGTTTGATTTCATTTATTTTTTCAATCAATTTATTGATGTCCTGGTGTTTTTGAAAATGTTTAACACCATATTGAGCAACTTCTAAATATTGATCAGCTACAAAAGCGTTTTCTATAATGTGTAAATTTTTAAATTCATTTACAAAATTAGCGGCCGCACTACTTGTTGAAGATAATTTACTTGAAATTGGTAAATAAATTACTTCATCAAATTTTGAACACATTTGTTTAAACACCTGCTCAAACCAAGCTAAATACGGAAGTGAGGTTTTAATATTCTTGCTTTTGGCTATTTTTTCCAGCAACTCACGACGATTTACTTCAACGCCGTCTAAATAAGAATGATTATCAATTTCGGTAATTAAAGGGATGTAACCATAACCCATTTTTTCCGCTTCATCTTTGGTCATACACACAAATGAATCAAAAATAAATCCAATTTTTTTCATTTTGTTCCTCCCGAGTATTATATTTATTATATATTTAGTTAAATTTATTCGTATATCTATATTTAATGCATAAATGTTGTTTGTAATATTCTTCGATATTGTCAGGCAAATTTTCTCAATAAATTTTTACATCATTTAATTGATTCACGTTTTGCACAAAATCAACTAGTTTTAAAAATATTTCTGTGTCGTGAACTATTTTTTTTGTTAATTTAGCCGAAACTACATAATTTTTAATTTTATTCAATCGCAAATATTCATTCAATTTTATGTTTATATTTTCAATATATAAACCTATTTTGATATCATTATTAATCTTTGTGTGCTCAATTATTTTATCAATTAAATCAAAATTAAACTCATCGCCGTGTTGTTGTAAAATATACAAAGTATTAGGACGAATTAAGGAGCTTAAATTATTGTATAAAACGAATTCATTAGCAAAAATCATTAAAGGTTCGCCGTTAATCGCTGTGTCTAATTGATATTTAAGCAGTGCTGTATCATATTTAATTTTATTAAAATTAATTTGGTTTAAAAAATTAACATCATCTAGGTTTATACCAGCAATTTTAACCAAAGAAATATTGTAATTATCGTTATTTTTGTCATTATTAACATCAATAATAAATGTATATTCTTTAACAAAACTACCAATATCGATTTTTTGTTCATAATCGGCATTTTTTACAATAAATTCATTGATTTTTTCTTCATTTAAACTACTTTTATCGCCAGCAAAATATGTTTTAAATGTTGGGTTTAAGCCAGTTGATGTCAACAATATATATTTTGATTGAACTATTAAATCAATCAATGTTTTTGGATCACTAGGTCATAAATCGCTAAATAAAGTTATATTTTTCACAAGTGTTTTAAATTTTAAATTTGCATTTAATTTAATTATTTTTTTGCTTATTTGCTTTTCTACTTTTTTTAATTTTGCAAGAGTGTTTATTTTATTAAAAAAAATGAAAATTAAACCTTGTCAATAAAAAAAATTAATTTGGTGTTGTTTAAGATTTAAGAATTGAGTTAATTTTTTTCAAATATAATGATTATTAGGATTAATAATTTGTTGAGGGTTAAAAGCTAAAAAACAAATGAATTTTGATTGTCTATATTCGAATAATTCGTTATGCGTTTGGATAAAATTAGTATATTGAATTGAGGGGATATTTATTTTTTCAGTTAAATAAAGTGAAATTATAAACTCATCGCTGTTTTCATATCGTTTAATATGAATATCAAAATTTATATTTTTTTTAGCGAAAAAATTTTGTTTTGAAACTATATTTTTAAACGGTGAATTTAAAACAACATTTACATTTGGCACTTGATTATTGATAATTTGGGTTATTGTGGCAGCGATGTTTTTATCTAAAAAATTAAGTAATGTGTCTATTTTATAAAATTTATTTTTTAATATAAGATTATTAGCATTATCAAAAATAAAATTAGAATTTTTTTGAACTGCAGTTATTCTAATTAAAGCATGCTTTTTTATGTTATATTTAAAAATAGCAAAGCCATAATTATTATGTTTTTTTATTTTTGCTAGCTGAAAATAAAAAAACATAGATATTAGCAATACCACCAGTATAAATAAAGACAAAAAAATAAATAAAATCCTGTTATTTATCATTATTTCCCGTGTGGCGTAATAACCTAATTCCTAAAAAATATCTATCTATAG
Organism: Mycoplasmopsis phocirhinis; assembly: GCF_004216495.1. NCBI lineage: Bacteria > Bacillati > Mycoplasmatota > Mycoplasmoidales > Metamycoplasmataceae > Mycoplasmopsis > Mycoplasmopsis phocirhinis. Next base: position 221,810 of record NZ_CP034841.1, on the reverse strand, counting down.
TTTTCTCTTGACCACTAGGTTTAAATTTAATAGTTAATGTTGAAGCATTAGCATTTAAAACTGTACCTTCTCCAAATGATGGATGAGAAACAATATCGCCAACTATTATATGTGAATTAATTCGCTTAATTTCTTTTTCATCCGTTATTTCCTCTGCTACATAATCTTTTGCTAGAATATGGGCATCAGAATTAATTCCTAGTTCTTTAATAAATTGTGAAGGTTTTTTTTGAATGGTTTTATCTTTAGCAATTTGAAAATTACCCGAAGAATCCGAAATAAATAGACGTTTTTTGGCTCTAGTTAAAGCAACATATGCTAAACGCCTTTCTTCTTCAAGAGCTTCTTTATTTTCACTTTTTAACACGTTAAAATGAGGAAAGACATTTTGTGACATACCGACAATGAAAATGTTTTCGAATTCTAAACCCTTAGCTGAGTGTACAGACATAATTGAGACATAATTATTACCACTATCAAATTCATCGCCATTAGACATTAATGAAACCGATTCTAAATAATCGCCTATTTTTTTATCTGGGTTATTTTGTTCTCATGATTTAATTAAATGAATTAATTCATAAATACTTTCTTTGCCTTCGCCTTTTAAATTAACATCACTAGCTATATATTCAAAATAACCAATTTTTTCTAACATTTTTTGTAAAACAACATGAATTTTATTTGTTTGTAAAGCCTTATGATATAAATTAATAGTATTAACAAAAAGAACAATACGACGTTTAATATCTTTTGAAGTTGGCAAATCCATATAGTATTTATTTAATGTGTCTCAAAGAGACATGTTTTTTTCGCTCGCAAATTTTTGTAAATTAGCAAGGGTGTGAGTATTAATTTTACGACTAGGGGTGTTTATAACTCGCAGTAAGGATAATTCTAAATAGTCATATGCTAATCTTAAATATGCCAGAGCATCTTTAATTTCACGGCGTTGATAAAATTTTTGACCATTTAATATTTTGTGGTTAATATTTTCATCGTTCAAAGCTTGCTCTAAATAAGCAGTATAATTATTTGTTCGTGAAAAAATAGCAATATTTTTTAGTTGAATTTTTTGTTTTTTTAACGAATTAATTTCACGTACCACTCATTGTGCTTCGGCTTCAGAACTATGTGCGTGCATATAAGTGATGTCTATTCCTTCTTGATCACTAGTGCTTATCAAATCCTTGCTGAATCTTTTTTTATTATGTTTAATTAATTTATTCGCGGCATCTAAAATTTTTTGAGTTGAACGATAATTTTGGTTTAAAACAATTGTTTTTGAATTTGGAAAATCATTTTCAAAATCAAAAATAGTTTGTGAGTCGGCACCTTTTCAAGTATAAATTGTTTGGTCAGGATCTCCAACGATAGTTAGCATTGTATTTGGTCCAGTAATTTTTTTAACAATTTCGTATTGAATACGAGAAATATCTTGAAATTCATCTACCATCACATATGAAAATTTATTAGCTCATTTTTGAGCTACTTCTGGAAATTTTTCAAAAAGCAGATTTGTTTTAACAATTAAATCATCATAATCTAAACTCGCATAATCTTGAAGGTATTTGTTGTAATCGGCATAGATTTTTGCTATTTTTTTATTATAAATATCATTAGAATCTCTATCAGAAGATTTTAAATGATAAAACAATTCATCTTCGGTTAAATTATTGAATTTAGCAAAAGAGATATTATCTCAAATCACACTTTCACTTTCGGGTGTAACTTCGTTTAGTTGTTCGCCTAAATTTTCTCTAATCCTTTTTAAAATAGCCTTTTGATCAATTAAATCAAGAATTTGAAAATCATTTTTTATTCCTAAATAATGAGAGTCTTCACGCAATATTTGTGAACAAAGCAAATGAAAAGTTAAGGCTTGAAATTTTTCGCTATTAGGGTTTATGTAATATTTTATTCTTTGTGTCATTTCATTTGCTGCTTTATTTGTGAAAGTAAGAGCAACTATTTTAGATGGTGAAACATCCATTTCTGTAATTAAATAAGCAATTTTACGAGTTAAAACACGAGTTTTACCTGAACCAGCACCAGCAATAATGCGCAAAGGTGATGTAAAATGAAACAGGGCTTGTTCTTGTTCTTTATTTAATTGGGATAAAATCATTTCTCTTCTAGTCATTATCTACCTCTCTAAAAATTATTTCAACTTTTTTTGTTTTAAATGGCACAAGTTTTATTTGATTAAATTTATCGTTTTGATTAAAATGTTTTATATAAACAACACGATAAGAAAAAATTTTTTCAAATAGCCCACTATGTTTTTTTGTGGCTAAAATCAAAGCATAATTTAACAAAATCAACAATGTTCAAACACCGGTTAAAACAGATATGATTCGAGCAATAAATACTAAATTTAAATCTAAATTATTTAATGCCGAAATATTTTGAACATATAAATTTTGAATTTGTGATGTTTGAATACCAACTAACATAATTAAAATTATTAACGAATAAAAACCAAAATTGAAACCATAAATTATCAAGCATTTCACTAATTTGTTTTTTTTAGTTTTTATCAAAATTTGAAGCCTTGTTAAGATTAAACCTAAACTACGATAATTTCAAAAAAACGGGATTACAACGAACAAATTTAAACTAATTAACCAAGAAAATATTAAAAATGTGTACCAAGAAGCAATCTTAATTTCATTATTAGTTGAATTGAAATTCAATATTTTTCACAATCCTATAATTAAAGAAACAAAAATAAAAAAATCAATTAAATTTGAGGCAAAACGCCGCCAAAATGAAACATTTTTATGTAAGAATTTCATTAAAGGTTTTTATAAATTTGCACAGCAGTTTCTAAATTTAATAATTTTTTTAAATATCCTGCTTCTTTATTGATTTTATTAAAATAGCGATTAACTAAAAATACTTGCGAATTTTCATCATGATATTTTTTCAATAATGTATAAAGATCTTTTAAAAATTTTTGTGCTCGTTTTTCATTAAATTTTTTACGTGAATCAAAAATGTAGTGTAAAACTTTAAATACTGAAAATTGTCTTGAATTCAAAAAACCTAATAAAACAATCTGTAAAAAATACAATTTAGCATATGTAATTTCCGAAAGCAAATCTAAATTATTGGTATTAATAAAATTTTCAATTATTTTGAATTGGGCAACAAAATTATTTGGAGCAAGTCAAGTTGAAGATGAAATATGTTCTTTAACAAGGGAAATATTTCAATATAAATATGATTCAGCATTAACTAACAAAATATATAATAATTCGGTCGCGAATTTAGTATCATTCATTTCTTTCACACGATAATTCATAAATTGTTCAATATAACTTTTTTTAAAAACTTTATTAAAAATAAATGGAAATGCGTAAGCAATAAAATCTGGATTATCTTTTTTATTAATTATTGAGTTTGTATTTATTCTTGAATAAGGATGTCATTTAATTGAACCAGTCAAATTTGGTCTAAATTCCAAAATATGAGGTTGATTATCAGTTAATTTGTCAGTTAAAATTCTTACAAAATTTTTCTTGATAACCGAATCGGGACTTAACACATACACATATTGATTTTTTACCAAATGAAATGCAGCTAAAATATCACTTTGAATGCTTTTATGTTTTTGGTTAAAAACAACTTTAACTCTGGAACCAAAAAATTGGATATTGTTTTCAACTATTGAATATATTTTTTTGTTGGGTTTAGAAATAACAAAAATAACTTCAAAATCTTGATTGTTTTGGTTGCGTAAAACGCCAGAAATATATTCAAGTTCTTTTCAGTGCGTGATTGAAGGCGTAATAATTGATAATTTCATCTAACTCCTTATAGTTTACATTTTAATATTGCCCGATGTACGAGGATAAGGGATTACATCGCGGATGTTATCAACGCCGGTTACAAACATCACTAAACGTTCAAACCCAACTCCAAAACCACTTGAACCAGAATCGCCAAAACGTCTTAAATCAAGATATCATTGTAATTCTTCTTGGCTAATTCCAACTTCATTAGCTCGGTGTAATAATTTATCATAATTAACTTCACGCTGGCTACCACCTATTAATTCTCCAATTCCAGGAACTAATAAATCAAATGAGGCGACTGTGTCATTATCTTCATTTTGGTGCATATAAAATGCTTTAAATTCTTTTGGAAAATTAATAATTGCCACTGGACCTTTTGCAACATTAGAAGCTAAGTATTTTTCGTGTTCAGTTGCAAAATCTAAACCAAATTCTATATTTTGATCTTCAAAAATTTCCTTTACTTTTTGCAATTCTTTTAATGCATCACGATAGTCAAGAATGGCAAGTTTAGTGTTAATGAATTTGTTTAAATTATTTAATAATTCACTATCAATATTGTCAACTAAAAATTTAAATTCCTTGGGGTGAATTTCAATAGTGTTTTTAATTACTGTTTTAAGAAAATCGTCAGCTAAATTAATAATGTCATTTAAATCATAAAAAGCAACTTCGGGTTCAATCATTCAAAATTCAGCGGCATGTTTTTTTGTGTTTGAGTGCTCAGCTCTAAAGGTAGGAGCAAACGTATAAACTTTTTTAAATCCGATCGCATAACTTTCTGCGTGTAATTGGCCCGTAACTCCTAATGTAGCTTTTTTATCAGCGCCAAAAAACGGGTTTTTTGAATTTGAATCTCTAACCTCAAATGTTTCACCAGCCCCTTCACCATCGTTTGAGGTAATAATAGGAGCATTGAAATATAAAAAATTGTTTTTAGCGAAATATTGATGAACTTGTAATGCTAATGTTGAGCGAATTAACATTACGCACCTTAATAAATTCGTGCGGTGTCTTACATGAGGAATTTCTCTTAAAGTTTCGAGATTAATGACTTGTTTTTGAATCGGATAATCTAAATCTGTATCTCTTAATAATTCGAATTCATTTGCCACCAATTCTAAAGGTTGTGGGGCATTTGGCGTTAAAGTTATATTTCCTTGAACTCTAATTGCTGCTCCTAAATGAACTTGAGATAAAATTTCAAAATCAAAATTATCGCCTTTTAAGGCTACTTGTAGATTTTGCACACTAGAACCATCATTAATTTCAATAAATCTAATTTTTTTATTACCTCTATTAGCAACTACTCACGCTTTAAATTCTAATTTAGCATTTGCATAATCTAATTTATTTAAAAATAAATGTTTAATTGTAATTTCAGTTTGCGACATATTTCTCCTTAATTTACTAATAATGACATTGTTATTTACACAAATTTACTTTGTTTTTATTCAAACACTAGTTAGTCAAATTTAATTTAGATATAAATAAATATAATAAATTATACTAAATTTATTGATTTAAATTATTTACTTGGTATCTAATAAAAATTAAAAAATCATTTTTGTCAATAAAAATACTGAAAAAATGATTGAAATTAGTCTTTATAAAATAAAATTATTTAGTACCACAAAACTAAGAATAAATACAATAATTATTGAAACAAGTTCAGCTATAGAATTTAATAAAACTAATGATAAATTAGATGGGTCTTTTTTTAGACAAACATAAATAATAGGAATTAGAGCTGAAATTAATTGAACTAAAGTCATTGCAATAATTAAAGCAATTGAAATTGTAATTATAATTGCTCATGATTTAAGCATAAATTTAGTTAAATCACCAGTAGCGGCTAAGAATATACTCATTCTCGCAACATTAACAAAAGCTAAAAATAAGCCAAAACTAAAACCAATAAGTGTTTCTTTAAAAATTACTTTTTTGTAATCGCCTTTTTCGAGTAAATCCATTGTTAGAGCTCTTTTAATTGTTATGTTAGTTTGAGCTCCGCCGTTTCGAATAACAGCATTTATAGTCGGAATAAATACAACAAAACTAATAAATAGACTTAACATTGATATATTTAATTGTTGAATAAATGTTGAAAAAACATTTTTAAATAAAAAATATGCAACTATTTCTAAAAGTGAAGAGAACAATAAAATAATTAAGCCTCACAAAATTCTATGTTTTAAAAGAGCGTATCAAGGTGTTTTTAAATATTCTTCAGCCTGTCATGCTTTTGAATTAATACCAGCCATTTTATATAAATCTTCGGTTGCTGCTTCGTGAATCACATCAATAACATCATCACTAGTTATCATACCGATTAAACGTTTGTCTTGATTTATTACTGGTAGCACAGACATATCATGCTCACTAAAAATTTTAGCTGCTTGTTCTTGTTTATCATTAGCTGAGATTGATGTAACTGGCGAATAAATGTCATCAATTTTAGCATTAGCATTGGCAAAAATTATTTCTTCTAAAGTTAAAACACCTAATAATTTTTGAGTAGCATCGACTACATAATAATAATGAACTAATTCAGCTTTATTTTTTGAATAATCACGCTTGATTTTAAACAATGCTTGTTCACAAGTATATGTATTTTGAATTGAGGAAATGTCAATACTCATGATACTACCCACTTCATCGTCAGCATAACTTAAAATTTTATTAATTTCATTACGTTTTTCTTGTGGAGTATAGGCAATAATTTTACTTGTTACATTAGCCGGTAATTCTTCTAAAACATCAGCTAATTCATCACTTTGTAATTCTTGGAGCATTTTCATGCTTCATTCCTCGCTAAAACCTAGTGCTAATTCTCTTTGGTGTTCGGTTTCTAAATAAGAAAAAACTTCGGCGGCATCTGGCGTTTTAAGCATTCTTAAAAAAGTAATTTGTTGATCATTTTCTAATTCTGCAAGAGCTGCAGCAATATCAGCATTAGGAATTTCATCGATTAAATCTCTTGCTCGCTTTATATCTTTTGTTTCAACAACGAGCTTAATATCATTCTGAATTTGTTTTTCATCGTTTGGTGTCATTTTAATCCTTTAAATATTTGATTAATTGTTCTTGAAATTGTTCAAGTCTAATTTTAAAAAATGTTCCGTTTTTTACAAATCTTACATCGCCGCTCTCTTCACTTACAATGATTGTAAGTGCATCACAAACTTCACTGATGCCAATAGCAGCACGATGTCTAGCCCCATAGTGATTATCTATTGATTTTTTAGATATTTTATAAAAAGTTGCTGCGTAGTGAATTTTATTATCTCTAATTATTACGGCTCCGTCATGAAGTGGAGATTCTTTATTAAAAATAGCAATCAATAACGACGAACTTATATCCGCGTCTAAAATTAATCCATCAGTTCTTAGGCTATCTAAATTATCAGTATTTTCAATTGTAATTAAAGCTCCCGTTTTAGTTTTTGAAAAATGTTCGACTGCTTCACGCAATTGATTAATTAACCTAATTTGCGAACTGCTGCCTAGTTTTTCAAAACGTTTTTTAGCAAATTTAGCTCTTGATAAATCAATAATTTTAGGTAAAATTATTGCTAAAATAACAACAATTAATAAAGCAAAAGTTAAATATAAAATTATGCTATTTGTTTTTAAAACATTGTTCTGTTCTGTGTTAAAATTCTGGTTCATTTAGTTCTCGATTCGACCTATAAATATTGCCACAATTAGCAAAATAATTATAATGGCGATTGAAGAAACTATGCCTATATATTTTTGAATTTTATGTTTTTTTAATTCTTTTGCGTCAAGTTTGTCTTGATTTAATAAACATTCAACATTATCGCATTCTTGTTCTTGCATTGTATCAGGTTGAACTAAAGAAGGATTTTGTAATAACAATTTATTTTCTTCATGAAGTTTAAGCAATTCTTCTCGTCTTTTTTGAATTTTTAATTGCGAAATAATTGGATCTTTTTCTGTGTTTGCCATTTTGCCTCCCGTTAATATTTAATATATATTATATAATAAGTGAATGAAAAATGAATCGTTGTATTGAGATGGCTATTTTATGGCTTTGGCTAAAATATCTGCCATGCGCTCAAAAGACCCAAACACAAAAGTGGGGGCATGTATTATTGATGGAGATAAAAAAGTAATTGGATTAGGCTATAACGGAATGCCCGGAGGTATTGATGATGCATTTCCTTGAACAAGAAACAGCATTGACAACAATATATCTAAAACCAAATATCCTTATGTAGTTCACGCAGAAATTAACGCAATTATCAATGCTTTTGGTAAAACTAAAAACGCAATTTTATACACCTCGCTTTATCCGTGCTCAAATTGTGCTAAAACCATTGTTCAAGCAGGTATTAAAACAATTATTTACGAAAATGACAAATATCACAACACTGAAGACGCTAAAATCGCCAGATATATTTTGCAAAGTTGTGGTATAGAATCTAGACATCTAGCACTACAAACTAGTATTGAAGTAAAAGTAGGTGACAAAAATTTTGTTCTTTAAAAAAACTAATTCAACATATGGTAACCATTCCGTATTTTGAATATTTAAATATTTAAAAATGTTAAAAAAATTAATATTGTGCTATACTAACCCCGTAACGATACTATAATGGTAATGTTACAAAACAAAAAACCGGAAACACAAATTAAAATATTTTCATTTTTTATCCAACAATCGTTATTCCCCTTAAATTAACGATTGAATCAAATTTTTATAATTTTAATAAACGGAGAACCCCAACTCCGTTTTTTCTTTTTGCTAACTACAAATAAGATAATTTTGACAGCAATCTTTAAATTTTAAATTTATATAATCGCTATTTTGACTCTTAATAATATAAATAATATTAAGGTATAATTAAACAATTAATTATGAGGAAAATATGAATTCAAAAGTAAAAAAAAGTATAGTAGTTATAGCAGCTACATTAACTGCAACTATAAGCGTTGGAACAATTTTAAGTTTTATACCAACGCAGGAAAAAAAGTTAAAAAAGAGTAGTGAAATAAAGAATTTACAAACAAAAAACATTGATGATAATATCCCGACACTACCAAACAAAAACGAGCAAAAAAAACAAATTCAAAAACCCAAAAATTTTGTTAAATTAAGCAATCGTAAAAACGCAACTAATTTAATTTTAAAAGAGCAAAAAATTAATTATGTTGCTTTGGGTGATTCAATCACAGCTGGTTTTGTTGCGACATTAGATAAAGATTATCCAGGTAGATTTGAGAATGGAAAAGTAAGTGGAATTAGTTTTCCTGCTTATTTAGCACAATCTTTTAATAAAATCAATCGACTAGGAGAATTTTCAAATTTTGGAGTTTCTAGTTCTGAATTTTCTGAATGAAATTTGATCCTTAAATCTAACGGAGACGTTACAGCTTTAAACCCAGTTGAAATCAAAATAATCGAAGCAAGATTTGGCAAAAATTGACCGCAAATGTATGCTGAATTGAGTAAAAAATTACAAAGAGCAAATTTAGTTACTATCTCATTAGGTGCCAACGATTTCATTCATACAATTGCTAAAAGTATCGGTGAATTTCCTTTAGCAGAAATTGTAAAATTAATTAATTCAAATGATGCCAATTACGAATTAATAGCTAATACTATTTCTAAATTATTCAATGATTTATTCACAAATATCCAACAAAGACAGCTTTATTTTATAAATAAAATAAAAGAAATGGCACCTAAAGCAAATATAAATTTTATTGCTTTTCCAACTCCACTAAACACTATTTTAAATATGGTGGATCGTTATATTAATAATTATAACGACAACGCAAAATTTAGTATTAGCACATTACTTTTAAATTTAATTAATAAAAAAATCAAATTTGTTGCTAATAGTCAAAAAACTTTTTTTATAAATCCTTTCGACCATAGTTATTGAGTTCAAAATCAAAAAATGCTAACTCCTTCTCTTTTTGACATTCACCCAGGAGCAAAAGGTTATAAAAAAATGGCTCAAGATATTTTTATTAAATTAATATCAAACAATAGAGACCAAGAAATATTTGAACAAAACGGCATTTTATGAGATAGCGAATATTTTCAAAGCGATCAAGATTCATATTTAACTCAAATTCAAGTTGATGGCGAGTTTGAAACAATAAAAAAAGTTTTTGGCAATAATCAACATGATTATATTATTGATAATGATGAACAGACCGCACAATTAGCAGCTCATTTTAATAATCAAAATTATTTCAATCGTGTGCTGGATAACATTGGTTTAGAAGAAATTATTTTTGATCGTTTAATTGTCAACTCATTTGAAACAGACATATACAATTATCTAGACCCCCAAAACTTATTAAAAAACTTTTTTTTACGAAATAACAAAGAAAATTTAAATAGTTTAAAAACATGATTTAAAAACACTAAATTAGTACCAAATTTATTAAAAAACGTTGAACAAACATTTTGAACAAAAGATTGAGATGGCGATAATTTACCTGGTGCTAAAATAAACAAAATAACATATTTACTTGAAGCGTTTAAATCTGAATTAAGCGACGAAAGCAAAATTATAAATTTAATTTTTTCGTTAACACAAACAAAAGTTTTTAATCAAAATCTCGAAGAATTTAAAACCATTGTTGCTCAAGTATTAGGTAATATTTCCAAATTAGATATCACTAAAAATAAAATTTCGAGTGTTGTAAATTTATTCTATAATGAGCAAATTGCAAAATTTATTTCAAAAAATGATTTTGAAAGATTAATATCATTAACCTTAAATTCACAAACTTTTAAAGAAAACATTGCTCAAATAATAATAAACATTATTGAAAATAACCAAGATTTTGCTAAAAATAAAACATTTAGCGAATTATGACAAACCTTAATAAGCAATAATAAAAACCAACAGGCTTTAAAAAACATTATTGACAATTTATTTAGCGATTTACTGAAAAGTGATGAATTTAAACAAATTTTGGCTCGCAGCGTAAATAGAATTGTTATTTCATTTCCAAAATATTTTGAAGGCGTTCAACCAGGCAAATTAGGAAATTTAGCTGTTGATATATTAAATATTTGAAATGATTTAAATGATGAACTACAAATAAGTAGCAAAATTTCACAAAATTTAATCAATGAATTGAGTAAAAACACGCCAAATAATTTTTATTTTTTAACTTTTACACAAAACTTAGTCAATGAATTTAGTGAATTATTTAATAACGAAAACATTGAAAAAACCATTGTAAAAATAATCAAAAATGTGTCTAAAATTAACTTTGTAGAGTATCGCGAAACAATACAAATAATTTTAAGCAATATCATCAAAAATATAGATACAGATTCCGATCAGTTTAATGATATTCTTAATAAAATTTATGAAATTTTTAATTTAGAATCGCAAAATTATTTAAGCAAAAATGATTTTAAATCTTTAACCCAAAAATTAATTAAAGATGAATCTTTTCATAATTTATTAAACGCTCTTATCTTTGATTTAACAACACTAGATACAGCTTTATTGGAACGAAGTGAAACCTTTTTGGACTTAATTAAGTTATTGTTTAAAGATTTACGAAATTTACAAAGTCTTTCTCCAGCATTAAATTTAATAAAAAAAACACTAAATTATCCAGAATTTAACGCTTTATTTGAATCTTTAAAACAAACCTATTTAACTAATTCGAATGCAGATATAAACTTAGTTAAAAACTTGATTGTTGAATTTATTGATGATGAAAATTTACGTAATTTAGGAGTTAATTTTGTCCAAAATTCTCTATTAAAAAATAGTAGCAGTGTGAATAAAATTAAAGATTCTAATTATTTAATAAAATTATGATTACAAAACAATGAAAACAAAGAATTTGTTTTCAACAATGCAAAACAATTAATAAAAAAATTATTCAAAAGCGAAAGTTTTATTGAATTAGTATCTGTTTTAAGCCAAAATGAGCTAAATAAAGATGTACAACTAAGTGAAAAATTAACGTTAAATGAAATTAAAACTTTATTAAACGATTTATCAAATTTAACCGAAAATAATGAAGTTTGAAATTTAATATTGCAGCACATTGTTGATGAATTAGCAACTAATGGCACAAACATAAATATTTTAAATTTAAGTAAAAATGTTTTTTCAGTTCTTTTTGAAAATGAAAATATTTTAAATTTAATAAAGTTAGCTGACTCAATTAATTTTTTAACAAAAAATAAAGAAGTTATTAAAAAAATAGTATTTAATTTAACAAAAAAAACTACATTAGTCAATTATCTAAACGAAAAAATTTATAATTCTTTACCACAAGAATTTAAAGATTTAATAAATGAAACAGATTTTAAACAAGTGCTAAATAAAATTTTAACCAACAAAAAAACAGTCCAAATTATTGACACTTTTGTTGAAAGTTTACATAAAATTCCTAGCAAAAACATTCAATCATCAACTAACATATTTGACTTAATTAAGGAATTTATTATTCAAGTCAAACAAACAAATCTATTTGAAAATTCAACACAATTATTGGGCGAAATTATTGAGTATCCTGAATTAAATCGGTTATTAGATTATGTTAAAACATTATTACCAAATTCAATGAATAAAATTGAATTAAACTCGCTAGTTTCACTAATTAAAAATGTTATTTTATATCCAGAATTAAAAAATTTAATTTTCACTTTTTTAACTCAAGGATTACTAACAAATGATTTAAATTCAAATTTTGACATTATTGAGCTTACAAAAAATTGATTGTTAAATTCACAAACAAAAAATGAAACAAGACAAAATTTACAAGCTAGTGTCACCAAATTAATTAAAGATCAAAATTTTATTGATATTATTAGTCATTTAGCTTACGAATACCTTGAAAATAATAATTTAACAAACAATTTATCACTAGAACAAACTAAAATTTTTGTTCAGCATTTATTCAGTGATATAAACACTCTTGAAACTCAAATACCTATTATAGAAACAGCAACGCAAAAATTGATAGAAGAATTCACTGAATATGGTTCATCATTTGATTACCAACGATGAATAAATAACACTTGAAATTCAATTTTTAATAACGAGCAAAAAAACAACTTAATTGTTAAATTAAGCAAAGTAATTTTAGGTTCAAATACATTAAAACAAAGTAAAGATTATTTATCAACTTTAATTACAAATTTACTAATTTCAAGCAACACCAACAAAACAATCGCTCAAGCTATATATCAATCTATACCCAATACAGAATTTATTTCAAACAATAGAGAGCAATTCATTAATTTAACAATTAAAAGCTTGCAAAATGAAGAATTGAATCAATTAATTAAAGTTATTTTAATGAATGTTGATGAAATTGGTTCAAACGAAATTGCCAACTTAAATTCATTTTTAGATGTTGTGAAATTATTAATAAATAAATTTGTTGCTAATAACACAATTTCTAATTGAATTTCATTAATTTCTACAATATCAACTGACCAACAAATAATCGAATTTTTAGAACAAAACAAAAATAATTTTCCACCCATTTTACAAAATTTAAATTTTAACGAACTTGCATATGTGTTAAATAAAACATTAAACAACAACTCATTTAGCGACATAATTAAAAATTTACGAGATAGTATTTTAACTAACGCTGATAATTTAAATAAAATAACCGATATCAACGAATTTGTTAAAACTTGACTGAATAATCAAAATAACGAAAATCTAAAAAATAACATTGAAGTTTTAATTAAAAATTTATTAGATGATGAACAAACTTTAAATGTTATTTCAAGTTTAATTTACGCACAATTACAATTAAATCCACAATTAAGCAATAATATCAATTTTGATGAATTCAAACTATTGGTTCAATCGTTAATTACCAATTTAAATTCATACGATGATGAAAATCATTTATTTTCTCAAATTATTGATGTTTTATTAAACAACTTAGCAAATAACGGAGTTGAAATTAACATTATAGAAATTTTAACAAGCTCATTTACTTCGTTTTTTGAAAATGGTGATAAATTACAAAATTACTTTAATTTTATAAAAAATATTCTAAAAAACAATGTTGCTGGTAAAAACAAAAACATTATTAAACAAATACTAAAAAATCTTCTTTTAACCAACGCTAATAATAACTTTTTTATCGATTTAATATACCAACCAATTTCAGTTGAATATTCAAATTTAATCAATAAACAAGAACTAATAACCATATCTAATTTAATTGCTAATGATTCAAATTTTGAAGAATTTATAAATGAATTTGTAGATAATATCAGCCAGTTAAATGAGAACGAATTAAACAACAGTGTTTCAATATTTGATTTAATGAATAAAATAGTTAATAAATCAAACAACGATTCGTTATTAAATAGTTTAATAAGTTTAATTAAATCAATTATTAAATCTAGTGAAATAGACCCAATTATAAATAATATTAAATCAAATTGAGCCCGAAATTTTAATACTCTTGAAAATACTACTATTAAAAATCTATTAATAAATACACTCGATAATGAAAATTTCAAATTCATTTTCTTTGATTTTATTAAACATTCTCTTTTAAATTCAACTAATTCTCTAGATACGTTTACTCAACCAAAATTATTAATTCAAAATTGATTAGATAGCGAACAAAAAATAACACAAATAAGTTCAAAATTCAATAATTTTATTGAGCAATTACTAAAAAATAATGATTTTAAACAACTTGCTTCTAAATTATTGACAAGTTGACTAAATCATTATCAAAACAATGTTACTTTAGAACAAAGTTTAAATTTTATAGAAACTATTTTGGCAAGTTTTAACCTAATTAATGATAATTCGCATATATCTCAAGCTTTAACTGAACATTTTTTAACACATTTAACTAAAAATAAAATCAAAGTTCAACCTCTAGAATTAATAAAAGAATTAGCATCTATTTTTGAAAATGACAACACTAACACTTTAAATCGTGTTGTAGTTAAGATATTTAAAAATAATCAAATCAGTGCTCATCGCGAAATTGTAAAGGCGATAATAAAATCAAGTTTTAAAACAATTTCAAACAATGACATTGCCAAAAATATTTACACTGCATTTTCACCATTAATTGGCGAATATATCAGTGAAAATAATTTTGCTAACTTGTTAGTTAATATAAGCAACAACGATAAATTAGATGCTTTTGTGAATGCATTAGTTAATGATTTAGCTAATGTGGATGTATCCAATTTAGAAGAAAATGCTACTTTATTTGATATTGCTAAATCTATTTTTAAAAATATAGAAAATTATTCTTCATTTACTCCATTATTAGCGTATATTAGCGAAATAATCGCAAGCAATGAATTAGATAAAACTTATGAAGTATTACTCGCAAAATTACCAACAGAATTTACTGGAATTGCAGTTAGCGATTTTAAATCATTTTTGCAATTTATACTCAAAAACGATGAAATTCAAGATTTAATTAAAAGTTTAATTAAAAACGGATTATTTGCTGATAGTATTGATAAAAATTCAATTAAAAATATAAATGAAGTAATTAAACAATGACTGAGTGAACAAAGCAACAAAACAAATATCCAACAAAATCTTAAATCATTAATTCTTAAAATTACAAAAGAAGATTCATTTATTAATATGATTTCGCGAGTTTTATTTAACACTATGCTAAATAATTCTCCTTTAGCCCAAAACATTGATTTTGAACAAATAAAAAATTTAACTACTGCTTTATTAACTAATCTTGAGTTATGAGATAATAACACAGATTTTATCAATAAAATACTGACAATTTTAATTGAGAATATCGCTCAAAATGGCTTAAAATTAAATTACCAAAATGTTTTAAATCAAATTACTAATTCAATTTTTGATCTTCAAAATATTGAAAATTCATTAATAAATTTAGTTAAAACAACTTCGCAATTAAATATCATAACCGAACATAAAGAAGTTTTAAAAACTTTGATAAGTAACATAATTAAATATTTACCTAATAAATTAAATGTTGCTAAATCAATTTATGATTCATTACCACAAAGAATTCTTGATAGTATTCAAGGTCAAATTTCAGCACAAAATTTTGAAAATGTCATAAATGATACATTGAAAAATTCAGCTAACGAAATCAATGAATTATTGGCAACATTTCTTGATTTAAGTGAAAATAATCAACAAATTGCTAATATTAATTCCTTTGCTCAATTAATAAATATATTGTTAAATAATAAAGATAATAGATTAAAAATAAGCAACTATATAGAAGCAATTTTTACAAATTTATTAGCGCATCAAGATATGTTTGAGTTTTTAAATACACTTTGAAAACAAAATCTTATTAAATATGATGTTGATGTTGAAAACCCGGCTAATATTAAATTTGTGCAAGATTTATTTAAAGAATTGCCAACTTTAATTAAACAATTAAAATTAGTACCAAAAATCATCGATGGAATTTACAATAGTTCGCAAAATGATGTTTCAACTGAACAAATGCTTCAAAAAATGTTGAGTGAGATTTTGAAATCTCTTAATTTAAGTGATTACTCAATTTTAAAAATTATTTTACAATCCAATACATTAATAAACAACAAAGAGATATTAAAAATTGATATTTTAAAAATTGTTGAAAAAATAACTAGTGATGATAATTTAATAGAAAATTTTGTTAATGATTTTAATTTATTACAACCATTAATAAATCTTGGAATCGAGCATCAAGAAGCACTGAGTACTTTTAAAGAAACACTTAAATCAAGTGAATTAAAAAGTGTTTTAGATACATTTTTAAATGAAATTTTTGATAACAATACACAATATGCACAATTAGATAATTGAAGCAGTGCAATAGCAAAATTTTTTAACTCAACAAATGCCCAAAATCTAAAAACACCTTTAAAAAATTGAATTAAAAATTTATTTACAAATCATGAAAAAATTGGTTTAGCACTAGGTAAATTTCTAGCCAAAACTATGCAAGAAAACGGTATTACAATTCCGCAGGATGAAGTTATAAAAGTTGCTAAATTTATTCAAGAATTTACACGTGAATCTGCTAAAACTCAAATTGTCGATGATGTTGTAGAAGAGGTGTTTAATACTCTTAAATCTATTGCTAATAAACAACCAAGCGAAATTCCTCAATTATTACAAAAAGCATTTACAAAAGGTGCTTTGAAATTTATTTCTAGTGATGACGGAACGATAATGCTTGGTAAAATCTTTGAAAAAAAAGATATTTTCAAGCAAATATTAAATGGTATTAATTCTAAATCATATGTTGATTTTATCAATTTAATTTTCAAATATTCGCCTCGTAGTTTTAGCGAAGGAATATACGGAATTATGTTTGCTCCTAAAAACCAAAGTTCAAGTGTTAAATTTAATGCTTCTAGTGGTATAGGCGGTATTATTCGTGGTGAATTAAGTAGTTTTATCAAAATATTTATTCAACCTTTTGTTAAACAATATTATGAGGATTTAAGTAAAACTAATGCTTATACGAGTATAAATGATATGAAGCAAAATTCCCAAGCATTCCAAGCAATGTGAAGATTTTATGCTTTTATTTCAAGAATTTTATACGAAAATACTCCTTCTGGTTTATTCTGAAACGCAACTAATTTAACAACCGAAGCATATATAATGAATGCTTACACCGCGGCAATAAACGAGGAAGCACCAAAATATTGAAATAATAATTTAAAAACAAAATATATCTCACATCCTGATTGAATAGGTTTAGATCGAAACGGCAAAGCAATAAATTATTTTGTTTCAGGTTTACAAGAATTAACATATGGTTTTAGCAAATATCATTCTCGTGACAATGGTTTAAGAGATTATTTTTACGGACGAGACTATACTTTAGCCTACATTTATTGAGGAAATAATAACGATCAAAAATATAATAATGGTAAGAAAAAACGTGAAACATTATTAAATGATATGATTATTGGTTATCAGCCCGTTGATACTAAATAAATTATGGTACAATATAAAAATTAGGAGGTATTATGAGTTTAACTGGATGAGTGTTAACTATAATTTTTGTGTCTTTAATTGTTGGAGTTGTAGGTGGTTTTATCGGTTTTCTAATCGCACGTAAAAAAATCCAAAAACACTTAAAAGAAAACCCACCTATTAACGAA
The DNA here is from genome assembly GCF_004216495.1 of Mycoplasmopsis phocirhinis. Classification (NCBI taxonomy): domain Bacteria; kingdom Bacillati; phylum Mycoplasmatota; order Mycoplasmoidales; family Metamycoplasmataceae; genus Mycoplasmopsis; species Mycoplasmopsis phocirhinis. The sequence goes on along the minus strand of NZ_CP034841.1, from coordinate 203,882 downwards.
AAAATGATTAGAGCTATGTTTTTACAAATGGGACGTAAAGCTTCCGAACAACAAATAAAAAACGTAATGCGTTCAATTTATAATCAAAAATAATAATTCATCAACTAACACCATATAGACTATGGTGTTTTTATTTAGCTAAATTAATAAAGATAATATTAATCTTCTAATTTAGTCGATTTACTATATAATAATTACGATTAACATATATAAGTATGTTTGAACATTTACACAATAAATAATCAAAATTAATATAAAAGAGGATATAAATATGAACAAAAAACTTTATTTATCTCTTCTTTCTTTAGCAACAACTACTCCACTATTTGTTGCTGTTGCGTGCAACAGAGCTGAAAAAACACGCAAAAACGAAGAGATTAAAGAGATATCGCAACCAAATTTAAAACAAAACAAAAATTCAAGCGAAGATATCACAATAGCAACTGAGTTTAAATTAAACAATTTAGGTAAAATGATGAATTCAATTGAAATTCAAAATCGTTTTAACAAAATGTTACAAAATAAAAATACTAATGCACAAATAATCGAATATATTAATTTGTTTTTAGAAAATAAATTGCCACATACTTTAAACTCAATAAACATTGAAACAGTTAATAATGATTTAATTATTAATTACAGCGAAAATAATACATCTAAATCAATCAAATTGAGTGGTTTTGAAACATATAACGCTAAAAGTTCTGAAGAAGGCAAAAAAGAATTTGGAAAAATTAATATTGGCGATATTTCAATTTCAACAAGAGTTGGAAATGGAGGTGAAAAAATTGGGGCAATTGAATTCCAAGAATTATGAAGCAATCAATTTGATAAAACCAATGGCGATGGTATTAAAATGCTAGATTGAGCCGTTGAGAATAAATATTTAGATGTTGATGGAGATTATAAAAATTCACAATGAATATATACATTACACCGTAATTCTCATCACCATGGTGATTCCAATTTTCACACTTATATTTCAGCTGAAGATAAATTAACTGGTAGAATATATCGTGATTTTGATTTTAATGGACAACCAGGTTTTACACTTTTGGGCTGAAATTCAATCGCAAAATTAGCAAATATTCATATACATAAATTAATTTATGTAAATCAAAGCGGAAATAAAGCAACCACACAACAAATCGCTACTGAATTAAATGCTGCTCAGGATATAAATCAAAAATTAAATGTTATTTCTAAATACACTAATGAAGAATTTATTGAATTTAAAAATGGGAATAATGAAAATGTTGATTATAAAATCGAAATAGTGTCTAATCCCGAAGAAGATTTAAACCAATTAAGATTAAAAATATCTTTTAAAGGTAAAGCAGCAAGCGAATACCAAGATGAAAATTCAGCTTTAATAGTTTTAAATCGTATACATACCAATATAAAAATTGGCGATTATACATTTTACACTTCCGGGTATAACGGAAAATATCACGCAAGTGATTTATTATCTTGGTTAAAACCGGGAAATGAAAATGGCGAACATTTTCAACCATTAAATTCGTTTAAATCTGCTTTTGGATTTGAAAACATTACTAACGAGGAACAATTCAACACAAAACTGGAATTAATGAATAGTGATGAACTTGATAATGAACAATATCCGTACGGCAAAGATGCTTTAATTGTTTTAATTGAAGGTTTTGATAAAGATTACGGCATTATCAATGATAATCACGATGAACAAACAAAAGAATTTGTACAATCACTAACAAATAAATATGTTGGTAATAATGTTGTAGAAGGCAAACTAGATCAAATTTATAACGAAGCAGCAAAAGCTTCTAATGGAAGTTTAGTTCAAAAACAACAAGCGTTAATGACTTTACACAATAAATTGACTGAATACGCTGATAAAATCGGTAAAGTAGTAATCAATGATCGGATTAATTCTTTAGAACAAAGAATTAAAAAATACGATGAGCAACATATTGCTCATACTGTTTTAGATGCTTTATTAAATCAAGCTAAACAAATGTTAAATCAAAATACAGTATTAAGTGATCGTTTAGAATTAGCTGATCGCATTGATAGTGAATTAGAATATTTCCAATTCGGCGATACAACTCAAATGAATTTTGAAAATTTAGTTATGACTTTAAAAAACGTATTAGGTTTTAACATTGAATTTAATCAAAGCCAAAATTCATATAGTTATGAATTAGATCAAAATTTTGTTTTAAAAGATCACTTTTATTTAAGAAATGGGGAAAAAATAGAAGATTATTCAACATTAACATTAACAATTAATGTTACACAAGCTAATAATAAAATTCCTGTTAGTTTTAACTTATTATTTAAACATACAAATAGTTAAAGGCTTTTATGAAAATAAATCAATTAATTTTGTCATTTAGTATTGTTCCGGCCACATCTATAATCGTTGTTTCGTGTCAAAATAATCCTGAACAAAACACTCATTCAAAATTAAATAATTCGCCAACTACACAAATTAAAAAATACTTTGCTGAATTTAAACAAACATATAAAAATTTAGAAGCTTTTTTAATTTTTGACACACAAAAACAAATCAAAATTAACAATGAATTTAATTTGTTTTTTGACGAATTTAGAAATATTAAAAAACTAGCTAAAAAATTAAAATTTGTTTCTAATCCAGTTGAAAATGGACAGTATTTTTTAAACCAAAGTGAATTAAACGCACATTTTGACAATTCTCAACAAAATATTTATAAAAAATGATTAAGCAGCCAAAATGGCGTAAAAATAGTCAATAATGCTTTAGGAATTAGTGATGATGCCCAAATTCAAATTAAATCTAATTCTACATATTTAAGTGCTAAAAATAATTCAAATCAAATTTATGCGTTTGAACAATACTTAAATTCACTTGATAATAAAAATTTTAAAGATGATGAATTAATAAATAATATTGCCAAAATGAAGCAATTTGTATCTGATCATATTTATAATGAACAAAAATGACAAAGCGATTTAGAAGATTCATTGTTAAATGAACAAAATCATAGTCATGATAACCATTCACACACCCATTCGCATGCTACCATAAATATCGCTTTAAATGCCTTAAGACAAAATAATGAATTTGTTGACGAATTAGAAAAACTTTATTCATTAGAGTCAAATTTTAATGCTTTAGATGACAATGGTAAAAAAGAGTTAATTCTTAATAATATTTTTAAACTTAATAAAATTGATATCAATAAATATCGTCAAATAATAAAGAATGCTCAATTATCGCTAACAAAATTACGAGAACAAGCAATCAAACTATTCATAGCAATAAAATCAATTGAAAATCATATTAAATTATAGGAGGTAAAATGAAACCTAAATTCTTAAAATTAACTTTGGTATCTGCGTTATTTTCAACACCGTTTATAGCTGTCGGCTGTATGAATACTAACAATCCCAAAGCAAATGAAGCTCAACAAATAAATTTAGAATTTACAACTTTAAAAGGTGTAGTCAAAACCTTTGCAAACCAAATCAAACAAAGCAAAGAACAATTTTATGAATCTCATCCAAACACAAATGTTGTGATTCATAAATTGTTAAGTTTTAATCATAAAACTAAACAAAATTTAAGTAATGTTCTTAATGAAGTAATAAAACAAGAAAATAGCCAAATGTTTTTAAGCGATAAGGAAATATCATCTTGAAGCGATGAAGAAAAAGAACTGTATAATGAATGATTTAAAACCAATCAAGGTTTAAATCATGTTAATAATGTAGCGAGAGTTGCTCATGATTTTGATACACAATTAGGTGAAAAAATCCAAATTTTAAAAGAAAACAATGCTCAAAATGAAGTTGTTAAGTTTGAAATTTATTTAAATAGTTTGTTTAATAAAAACTTTGTAGATTCAGAAATGAATGAAAACTTTCAAAAATTAGAATTATTTATCAAAACAAATCTATATGATAAAAGCGAGCAAAAAGATAATGATGATCACCAACATAATCATTCGCAAAATTTGCAAGATCACACTCATTCACACGCATTAATTAATATAGCTCAAAGTGCTATTGAAGAAGCAGAGGAATTTAGTGAAGAATTTAATAAAGTTTTAAGTTTAAAAGCTAAATTTGAAACCCTTACGAACGAAACTAAAAAAGATTTCTATTTAAATAAATTTTATAAATTAATTGATGTGAGCAATGATTTTAGAAATATAGTAAAAAAATCTGAAAATGAAATTGATGTTCTAAAAAATACTATAAAAAATGTTTTTACTCCACTTGATAAAATTAAAACAATTTTAAATATCAACAATTAAAATCGGTTTACCGATTTTTTATTTTCACTGATTACCATATCTTGATAAACCACAAATATTAAATCGTGTGTTTCATTTTTAAATGTCTTGACATATTCGCCCTTTCAATTTATTGTTTTTAGATTTTTGTGGAACACCCCCAACACCTATAGTTTGTATACAAAAAATTAACACTTACAATGTTAATTTTTCTTGTCAATCTTCAACCTCAAGTTTAGTTAAACTCTTAACTTTTCAATATTTTACTCAATCATTTGCTATTAAGCCATACATCCGTACCATTGCTGTTCTAGCAAGTTTAAAGTCTTTATCAATGCATTTATTGTCTATGTGCTTAAACGAAAATAAGGTGTTTTCATTTCTCAACACCTTTTTGGTGTTTTTAGATTTGATATCTGTCCTAATAATAAAATTATCAATTTAAAATATTGATTATTTTGTTTATAGGATTTTTTAAATTTAGATAAATCTATCTCGCAGAAACAAAAAGTAATCTATTTGTTTCTTAAAAGAGATTAATTAAATGTTATATAATTTAATAACAATTTAAAAACATAAATAGCGTATTAAACTTTTAAATTATGTTTTCTATAACGGAAATAGTTTCATTACCAGATAATTTATAAATAATTTTTAAGGGATTTATATTATATGAAGTTAGTCAAAACTAAAAAAAGTGAAATATATTTAATAGTAGTTATTTGGCTAATATCAACTGCGTTTTCATTTTATTCCATAAGTGAAAATAAGTTTATTTGAGACCTAGATTTGAATTTGTATACCAAAATTATAGGAATAGTTGTTGCTCTTTCAACAATATCCGGGGTTATTGCAACTTGGTTATTTTACACGAGGTCGCATTGAGCATTTTTATTGGCTATACTGAATTCAGTTTTATTTGCGATATATGCAATTTCAATTAATTTAATTGGCGACTTTATCATTTATATGTTCATTTACACACCAGCATATATATTTTTTTGAATAAAAATTAAATACAAAAATAAAATTAAGAAATTTAATTTAAACAAAAACCTTTGAATATTATTTATTTTATTGTGAATTTTTTGTTTTGTGACTCTATACTTCTTAATACCTTATCTAACTTATCTATACAGCAAAATAATTTAGCAAAATTTAAGTTTTGGCAATTATTTTAAAATATTTCACTTGGCTAAATTTTTAGCGATAAGCATCAATGCATTTTTGATCATTTCTTTTATTATGATGATTTTAGGTTTTGAAGAATCATGACTAATGTGACAATTCAAAAATTTGTGTTCTATTATATTTTTTGCTGGTGTTGGTACCACTAATATTAGTGTTATTGTTATGAATATTTGTTTTTCGATATTATCTTTATACATCTATGTTAAAGTAAGAAAAAATAAAAAAATTCTTATCGCAATTACAGGACCTGGATGTGTAGGCAAAAGCGTTGTGCTAAATTCCCAAGAAGTTCAAGATTTATTGAATAGATATGAGTTTAAATTAATGGATGAAAGAGAATATTTAAACGAAAATGATGAACTAAACAAAAATAACGATTATTTAAATGCATTGAAAAATAAAAATAATTTCTTTAAGTCACAAAAATTATTTTTTACAAATCAAGCTAAATTCATTGAGGAAGCTCAACTGATTGAATCTAATGTATTTTTCGATAGATATATGAGTGATAGTTTTCTATATGGTGATGTTTTATATAGGGAAAATATATTCAATCAAGATGAGAAAAATAAGTGATATAAATTAAGAAAAAGGTATAAATATTTTTTATCAGTTAAACCCAAACTAGATTTATTAATTATATTTACGGCTCCACTTGAAAAAATAAATGAATGAAGGTTGAAAAGTTCTGTAAAAGATATTAGAAGAAAACTTGAACAAGATAATTTTGACCTATATCAAAAATATTACCAAGAATATTTTACAGATAGTGATTGAAAAAATATTGCAAAAAAATCAGCCAAAAAAATTGTCTGAATAAACAATAATTCCGATATAGATACAGTTAAAACAAAATTGATAAAAGAAATCAAGTCAGTTTTAGAGGTTAAAAAATAGCGGTATATATCTCTTAATGCGTATAATTCTTCCGAATATGTCAAATAATTTCAGATTCATATGTTAAAACTAAAACAAAAAAACTCAAATAATTTTTTGTTGTTAAAAATAACTAGTAAAATAATCACAAACAAAAAACATTAGCATTTGTTAGAGGACGCCATAGCAATTTGCTTGCTATTTTCAGTATAAATTTAATTGTATTTTTTCATTTAACTCATCAAAGCTAATTTAATAAATTTACTTTTTTAGATCTTTAGCTTTCTTTTTTTCTTCTTTGGTTTTTCGTTAGTTATTTCATAGTATCTTTTCGCGATTTCAATCAAATCGTTTCTATCAAAAATATCTCAATCAAAATTTGGTTCTTTTCTAGGTCTTCCACTATCTGGTTTTCTGTCTTTGTCTTTTTTGGTTAATAATTTATCTTTCACACCTAAATTATAATATTTATTTTTTAGTAATTCTGAATACAAATGTTTTTTTAACTAATCTTGAAATGTTAAACAAAATTAACATGTTTCAGTTTGATAGTAATATCTTAACAAATTACTTAATATTTATGGTTTAAATTAGAGAAAATTTTAGTTTTAAGCCTCCCAATGTCTGGGGGGTAGGGGGGTTAGAAGCCCCTATGATAGGGGTTTGGGGTTAGATTAGAAACTTTTTCATTAAATTTTATTTTTTGTTTTTTAACAAAAAAACAAAAATACAAATCTATTTTTTAATAGATTTAGATAAATATTTGCAACTTAACCTAAATATTATGTGTATTTTGAATTTAAAATTCTATCGTTTGGCGAATATTCAGGCGAATATATTCCAATTCTTTTAATATTGATTTCAATAATTTTTTGTCTTGTTCATCCCAATTTAGCTTATTTTTGAATAAATTTTCTATTTTTGCGTCCAACATTTGATTGAATGTGTAACCTGCTGCTACTGTTTTCATCAATGTTTTAACTTGATAAACTTCTAATGGAAGTTTTTTATTTATTGAAAATTTTTCGTACAGTTCCATATCATTTGGTTGCAATTTTTTTGCTTCATATCTCGAGTTTTTAATTCTAAAATAAAGTTTGTTATCACTTCCAATTACAAATTTGGCATCAAATTTAGATTCAACACGAATTCTTTGATCATTTTGATAAGGTGCGTAATGAATTCCGTTATAAAAAACAGTTCCGTTATCGATTTTTCTTGCAATTTCTAAATCAAAAAAATGTTCTAATCTTTTTTTATTTAACTCTCTAAAAAGATTGACTTTGGGTTCAATTACTGATTTTCGTATTTGATTTAGATATTTTAGTATCGATTCTTCAGCTTCGTTTGCTTGTTGAATTGTGTTAATTTTATTGTCTAAAAACCACAAAGGTAGGCGCATTTGAATAAAATTTTGAGCATTTTCAATGTGTGGTTTACCGTTAGAATTAGATGTAGTAATCAATTCAATACCTAGATTTTTTATTGCTTTAAATGTTACTGCGTTTGAATCTTCATTATTATAGAAATTCTTTCTTTTATCAGTAATTATTGTTGAAGGAATTCCGTATCTATTCAACATTTTTTCTAAATTACTTTGGTGACCATTCAGTGTTTCAACATTTTTTTCAAAATGAATTGATAAAAGTTTACCAGTTGCGACATCAATAGAACTTATTGCTGTTCAAAGTTCATTTTTAACAAAATAATGAGTACAACCATCAATTTCAACAACATCACCAAAGGAATATTTTAATCTTGTCTTTTGCGCTCAACTTCTTTTTTCTTCGGTATTTTTAATTCTAAATCTAATGAATATTTGATACCAATTCCTCTCTTTTTCAATTTTATTCTTGCCTTACGTGCTTCTTTTCTGCCCGCTTTGTACGCAAAAGCGCTACAAAAACCATTTTGTTTTAATCTTTTTACCATTTGGGAGTATGATATATATGTCTTAAGTTTTTCATGGTATGAAACTAAAGACATATACGAATTACATGAACTATTAGCGTTATTACCACTGGCTAATAGTTTTTTATTTTCGTATTCTTGTGCTAAATTTAAAACCATTTCATCGTTATATCTTTGAGCATTTTTATTATTTGTGTTTTTGTGTTCAATGTTTTCAATATAGCCGTTGCCACGTTTTAACTCATTTTTGTACAGTCTTACTGTAGAAACAGATTTATTTATTCTATTTGCCAATTGTTTATATGTTTCGTGCTTAAAAGTAATGATGGTGTCTAAACATCATTTTTTTTGGATTACATAGTTAGTTAATTTGTTCATCTCTTTTACCTACTTTTTAATTTTAAGGGAAAACAGATGTTAATTTTGTTTGAGTTTTCACGTTTTTTAGTAATTCTGAATACAAGATGTTTTTTTAACTAATTTTGTTTTTGAAGAATTACTTCAAAGTGTTCTTATAGCTTCTGATTTTCAATGTTTTGGTAAACCTCAAATATTTAGTCAAACTCATCGATTTTTAAATATCTTGACATATTTAAAGTCCTTTTTAATTTTTTGTTTTTTTTAATTTTTGGTGGGTTGGTGGGGTACCCCACCACCTATGGTTTGTGTACAAAAAAATTAACACTTTCCAATGTTAATTTTTCTTGACCACATTCATTTTAAAAAATATTGAAACACTTAATGACCACTAAAGTAATTTAGAAAAAATGTTAAATAGATATAAGATTGCTCTAACAAAAATTACTACCTTGAGAAATTTAAACCCTATATTCTCAACAAACGCACAATCCTAACACAAATAGAAGTTGCTCGTCTAGCGATAATATATGCAAACTTATTCAAATTCATATTTATAAATGCTACTTTGAATATATTTTTTAAAAAAAGCTAAAAAAATAAAATATAATTAAAATGTTAAAAAGATATTTTAACAAAAAAAAGATAAGGAAAAAAATGAAAAAAATGCTATTAAATTTAGGGATAGGTTTAACATCCGCGGTAGTTGCAGCTGGCATAATTTCTGCCGTTGTTATTAACCGAAATAATAAAAATTTAGATGCAATATATTATGGAAATTCTAAAACATCAGGTTTTTATTTAACAAATGATAAAAATATTGCTGTTCATGTAGGCCAACCCGTTCGCGAAGAAGGTTTGCCCACATTTACCGAGCAACATTATTTAGAAAATAAAGCAAAAAATAATAACAATGTTATTAATATCGAAAATTTAGAAAATGTTAAAAATGAGGCAACTTTAATCAACAACGAGCAAGATTGAAATAAAATTTTAAATTCTAATTCTGAATTTAATGGAGCAATGAAATATGATAAAAATAATGAGTTTGATTTTAAATTATTTAGAGCAAAATTAGATATTGATTTTAAAGTAGATTTTTCTAAACAAAATGTAATTTTCATTAATCAGCTAATAGATTTTTATCCCAATCTACTCCAAACTGAATCAATAGTAAACGGTGTTGTAATTAAAAGTTATGAAATTGACAAAAATAATTTAATTTTGAATATAACAAACAACTTAAGAGATGAAAAACCCTTAGCTTCCAAAGCGATTTTACGATATAACAAAAACTTTATTTTAAAAGTACCTAAATCAATACAAAATTTATCTGATTTAAACATTAAATTTAAGTATGTTTATTAAAAGATAATACAGAAATTACAACAATAAACCCGAAGTGTAGCAATTCGGGTTTATTTTTATTCTAGTTTAAAAATTTAGTGTAAATATTAATTTTGTTGTTTATATTACGCAATTGTAAGTCAAGATCATTATTTTTTTGGTCATTTATCTTAAGCAATTCAACGATTTTGTCGCGCTCTTGTTTTAATTCATCAACATTAATATTTTCTCTAAAAACTATATCATCAGTAATAATTTTTATAGTATTGTCGATTACATAAACTAGCCCACCACTTATTGCGCATATTTTTGGATTTTGCTCATTAATTTGGTTTATTTTTAATTGACCAAGTGCGATATTGGCGATAAAAGGTGAATGATTTGGCTGAAAAACTATTGAGCCACCTCAAACAGTCGGGAGTGAAACTGAATTGATTTCATTTTCAAAAAAAATACCATCTAAAGTTGAAATTTGTAAATACAATGTATTAGTTTTATTGTTGTGCATTGTTTTGTTTTAAATATTCTTGGTGTCTTTGGATAACTTCGCTAATATCGGCTGCGTATAAAAATAAATCTTCAGGAATTTCATCGTGCTCACCTTCAAGTATAGCTTTAAAACTTTTGATAGTGTCTGCTAGTTTAACATAAGCGCCCTTTTTACCAGAGAATTTTTCAGCAACGCTAAATGGTTGAGATAAAAAGTTTCTAATTCTGCGAGCACGAGCAACTATTAATTTATCTTCTTCACTTAATTCACCTATACCTAAAATAGCAATAATATCTTGTAATTCTTTAAATCTTTGTAATATTGATACAACTCCGTAAGCAACATCATAATGTTGTTGGCCAACAATTAAAGGATCTAATAATTTGGATGAAGATTCTAAAGGATCAACTGCTGGATAAATACCTAGTGCTGCAATATTGCGATCTAAAACAGTTTTAGCATCTAAATGGTTAAAAGTAGTGGCAGGAGCTGGGTCCGTTAAATCATCAGCTGGCACATAAACAGCCTGCACAGAAGTAATTGAACCATTACGTGTTGAAGTAATTCTTTCTTGCAATTGACCCATTTCAGTGGCAAGAGTTGGTTGATAACCAACGGCACTAGGCATTCGACCTAAAAGTGCTGAAACTTCTGAACCAGCTTGTGTAAAACGAAAAATATTATCTATAAACAATAATACGTCTTGATTTTGTTGATCACGGAAATATTCGGCCATAGTTAAACCGGTTAAAGCAACACGCATACGAGCACCCGGAGGTTCATTCATTTGCCCAAAAACCAAAGCGGTTTTATCTAAAACTCCCGATGCTTTCATTTCGTAATAAAGGTCATTACCTTCACGAGTTCTTTCGCCAACACCAGCAAACACAGATAAACCACCGTGTTGAGTTGCGATGTTGTTAATTAATTCTTGAACAAGAACTGTTTTACCAACACCAGCACCGCCAAAAAGACCAATTTTGCCACCTTTAGCGTAAGGAATTAATAAATCAACTACTTTAATACCGGTTTCTAAAATTTCACTTGCTGTTTTTTGTTCTTCGTAAGTAGGCGCTTGAGCATGAATTGGCATTTTAATGGTTTGAATATTTTCTTTATTATCAATTACTTCTCCCAATACATTAAACATTCTTCCTAGCACTTTTTCGCCAACTGGCACTGAAATAGGAGCACCCGTATCAATAACATCTAAACCACGAGCTAAACCATTTGTTGAAACCATCGAAATAGTTCTTACAGTATCATCGCCAATATGTTGAGCAACTTCCAAAGTATATTTATTATTTTCAAATTCAATAATTAAAGCATTTAATAAAGCAGGCAAATTACCTTTTGCAAATTTAACATCTACTACTGGCCCTAATATTTGAACTATTTTTCCCACATTTTTATACATTGTTCTCCTTAAACGGCATCTGTTCCACCAACTATTTCATTTAATTCTTGTGTAATGTTACTTTGACGTTTTTTGTTGTATTCTAAACTTAAATTACTAATTAATTCATTTGCATTATCAGTTGCTGTTTCCATTGCGCTACGGCGAGCGGCATATTCACTAATAAGTGCTGAAGCAATTGCTAAATTAATTTTAGCATTAATAAATAAAGGTAAAGTATTATTTAAAATTTCTTTAACGTTAGGCTCAAATTCAATTAATTGTGTTGAGCTTGGTTGTTTTTTTACCTTATGTTGTGGAAGATAAGGCATAATAGTTAAATCTTTTTCTTGTTGAATTAAATTATTAACAAATTCATTGTAAATAATATGTATTTGACTAATTTCATTTTTGCGATATTTTTCAACAGCTAAGTCACTTAAAACTTTAGCTAAATCACTATATTTAAAATTAGTTCAATTAGAACTAAAAATGATTTGATTTTTATATTTATGTTCAAGCACTCTAATTGCTTTAGTACCTAAAATTATAATTTCGTCATTATTTGTCAATACTGATTTAGCTAATTTAATAACATTTGAATTATATGCACCTGCTAGACCTAAATCTGAGCTTAAAATAATATATAATCTTTTTTGACTTGTTTTTCGAATAAAATATTCCCGTAATTGTGCTGGAGTAATTTGAGTAAAAAAACTATCTACTATTTGACTAACTTGATTTTCATAATTACTTACTGAATTAAAATATTCTCTAGCTTTGCGAATTTTAGAGGTTGAAACTAATTCCATTGCGTGCGTAATTTTACGTATTGATTCTACTGTTTTAATACGAGATTTTACTTTTTGTAAACTAGCCATTAATTAGCCTCGAATTGAGCACGATATTTATGAGGCATAGCAGCATAGTCAGTTGAATTATAATTAGGAATTGATTTAACAATATTTTTAACAATCTCTACTAATTTAATGCTTAATTTCTCTCTAATTTGATCTGTTAAATCATTATTAGCGGCTTTAAATAAAGAAATAATATTTTTTCCTTCGCTTGAATCAATATATTTAATTACTTCATCACGATATTGAATAATATACTGTTTTGGTAAAGGATTAATAATTTTTTCAATATTACCCAGCAATATCATTACTTGAGCGTAAATATTAATTGGCTGATATTGTCCTTGTTTTAAAAATTCAAATACTTTTGCTCCGTGTTCTAAAATCGCTTTAGTGGATTGATCTAAATCTGAACCAAATTGGGCAAATGCTAACATTTCATTGTATTGAGCTAATTCCAATTTTAATGAAGCTGAAACTTTTTTCATTGCTTTAATTTGAGCGGCTGAACCAACACGTGAAACACTAAAACCAACATCAACAGCAGGACGCTGCCCTGAATGAAATAAATTTTCTCGGGTAAAAATTTGGCCATCAGTAATTGAAATTACATTAGTTGGAATATAAGCGGATATATCACCTTGTTGAGTTTCAACAATAGGTAAAGCACTAATTGAGCCACCACCATTTTGTTCATTAACACGAGCTGCACGTTCTAATAGTTGTGAGTGTAAATAGAATACATCGCCAGGGTATGCTTCACGTCCTGGTGGGCGTCTTAATAACAATGAAAGTGTGCGGTATGCAACAGCATGTTTAGTTAAATCATCATAAACAATTAAAACATCTTCGCCTTTTGCCATTCATTCTTCAGCAATCGTTACGCCAGTATATGGGGCTATATACTGTTGGGGTGCTAATTCACTTGCTCCAGAAACAACTACAGTTGTATATTTCATAGCACCAGTTTGCTCTAATTTATGAACTATTTGAGCCACAGACGAGTTTTTTTGACCAATAGCCACATAAACACACTTAACATTTTTTCCTTTTTGATTAATAATTGTGTCAATGGCAATTGCACTTTTACCAGTTTGACGATCTCCAATAATTAATTCTCGCTGCCCTTTGCCAATTGGTATCATTGAATCTATAGCAATAATTCCTGTTTCTAATGTTTCATTAACTTCTTTACGTGTCATCACACCAGGCGCTACTTTAAATATTTCGCGTTTAATATCAGTATTAATTTCGCCTTTGCCATCAATAGCTTGACCTAAAACATTAATTACACGGCCAATTAATTGATCACCTACACCAACTGAAATTACTTCGCCTGTGCGACGACATTCGTCACCTTCACCTAATTCGTTAGCATTACCAAAAATTGCAATTCCGACAACTTCTTCTTCTAAATTTAGAACCATACCGTAAATATCATTTTTAAAAGCGATAATTTCACCATTTTTAGCATTATCTAAACCACTAGCAATCGCAATACCATCACCAATAGTGACAATTTGACCTACTTGTGAAAAATCAACTTTAGAATTAAAGTTTTTGATACGCTCTTTAATTATTTTATAAATATCTTGTGTATGATTATTCATTTATGCTCCTTGTTTTAAGAATAGATTTTGCCAATTTATCAATATCTGTGGCAAGATTATGTTCAATAACATCACTATCTATTTCAATTCTAAATCCTGAAATTAAATCAGGCAAAATGATATGCTTTAAATTTATTTGACAATGATATTTTTTCGCTAAATAATTTTTAAAACTATCTAGACGTTGTTGGTTTAATTCATAGGCAGTATATATAGTTGCATCCTTGATACCTAGCGAATTGTTTGCATATTTTAAAAATGTTTTAATAATTGGCTTAATTAAATAAAATACACGACGAATAACTAAAATTTTTAAAAAATTGATAATTGTTTCTAAAGCGATTAAATCGCTAAAAGTATGCTCAATAAGCAAAAATTTTTGATTTTGACTAATGCTGGGATTTGATAAAAAATTAATAAAATTTTGATTTTGTTCACAGGCATCTAGTATTGATTGTAGTGTTTGAATAGTTATTGCTAAATTATTTTGTTCACTTGCTAATTCAAAAATGGCTTTAGCATAAGCATCTATATTAGATTTAACAAACATTATTGCTCGCTTTGTAGAAATTCATCAATAATTTCATTTTCAACATCAACATTTACTTGTTTATTCAAAATTTTGCGACTTAATAAAGTAGCAGCGTTAGCAATATGTTTTTTATTTTCCTGCAATAATTTCTGTTGTTGTATTAGCATGTTAGTTTTAGCATTTTGCACTATACGTATTTCTTCATTTTTTGCTCGTTTTATGTATGATTCATACACTTGTTCACCGCGTTGTTTTGCTTGAATAATTATTTGTCCAGCCTCATCATTAGCATTTAACATTTTTTCGTTTACTTTAGCCAAAATTTCTTGTGAGCTTAATTTTGCTTGTTCAGCTTGAGCAATGTTGTCTTCTATATATTTTTGTCTTTTAGCGATTGATTTTTTAATTGGTTTATACATTAGAAAATACAAAATTATCATAACTACTATTAGCGAAACTAAAGTAGCGACCATCATCGGTCAAGAAGGGTATAATTTATTAAATTTATCTGTTAAATCTTCGCTGATGGTTTTGGGAGCAAAAGGTTGTGTTTTTTCACTCAAATACGAAAAATTATTCAACATATCTTATTTACCAAACACGAATAAAAGTAGAATAGCGATTAAAAAACAATAAATTGCGGCTGTTTCAGATAGCGACATCCCGATAATCATTATTGTTCTAACTTTTGAAGCAGCTTCGGGATTACGACCAACCGCTTCGGCTGCTCGACCACTAGCTAGACCTTGGCCTAAACCGGTACCAAAGCAACCAATCATACATATTCCAGCACCTATAGCTATTAATCCTTGTTTATCCATAATTACCTCCTAATAAATATTTTTTGAATAATTAATAATATGATTTTTATTTGTGTTTTTAATAGTTTTATTTTTTTGTTTAATCGAGACTTCGTTTGACCAATAAATTGTGGTTAAAACTGTAAAAATTAATGCTTGAATGATGGCCCCAAATATATCAAAAAACATATGTAATCACGGAGTGATAATTGTTGCAAAAAAGTAAAGTTGGGGGCCTGGAAAAATTAATGATCAAATTCAGCCAGCAGCATAATATACTGACGCTAAAATTACCGAACCACCAATTATATTGCCAAACATCCGCGCACTTAATGAAATTAAAGGCGAAAATTGACCAATTAAATCTACTGGGTTAATATAGCGTTTAAAAAATCTAAAACGCTGGTATCAAAAACCAACTAAATATATACCTACAAATGTTATTGCTGCTAAAGTAAAAGTAACAGAATATGAACTAGCTATTGGTTCAAGTCCTATTAAACCTAGCATATTTCCTACTAATAAAAATGTAGCTAACGAAAATATATAAAAACGGGCAATTGGTAATTTATTTGAAGATGTTTCATCATATGTATTATCAATACCAGTGACATATGCTTCGGCAATTATTTGTGTTGCACTCGGTGCTTTATTGATTTTTGTGTGTTTTTTGATTTTAATAAAAACAACCAGGCTAATTATAAAAATAATTAAAACAGTGAAAATTAAAGATAGCAATTGTGCTTGATTTCACACTCCAAGATTAGCAATGATAATTTGCATAGACCTCCTTTCTGCTTTTGGTTTTTACAAAATGAGCAAATATGATTGCTATTTGAACATTAGTGATCCCAAAACAAAATGTAAAAACATTGATCGGATACAACATTATGTTTTTATAACCACTTTTGGAATGATTAATAAATAACATAAGGCCTAGTATCAAACCTATCAAAGTCAGTGTCATAAATAAATATAAAATTGCTACAAAGACATTTTTAATTCGTAACAGCGAATTAATATATACATAACGAAGTTCAAAACTTAAATATGAAACACACGCTCCGATTACGTACCCAAATACTAAAGAAGTATCTATAAAAAATCAAAATAAAGAAAAAAATACCGATAACACTAGCAACATAATAAAATGAATTTTGCGTATAGTGTTAATATATTTTATCTCCATTTAGCCTCGCTCTAATATGTAAATACTAATGCTATTTTAATACTTTAAGCAATTTAATAAATAAAAAAAGTGCTTTTTTTCTTCCAAAAGTTTAATTAAATAAAAATCAATATTTATTTCCGGAATTTTTTAATATAAACATTAATTACATTTAACAATTTTGGTTTAAAAATAAAAAAATTGATAAAGTCAATACAATTTAATTCTTAAATTAATTTTTAATATAAAAAATAAAACACTATATATAAATTTAAATATGTAATTAAACTATAAAATTACAAACCTTAATTTTCCAATGATTATAAAATTGTTTATTCATTAATAAAATAAACAAAAAATTAACACTTTACAATGTTAATTTTTGATATCCATCTTTATGCGTGGTTAATTATTGTTTGAAATTAAAAAATTTTTAAAATTAAGCTTCATCAAAAGGGTCAACAAAATATTCAGGCATTAAATAACTATCAGTTTTAACTTTTCAATAAAAACTTTGTTGATTTTTTTTATCATCTTTTGAGCCAAAAATAGTTCTTACTTGACCATCAAATAAATGAATACCGTTTAAACCGTGACCATCTATGGTATTTTGTCCTTCTGATAAAACACCAACTACATCACCTTTGTAATCATAAACAAAAGTCCCTGAAGAACCTCCCGATAAATCAGCAGCTCGGCGATCAAAAGAAACTTGTGTTGAAGCAAATTGGTTACTGTAATTTTTGGCATTTGTAAAAGCTGATGAATACATCAATAAATACTCACGATATCTTGAACCTAATATAAAATCTTTATTATTTGTTTTATCAGCAGGAAACGAAGCTATATATCAATTAAGAGCTGAATTATCAGCAAAAAATTTTGAATCATTACTTAGTTTGATAAATGGTACTTTAATTCAATTTAAGAAAAATTGAATGACCGCTTTTTTAGTTTCATCTAAATTAAAACTCTCTAATTTGCCATTACCGTATTTTTGAAATAAGTTTTTTAAATCAACAGTCCCAATACTTAAATCAAAATTTTTATTATTAGATGTTATTTTTTCACCCTCGGTAGATAAAATAACATCATTAGGATTGAAGTTTTTATATTCTCTGTATCTCATTTCAAAATCAGCATTAGCTCATTTGTAAAAATCTGATTCTGCACGGTGTGGTGATTTTTGAGCTTGACCTTTTGGACCTTTATTAATTAATTTTGGCACCATTATTTCATGTAAAGGGCCCGTTCTTGTTAAATCTAAATTATTGCTGCCAGTCGCAACGTGATCGTTTGTAGCAATTCAAAATTCAAAATCGTTATCATCGTTTGGTTTAACTTTGCCTAATAAATTTCAGGTTCCAAAACCAGCTCTAAACGATCTTTGACGAGCTGTATTAATACCAATAGAATTATCTTCTTTAAATAATCTTTTGGCCGATTTAGTTTCAATTTGATCTTTGAAAATAAATGGTGTTTCTCTAAAATCATTATATTTTTTAGCATAAATATAGTTGTCAATGTTATAAACAGAGAATTCAGGTACAATTTCACTTAAATTATCTAATTTTTGTTCATTATATTCTAAATTTAATTCTTTTTGTAAATATATAAAGCCAAAAATAGCTGGACTTACAAAAATAGTTTTAGTGCTTGATGTGTTGTGTTCGCTAATTAAATTTGTAAATTTATATTCATTTTTAGCTTTTATTTCTAAACTAACTTTTTGAGTTACAGCATCATAATTTAGTGCAAAATCAAAGTTATTACGAATTTTATTGTAATTATGTTCTTGAACAAATTGATCACTAAATAACTCATAGTAATGAAAATTTAAATTTTCGTGTCGCGAGTTTTGTTTAAGCATTTTTAAACTTACGGGAACTACTATTTCGCTAGCAACGCTCCTAAAATCAAATAAATCAAAATTAACACGATCGTGAATACTTAATTCGAATTTAAAAAATAATATTGAGGAATCTTCATTTAACTGATTAAGATTTTTAAAAGCATTTAATTTTTTTGTTAAAGTAATTTTATCTTTATTTTTATTAAATTCAAATTGTTTGTTTTTAATTAATTCACGAGGTGCATAAATACGTAAGTTTTCATATTCTTCGCTATTTAGTCGCTTAATACGGTGTTCATATAAATTAGCATCATTATCTTTATATTCAATAATATTTTTTTCATAATCTAAAAGATGTTGGCTTATGGCTCATAAATTATTTAGCGAAAAATCAATATTTTTATTGCTTGAATATTGATTTCTATTTATTCATTGTTCACGAATTTTGTATCGATTTGTGTTTTGATCAGTTTGTAAATTATTGTTGTTTAAGCCGTTTGCTAAAAAATTAATTTGATCATATTGATCGTAATTAAAATGATAAGAAATTTTTTTATTAGCGTAATTTGCTAAATTTACTTTTGAAATTGGAATTGAACTTTGTTTGGTTGCCACATCAATTTTAGTTAAAGAATACTCACTAAATTCCGCTAAATTGTTTAAATTAAACTTTCATAAATTTTCGAAAGGGACACTAATTTTACGATTTTGTCTTACTGATTTGACATAGTCTGGGTTTAAATTTTCAACTTTGCGCTCAAAACTAAAATCAAAAACCATATTTTTATAGTATTCAATATCATTTGAATTAAAATCAAATAGTGCTGAACCATAAACATTTTTGTTTTCATTATCTAAATAAAATTGTAAAAAACTCAAGTTTAAAGATTTATTTAAATTTAAAGTTTCAAAAATCCGGCTTTGATCACTTTGTTTGTACGAATAAACATTGTTATCAATAAAAATATTACTAATTAAAAACTTATTATAATTTTTTGGTAAATGTTCAATGTTAAAGTTAGCACCATTAGTTGTTAAATTAGTCGAATTTAAAATAGTAATATAAGGATTTGTAACATCCAAAGACTTAACCATTATTTTAATATTGTTATTAGTGTTTTGAGTATTTTGTCAATTAATGTTTAGAATATTATTTTGGACATTTGTTGAATTAATGTTTATTTCATTTTGAGCACGAGTGTATATGTCTACTTTTTGATTATCTTCATTAAATAGTTCAAAATTTCCTTGAATCGATTCAAAAACATAGTGATTATATTTTTTAGATTTAGCGAAGAATTTTTGTCCGTCTTTAAGTACATAAAAATCTTTATCTTGTGAATTTGCAATAAAAAGTTCTAGATTTTGATTGGTATTTAAAATTGTTGCGTATGTATTTTGTTTCAAAACATCAACATTATTATTTACTAAATTATCAAAATAAATGTTGTTTGGTTGAATTTGTTTAATTTTTTCAATATTAAAATCTGTATTTAAAACCTCATCAACTTGAATTTGACTAACCAAAGGGATCGGATTGTGAACAGAATTTACAGCAGCATATTTAGTTTGAATTTGAGTATTTGATTCTGAATTATTAGCTTGTTTTTTAATATCAAAAATATTTTTTTGATTATAAGTCAAACTCTTAGTATATTTATTTAAACCTTTATCATCGGTATAAATATCAATATTACTTATTACGTAAGATTTAGAAGAATTTAATGAGTTAAAATCTAAAATTTGAGTCTTTAAATTAACAATATTAGACTCAAAAGTTAAATTATTATTCTCGACATCTTTTAATAACACTTTTAAATATAAATCTTCACTTAAAGATGTACTGAATTTAAGTTGAAAAACATCTTGTTCAGATTCAATTAAGGAATTTTGGAAATTCAACTCATATTGAGGTAATGCGTCAAAATCGGTTGAATCTGGCGATGAAGATTGTTTATCAGTTTTATTTTGAACTTGGTTGTCATTTTTGTTTTGATTTGTTTGATTTGGGGTGAATTTTTGTTTATTTTGGGTAGAATTATTCGTATTTGATGATTGTTCGTTTGGTTGTTTTTTAGTGCTATTTTCAGTTGTAATTTCGTTTGTTTTATTCGGAGTTAATTTTTGATCATTTGGAATAGATTTGTCTTGATCTGGATTTATTGGTTTATTTTGTGTATCGCTTTCACTAGGTTCGATTTTAGAAATAGAATTATTATCTTCTTTTTTCTTTTTAATGGTTTCAATTTGTGTTGATTCATGTTTATTTTGTTGGTTTGACTGCTTTGGATCAGAATTTTCAATTTCTTTATCTTGCATTTTTTTATTTTTTGTAGGTGAACAAGCACTCAAAATAATAGAGTTTGCCACTAACAAACTAAAACCTAATAATTTTTTCTTTATTTTTTTCATTTTTATTCCTTTTTACAAAATCTAAATTTATGTTTAAAAATTTATTTTTAAGATATAAATAATTTTAATGAAAAACAAAAAATAAATTATAAATTTAACACAAAAAAACTATATTAAATTTATTAACGATATACAATTTATCTATAAAATATTATTTAGATAATTCAAGGTGGAAAAATGAAAAAAAAATTAAAACTTAAAATATTTTTGCCTTTGGCATTTGAAACGACCACCACATTAGCTATTTCAGTAAGCTGTAACACTAATAAACAAGAACAAAATGAAAAAAATGGTAACCAAAACCCAACCAATAAAACAGCAGAAAAGAATAATAAACAAAACTTAAAACCAAAGAACAATAAACAAACAAATCAATCTCAAAACAATCCAAATATCAAAACCGATAAAAAAGAATCACAAGATCCTTTAACACAACAAAAACAAAACGATAGCTCTAATAGTCAAAATCAAAATAACTCGGCTAAAACTGAACAAGATAACACAGATCAACCTCAAACGCAAAAAAATATCACTGATAAACAGAATAAAAACGAATCCGCTAAAACTGAGAAAAATAATATAACTCAATCTCAAGATAATATCACAGATGACCAAGTTCAAAATAACACCCAAACTAGTCAAGATGATATGTCTCAATCTCAAAGTCAACAATCTCAAAATGATATCAACCAAGACCAAAATGAACAAGATAACAATAATCAAATCAATAATTCACAAAATTTACCTGAAAATAATCATTCTAAACAAAATGGTATAGATATATCTCAATTAGCAAAAGAAAAACCTGAAGAATTAAGCACTAATAAAGCTCATTTAGCCAATGATAACGCTACCAATTCAATAGATTATCAATTTAGTGATTTAAATGTTAATGTATATAACCAAACAGAATTGTTTCCTTCGCGTGTTTCACAAATATATGCTGATTTTTTGACCAAAAAAAATAATTCTAAACTACCAAATGAACAATTTAAAAAATATGTTCAAACTCAAAGCAATGCTCAATTTTTAAATTCCAGAGCTAATGGTAATAATGTAGAAGTATTTTTTAAAATCAATTCAAATGACAATAACTTTGAATTAAGTTATACTGAAGATAATAGTAATGTAGTCAAAAGCATAAATTTAGAAAAACTACAAATTGGATTATATAAAGGGTTAATTAATTTAAGTGACAACGTTAATAAAATAACATTAAAATCTTTAAAAAATATGATTAATAATACTGTGTTAATTTCTAGTTTTGAGACAAATGGGCAAATCGATACTGAAAAAAATGAAGTAAATCAATCAGCACTAAATTATTATTCATATTCAAAATGAACTAAAACTAGCAAAAAAGAAAAAAATGTTGATATGTTAAAATTTGCGTTTGATATCTCGCAGGTCTCAAATTCCACCACAACAAGCGCAACATTTCAAATTAAATATTTTAATAATAGCGGACAAGAAATTACTAAAAAATTTGATAAATTCGATCTAAGAGGTACAGATCGTAGATTTAGAGTTTCCTTGCCAAAAAATGATATTAAGTGAATTAAAGGTATTTATTTACAAAACAATTTAACTGGTTCAAAATATGTTAAATTAAATTTATCAACTAATGAAATTCTTAATCCTAGTTTAGAAATTGAAAATTTAACCAACTTAACGATTACATCTTTAAATAAAGAAAACACAAACAATAAAATAATTTTAAATTATCTAAAACAAAATAATTTCACTTTAACAGCAGCAAAAGCGCTTGTGAAAAGTTCAAATCCTTTTGAACCTTGATCAAAAATTATTGATTTAGAAATAAATCAAAATCAATTGAGTTTTGACAAAAGTGTTTTACCGTCTCATTTAAATTCATTCGTAATTACAGATGTTCAATTAAATAACGAAGAAATTATAAATTTAGGTTTAAAAAACAACAATTATATTTTTGAAATAGCTAAAAACATACCAGATAATAGTGTTTCTTTAAGTGCTTTTGATGTGTTTAAAGACGAACAAAACAAAAGAATCTATGGTAGTTTAAAATTAAATTTTAATCAATCTAATATTGAAAAATTCCGCGATAAATGAATTCTATTAGAATTTAACTTAGATCAAATTAGTGATTCAAGTCCTGCCTCATTTCAATTTGAAACAAAATACAAAACAGTAGTTAAATTTGAAGACTATGCTAAATTTGGACTAAATGGTTTTGATGAAGGTGTTAATTTTAGCTTAATTAAAGCCTCTTTTGTTTCACCTTACAATTTGAATTCTTATTCAAAAATTAATTTAGATCAATTAAGTCAAAAAACATTTAGATATTATTTTAATTATGATGATGTCGGAATTAAACAAAAATTAAATTTAAATAATCAGAGCAATTTAGACAACCAAACTTATTCAAAATTATTATCTACAAGTTTAAATTTAACTAAAAATGATCTATTTGAATTAGTTAATAAAGATACAACTAATGACACTATTTTATATAGTGAGCAAAATTTTTACGCGTGATTAAGATATTCAAGATATGTAACTAGAGAAAAATCAAATAATCTTAAAAAAATTAAAATGATTGACCCTAGCAATGGTCAAGAAATTAAATACCAAGTAGTATTAGGTAAAGAAATTTTAGCCAATACTTTGTGAAATTTTAATGATAATCACACACAAGCTACAATTGAAAAAGATTTAGATGTGTATCAAAATTGAGATAATTTTAGTGATCAAACAATTTTTAGTTTAAAATTTGGTTTTGATTTAAATAAAATTAAATTACAGGATTATTACAATCTTGACTTAAAGAAATTAAACAAAAGTAACTTAACGATTTCATTTAGTTATGCTGATTTTAAAAAATTAAACCAAAATGAGTCTTTAATTCCAGCTGTCGATTTTGATGCTAAAATCGACACACTTTCGACTAATGAGTGACGTTTAAAAGCAATATTATATAATTATGGATTTAGAGTAATTAAATTAGATAATAAAAAAGTTAAATTTATAGTTTTTGCTAAAAAAGAGCAAACACACCTAAGTGATAATCCAAGTGTACAATATTTTGCTAACCATAAAAGTGCTTTATTAAATGATGCACGTTTATTAATTGAATATCCTGAATTTCAAAATCAAACCTACAATGTAAGTTTTAATTCTAAAGCCTTAAAAAACGGGGCTGTTTCAATTAGCACAAATAAAACATTGTTAGATAAAAATAATATCGCACAGGGTTTAAATACCACAAGTTTTCATGATTATAAATTAACTGGTTCTAAAGCGGATGAAATTCCTGCTCGTCGCTTATTCAAAGAAGATGCTACAGCTGGAGGTTTAAAATCAGTAAGAGAAAGAGTATTTTCATTAAACAATGGTTCAAGTTCTTCTAATTCTATTTTAGGACGTGTTAATCCTAAAAACGACAATGATTTTAGATTTTATTTCATTACAAACACTCATGTTTTAAAACAATTTAAAAATTTAGATATAAATCCATCATTAGATCATGATTACACAAGAAAAATCACAGTTAATTTTAGAATTCCAATTGAATTTGCTAAACCAGCTGATTATGAAACAAATGGTAGTAAAAATCCATTTACAAGTGAATTATTTTGATCACAAGGTTTTGATGCTAATTTAGAAGTTGTTTCTGATTATCGTGACCGTAATAGTTTTTGAAACTTTAATAAGTTTAAAGATGGTTATGGCAATGATTTAAGTGAAAATGAAGGTGCTAGACGAATTGATATGAGTATTGCAATTATAGATTTAAGTTCATTTTTCATTAAATACGACAACAATTCAACAGCCTTTAACAATTTAAATGAAAAAGATAAAAAAATAGCAAAATATATTTTAAATTGAAAAAATTTACCAATGATAAAAGCTTCAAAAGAGTCATACCATGTAAATGATTACACTAATTTAAATTGATTTTTTGGTGGTTTTCCTGTGGATGGAAATTTCACAACAAATAAAGATAACGCTAGAGGACAAAGATATCGCGAATATCTTTTTGCCCACACCCAATCTATTCAACGTAAAGTGCACGGAAATACAAGTGTCCGGAATAATGCTATTGCTTTTCCAAAAAGTATAACTGATACAAATGGTGGAGCATCGGGAAGCAGTGTTTATGATAGTCAAGGTAATTTAGCAGCTTTATATTCTGCAGCAGATCCGGGCGCGAATGGTTATGGATACTCATACATTATTAACGGTAATAAATATGATTTTTATAGTGATGGAACCAGACCTTTTAACCAAGCAAGTTTTTATGAAAAAATAAGATTATTAGCTTATTTATATCCAAATAGATACAATCAAAAAGATTTTAATGAAAAAGGATTTTGATTTATTTAACAAAATAAAAAAATAGAAATTAATTATAAATTTCTATTTTTTTTAAAAAATTAATTAATTTATTGTGTGTTGGCTGCGGTGTGCGTTTTTTGGGTTATTCTTTGTAAAACGGTTTGTAATTCACCTCCGAATTCAAATATAGTATTAGTTTTAAAGTCAGTGTCTATCATGTTTTTAGCTTGCGTTTCATCTTTAGGCAGTGTTTTTTCATATAATTGTAAATCACGTGCTATGTAGAAAAGGTTATAAAATTGTGCAACATAGTTAGGGATGTATTGAGCTAAAGATTTTTGTTGATCTGCATCTAGAGTGGCTTGGTTTGCGTAATTTTGATCAAAAATCATTCTATAAACGTTTAATTCATTATATAAAGAATCAAATTTAGCTTGTAAATATTTATTACTAAATATTGCCTTTAGTTGATTAAGATCCAATTCTTGCATTAAATCTTTAAATTCTTCTAAATAAACATCATTTGCTTGTGTTGAATTATCTGTGGTTGATGTTGTCTCACTTGACTTTGGCATTTCACTTGGTGTTTCAGGTTTAGCAGTTTGATCACTTGGACTTGTTGTTTCATTTGATTTTGGCATTTCGCTTGGTGTTTGTGGTTGAGGTGTTGAAGGTTTTTGATCTTTTTCGTTTACGCAAGCAGCTGCTACAAATGAAAATGTTGGCACAAGAGCAAGAGTTGGTAAAAACAATTTTAAATTAAATTTTTTCATAAATACCTTTCATATTTTAAGTTTATGACAAAATTTTACTTTTTTTTTTTTTTTTTGCAAACAAAATGCAAGTTTTTCTTTTTGATTAAACAAAAAAAGATAAATTTTTTAATAAAAAACACAATTACTTTGTGGTTTAAAAAAGCAATTGTGTTTATTTAGAAGTGTATATATCAGCATATAAATCTGGATACAAATATGCTAATTTTTTTGTTTCGGCAACAAAAGAATTAGGATTATTTAAATTTCTAACATCACCAAAAAATGAAATTTTTTGGGTATCAAACATTAAAAAAGTTATAAATCTGTCGTTATTATTAATATCAGGACCTATTCCTGAACCAGAATTGATAACTCCTATTAAATCTCCGCTACCATCAAATACACCTGTACCAGAGGAACCACCCTCTAAATCCACGGCATTTTGTTTAATGTTAAAAACTCGCGCAAAATAATTATCAAAAGCTATAGGTGAGCGATATTGTGTTATTTGAGGAATATTAGTTATTAAATATTCGCGATAACGACGAACCGATTGAGGTGTAGAAGCAGAATTTGCTGATGCATTCACTGGAAATGAACCTAGATATCAATTTAAAGATGAATAATCATTATAATGATAAACTTCATTACTTATTTTTAATGGTTTTAAATTATCTAAATTTAAAACAAAATCTACAACTGCTTTTTCGTTATTTTTTAATGTATAACCTTCAAAAGTGTAAGTGGGATTGCCTTTTTGATTAGCAAAATATTTAAAAAAGAAACTAAAATCAATTTCAGCAATACTAAAATCCATATTTTTATTTTCATCTTTTTCAGCTAAAATATTTCCGCTGTCATCATATTGAATACCATGTAAATAATGTAAATTTGAATTAATATTTTTGCCATTACGATCTTTTTCGTCTTTAATATGAAAATCTTTAATCATTTTAAAACTTATTTGATCATCAATAGGGATTTTAATGCGGCCTAAAACACTGTCAACTTGACGAGCCTGTTCTTTATTTTTTTCAAATTGGTATAAATTTTCTATACCTTGAGCGTTGATGTAATCATCGCTATTAAAGGTTTGGTTGAAAAATCACAAACGATTAATTTTATCTTTTTCGTCTTTACCATAATGGTACACATTATCATCGATATAATATGGATGTTGAGGATTATTTTTAATTTCGTTTTTTGAAAAAACACTTGGAACTAATAATGAATCTACTCTGCGATTACCAAAATAAGAAAATTCAAACAAATTATTAATAAAATTATTTAATTCATCCACAATAATAAAAGCAGTAATATGCGAATTTGTCATTACATAGTAGCGATGATCTTTATTATTACTTCGACCAATAACGCTTCAACTTCCGCCGCCAGCACCTAACGAAAAAGCACGTGAACGAATGTTTTGGCTACCTTTGGTTACATCTTCTTTGCTTAATCTAGTAGCAAATTTTTCAGGGTTAGTTTCTTTAAGATTAAAATCTATATTTGGGTAGTAGCTATTATCCTTATTCGCTTTAGTAATTGAGTTATTAGACAAAGCATCAGGATGTTTAGGGATAAATTTTATATAGTCGGCAACATCTTCATTTTGTGCTTGCAAGTGATGAATGAATAAATAATTATTGCCAATAAACGCAGATTCTCCAGCTTCATCGTTATGTTGAGCAGCAATTTCAAAAAGTTTAGCATTAGCTTTAGGTGTTATTTGTAATTTGACATTTATATTATTAGTAGTGTTAGTTGTGTTAGCTTTTTTTCTTATATCTAAACTAAAAGCAAAATTTTTGTGAATATAATTTAATACATTTTTAGCAACATCAGCATTAGCCCCAATATAGGTTAAATCTAGATGAGGATTGATTATTTTAGTGTGCGACATCAATTTAGATAAAGGGTATGAAATTTTTATAATTGAGCGTGCTTTTTGTACTTCTGAAAAATGTCGTAGATTGGTTTGATAAGGATCAAATTCAAACGCAAAAGTAATTATGGTTTTATCTGGTTCTAAATTTTTGAACTCATATAAAGATAAATCTTTTTCTAAACTAGCTTGTGAATTATTTTTATCAATTTTAAAATAGGTGTTTTGTACATAGTCTTTAGCCAAAAACGGAGCTAATTTATAAGTGTTATTGTTTTTAATAATATTTAAATTAAGCTTTTCGTAGTTTAAATCATACTTTTCAAAACTATTTTCAAAAGTAAAATTAAAATATGTATCAAGTTGAGAATCAACTAATTGGGCTAATTCAGCATCATTTTGATATTGATAATTTGTTTGATTATTAAGTAATTTAGTTCTTTGAATAAAATAATTATCATTATGGTTTTGTAATTTTAAATTATCTGCAAAAACATTATTTTTAACATCATCTATATTAATTTTAACAAAACTTTCAACCTTAGAATCACCTTCTAAAACACTAATTTTGTCTAATTTATATTCCACGTTTTTAAACAATTTATTAATCTGGAATTTAGCTAAATCATAATTTTTAACATAAATAATTCTAGGCGGAAATAAAGTGTTTCTTTTATAAACATCATTTGCATTTTTTAAAACTGGTGAAAACGTTAATGCAAATGTTTTTTGGTTTAAATACTCTTTATTTTCTTGTGTTAAATTTAATTTTAAAGCACCATACAAATTATTTTGATCTCTAAATATTTTAAGATCACCGGCACGTAAATCATTGAGAGTATTATTATTTTTAAATTCGTATTTAGGATAATAATTTAATGAATAAGCATATTTACCAGCTGAATATGAAGTAATAATAAAATTATTTATATGTTTTGGTAATGAAGTTAAATCAAATTCAAAAACTTTTTTAGAATTAGATTGTTTTGATTGAAAAATTTGAGCATATGGCATTAAAAAATTACCAGATTTAACCATTATTCTAATTTGATTTACTGCTAAATCACTTGAAAAATTCAATGTTAAAAGTTTTGAATCGTTATCAAAATTTAGTGAAAATTCACCTATATTTCGGTCTGTTTTTTGGGATTGATAATATTGACCTTTTAATTGATATTCGTGTGAAAGAGTGTTTGAAAATTCACTATCTTGAACTGCTGCATATGTTTTAAAATAATCTAAATAATTATTTGTGATTGAATCATATAAATTGGGGTTTTGTGTTGCAATATTTAAATCATTGCTAGTAGTATTAAATTTAATTAAATCTGAATCTAAATTTTGCAAATTCACATCAGTAATATTAGAGTTAGTGATAGTGTTTTCGTCTAACTCATTTGAAGGTTGTGCAATAAATTCTTCTTTTTCTTGTTCTTGATTTTCTGTTTGTGTATTATCCTTTTGAGTATTTTCATCATCAGATTCAGTGTTTTGTTGAATATTTTCAGTTTTTATTGAATCTTTTTCACTTCGCTTTACTATAGATTGATTTTGTGATTGTTGTTTATTTGTATCTTGGTTTTGTGTATGTAAATTATTGTTTTCAGTTTTTATTGGGTCGTTATTATTTGTATTTGATATATGTTTAGGTTGCGATTCTTGTTTTTGCTCGCTTTGTTGGCTTTTATTATCTGGTTCAATGGGTTTAATAACATTTGGATTATCTTGTCTATCATTATTTATTTTAGTTTTGTCATCAGTGTCATTTTTTTCACTCGGTTTAGAAGGTTTAGCACAAGCTGCTAAACTAGGTAATAAACCAGTAGATAAAGTCAAGCCAGTAAAAATTAATCATTTTTTACTTTTTTTCATTTTGCTACTTCCCTTTATTTAACTATTAATTAATGTCTGTTAATCAACAAAAATATATTGTATATTTAGCTAACAAAAAAATATTTATATTTTAATTATTTTTAAATATAATTTTGGAAAACTTATAGATTTTAATTGTATTTTATAATTGAATTTTCAATATTAATTTGTTGATTTAGTGTTGTTTTGAATAATGTGGGTTATATATTTTAATTATTGAATAATAATATCATAAATTACAAGTAAAATCAAAATATATTGGAGAAAATATGAAAAAAAAATTAAGATATATTTTAACTTTTACTTCGCAAACTTTAACTACATTGCTAGTAGCTACTAGTTGTTCAACAAATAATAAAATCAAAAAAGAGCCTAAAGAAAAAAACGAGTCGAATATAAAACAAAATAATTCTCATGATAAAACTGATAACATTTTAATAAAACCAAACATAAATAAAGAAATTGAAAAAAAAGATGAGCAAAACAAAGCAAATCAATCCCAAAATATTGAAAAACAAACAACAATACCTAAAAATAATCAGTCAATTACCGAACCCAAAAAAAACACTCAACCAATTACCGAACCCAAAAAAAACACTCAAACTAAACCTATTCCTAATGTCTCATTATTACATGGTGATGATGCTAAAAACCAAATAAAATATGATAATAGCGACTTAAATATCAAAACTTTCGATCAAAATCTTTTAACACCTTCAAGTGTATCACAAGTGTATGCGGATTTTTTAACCAACAAAAACAATGATATATCTAATGAACAATTTTTAAATAATGAAATTAATGCTAAACTTTTAAATTCAAGATCATATGACAAAAATATAGAAGTATTTTTCAATATAAATTCAAACAACGATTATTTAGATCTAGTTTATACTGAAAATGACAATAATAAAAATAAAACCACAAAGTTAACTAAACTTCACGATAAAATATATAAAGCAATAATTAATTTCAATGAAAAAAATATTGAAAAAATCTCTTTTAAAAAAATCTTAAGCAATGCTAACGAAACAATCAATATTGTTAATTTTGCTAACAAAAATGAAGTAAGTGTTAAAAAAGTTAATGTAGATGATTCAATTTTTAATCAATATAATTTCAGTAATTGAAATGTTAAAAATTATGAAGAAATAATTCAAATATCTTTTGATATTTCTCAAATTTCTTCACAAACCTCAACTGATGATGCTCAATTTCAACTAAAATATTTAGATATCAGTAATCAACAAAAACAAGTTGATTTTAAAAAATTTGATAATTCTAGACGAGGTCAAAATCCCACAAGTCGCAAATTTCGCCTTGACTTAGCAAAAAATGAATTAAAATGGATTGAAGGTATTTATTTTAAAAATCAATCAAATAATTTAGGGTATGTAAAATTAAATTTAGCTACAAGTACTGTTTTAGATCCAATTTCACAAACATTAACTTCGACTAACATAATTTTTCCTTCTGTTAATTTAATAAATGATATTGTAACTTTAAACTTTGTAAAAGATGCAAATTTTGATTTAGCCTCAGCACGTGCACTAGTTAAAAGTGCCAATCCATTTGAACCGTGATCAAAAATAATAGATTTAAACATTGATTCAAAATTGAACCAATTAAGTTTTAATAAAAATGTTTTGCCAAATCATTTAAAAAATTTTATTATTACGGATATTCAAATCAACAATAATCAAATATTTAATCTTGGTTTAAGAGGTAATATTTTTGCTTTTGAAACACCAAATAATATTGCTGACAATACAATTTCACTGCTATCTTTCGATGTTTTTAAAGATGAAGATAATAAACGAATTTATGGTAGTTTAAAGTTAGATTTTGACAACGAAAATATTGAAAAATTTCGTAATAAATGAATTTTATTAGAGTTTAGCATCAATGATTTAAGTGAAGAAGCTTCGTTTATTTTTGAATCAAAATATAAAACGGTTATTAAGTTTGAAGACTATGCAAAATTTGGGTTAAATGGTTTTGATGAAGGAGTTAGTTTTAATCTTGATAAAGCTTATTTTGTTTCTCCTTATACTTTAAGTCAATATTCACAAATAAATTTAAATCAACTTACTCAAACAACTTTTAGATATAACTTTGATTATTCCAATGTTAAAATCGAACAAAATTTAAGTTCAAATATCATTAATCATCAAAACTTTAAAAATTATGATAATTTAATATCAACGAGATTAAATTTAACTAAAAATGATCTTTTTTATTTAGTTAATACCACAGTTGGCGATACTATATTGTACAGCGAACAAAATTTTTATGCGTGATTAAGATATTCGTATTACGCAACAAGAAATTACAATAACAAAAATATAAGAAGATTAAAAATGATAAACCCCGTTGATGGCAGCGAGATTAAATATCAAGTAGTTTTAGGTAAAGAAATTTTGGCTAATACTTTGTGAAATATAAATCAAGACCACACCATAGCATCTATAGAAAAAGATTTAAATGTTTATCAGAATTGAGAGCATTTAGGTGATCAAACAATTTTTAGTTTAAAATTCGGTTTTGAATTAAACAAGCTAAAACTAGAAGGATTTTATAATTTAGATATAAAATCATTAAGTAAAAGTAATTTATCAGCATCATTTAGTTATAAAGATTTAAAACAATTAAATATTGGGCAAAGTTTTGCGCCAGCATTAGATTTTGATACTAAAATTGATTCATTAGAAAAAAATGAACAAAGACTAAAAGCGATTTTGTATAATTACCAATTTGAAATTGTTAAATTAGCGAACAAAAAAATAAAATTAGTTATAAAAGCAAAAAAAGATGCTTTTTTAAGTGATAATCCAAGTATCCAATATTTTGCTAACCAAAAAAGTGCTTTATTAAATGATGCTAGATTATTAATTCAATACCCACAATTTGCTAACCAACAATATAATGTAACTTTTAATTCTGCTGCTTTAAAAAATGGAGCTGTTTCTTTAAGTACTAAAAAAACATTATTAGACCCAAATAATTTAGATTTAGGAGAAAATACAACTAGTTTTCATAACTATAAATCAAGTGGTTGAAGAGCAGAAGAAATTCCGGCACGTCGTTTATTTAGTGAAGATGCTAGTGCTGGTGGCTTAAAATCTATCAGGCAACGTGTGTTTTCACTTAATGGGGATTCGAGTTCATCTAATTCAATTTTAGGACGTGTTAATGCTAAAAAACCTAATGATTATCGCTTTTATTTTGTAACTAATTCGCATGTTCTTAACCAATTTGAAATTGCTAAAAATCATTCACTTGATCAAGACATTACAAGAAAAATAAAAATAAGTTTTCGAATACCTATTGAGTTTGCTAAACCCCAAAATTATGACACCCAAGGGGATGCTAACCCTTTTACAAGTCAATTATTTTGGTCTCAGCCTTTTGATGCTGATTTAGAAGAAGTTTCAAATTTTAGAGACCAGATTCGTTTTTGAAACTTTAACAAGTTTAAAGATAATTATGCCAACGAATTAAACCAAAATGACCCAAGTAGAATTTTTGATATGTCAATAGGAATTATTGATCTTAGTTGATTTTTCGCTAAATATGACAATAATTCAGCTGAATATAATCAATTAAATCAAAATGATAAAAAAATAGCAAATTATATTTTAAATTGAAAAAACCTATCAATGATTAAGGCTTCAAGAGAAGCATATCATATCAATGATTATACTAATTTGAATTGATTTTTAGCAAGTTTTCCAGTTGAGGGTGATTTTAACGTTAATAAAGATAACCAATATGGTCAAAGATATAGAGAATGAATTTTAGCTCACTCTAAACCAATAGAACTTAGTGGAGTTGGTTTTGAAAATTTAAAAAGTTATACTATCGGCTTTCCAAAAAGTATTATTGATGCAACTGGAGGTGCATCTGGAAGTAGCGTTTATGATAGTGAAGGTAATTTGGCAGCTATTTATTCTGCAGCTGACACATACGAGTATGGTTATGGTTTTTCATATCTATTTAATGGTAATAAATATGATTTTTATAGCGATGGTACTAAACCTTTTAACCAAGCCAGTTTTTATGAAAAAATAAGATTATTGGCTTATTTATATCCACAACGTTATAATGGAGATGATTTTAGCGAAAAAGGTTTTTGGTTTATTTAAATATTTAAAGTTATTTATATTGTAAGATGATTAATATGTATTAATATGGTAAAATTAGTACTAAAAAAGTTAAAGCTTAAATTTAGCAATTTCACTCAATGTGCTAAAAATAATAATATAATTGAAATTTTAAAAATTCCGTGATATCCTAAATTGATATTACGGAATTTTATTATTTTAACTTGCAAACTTAGCAAAATATTTTTTTTAAATTTATTCAATTAAATCAAAAACGAATATAGAAATTAGTTCAATAAATATATTTTGGTAATAATTTATGTACATATTTATGACATCGTTATTTAATTTTTTAAGAAGCAATAATTAAAAAGATTTGATTAATTCATTTTCTAAAACTTTTATTATAACAGTACAAATATGATAAATAAGGCTTTAAGTTAAATTTATAACTGCGATTTTAAAATACGCATAAATGTATCAAAATCATCAAACCACATACAATGTCCTGAATTTTTAATAACAAATGTAAATACATTAGGGTTTAAACTAGTATAATGTCGTTCACAATTTTTAACATGGACTATTCCATCATGATCGCCATTAATTAATATAATAGGAACTTTACACATTTTAATTCCGTAATCCACTTTTGCTTGGTTAGACTCAAGAGGCATTTGTTTGCCAAATTCATAAATAACATCTAATTTTTTTTGCACCTCTTCGTTAGCATAATATTGTGCTATATTTTGTATTTTTTCTTCATCTTGCAAAATTAAATTTGAATTGTAATACAAAATTGGTACTAATTTTTTGTATTGCTCGACATTACGTGGAAAAAACAATGGTCAATGATGATTATACGAAAGCATAGTACGATTTGATGGGCCTAATAAAACAATTTTTATTACTCTATCTTCTAAACGTCATGCGACGTCCATCGCAACTCCACCACCCATAGAGTGGCCGATTACAACTATATTTTTTAACTTTAAATGATTAACAAATTTAATAACTATTTGAGCAAAAATATCATTTTGCATATGTTTTTTGCTAATATCACTTTGACCATGGCTTGGCATATTAATTCCATAAATATTATATTCATCTTGCAATAACGAATAAATTGGTTCATAAAATGCAAATTCAGAAGTGTAACCGTGTAGAATTAAAATATTTTTAGACTTTTGATTATTTATAGTCAAGGTTTCTAATTTTATATCTTCATAGTAAAAAAAATTTTTCATATTTCTCCTAGTGTGGATTATGTTAAACGGTAATGGTTAAAAATAATCTAATTAATAATTATTGATATTATAACATTATTTCAAGAAATAAAAAAACTCCATACGGAGCGTGTTCTCTGAAAACTGAATAGTAAGTTTTAAAACTCATTGAAATGTATAAAATACACATTACTTTTAAACCTATCGATTTATTAGTATTGGTCAGCTCAACATATCGCTATGCTTACACATCCAACCTATCAACCTCATAGTCTATAAGGAATCTCAAGGGAATACTAATCTTTGAGGAGGCTTCCCACTTAGATGCTTTCAGCGGTTATCCTTTCCGTACTTAGCTACCCAGCTATGCTCCTGGCGGAACAACTGGAACACCAGTGGTACGTCCGTTTCGGTCCTCTCGTACTAAAAACGGCTCTCATCAATATTCCAACGCCCACATCAGATAGGGACCGAACTGTCTCACGACGTTCTGAACCCAGCTCGCGTACCGCTTTAATGGGCGAACAGCCCAACCCTTGGAACCGACTCCAGCTCCAGGATGCGATGAGCCGACATCGAGGTGCCAAACCTTGCCGTCGATGTGATCTCTTGGGCAAGATAAGCCTGTTATCCCCAGGGTAACTTTTATCCGTTGAGCGACTGCCGTTCCATGACGTACAGCCGGATCACTAAGTCCTGCTTTCGCACCTGCTCGACTTGTAAGTCTCACAGTCAAGCACACTTCTACCTTTGCGCTCTACATACGGTTTCTGACCGTATTGAGTGTACCTTTGAACGCCTCCGTTACTCTTTAGGAGGCGACCGCCCCAGTCAAACTACCCACCACGCACTGTCCTCCCACCTGATTATGATGGCAAGTTAGAAACTCAATATAACAAGGGTGGTATTTCAAGGTTGACTCCGCTAGAACTAGCGTTCTAGTTTCACTGTCTCCCACCTATCCTACACATGTTAGACCAAATTTCAATACGAAGTTGTAGTAAAGCTCCATGGGGTCTTTTCGTCTTGATGCGGGTACCCAGCGTTTTCACTGGGACCATAATTTCACCGAGTCTAGTGTTGAGACAGTTGAGAGATCATTGCGCCTTTCGTGCAGGTCAGTATTTAGCCGACAAGGAATTTCGCTACCTTAGGACCGTTATAGTTACGGCCGCCGTTCACCCGGGCTTCATTTCAACGCTTCGCGTAAAGCTAACGCATCCACTTAACCTTCGGGCACTGGGCAGGCTTCACCCCCTATACATCACCTTGCGGTTTAGCAGAGAGCTGTGTTTTTGATAAACAGTTGCCCCTCATAATTTTCTGTGGCTCACTTGCGTGAGCACCCCTTCTTGCGAACTTACGGGGTCATTTTGCAGAGTTCCTTAACACTAGTTTTCTCGCTCGCCTTAGAATACTCATCTTGGGGACGTGTGTCCGTTCTCGGTACAGGTTTCCATAATATTAAAGTTTAGAAGCTTTTCTAGGAAGCATGAAATCAACTTGTTGAATTATATTGCTATAATCTATGCGTTGTATCTTCCGGTTAATGAATTGCGGATTTGCCTACAATTCCCAGTAAATACTTGCACCTCAATCCAGTAAGAGGTA
This sequence comes from Mycoplasmopsis phocirhinis, assembly GCF_004216495.1. Lineage (NCBI taxonomy): Bacteria > Bacillati > Mycoplasmatota > Mycoplasmoidales > Metamycoplasmataceae > Mycoplasmopsis > Mycoplasmopsis phocirhinis. The sequence goes on along the minus strand of NZ_CP034841.1, from coordinate 167,055 downwards.
AGTTTATCCTTCTTCGTCACTCCATCACTATTATAGAAAGTACAGGAATATTAACCTGTTGTCCATCGACTACGCCTATCGGCCTCGCCTTAGGTCCTGACTTACCCTGGGTGGACGAACCTTGCCCAGGAAACCTTCCCCAATAGGCGTCGCAGATTCTTACTGCGAATCGTTACTCATACCGGCATTCTCACTTCTTAGCACTCCACTAGTCTTCACAGTCTAGCTTCACCGCCCTAAGAACGCTCCTCTAACGTACATAAATGTACCCGTGGCTTCGGTTTCGTGTTTTAGTCCCGTTAAATTATTGGCGCAAGGTCTCTTGACTAGTGAGCTATTACGCACTCTTTAAAAGATGGCTGCTTCTAAGCCAACTTCCTAGTTGTTTATGAAACCTCACAACCTTTCTCACTTAACACGAATTTGGGACCTTAGCCGACGATCTGGGTTGTTTCCCTCGCGAGCCGGGACGTTAGCACCCCGGTTCCGACTGCATGATAATTCATGATGGTATTCAGAGTTTGATTATAGTCAGTACCGCTAGGCGCGGCCATTCCACATTCAGTGCTTTACCACCATCACTTAACACCACACGCTAGCCCTAAAGCTATTTCGAGGAGAACCAGCTATCTCCAAGTTCGATTGGAATTTCTCCGCTATTCACAAGTCATCCGGGCACTTTTCAGCGTACTACGGTTCGGCCCTCCACTTGGTGTTACCCAAGCTTCAGCCTGCTCATGAATAGATCACCTGGTTTCGGGTGTATGCCATCGTACTCAAGCGCCCTATTAAGACTCGATTTCTCTACGGCTCCGCTTTTTTCTGCTTAACCTTGCACGATAACATAACTCGCCGGTCCATACTGCAAGATGTACGCCATCACCCTTAAATGGGCTCTGACTAATTGTAAGTAAGTGGTTTCAGAATCTATTTCACTCCCCTCCCGGGGTTCTTTTCACCTTTCCCTCACGGTACTTGTTCACTATCGGTGTCTGGTTAGTATTTAGCCTTACCGGATGGTCCCGGCAGATTCAGACAGGGTTTCACGTGCCCCGCCCTACTCAGGATACAGTCAAGAGATTAAATAATTTCGCATACAGGGTTATCACCTTCTATGACGCATTTTCCCAAATGCTTCTGCTATCATTTAATTTTGTAACTCTATGTAGACTGTCCTACAACCCCATTATAAAATGGTTTGGGCTTTTTCTCGTTCGCTCGCCGCTACTAAAGAAATCATTTTTTATTTTCTTTTCCTCATGCTACTAAGATGTTTCAGTTCACATGGTATCTCGCTCGACTTCCTATGTATTCAGAAGAAGGCAACTAGGCATTACCCTAGCTAGGTTTCCCCATTCGGAAATCCCCGTTTCGTAGCTTATATCCAGCTCCACGAGGCTTATCGCAGGTAATCACGTCCTTCATCGACTTCCAGACCCAAGGCATCCACCACAAACTCTTACTTATTTAAAAGTATGTTCTTAATTGAATTAATTAAGATTTCCTATTGTTGTTATGATGTGTATTTTAAGACATTTCAATGAGTTATATTAAATAACTACTCGATGAATCAAAACAAATTAACCAAATTAATTTATTATTTGATGTCGTTGTAATATTTTAAAATATTTACTATTCAGTTTTCAAAGAACATATTGAGAGTTGTTCTCTCAAAACTAGATATATTGCTATTGACCTAATAAGCCATGACAATTTATGAAAATAGGTCTATATTAAGGTTAATATCGATATTAATCGATTTTGTACTCCGTAGAAAGGAGGTAATCCATCCCCACGTTCTCGTAGGGATACCTTGTTACGACTTAACCCCAGTCACCAGTCCTGCCTTAGGCAGTTTGTTAATAAACCGACTTCGGGCATTACCAGCTCCCATGGTTTGACGGGCGGTGTGTACAAGACCCGAGAACGTATTCACCGTAGCGTAGCTGATCTACGATTACTAGCGATTCCGACTTCATGGAGTCGAGTTGCAGACTCCAATCCGAACTGAGACCAGTTTTTTGTGGTTTGCTCACTGTCACCAGGTCGCTTCACTTTGTACTGGCCATTGTAGCACGTGTGTTGCCCCACTCGTAAGAGGCATGATGATTTGACGTCATCCCCACCTTCCTCCCGATTACTCGGGCAGTCTTCTTAGAGTGCTCAACTAAATGTTAGTAACTAAGAATAGGGGTTGCGCTCGTTGCAGGACTTAACCGAACATCTCACGACACGAGCTGACGACAACCATGCACCATCTGTCATTCTGTTAACCTCCACTATATCTCTATAGCTTTGCAGAAGATGTCAAGAGTGGGTAAGGTTCTACGCGTATCTTCAAATTAAACCACATGCTCCACCGCTTGTGCGGGTCCCCGTCAATTCCTTTAAGTTTTATTCTTGCGAACGTACTACTCAGGCGGATCATTTAATGCGTTAGCTGTGCCGACGAGTTCCCCATCAGCTAATGATCATCGTTTAGGGCGTGGACTACCAGGGTATCTAATCCTGTTTGCTCCCCACGCTTTCGTCTCTCAGTGTCAGTGTATGTCCAGTTAGCTGCCTTCGCCATCTTGGTGTTCTTCCTTATATCTACGCATTTCACCGCTTCACAAGGAATTCCGCTAACCTCTACATAACTCTAGTTTACCAGTATCCAACGCGGTTTGGGGTTGAGCCCCAAAATTTAACGCCAGACTTAATAAACAACCTACAGACGCTTTACGCCCAATAATTCCGGATAACGCTTGCAACCTATGTATTACCGCGGCTGCTGGCACATAGTTAGCCGTTGCTTTCTAATAAGGTACATTCAATATAGTGGCATTTCCTACACTAATTTTTATTCCCTTACCACAGCAGTTTACAACCCATGGGGCCGTCATCCTGCACGCTGTGTCGCTCCATCAGACTTTCGTCCATTGTGGAATATTCCCTACTGCTGCCTCCCGTAGGAGTCTGGGCCGTATCTCAGTCCCAGTGTGGCGGTTCAGTCTCTCAACCCCGCTAAACATCATGGCCTTGGTGAGCCGTTACCTCACCAACTAGCTAATGTTGCGCACCCCGCTCCTCCAGCGATGCTTTAAGGCACCTTTTATATTTTAATCATGCGATTAAAATAAGTATTTGGTATTATCAGCTGTTTCCAACTGCTATTCCAAACTGAAGGGTACGTTGAGTACGTGTTACTCACCCATTCGCCGCTAAGTACAAGTACTTCGCTCGACTTGCATGTATTAGGCACACAGCCAGCGTTCATCCTGAGCCAGGATCAAACTCTCGAAAAAATTGACTTTGTCATGTTTATATATCTAGTTTTCAAAGAACAATATTGCTATTAAATTTGCTCCAATATTATACTTCAAAAAAATTTTTAGACAAATATTTTTTTTGAAAATAATTTTAACTATTTAAGCAATCAACAATAGCAATAATATTTTACATAAAAAGTAAAAATTAGTAAATAAAAAATAAAAAAATAATTTTTAATTAATATTAATATTGAACTCTTGTATATTATGTAAAAATTAATTTAAAAATTCGCCAAATTGGCGAATTGATTAAAAAAACTTCATTACAGCATCATAATTAGGTTCAGTACTTACTTCTTCTAGATATTCAACATGTAATACTTTGTTATTTTCGTCTAAAACAAAAACTGCTCTAGTTAAAAGTCCAATACCTTCTAAAAGTGTTCCGGTTTTTAAACCAAAATCATGGTATCTAAATTCGCTAACTGGGATAACAGTTTTATTTTCGCTTACAGCACACCAACGACTAAACGCAAATGGTAAATCTTGTGAAACAGCAACGACAGGATAATTGGTTTGGGCAAATTTATGCATAAATTTAGTTGTTTCCATTTCGCAAACGCCTGTATCAATTGATGGAATTGATAAAATCAATTTTTTTGATTTTGGTAAAGTATCAAAATCAAAATCACTTAAATCTAAATTTACACCTTTAAAAGAAGGGAAAATATCGCCCACTTTAACTTGCTTACCTAATAAATTTACTTCTCGTGTTTTAAATGTTACTTTCATCTTTTCTCCTTAACTCTTTATTAATATAATTATACACAATAACTTTTAGGCTTTTATGTAGCATTAAATGTGAAGTTATATTCTTGAAATGTTAAACAAAATTAACATGTTTCAGTTTGATAGTAATATCTTAACAAATTACTTAATATTTATGGTTTAAATTAGAGAGAATTTTAGTTTAAAGCCCCCCAATGTCTGGGGGGTTGAGGGGGTTAGAAGCCCCTATGACAGGGGTTTGGGGTTAGATTAGAAACTTTTTCATTGAATTTTATTTTTTGTTTTTTGACAAAAAAAACAAAAACACAAATCTATTTTTAATAGATTTAGATAAATATTTTGAACTTAACTTAAATATTATGTGTATTTTGAATTTAAAATTCTATCGTTTGGCGAATATTCAGGCGAATATCTTCCAATTCTTTTAATATTGATTTCAATAATTTTTTGTCTTGTTCATCCCAATTTAGCTTATTTTTGAATAAATTTTCTATTTTTGCATCCAACATTTGATTGAATGTGTAGCCTGCGGCTACTGTTTTCATCAATGTTTTGACTTGATAAACTTCTAATGGAAGTTTTTTATTTATTGAAAATTTTTCGTATAGTTCCATATCATTTGGTTGCAATTTTTTCGCTTCATATCTCGAGTTTTTAATTCTAAAATAAAGTTTGTTATCACTTCCAATTATAAATTTGGCATCAAATTTAGATTCAACACGAATTCTTTGATCATTTTGATAAGGTGCGTAATGAATTCCGTTGTAAAATACAGTCCCATTATTGATTTTTCTTGCTATTTCTAAATCAAAAAAATGTTCTAATCTTTCTTTATTTAATTCTCTAAAATGGTTGACTTTTGGTTCAATTACTGATTTTCGTATTTGATTTAAGTATTTTAATATCGATTCTTCAGCATCGTTTGCTTGTTCAATTGTGTTAATTTTATTGTCTAAAAACCACAAAGGTAAGCGCATTTGAATAAAATTTTGTGCATTTTCTATGTGTGGTTTACCGTTAGAATTAGATGTAGTAATCAATTCAATACCCAGATTTTTTATTGCTTTAAATGTTACTACGTTTGAATCTTCATTATTATAGAAATTCTTTCTTTTATCAGTAATTATTGTTGAAGGAATACCATATCTATTCAACATTTTTTCTAAATTACTTTGGTGACCATTCAGTGTTTCAACATTTTTTTCAAAATGAATTGATAAAAGTTTGACGGTTGCGACATCAATAGAACTTATTGCTGTTCAAAGTTCATTTTTAACAAAATAATGAGTACAACCATCAATTTCAACAACATCACCAAAGGAATATTTTAATCTTGTTCTTTTGCGCTCAACTTCTTTTTTCTTCGGTATTTTTAATTCTAAATCTAATGAATATTTAATACCAAAACCTTTCTTTTTCAATTTTATTCTTGCCTTACGTGCCTCTTTTCTGCCCACTTTATACGCAAAAGCGCTACAAAAACCATTTTGTTTTAATCTTTTTACCATTTGGGAGTATGATATATATGTTTTGAGTTTTTCATGGTACGAAATTAAAGACATATACGAATTACATGAACTATTAGCATTGTTGCCACTAGCTAATAGTTTTTTATTTTCGTATTCTTGTCCTAAATTTAAAACCATTTCGTCGTTATATCTTTGAGCATTTTTATTGTTTGTGTTTTTGTGTTCAATGTTTTCAATATAACCATTTCCACGTTTTAACTCGTTTTTGTACAGTCTGACTGTAGAAACAGATTTATTTATTCTATTTGCTAATTGTTTATATGTTTCGTGCTTAAAAGTAATGATGGTATCTAAACATCATTTTTTTTGGATTACATAGTTAGTTAATTTGTCCATCTCTTTTACCTACTTTTTAATTTTAAGGGAAAACAGATGTTAATTTTGTTTGAGTTTTCACGGCTTTCCAAATTGCAAATTAAAAAATTCCATAAATGCCTCATTTTAAAGCACTTTCGGAATTTTTTATAATTTAATTACATTGTAATTTTTAATTGATTATTCAATTAATCCATATAATAATGTTTATTTTTGATTATTAAAGTTGTTAATATTGTATTCGTTAATGATTTTGCTATTAGATTAAAATTTGAATTTTTTCAGCGTTTTTAATAACATCAACATAATTGCTAATTGATATTTTTTCTATTTCTGTTTGATTTTTAACGCATTTATTCAAAATATTTAAACTTTATCATAATAAAATATAAAGAAATATAGCCTTAATGCAATTTTGATTTCAAACATATATTATCTAAATTTTAAACATTAAAACCATTTATTACGCGAAGCAATACTAGGAGATTCATTAATAACATATCATGTTTTAATTGCTTTTTGTATAATAAAGTTAAATAACTAAAATTAAGGAGAAAAATGAATTTAACAAATAAACAAAAGTTATCAATTGCGTGATTGATTTTGTCAGGTTTAGCAAGTTTATTGTTTTTATTTGCAATTATATTTATAGGATTAAGTGCTGCTACAACATTAAATAACTCAGATACAACAACATTCTTATTTACTTCCATAGTTATCTCAGTTTTATTATGATTGCTAATAGTTGGAATTGGTATTGCAATGTTTGTAATTCAAATTATTTTAACAATTAAAGTTGAAGATCTAACAGAACGCATTCTATTAATTGTCGGTTTCTTTTTTGCAATTACTGCTTTCATAGCGTGTTGTATAATTATTCACAGAGAAAGGTTCGCAAACACCGAAAAATAATACAAGTCATTGTAAAATGTTTTGAAAAAATGAATCGTTCGCCTAGAGAATTTAACACATTTTATAGGTTAAATTCTCTAGATTTTGTTCAATATCTATACAAAATAGCAAGGTTTTACAAAAATATTGCTTTTTTTTTTTTTTTGTAAAATAAAGTTAAATTACATAAATTAAGGAGTAAAAAATGAAAAAAGATTTAGCACAATTTAGAACAGAAGTATTAGCTCAAAAAGAGCGAAGCTATAATAAATTATTTAAAAAATTAAGTGAAGAAGAAAAAAAGAAAAAAATTGAACAGCGTTTAAACGAAATTAAACAAACATTAGATCAGCTAGAAGATTTTGACTTAAAAATGCAAGATCCAAAATTTAAAGATGAAGTGATGTTAGACGTTAAACAAAACGAGTTTGAAAGTCAATATCTCGATTTAATTGCTTTATGGTCGTTATGGAATAAATAATATGGCACAAAATAAAAACGCGAGCAAAATGGTTTTTGAAGCTGAAGATATGGTCTATCAAACCTCGAATGCTATTTTGTTAATGTTAGAAGATAATTATAAGTTTTTCTACCCGTTAAAAATGGCTAAAAAGAAGCGAAACGGTCAATGAGAAATAAGTTATTATTCTAACTTTAAAATTAATGTTTTTAAGCAAGAATTTAACGCTGAAAGTAAAAAATACGAAACCATAGAATCTATTGATATTGATATGGCTCAAATTGAAAAATTAGATAGCACTTATCGAAAAAAAGTGTAATTGTATAGTTTGTGTTTTGAATAAAACAAGGCGTAAAAATTAAAACACAAAATAAAATTAAATAAAAATTGCTAGGGAAGTTAAAATGAAAAAAAAATTTAAAATTAATATTAGCAGCTGGTACATTACAATTAATACCAGTCGCAGCGAGTGGATGCTTTTTTGCTGATTATAATCCAATCCCAAAACCTAAACCTCAACCTCAAAAACCAAATAAACCAGATCAAAATAAAATTAATGGTGGTGGTTTAGATAATGAAAATAAGCCACAATTAGAACAAGTGCGAGAATATAACTATCAAGGAATGATATTTAAAATTGCGAGTGAAGATAGTTTTGAAGATAAACAATTTTATGCTGATATGGTGTTAGCTAATGATGCGCAAGAATTTAAAAATTTAATACCTAAATATCAAGATTATTGAATTAGAAACTTATTAGAAGAAGATTTTAAAACATTAGTCGATATTAGTCGTTATGTGCGTAATGTCGAATATGATAAAACTTTTGCTTATGCTCAAAATGATAAGCGTAATATCAGTGCGCAAGAATTTAACGCTTTAATTACTAAATTATTAGAAATTTTAGATCAGCAACAATATTATGATTTTAATAGCAAGCAAAACGCAGATGTTAAAATTACGCATTTATTTAACTATGATAATGCTCATAGTGTATTACAAAACTGATATCAAAGCACACCTTATAAAGCACACTACGATGATTTTTTAAGTCTTTATGAAGGCAGTGAAACTTTTGGACGCAAACTTATAACCAAAAATATAATTGCTGGTTTAGAGTTCGATGATACGATCACATATGAAGAAATAAAAGTTAAAGATGCTGACGCACCAAGGTCTAATGTAGGTGGTAAAATTGTTAAATATAACTCGGCACTATGAAAATTAAACCGTGATATTAATTTAAACAATATGTTTGATAATGAAATGTTTTTATCAAGAGCGTTTTATGAAAAAAGTTTAGCTCAAGATGAAATAATTGGTAATGATTGAATCGATTGAACTTTTTTAAATGATTCTAGTGTATTAGCAATGCAATTACCGCAATATAAAATGCTAGTGGCTTATTTAAGATTAATGAAAAAACTAACAGATAGTATTAATTTTAATGTCGAAGAAAATGATAGTGAAGAAGCAAAGGCAGCAAAAATAAAGCAAAATGGCTCAATTGTCGATGACAATAAAACTTTAATCCAAAATTTATTAGATAGTGGTATAGCTACTTTAATTGATAAATACGAAAAAGCATTATTAGATTATTTAGCACTCGAACACCTAATGGGCTTTATGAGTGAAGAAAAAAATGATCCTAATTTTCAATTATTCCCAGGTGGGAGCAATTATACTTATAAAGTCGATTATCGTGATAGTTATAAATGAGCAAAACAGCAATACGAAGATTTTGTCTTAGCATTTAGGTTTGGTTTTGGTCAAGCGATCTGAGCATCATCATCATCATCATCATATAATGAACGTTTTAATAATCCTAAAACTTTGGCTAAATACGAGCTGATCTGAGATAATATTAAGCGAGTAGATAATATTGATAAACCACGTTTAATTAGCCCACAGCAAGCACAAAATAATTTAGATCGTATTATAAAAACAATGCGAACTAAATTTAAGTGAAAATTTAAAAATTAGACTTTTTACGCCACTTTAAATTTTTTAGTGGCGTTTTTATATAAGGAAAAATATGCAAACAAGTTTTATTATCGCAGGGATTGAATTTTTAATATTAGTAGCAATTTTAATGGGTTTACTTATGGCATTAAATATCTTCATACCATTCTTATTCATTGTCACCTCACTTTTCTTAGCGAGGATTGTATTCGTTGTTTGTAATTCAAATAATTTTAGCAATTAAAGTAAATAACACAGCAGAACGCATCTTGCTAATTGTCGGTTTCTTTTTTGGAATTATTGATTTTATTGCATACTGTATAACTATCCACAGAGAAAGACACGCAAATAACTAGAAATAACATTAAATCATTTATCTAGAGAATTTAATATATAGTTAAAATTTAAATTCTCTAAAATTTATTCAAATTTTAAAATAGCAAGGTTACATGAACATTGCTATTTTTTATTCAGCTTTATTTTGGAAATTATTGATTTAATTTTGTCAGTAGGTCTTCAATTTTTCTTTGGTAAAAATTTAATTTTTGTATTGAATTTTGGTAATTATGTCCGTAAGCAAATATATAAAATTTTACTTTTGGCTCTGTCCCTGATGGCCGCAATGCTATTCAATCATTATTATTGTCAAAACCTATTTTTATCATGTTTGAATTCATATAATCTTTTTTTAGATTAAAATCTTCAACAATTTTATTTTCTAAGTTTAGATTTTTAAATAAATCTTGCAAAGATTCAAAATTAAAATCTTGTGTTAAATCAACATTAATGCTTTGAGATGACATATAACCATATTCTTGATATATTTCATGTAAAATATCAACTAAGGTTTTAGACTGTTGTTTATAAAAATCAATCATTTTCAATAAAATAACAATTGATTGAATTGCGTCTTTATCTCTTGAAATAGTTGGGTCAATTAAAGAACCATAACTTTCTTCAAAACCATATAAATAATTCGCTTGATTTTGGGTTATAAATTTAGAAATTCATTTAAAACCAGTAGGAACTACATAAGAATTTATTCCATGTTTTTGGGCAATTAAAGCCGGTAAATTAGAAGATACATAAGAATAGATTAAATAAGAATTAGGTTTAATATTGTGAGTATTTTTCAATATAAAATCAAAAATTAGTGTTGCGGTTTCATTACCGTTTAGTAATATATATTCATTTTGGTGTTTTATTTTAACGCCTATTCTATCAGCATCCGGATCGGTAACTATAATTGCGTCTGCTTTATATTTTAAAGCAAGTTTTTCACTCTCATTATACACTTCTATTAGTTCAGGATTTGGAAATGGACAGGTTGGAAAATTTTTATCAAGTTTAATTTGTTCTTGAGGCAAGAAATAATCTATATTTTGCCTAAATTTCAATTTTTTAAATATTGCCAAAGCAAAATCAAGGCCAGCACCGTGTAAATTTGAATACACAAATTTGATTTGGTTTATGTGAGCGAATTTATATTGACCTCCAACATTCAAAACTTGATTTATGTATTCATTTTTTTCTTGATTAATATTAGTTTGTATTTTATTTTTAATATTCAAAGGAAATTTTGCACGGTAGTTTTCAGAATAATTGTCATAAGGTTTAAAAAATGATTTAATCTCTTTTATTTCATCAGGTAAGCATTGAGCTCCATAATTATTATAAAGTTTTATACCGTTATATAAATAAGGATTATGGCTAGCAGTAATATTAATTCCGCCTTGAGCATCGTGTTTAATAATTAAATACGATACAAAAGGGGTGGGGATGATGTTTTTACTTATAATTATTTTAAATTTATCATATTGCGAAAATATATCAGCCATCACTGATGCATATTTATATGAATAACGACGCGAATCACGCCCAATAACGATTTTTATTTCATTTTTATCAATATATTTATTTAATAAATATTTGGCGTAGCCATGAGCAATTCGTTGAACATGGGCGCGCGATAAGCGATTAATACCCTTGCCAACAATTCCTCTTATACCGGCTGTTCCAAAATCTAATGGAGTTAAATTATTTTTCATAATTAAATTATAAAATAAAATTTGGCGTCTTTAAGAAAAACAAATTTTAAATCAATATTTAAAAAAGATAAATTTTTTTTAAATATTTCCACATTTTATTTTCATGTGATTATAATTATTCCAAAAAAGGAGGTTTATGGAAAATTCTACAGTTAAAAATAATAAAGAATTTAGTTGAGAAAATGAATTGTTTAAAGTAAGTATTTTTGAAATAGTTTTAGCAGCCATTTTTCTTTCAATACATATTGTCATAGTCTATTTTGCTAATTTTACGATATTGCGTATTATTCCTATTCGTTTAGAATTTATCATGTACATTTTTTATGGTCTAATTTTTGCTGCGTTTAAAGGTTCTATATTATCTATATTATCGGACACTCTCGTGTTATTATTAACAGGTAGAATAGGTACATGGTTTTGACTTTATGCAATTGTTCCACCATTAATTTCAATAGTTTCCTATCTATATTATTTAATGTTTAAAAGAACTAAAATAACTCGTTTTGTTTTAGCTTATACATTAACATTATTATCATTTTTATTAGCAGCAATAGTTTATTTAAAACATTCAGATCCAAATGGAAGTTTTAAATTATCAAAAAAAGTTTCAATTGGTCATAGTTTAATTTTGGCTCTTATTGCTTTATATGGTTTTTTATCACTTATTTTAACATCTGTTTTTACAATTTTATATTTAGTACATAAAAATGAAAAATGAAATTATTATATTTTAGTTACTTCACTTATTTTATTTATTTCAGTAGTCTTTAGATGAGTGTTAGACCCAATTAATTTTATTGAATATTACAACCATTTTAGAGGTTCTAAAACCGGTAAATTAAAACAATATGGTGTTGATTATATTATTTTATTTACAAAAATAGTTATCAAAGATTTATTCGTGATTCCAATTTATATTATTGTTTTAAGTCCAGTTTTTACAGTTATTAGCATATTAAAACAAAACTATGTTGATAATACACGAAAAATCAAATATTAATTTCAATTTAGTATACAATTACAAACATGAACAAAAAAACTAAACCCCGTAGGTTGAACCGAATAGAAATTATTAATGTCATTTATGCATGCGAATTGCTTGAAGATTATAATTTGGCAAGAATCAAGGAAGTTCACGATGAATTAAATGAGGAACAATTTTTACAAATTGAAAAAATTGTTCAAAATAAACATAATTTAACTAAAATTATTGATAAATTTTTAACAGACAAAAACTGAAAACAAGAAAGTCCTTTAATTAGAGCAATTTTATTAAATTCAGTATTAGAAATGTTTAGTATAAATCCTAAAATTGTCATTAACGAGGCTATTGAAGTGACAAAAGATTTTTTTGGTGAAGAATCCAATTTATATAAACATGTGAATAAAGTAATAGATAATGTTTATCGTTTCTTTGTTGTTAATGAAGCATTCATGCGTAAATTTTTAAAATAATAAAAATGGCAACGCCATTTTTTTATAATTCCAATTTCTGTACAATTTTATCTAATTCAGATTTAACTTCAGCAATAATTTGTTCATGACTTTGTTTAGATCTTGGTTCAACTTTATTACCATCTACAAGCAATGTTTCAATTTGTTTAACGCCAAAAAATTCAAAAATTCCTTTTAAAGTATCAACAAAACCAGCAAAGGGATATCAACCAAGTGGAGCACCTTGTGTTGCTAAAATAACAACTTTTAAATTTTTCAATAAGCCAACTGAACCACCTTTTGTGCTATATTTATATGAAAATGTTTTGTTAGCAACTGCTATTGCATCTATAAAATTTTTAATTCCGGCTGAATAAGAAAAATTAGTCATCGGTGTTGATAAAACCAAAACATCGCTATTGTGTAATTGTTCAATTCATTTATCTGACTCAACATCCTTAAAAAATTGGTCAAAATTAGCGGCAGTAAGTGAATTGTTAGCAAATTGAGAATTAGATGTATCTAAACGTGTTAAAGTTGAATTCGGATGTTCGTGCATTAATTGTTTTACTATTTCATTATTTAATTTTTCTGATAAAGATTCTTGATTTACGGTACCTAAAACCGACAATATTTTTAAAGACTTCATTCATACCTCCATTTTATATTGTTATTATAACACCCTAAAATTCACTGGGTCAAAAATTTAACTAATACAACCTTAATTTTATTGAGCCAAACATAAAAATTTCAACTAAAAAATAATGTAAATTTATGAATTAACACAGCTAAATAAAAATTATTTATAATTTAAACATTATGGATAAAAATCAACTTACATTTTTTTTACAAAATCAAACAACAAAAAACTCAAATATTCCAGACGAAATGCGCAATGGTATTATTATTGGAACTATTGTAATGGGTTTAATCATTATTTTGTTAGTTTCATTGTATATTTGACATTTTGTTAGTTCGCAAAAAAAAGAAACTATAGGCTTAAAATTTGAAAGTGAAATTTCTAATGAATTGAAATATAATGTGAAAGTTAAAAAAATAAATTTTAAATATATTCCCGGAGCGTTATTTGAATATGCTAATGGTAGTGAAAAATTTGAAATTGATGGCATTTTATATAACGAAAAAGTTTTTATTATTATTGAAACAAAATATTATCTAGGCGAATTGCTAGGAAACTCAACTGATGAAAAATTAACTTTAATTTCTAAAAAACGTAAAAAATTATTTCACAACCCAATTACACAAAATCTTAAACATATAAATCATCTTTATAAGATGTGTCGTATTAAATTTCCAGTTTTATCAATGATTATTTTTCCTGACGAACTTAAATTTAAAGTTGAAAATATTAATAGTAGCACAATTATTGCAAACGAAAAAAATTATCTAGAATTACTAAAAAAAGTTGAACAAGATTTAGAAGATTTTACACCAATGAGTAAAGATATAATTTCACAAATAAGAAAGTGTATCAAAGACAATAAAGTTAGATCGCACAAAGATATCCAAAAGTGACAAAAACATCTAAACGAAAACAATGAATAAATTGCCACATCATTTAGTAATAAATAATGTGGGTTATGATTTATATTATGCCAAAGGCAATAAATTAGGTTATCAGGCTAGTTTAATCACTAAAAATATCATTATTTTTTATACTAAAAAAACGAATTTGCAAAATTACATGAATAAATTTATTCAAAATGTAAATCATCATTTTAAAGCTGAACATAAACCAATTTATGTTTTCAGTCCAATTGAGAATAAATTTATTTGATTTGGTGGTAAAAAATATAAAGTTAAATTTATTTATAAAAATACTAAAATGAAAATGTATTTTGAGCAAAATATTGTCTATTTCGTATTAAAACCAACTTATCAAAATTTAGATTCAAATAAATTACACATCAAGATATTAAATTTATTTAAACAAGCTATATTTCAAACAATTCAACAACAACACAATAATATTAAAAAGAGACTGAATATAAATGATGAATTGCCAATAAAATTGTATAAAAGATTGAGTTTTTGAGGCTCATATAAATATAATCTTGCTCTAAATAAAAAAGAAATCCATTATTCAATTTTAATGTGCTTAACACCCAAAGTATTTTGAGATTCAGTCATAATTCATGAATTAACCCACCATTTATTCCCTAATCAAGGACACAGTGCTGAATTTAAACAATTCTGTAAAAAACATGATGAAAATTATGATATTTATCAATCTAATAATCAAGTTCCATTTTGAGTATATATAGATTTGGATTTAGAAATAAAAAAATAGAATCTTGCGAAACTATTTAATTTAAAGTAATTCTTTATATCTTTTTAGATATATTTTTTTTACAACCAAGGTTAAAGATATATATAAAATGATTGAACCAATTAAAAGTGCAAAGAATCAAGGATTTAATGCTTGAACTTTAAGAGCATTGTTTAATCATGGTATATAAGGACTTATTGTGATTAATACAGAACCTAAAATTGAAAAAATTAATAAAGGTGCAGCAGGTCTAGATTGTATAAATGGTATTTTTTTAGTTCGAATAAAATGAATAATTAAACTTTGAGTTCACATCGAGATTATAAATCAACCTGTTTGGAATAGTGTTTTAAATTGTTCGCTTTCTACACCTAAGTTAGGATACAGATTTGGTATAAATACATATCGTAATAAAATGAATGCTAAAATATCAACTATAGAAGAAACTGGGCCAAATCAAAGCATAAATTTAACTATTGATTTTGGATTTCATTTACGTGGTTTATCAAGTAACTCTTTATCAACTTTATCTCAAGGAATAGCACCACAAGAAATATCATAAATTAAATTTAAAAATAAAATTTGAACAGCCATCATTGGTGAAAATGGCAAAATCAAAGCTGCAAATAAAATACTAATAATATTGCCAAAATTACTTGCCACCGTCATCTTAATATATTTATTCATATTCGAATAAGTTTTGCGACCTTCAATAATACCGGTTGCCAGCACATTTAAATCTTTCTCTAAAAGCACGATATTAGCACTTTCTTTAGCAATATCTACAGCTGTATCAACAGAAATAGAAACATCAGCAACCTTCATTGCAGGAGCATCATTAATTCCATCTCCCATATAACCAACTACATGGCCTTTGTTGCGCAAAGCGTTGATAATTATCGCTTTTTGGTCAGGCGAAAGTTTAGCAAAAATGTTATATTCTTCAACAACTTCTTCAAGTTGATCTTGGTTTAAAGTTTCAATATCTTTACCTAAAATTATTTTTTCGCTAGGAATACCAACTTGGGCACAAATCGCTTTTGTTACACGAGCATTATCACCGGTTAAAATTTTTACTTCTACACCATGTTTGTGTAAATTTTGTATTGCACTTTTAGTTGATTCTTTAGGAGGATCTAAAAATGCTAAATAACCAATTAGAATCATCTCCATTTCATCTTTAACGCTAAATGTACCTACTGATGATAATTTAACATCTTTACGAGCAACCGCAATTACACGCATTCCATTGTCATTTAAATTATCAACATTTTTCAATACTTTTTCAATTAAATGTGCGTTTAACTCTTTAATTTCGCCCCCAATTTCTATATGTGAACAAATTGAAAGCATCTCTTCAACGGCACCTTTAGTGATTACTTGAGTTTTTAGGTTTTTATCTTTTACAACCACTGACATTCTTTTTCTTTCAAAATCAAATGGTATTTCATCAACTTTAGTGTATAAAGCTTCTAGATTACGCAATTGATCATCAATTACACTCAATTCTTCAGTTTTGCCAATAATAGATAAATCTAATAAATTTTTTAAACCAGTTTGGAAATGTGAATTTAAAAAACCATAACGCAAAACCCGATTATTATCTTTACCTAATACATCTAAATGACGCTCTAAAACAATTTGGTCTAAAGTTAAAGTACCAGTTTTATCAGTACAAAAAACATCCATTGCTCCAAAATTTTGAATTGAATTTAAACTTTTAATTATTGTCTTTTTCTTTGACATTGTAACAGCGCCTTTGGCAAGAGTTGAAGTTATTATCATTGGTAACATTTCAGGAGTTAAACCAACTACAACTGAAATTGCAAACAATAATGCTTCCAATCATTTGCTGCTATCGCCTTTAATTTGGCCTTTAAAACCAATAATTAAAAATACAATTGGCACTACTACTACCATTATTCTAATTAGTAATTTTGAAATGGCAGAGATACCTTTTTCAAAGTCTGTTTTAACAGGTTTTTCATTGATTTTTTGCACAACTTGACCAATATATGTTTCATTACCTGTTGCTACTACAATTGCACGAGCTGAACCTGAAATAACATTAGAGCCCATAAATGCTAAATTATGGTAATCAACCATGTTATCATAATCAAAATTTTTAACTAAATTAGCAAATTTTTCAATAGAATGACTTTCGCCAGTCAATGAAGACTGTGAAACAAAGAGGTCTTTGGCATTCAATATTCTTACATCAGCTGGAATTATATCCCCGGCAGCTAAAACAACAATATCTCCAACAACAATTTGTTCTAACGGTAATTCATAATAAATACCATTTCGTTGCACTCTGGCTGTTGTAGATATCATTTTAATCAATTTATCTGATGAAGTACTAGAACGAATTTCTTCAACTAAATGTAAAATGCCACTTAATAATACCATTGAAAGAATAATAATCATAGTTGCGGGTTCAGCACTTTGTTTATTAACTAATTTTATTATCACATCTGTTATTAAAGAAACAAATGCCAAAATAAGTAAAATAATTGAAAAAGGGTTAAAAAAGGAAGCAACAATTTTATTTCAAAGTGTATTACTAGATTTTTTATCTAATTTATTCGAACCATAAATGTGTAAATTTTTATTTATATCTTCTTCGTTAATTATTCCTTTTGGCGAGGAATTAAATTTAGCATATAAATGTTTATCATTCATATTAGCGCATTCATGAATACGTTTTTTAACTAAATCAGTTGAAACTGTATCTTTTTTGTTTTTTATTTTCATTAGCCCTCCTTTTCTATATGATATGTATTAATTTTATATTAAAGTATATATATACATTAATTATTAATAAAATATTTAAATGTTAATATAAAATTTATTGGGGAGAATACAAATGAATAAAAAATACGAAAAATTGAAAACAAGATTAAAAGAATATATGGCAATTGAAGCAATGAGTGGTTATGAACAACCGGTTGTAAATGCCCTTAAAAATAACATTCAAAGTGATAATTTTGAATACACAAGAGATGGTTTTGGTTCATTAATAATCTCAAATAAACAAAGTGACCCAAATGCCCCTATAATTATGATCGCGGCACATATGGATGAGGTTGGTTATTTAATTAGAAATATTGAACAAAATGGTAATTTATTAGTAGAACCACTTGGTGGTATTTGACCTGTAACTGTCGTTGGTTCAAGAGCAAAAATTGTTACAAATCGTGACAATAAAACTATAGACGCAGTTTTTGGCCACACATCAATTCATATTTTAGAAAGAGAAAAAATTACAAAAGCACCAACAAATAAAGAATTATATGTTGATGCTGGTTTTAATAGCAAACAACAAGCAATAGATTTTGGTATTGAGCCAGGCGATAGAGTTTATATGAGCGGTGAATCTTTCGATATGCCTAATGATTTAGTAGCTGGTAAAGCAATGGATAATCGTGCAGGTGTTACCGTACTTGATTTTTTAGCAAACAACATTAAAAATTTAAATTTACCAAATAAAACTTATCTAGTAGGGACTGTACAAGAAGAAGTAGGTTTAAGAGGTGCTAAAACTGCAACTAGTTTAGTTAATGCTGATGTGGCAATAGCAATTGACACATGTGCTAGCCACGATACAACCGGAGCAATTAAAGGTGGAACTAAACTTGGCGATGGCGTGGCATTATTAGTTAAAGATGGTTCGTTATTAACGAATTCAAAATTTAGTGAAATGCTAATGTCACTTGCTCGCAAGCACAATATTCCGGCTTATAAATATATTTCAGAAGGTGGTGGTAATGATGCTAGTGAATTACAATATGCTAAAGGTGGAATCCCTTCAATTACATTTTCACTACCACAAAGATATTTGCACTCGCCTATTGGGGTATGTTCGTTAGTAGACATTCAAGCTGCAATAGATTTAGCAACTGAATTTGTTAAATTTTTCAATGCTGAAAAGGCAAAAGAATTAAAATTTCAATAATTAAATTTAATGAACATCCTGTGTATAGAATGTTCATTTTTATATTAATCAATATATTTAATTTTAAGCAACACTGACTTATTTTTGCTTATTCTTTTTGTTTTTTTATTAACAATAACAAATGTTAACAATAAGTTTTCTTCATCAATTTTTTGTATTTTTTTAATTGCTATTTTGTTATTTATTGACAAACCATCTATATTTAAATATTTATCACTTGCAAAATCTTCAAGTAAAACATCCGATTTAACACTTGCAACTACTGGGCTGATTGATATATTGTTTAATTCTTGATCTAATTGAGCATCAGTGTAATTACACGCACTTAAAGCTATTGGAGTTAGAAGAATTGGTAATAATTTAAAGAAATTTTTATTCATTATTATTCCTGTATTTTGAATATATTATAGATAATTTTGTTTAAAAATTCAATAAAAGACACACGTCTGTGTGTCTAAATTAATTTCTGGTTTTTTTGTTTCAATATGTTGTTAAATTTGTATCTGTTTTTTGATCAGTAGGTACTATTGCAGTATGATTAACTTTATAACTCAATAATGTTTCACCAGTTAAAGGATCAACTATATCATAAGCATCCTTAATTTCCAAAAGTTGCTTTGAATATTGAGCCTCGTATTGATCTTGTTCTAATTTTTCTTTAGATTTTAGTATTTTTGTATTTTCATCATCGTCTAAAGTTTCGTATTCTTCAACATTAAAATCATTTTCAATAACATAGTCATATAGAACTTTAAAAACAGGTGTATAGGCAACTTCAGTAAAGTTTTCGTATGCTGTATATGATTCAATAGTTTCATCGTTTACATTTTCCCAGGTTCTAACTTCGTTTTCATCAAATTGCAAACCACTCATAAATGAGCGCTTAACATTGTCTAGCATTTCATCGTAAAATTTATCATTAACTTTATCACTATTTGTGATTACCAAACCATCAATTAACAATAAATTTTGTTTTGGTCTTATAAATCTAATTGTGCCAGGTTGCACATTTTGAAAATTATCTAACGAATCGTAAGCATCATAGGCGTCACCATTATAAATAATACCAGCTTGAACATTCGAATTTAAATCTATTAAATTTGATAATAATAATAAACCATTTCCAGAAAGTTGTAAATTGGAACTTGTTAAGTTGTAGCCTATACCATCTTTAATTAAGGCAGCAAATTGATCAATTAATCTTTCATATAATTTAGGTTCTTGTTTGGTACTTGCTTCACCTGTTTGGATGGCGTTTTGGTATCCAGAACCATAAATCATATTATCACGAACTGAATCAGTTAATTCCCAACGAGTGTAATTATTTTGTTTTAACGATTGCAACACATCAACAAACATAACATCTTTTTGATCTTTTGTTTTGTTAGCATTAAATCCGTGATTAGCCAATTGATTAAGCACTTTTGAATCTAATTCATAAAGTTTTTTTCTTTTTTCAACTGTATCAATAGAAGCGTTTTTAAGTTCAGTGTCTAATTTTGTTGGATTATAAGCTATAACCATGTCTTGACTAAAATAAGGAATAAAATAATCATACAAATGTTTTGGTTCATCATCTTCTCAAGGTTGATCATTTAAATCAGTTTTTAATACTTCATCATAATATGACAGATGATCTCAAACTAATTTAGTATAAATTTCTCTTTGCATTTTTTTGTATTCGTCAAGCTTGCGATATTGTTCAAAGGTTTTTCCTTGAGCTCATTGAGGAGTATTTTTATAAAAAAGCTTGACATAATCTATTCTTTTTAGTTTATTACGCTTGATTAATTGTACACTTTGGGCATCTGAACCAATGCCACCAATAGCTTTTTCAGTTAAAAGTGCTTTTGTAAATTCGCCAATAGTTTCAAATTCTTTAAAATCAAATTTTTCACTAATAATACTTCTTGAGTTTGGTGAAATGTAAGATTTATAATTATAAAAAGTTGGCTTAAATGGTTTTTTAAATTTATAAATTAAAGCACTCGTTAGTGCAGTTGCTGTGATTGTTAAACCTACACCTAGAGCAACTCTTTTTAAAACAAATTTAGTTTTCGTTTTCATTTTGCTCCTTAACTTTTAATTTTTTTACTCTAACTTTTTTAACTTTGTAAGTTATATAAATAGCATTGCCAACTAATGTCATCAATAATATAGCAGCACCTACTACTAAACCTCAACCTCTAAAATCACCTTCATATAATTTAGTTCCTAGCGTTGATGTGTTAGTGGTAGTTTTTAAAATAATAAAGTCATCAAAAGATAAAAATATAGCAACTAAAGCAGCAAAAATTATTGAAGGAATCATATAAATAAAATATGTTTTAAATCAAGTTTTAAATTTTGAATAACCTAAATCTTGACTCGCTTCAAATAAAGAACGCTCAAATTTTTCACTTCGTGGATACATCAAACTAATTCCGTATGGCAACGCCATTACAGTATGACCTACTATTCCTCTTAATAATCCTTCTCTTGTAACAGCTAGTGTTCCAAAAAAGAACGAAAACACTAACACCAAGCCTATGGCAGTGATATTATCAGGATTTATTAGAGGAATATTATTAACTGATTTAATCACGCTTTCGTATTTTTTATTTTTTTGCCTTCACAAAGCAAATACGGTAACTAAAGAAATAGTAACAACCAAAATCGCGGTAAATAACGCAATAATTATTGAATTAATTAAAGCAATATCTCTTCCATCATCAAAAAAAGTTTTTCAAGAATTTAGTGTAAAAGCATTTCAAGTTGTAGTTAAAAACTCTTTATCACTTGGTTTATTAAAACTAAATATAGTAGCAAAAACTAATGGAATGTAGGTTAGTGCTAAAATAAAGTAAATATATGTTTTTTTAAAAAATTCAGTAATTTTACTCATTGTTACCTCTTTTTTTACGATTTACTAACTTAACTATTAATCGTGGTACAAAATTTATTGCGGCATAGCAACCAATAAATAAAGCACTTACTACAATAACTAACACTGAACCCGAAGATAATTCAAATACGTTTGAAGGATTTGAATATTGATTAATTATTGAACCAACAGTTTGTAATTGAGCAGGATTAGCCAATAATTTATCACTAATTACAAATGTAGTAGCAGAGGCTAGAAAAATTAAACTTACTCCACTTAAAATCGCTTTTGTACTATAGGGGATAACTACTTTAAATAAAGTTTGAATCCGGCTAAAACCTAAATCAGTGCTTGCTTCAATAATGTTTTTTGGCATATCTTTAAAAACAGAATATAAAGGCATTATCATATAAGGTAAATTTAAATAAGTTAGGGCTAAAACCATAAACCATTCAGCTTCTAAACTATCTTCATTAAAAACGCTCAAGAAAAACCCTCTAATCGCGTAAATTTTAGCAATGGTAAAAATAATCATCGGTGAAAGAATTAAACTCATTGCATAAATAGGTAAAATTTTGCTTTTAGCTGTTGCTGTGAAATAAGCATATGGAAAACCGATTAAAAGACAAAGAATTGCTGAAATAACTCCAATTTTTAAGCTCCGACCAATAATTTTTCAAGTACCAAACTCTTTAATTAATTGAGCACTATCAAAATTATGACGTGGCGTGAATGCTTGGATGATTATTAAAATAATGGGTAAAACAACTAAAAATAAAGCTATTAAAATATAAGGCAAAAGTAATAATAATCTATTATTTCAAGCTAATTTAGCTTTAAATTTTGAATTCATCTGATTCGTAATCTCATTTTTTATCTTTTGCCATTAAATGAATTGAGTCTATAGTTCAACTGATAGATACAGTTTCGTTTAAATTAAATTTTTTAGCTGTTTCCACATAAATATGATAGCCGTTCATAAATTTTACTTTTAAATAGAAATAACTACCACGATAAGTTAATTCAATAATTCGACCTAAAATTTGATTTGGAGTTGTCGCTTCTTCTAAAGAAGCAATATCGACATCTTCTGGACGAATTAAAACATCAACTTCTTGGTTTAATTGAAATTCATTTTCGTTATGAATAGTAGCGAAATTATGACCCATAAATTCTACAGTTCCATCTTTTTTAAAAACACCATTATAAATATTTGAACTTCCCACAAAATTAGCAACCCATTTATTAACTGGGTAATCATAAATTTGTTTTGGTGTATCATATTGCTCAATAACACCGTCTCTCATAATCGCTATCCTATCTGATAATTCTAATGCTTCGTCTTGATCGTGAGTTACAAAAATAAACGTAATTCCTAGTTTTTGTTGAATACTTCTCAATAATTTTTGCATTTTTTCGCGAATTTTAGCGTCTAAAGCACTTAATGGTTCATCTAGCAAAAGGATGCTAGGTTCAATAACCAAAGAACGAGCTAAGGCAACACGTTGTTTCATCCCGCCAGATAATTCGCTAATTGCTTTATTTTCAGAACCTTTTAGCCCAACCAGTTCAACAATTTTAGCAATGTCAGCCTTCATCTCATCTTTTGAAATTTTTCTTGTTAAATATTGTTTTTCAAATGATTCAATTTTCATTTCAACATAATTTTCTCAGTATGAATAGTTAAAATCAGAATCGTCTAATCATTTTTGTCTTTTCTTAAATTGTAATGAGTTGGGTTTAAATTTATCCATTTCAGATTCATATTGCTCTTGCAATTTATCTAATTTGGCCATTTCATGAGCTGCTTTTTTTTCTCATTCACGTTTTTTAGTTTCAAGTAATTCTAAATGTTTTGGATTAATTGATTCTTTTGGCACACGTTTTAAAGTTAGACCATACTTAATATTTCCTTCGACATTTAAATGTGGAAACAATGCATAGTCTTGAAAAATTGTTGAAAGGTCTCTCTTGTGGGCAGGTAAATCTTTTATGTCTCTACCGTTAAATTTTATTTCACCACGAGTAGCTCATTCAAATCCAGCTATAAGACGCAAAATTGTCGTTTTGCCCGAACCTGATGGACCAAGAAGGGTAACAAATTCACCCTTTTTAATGTCTAAATTAATTTTTTCTAAAACTACTTTGTCATCAAATTCTTTAACAACTTCTTTTAATTCGATAACATTTCGTATATTTTGATTTTTTTCCATAAATATACTCCTTGATTTAAAAGATGCTTAAAGTACTAGTTGGTCAGGTAGTCAACTAGTAAATAACGGATGCTAAATCAAAGATATCTTCAAAATATTCAGTGTATGAAAAACATAGCGAAGTGCAAAACTTGCTAGAGTGATTCGCTAATACAAATTTAGTACCTGTTCTATTTGAGTCCTTCATAATGGAGTTAATTATATAAAACTATTTTATTTGATAAAGATAAATTTATGCTTTTTTATTCAACTTTAAAAAAAAGAGTAATTTGTGTATAAGATTTGTAGTTTAATACAAAAAAATAATTGTATATAATTATAAAATTAAATTTTAATTAGGAGATATTATGAAACAATACAAAAAATTAAGAGATGTAGATAAAAAATATCAATTCGATTTAGAATGTTTATTGAACGAACAAACAATTGAAGATTTATTCAAAGAATACGAAAATAAAATGCAATATTTTATAGACGCTAAACAAACAAAGTATAACGATATTGAAGCATATTTGCAGTATTTAAATAAATCAGGTCAAATAGGTGTTTTAACTAATCGAATTTCAAATTATCTTTCTAATAATCTAAATCGTGAATTAACCAATTCTAGATATGCTGAATTGAATAATCAATGAAATTTATTGACTCAAAAAATTAATGAACAAATCGGTTCAGAATCTGTACGTTTTTACCAAAATATTGACAAAATTAAAGCATGAATTAATGACCCACGATTGCTAACTTACAAAAAAAATTTAACTGAAGCAATCAATGATTTTCAATATAAATTAGATGATAATGTTGAAGAATATATTCTAAAGCAAGCAAACGCTTCTCCTTCATTTGAAGATGTATTTGATTTAATAACAGACACAGAACTAGATTATGGTTATCCGTTAGATTCGCAAGGAAAAAAACATAAATTATCACCGGCTTTGCGTATAAAATTAATGAAATCTAACGATTCCACTTTAAGAAAAAACACTTACATAAATTATCATAAGGCAAGCTTAAAGCATAAAAATTCATTAGCAAATCTTTTATTTCAACAATTTAATACAATCGCAACAGAAGCAAAAACTAGAGGTTATAAAAATTCAGTGCATATGCTGACGTTTAATGACAAAATTGATGATGAATTATTGCAATCATTATTCACAAAAGTAAGTAGTCTAAAAACAGTAATTGCAAAAAGAAATAAATATTTTAAAAAATTTTATGAAGCTAAATTTAAACAAAAATTCCGACCAAAATACGATTCAATGCGTGACTTGGTCAATGTTAAATCAAGCTATACCATTGAACAAATGAAAGACATAGTATTTCAAGCCTTAAAACCATTTGGAAAAGAATATATTCAAACTATTCAAAAAGCGTATGATGAAAATTGAATAGATTATATGACAATTGACAACAAAATTTCAGGTGCGTATTCAATTGGTTCTACATATGGATTAGAAAAAAAATATATTTTGATGAATTTTGATGGAGATTTGAGTTCGGTTGAAACTTTAGCTCATGAATTAGGTCATTCAATGCACTCATATTTTAGTGATAAAAATAATGAAATTCATAATGCGTCTTATCCAATATTTTTAGCTGAAATAGCTTCTATTTTCAATGAGTTAATGCTATATGATTATTTATTAAGACAATCTAAAAATGCTAAATTTAAATTTAAAATCATTGAGTCAATGATAGATGGTTTTATTGGAACAGTTTTTAGACAAACATTATGAGCAAATTACGAATATGATTTATATAAACATATTGAGGAAGGTAAACTTGGACCAAGTTATGATTCAATAGCCAAACTGTATTATGAGAATAATTTAAAATATAGTGTTAAAAAGCATAAATTCAATAAAAATGAACAAATAACTGCAGTTACTGTGCCTCATTTTTACTATGGTTTTTATGTGTATAAATATGCTATAGGACAATTAGTAGCCAATTATTTTTACAAAAAATATAAAACTGAAGGCGAGACATTTTTAAGTACTTATATTGAAGAATTTTTATCAGCTGGTGATAGAAATTATCCACTTAAAACTTTAGCTAACGTAGGTGTAAATTTAAAAGATGATAATTTTTATCAAATTGGCTTTAGTTATTTTGAAGAATTAGTTGATGAGTATATAAAACTTGGTAAAAAAATATTTAAAGTAAAATAAGGAGGTAGAATGTTAAATTTAATGAAATTGCTTCCAAGACGAATTAAGTGATTTTTTGTTCTTGGCGCAATATTAGTTTTTTTAGGTGTTTTAATTAGTCTAACAATTCCTAATTTTATATCACAATTCATTAAATTATTGTTTTCTAATAATCCAATAGTTGATCGTGTTGAAGTATTGCGAAATTGATATATTTTTCAAAATACTGATAAAATAGAAGTTCAAAATAAATTGATAATAATTATTGCAATTCAAACAATTTTATTGTCTATATTTACTTTTACTTCAACATATGTTTTTGTTTATGCTGCTGAACAATCTTCGCTATTTTATCGAAAAGAATTATTTAAAAAATTAAACTCGTTAAGTTTAAAAAATATTTCCGATTTAAAACCCGAATCAATAATGACTAGAATTTCTAATGATGTGGCAATTTTTTGAGACTTTTTAGTTGGTGGCTTGCGAATGATGGTCAAGGGTTTTATTATGATAGTAGGTGGAGTAGGAATTGCTTTTTCAGTTAATTGAAAAATGGCATTAATTATTTTACCTGTAATTCCGCTAATGGTTTTAATTATGTTTATCATTGCTAAATTTACCTCACCATTAATCAAAAAAACACAACATCAAGTTGAAAATGTGACAAAAGAAATTGACGAAAACATTAAAGGAATTAGAACGGTTAAAACATATAATCTTGAACAAGAAAGATTGAATAAATTCAAAAATTCCAATAATATATGATTTAAATTAAACACCAAAGTTGCAACTATAATATCTTCTCTACACCCAATATTTTTCACTCTAAATAATTTTATTGTGATTGGAATATATATGTTTGTTAGAAATCAATATATTAACAACGTAGCTACTGATAATACTGTTGTACAAATGAATATTTTTATTGAATATTTATGAATTATTGCCTTTGGTATATTGCTAATTACTATGTTTTTACGTTTTGCGTTTAGAGCAAAAATTTCAGCTGTAAGAATCAGGGAAGTTTTAATCGCAAAAGAAGATAAATTAATCATTGAAAACGGAATAAGAATAGATAAAAATAAAGAACAAAATCTTGATATTAGTATTAAAAATTTAAATTTTAAATACTATAAAAATAACCCAAATTATTCATTAAGTAATATTAATTTAGACATTCCTTATAAATCTAGTTTAGGAATTATCGGTTTATTTGCTTCTGGTAAATCAACCTTAGTAACTTTATTGTTAAACAACTACTTATATGATGAAGGTTCAATCAAAATTGGTCAACACGAAGTTAATCAAATTAACACCAATGACTTATTAAATACAGTAGGTATTGTATATCAAGACTCGATGTTATTTTCGGGAACAATTCGTTCTAATATGTTGTGAGCTAAACCAAACGCTAGCGATGAAGAAATAAATAATGCTCTTAAAAATGCTTGCGCGTATGATTTTGTTTATAAATTTAATGATAATTTAGATCACGAAATTACACAAGGAGCAACTAATCTTTCAGGCGGACAAAAACAAAGAATTTCAATTGCGAGATCGTTATTACGCAAACCTAAAATATTAATTTTAGACGATTCAACAAGTGCTTTAGATAATATTACAACAAGAAAAGTCATTGAAAATATCACAAAAAATTATGAGTGTAGCACTATTTTAATTTCGCAAAAAATTGGAGCTTTAAAAAATTGTGACAATATTATTGTAATGGAATCGGGAAAAATTATCGCACAAGGTAAGCACGAAGAATTAATTAATCATTCACCTTTTTATGCTCAAATTCATAAAAGTCAACTCGAAATATAAGGAGCAAAATGAATATAAATAAATCTAAACGTAAATTTGGTTCTACTTTCGGTATCATTAAATTAGTTTCCAAATATTCAGGTCGCTCGCCTTGATTATTTGTGTTTGGAATTTTTACCACAATAATTAATTCACTCGCCTATGTTGGCGGAATAATGTTAGGCGGTATTTTAGCTTCTAAAGCATTTACGCCGCAGGCTTTATTGCCTGGTGCTGCATTTGATGATACCTTTTTTATTTCAATGATAATAGCAATGAGTGTGGTATTTTTAATTTTTGGAATATTTCGTTTTTTGGAGTTTAAAATTTATCTAATATTAGGGTTTTCAACAGCAATGAATATGCGTAGAATCGCAATGCAAAAACTATTGAAAATGCCTGTTTCATATTTTGACAAACATAAATCAGGTGATTTAATTTCTACTTTAATTAATGATGTAAATAATATTTCATTGGCATTAAGCCAAATCTTAACCCAAGCTTTTTCAAATGTGGCTCATTTAATAATTACAATCACATCAATGATAATTTATAGTGCTAACATCACAATTATCGTGATCTTAATAACATTACTTTTATTTTCAGTTGGTTTTGTAATGATTAAAAAAGCAAGGCCAAATGTTGAGCGTGTTTGGGATGGTTTTGGTAAATTAAACGCATTTGTTGAAGAAGGCGTCAAAAATATGAAAATCACCAAAACTTTTGGTCGCCGTGAAGAATCAACCAAAAGCTTTAACGTCATAGCTAAGGATATTTATCAAAACGCTTTTAGAGCGGACTTATGAACCCAAATGTTTATTCCTTGATTTATAATGTCAACTAATATAATAATTTTAGTTGCTGCAGCAATTATTGTTGTGTTTAAAAACAATAATACGCCTTTGTGGAGTTTATTGCAAACTCTAGGTTTAAACAGCAATGGGCCGGATTTAGGTTTTTTTCTGGCCTACATTGGTTATATTCATAATGTTACAGGAGCATTACAATCAATAATAGGAACAATTTTTGGTTCTCAAAACGGTGTAGTATCGACTGCTCGTATTAATGAAATAGCACAATTAATTGAGCCAAACATTTCAAACGAAGTTAATGAACTAAACGATGTAAAAGGTCATATCAAATTTGAAAATGTATGATTCAGATACAACAATAATAAACAAGAGTGACATTTAAAAAATGCTTCTTTTGAAGCATTACCTGGTCAAAGTATTGCTCTAGTAGGACCTACAGGTGCTGGTAAAACTACTGTTATTAATTTATTAAGTAAATTTCATGATTACCAAAAAGGTTCGATAACTATTGATGGTGTAGAGTTAAAAACTATTAAAAAACAAAGTCTTAATCAGTGTATGGCTGTTGTTTTGCAAGATTCATTTATGTTTAAAGACACTGTTTATAATAACATTTTAATCGGCAATAAAAACGCCAGTGAACATACAATTTATGATTCAACAAAATTAGTTTCAGCTCATCAAACTATTTTAAGATTACAAAATGGTTATAACACTATGCTCGAAGACAATGATTTAGTTTTATCAAAAGGTGAAAAACAATTATTAGCCATTTCTCGAGCTGTTTTAGGCGATAAAAAAATTCTAATTTTAGATGAAGCTACTTCAAATATTGATACAAATACTGAAAAAATAATTCAAGATGCTCTAGCAAATTCAATTATGAAAAATAAAACGAGTATTGTGATTGCTCATCGTTTAAGCACCATCAAAAATGCCGATTTAATTTTATTTGTTGAGGATGGTGAAATTATTGAACGTGGCACTCATCAACAATTAATTGCTCAAGACGGCAAATATGCTGCTTTATATAAATCTCAATTTGCCTAAAAAACAATAAAGTCAACAACTTTATTGTTTTTTAACTTTATTTTGCACAAAATATTTATATAAGCCACCGTGTTTATGATTAGGGGCTACTTCATCGGCAATTGTTTTAAGTTGCGCGGTTGAATTACCCATTGCTACTAGTTTGCCAACATAGCCTTTTAAACACGCATCTGACATTGAATCACCTATATGAACTGTATTAATCAAATCAATATTGTTAATACGACAATATTCAACTGTTGCGGTTGCTTTGTTTGTGCTAATGTCGGTTATTTCAATGACATAATTACGACTAGCTGTATATGAATTAATCAGGTTTGGAAAATTTTGTTGTATTTCTTTAATTATTTTTTTAGAAAATAAGTTAGTAGGAAAAACAAAAGCAATTTTAAATATTTGAGAATGTTTGTTAATATCAAAATTATTAAATATATTTATTGATTTAATTCAGCGTTTAACTGTTAAATTAGCCAAAAATTTATCAAATTTATTTTTTACATATAAATGTTCTTGTTGATCATCATAAATCACAAACACTATTTTTTTAGATATTGCATAATCCACAATTTTTTGTACAATCTGATTAGGCATTGCGTTAGCTAAAACCAGTTTATGATTAACATAAACTTCAGCGCCTGATGAACTTATAATATCACTAATACTTAATTGTTTCATTGCTTGTTGAACTCTTAAATCCGAATAACTTCGCCCAGTTGAAAAAACAACGTTAGCGAAGTTTTTGATAATTAAAATTGCGCTTAAATTTTTGTGTGAAATTCTACTAAAACCTTTTTGATCGAAAAGAGTTCCGTCTAAATCAATAAAGTAAGTAAGTTTGTTTTTTATTTGCATGTTTATCAATTATAAGTTATAAGCAAAATTTAATGCTAAAAAAATAAAAAACAGCGTTGCTGTTTTTGAAACTTAATTTTTGTGTGAAACTTTACTTGCTAGCGCTAATCTATTTCAGGCGTTAATTGCAATCGCGTTCATAATTAAATCTGAAATTTCTTTTTCGCTGAAAAATTTTGATAATTCTTCAAATGTTTCATCAGTTAGTGCTTTATCTGAAATTAAAGTTATTTCTTCAGTCATTTTAAGAACTGCTTTTTCTTTTTCGCTGAATAATGGTGATTCAGTTCACGCTGGTAGTGCAAAAATTCTACGTTGTGTTTCTCCAACTTCTAAAGCTACTTTAGTGTGAATTTCTAAACAATAAGCACATTTATTAATTTGCGATGCTCTCACTTTAATTAATTCCAATAAAATAGGGTCTAAACTTGTTGATAAGTGGTCAGATAGTTGTGATAAAATTTTTGCTGATTCTGGGTCTTGTTGTGCAATAATTACTCTTTTGGCCATTTTTTTCTCCTTTTTTGCATTTTTTACATTTTCTATGCACTATTATTTTAAATTAAAAAAGCAAAAAATCAAAACTATTTTAAACATTAAATTAAAATATTAAAAATTGAAAATAAAAAAAGCAGCTCCCTATTTTCCCATCTCTGGTATCGTCGGCACTACAAGGCTTAACTACTGAGTTCGGAATGGTATCAGGTGGTCCCTTGCGCTATAACTACTATATAAATAGTACTATATTTAAAATTAAATCAAAACATTTTTAAAACTTTTTTTATTATCAAGTTAAACAAAAAAATCTAACAAAATTTCAATGCTTAAATAAATTTTGTTAGATTTTAGTTTAATAATTTTTTATTTTTATTTTGAACTATGTAAGATGAAAATTCTGTCGTGACAAAATCTTGTCCTCGTTTTAAATATAGTACTAACAATGTTGTTAAATCAAAACGGTATAAATTAACATACGTGTAGGGTTTTTCTAAATAAAAATCTTTATCATTTCGCACATGAGTATCAATTAATTCGAATTTATTTTCAGGTAAAAAAGCAGGTAAAATATAAATATTATATACTTGATTATTCACATTTTGAGTTATATAGTTATTGATCACATCGGCATAATTAAATTGTTTAAAATAATCACTAGTACCCGGACTATTGGTTTGATAATATTTTGCATCTATAACTAAATAGTCAAAATTATTTTTATATATAACATCAGGACGCAATTGTTGTCTAATTTTTTGTCTTGATTTATTAATTACTAAAAATCAAAATCTCCTACATCAACATTACCAAAAATTGATTTAATCATTTTTTCTCAAAGTGGTGCAAAACGATCTGTGCCTATTTTTATTTTGTTGTTTTTTAAATTAAAACCTTCATCTTTTAATAAAACTAACAAATGACGAATTAAAATTTTTAATTCTGATTTAAATGTATCTTATGTTCTCATCGTAAGAGATTAATCTATTTTTTTCTTTGTGTTTGTGAAATTTGTTCTGGTGCGTTTTTTATTTTGTGCGTTGGAAAAAATAAAAAACCAATTGCACTATTAGCACGATTATAACAATAATTAAATATTCTAATTAATTCTTTGTGTTTAACACTTCAAGTAACATCGCGTATAGTTTTTAAATAAAAAAATTGTTCTGTTGAATAAAAAGGAATAAATGCTTTTATTGTCTTTTCCAATTTATTTTGCCGGATTGATTCACATTTGATTTAGTGTAATCTTGTTGTAATAATGAATAAATAGATTGAATATTTTGTTTTAAAATTCAAAAAGATGCAGATATTGCATCTAAAGAGTTTAAATTAACACCTATATTAGTGCCAGACATTTTAATAGATTTTGAATTAATGTTTATCAATAAATCGAGCATCAATTTAGTTTTATTTATTATTTGAGGACTTAATTTATTGTCTAGTTGAATATGCTCAATATCACCAGTTAGAGTTCAAGGAAGAATAATTTTAATAGAATTATCTGAATATTCAATGCCAACAAAGCTATCTTTTTTGTTTAAAATTACTGAATATTTTATAGACATTTGTGCCATTTTATTTTTCTAACTCACTTAAAACATTGTCATTAAAAATATTTTGAAATTGTGTTGAAGCGAATAATTCAAATAATTTGTCTATCGAATTAACTTTTGAATTAAATAATAATCCCCGGTCATATTTAAAAACATCATTTCATAAATATTCTAAAACCTTTTGGGCAAACAATTCAGTTGAATTAATAACCTTATGTCACGCAAAATATTTACCAATTTTTTTATCAACATCATTTTGCAATGTTTCGGAATTAATTTCTATAATGTTATTGATTACTTCAATAAATTTAGACCAAATAATATTTGTTTTTGGTATTTTTAATTCTTTTAAATTTAATCATCTTGATCATTTCAATTATTCGAAATGTAAATTTTGTTTCATCTCCTTTGAAATGCTGTATCTAAAACGTTTACATATTGATCAGATGTGTTTAAAGTAGCTGCAATCGAAAGATTTGCTGGAATATAGATTTCAAAATCACTTTTCATCCCTAACGATTTTGCTATTTCAAAATTAGTAATTGTGTATGTGCTTTCACCATTTTGGTTGCGGTCCAAAAGTTGAAAAATATCACCAAATACACCCGCAGCATTTGCTCTATTAAGTTCTTCAATAATCAAAACGTAATTATTGTCAGGATTTTGATAAGCTTGTTTTAAAATTTTTGTAAAAGGTCCGGGTTCAAATTTATATTCAACTTTATTATCGTTTGTTTTTGGTAATATTTGTCCTACAAAATCACTATAGGAATAGGACGGGTGAAAAATAATACGAACTTTGGTAAAATTATTATATTTTTTATTCAAAATATAAGATTTACCACTCCCAAGAATACCGTAATAGATTTCATTAACACCAACAATTGCTGTGTTTTTATTGTTGTTGCTATATTGATCTTTTTCACTTTTATTTCAATAACTAATAAATTCTTTGTAAAATGTATCATTGTCAGTTGTTAATCACGACAAAAAATTTTTAAACGCCTTCAAAACATGACTGGTTAATTCATGAGATATACCTTTAAAATTTTTGTTTTTTTTAGTTCTATTATTATGAATTTTATAGAAAGATAAAGGAATAAAAGTGTTATTTCATCTTGTTAATAATTCTATAAGTCCATCTTTGTTCAATTCATTAATTACTTTTATGTCAAAAAATTTACTTCTGTTTTTAATATAAGTAAAAAATCAGTGTGATCGTAATTTTTAATTTCATCATGAATTAGAGATAATAAATGAGCAAAATCTTGGTCATTTCCAAATTCTTTAAAATGTTTTTCTTTATTTTCAATTAAAAATTTATACCATTTGTTAGACTTACTGAATAAATCATTAATCTTCTTGCACCTACCAATTTTTTCTCTAATTTTTTTTGATATTTCAGGAGTAAATTGATGCGATGCAGTGTTATATAAATTTTCTAATTCAGCAAGGTATTCTTTAAAATATTTATTCACTTTTTTCTCCTAAATTCAGATTAAACATATTTTATTCTAAAAAAAACGAAACGTTTAAAACGGTCGTTTTCGTTTATTAATTTAGCTAAATAATGTTT
Organism: Mycoplasmopsis phocirhinis; assembly: GCF_004216495.1. Taxonomy (NCBI): domain Bacteria; kingdom Bacillati; phylum Mycoplasmatota; order Mycoplasmoidales; family Metamycoplasmataceae; genus Mycoplasmopsis; species Mycoplasmopsis phocirhinis. The sequence goes on along the minus strand of NZ_CP034841.1, from coordinate 132,758 downwards.
TAACATTAATATAAAAATAAAAAAGCAGCTCCCTATTTTCCCATCTCTGGTATCGTCGGCACTACAAGGCTTAACTACTGAGTTCGGAATGGTATCAGGTGGTCCCTTGCGCTATAACTACTAAAATAATTGTAATGTATTTTTAAAATAATCCAAATATTTTTTAACTTTTTTTAAATGAAGAAATTGTTGAAAAATCAACTTCTCTTATTTGACCTTTTGCTAAATCATCTGGTAACGTTACAGAGCCAAAACTAATTCTTTTTAAATATGTTACAGTATAGCCAAAATAATTTAACATTTGTTTAACTTGGTGGTATTTACCTTCGTATATTGTTAATTCACAAGTGTTTTTAGTAATGAACTTAAATTTATATTTGTTTACAATATATCCTTGTATTTTTATATCACCTGAATGTCTTTTTATCGTATCATTAAATTCTTTATCAACTTCAACATAATACGTTTTTGGAATGTGATTTTTTGGTTTTAAAACTCAATTAGCTCAGCCACCATCATCAGTAATAATCATCAAACCTTCGCTATCTTTATCTAATCTTCCAACACAAAAATATTGTGTTGGTTTTAGATTTATTAAGTCAAAAATAGTCAAATCGTTTTTGTCCGAATTAGCTGATAAATAACCTGCTGGTTTATTAAATAAATAATAATGATACTTGCTAATTTTCAATGGTTGATCGTTTATTAAAACGAAATCTTTTTGAGATTCTATCAAAATACTTTTGTGAATTTTGATACCGTTTACTTGAATATTACCTTTGCGAATCATTTTTAATATTTGGCTACGGGTATAGGAAGTGTTATGAGCAATTATTTTTTCTATTCTTTGTTTTGACATATTAATTATTTTGATTAGATTGTGGAGAAGGAGTATTGGTTTGTGGTTGGTTTTGTTCTTTTAGTCTTTCGCTTCTTTTTTGATCTTCATCAGTAATTTTTTCAATTATTTTAATAACTTCATCATAATATTTTTTATCAAAAGCAACAAATAACGTCATTAACGAATTGCGAAAATAAGAACTATATTCACCAGGTAATTGCACTGCAGGAGCATAATCACTTACAGAAGTTAAAACTGATAATTCGTTAATAACTTGACCTTGTGCGTTATATGCAAATGGAATAAGTGATTGAGAAATTAAATAATCTTTATCGCGGTAATTAATTGGGTTAATTGATGTTTGATTAATCGCCACATATACAATAAATTTATTTTTAAAAAAATCTTGATTAAAAATATTTGATATTTTAAAATTACTTATTTCATCAGGAAATTCATTTTCTATATCTTCAGTTTGTTCAAAATTATCATAAACTAAAAAAGACGGAAAAACTTTACTTGCTAGAAGATCATTTTCAAGAATTAAAATTTTATTATCTCTTGGTTGTATTTTTAATATATCCAAATAACCATATTTTTCAATATTTTGTACATTTAATGTGTCCTTATTGTCAGTTTTTAAACCTATTTCAACATTTGAACTAGCTAAATTATCATTTTTTTTTGTAATTGTTCATTGGTTTTTATTTTCATCATTTTTTGTTGAACATGAAACCACAATCATTGGTGCTGAAATTAATAGTGGGGATAAGATTATTTTTTTCATTATTACTCCTATTCATAAAATTTTATTATGTAAATAATATATCAAAACAAATTAAAAATAAAAAAAGCAGCTCCCTATTTTCCCATCTCTGGTATCGTCGGCACTACAAGGCTTAACTACTGAGTTCGGAATGGTATCAGGTGGTCCCTTGCGCTATAACTACTATAATAATTGTATTGTATTTTTACAATATTCCAAATATTTTTTTGAAAAAATAAAAATAAAAAAATAAGCATACGCTTATTGGTCAATTTCTTGAAATGGTACGTCCTAGAGGATTTGAACCTCTGACCCAATGGTTAAAAGCCATTTGCTCTACCTGCTGAGCTAAGGACGCATTTAGTGATCTTGCGATCATATGGTACCCAGAACTGGACTTGAACCAGCACAGTGTTACCACCGAGGGATTTTAAGTCCCTTGCGTCTACCTATTCCGCCACCTGGGCAACTTCTTAAAATTGCTATTTAATTATAGCGTAATTTTAAAAAAAGAAAAAATATTTTCATTTTTTATTTTTTAACATCTTTACTACTTGAATATTAAATTTATTTAATTTTTTTTAATGGTTTAGCAACTTCGTAATAACCACAATAAATAGATTTAGCTGTTTTAATCGGAGTTTTTCAGGTTGCACCGTATCATTGTTTTAAATATTTTTGGGCGTTATTTAAGCAAAAAAATTTTCTACCACATAATTCAATTTGTTTTAAATTAGTTAAATCATCTTTATCTATCAAACAATAATTATCCATTGTCGGTCAAACTGTAAGTGCATATTTATTTGTGTTTGGTACGTATAAAGTTTGATAAACTTTGTCAAAAGTTAAACTTTTAACCCACCACAAAGTTGATTTTACCAAAAAACGGCATATTGTTTTAATTATTTTGTGATTAAAATAATATTTAACTTTTGTTCAGCCACATAAACCTTTGATTTTGTTTGTAAATTTTGTTAAATATTTTTTAAATGTGTTTTCGTTGCTTGAAACTGTAACAAATAAATCAATATATTGTGAGTTAGGATTAGTGACATTTATATCTTTAAGTGAACTCACAAAACGCGGAAAAGTCAAAAAATGATGATTAACATTTTTGTTTGTCATTATTTTATCTGGGTAATTATTAATTAAAAAATCATAGGTTTGCTTGGTAATAATTAAATCAATATCAGCATCTCAGTCAATTAATTTATTTGATCTAATGGCTCCTAATAAAGTTCCATAAGCTAACGAATATGTTAAATTATTTTGCTCAAGAATGTCTACAAGTTCATGTAGTAATTTTAAATTTCCTTGTTGTCTTTTTTTTATATTTTTATCCAGCATAGGACTATCATCTAATTTCATAGATACTATTATAATAAAATTGTTGGTTATTAATTGTTTAAACTTCAGCTAAGTTTATTTTTTTTGAGTATCTTTAAATTAAAAAATAAAAATGTTTTTTAAATTATGTTTTTTTGGTAAAATTGAGCAGTAACTATTGTTACATTAAAAGTGTTATCCCTTTTAAATTTAATTTATTTTTTATACAGCTACAACCATCTAGGTTGTTTTTTTTATTAAAAAATTCAAGCATTACAACAAAACTTATTGTGTGCTTGAATTTTTAGTTTAACAAAATTAAATTATTAATTATTCATCGTCATCATTTTTGATGTTTCTTGTTTTAATAACTTGATCAGCAATATTTTTAGGAGCTTTTTCATAGTGATCAAATTGCATTTGGTAATTTCCACGACCAGCTGTCATGCTACGTAAATCAGTGGCATAGCCAAACATCTCTTTCAATGGTACATGAGCACGAATTACATGCGCACCATCATTACGGGTTTCGTTGTCAACAATTTGGCCTCTACGACGAGTTAAATCACCCATAACATCACCAAAATAGTCTTCAGGAATTACAACAGCAACACTCATAATTGGTTCTAATAAAACAGTTCCAATTTGATCTTTTGCTTTTGTTAAAGCTTTAGAAGCAGCTATTTTATAAGCCATTTCCGAAGAGTCAACATCGTGGTAAGAACCATCAAATAAGGTAGCTTTAACATCTATCATTGGATAGCCAGCTAAAATACCACTAGCCATTTTATCTTCAAGCCCTTTTTGAATTGATTTAATGTATTCTTTTGGAATTTTACCACCAACAATTTTATCTACAAATTCAAAACCTTTGTCTTTATTTGGTTCAAATTTAATTCAAACATGACCGTATTGACCTTTACCACCTGATTGTTTAATGTGTTTACCTTCAACATCGGCTTCTTTAGTAATTGTTTCACGGTATGAAACTTGCGGAGCTCCAACTTTAGCTTTAACACCATGTTCACGTTTTAGACGATCTACGATAATATCAAGGTGTAATTCACCCATACCAGCAATAATTGTTTGACCCGTTTCTTCATCTGTGTATGTTCTAAATGTTGGGTCTTCAGCAGCTAGTTTTTGCAATCCTAGAGCTAATTTTTCTACTGCATCTTTAGTTTCTGGTTCTAGTGCTTGTGAAATAACTGGTTCAGGGAATATCATTCTTTCTAACACAACTTTAGGTGATTTATCTGCTACTAAAGTATCACCAGTTGTAGTAGCTTTTAAACCTACTAATGCGTTAATATCACCTGCATAACATTCATCAATTTCTTCACGTGAATTGGCATGCATTTTAATAATACGCCCAATCCGTTCTTTAACATCTTTAGTTGTGTTATATACATATGAACCTTTTTGTAATACACCTGCGTATGTACGGAAAAATGTTAGCGAGCCCACAAAAGGATCAGTCATAACTTTGAACGCTAGAGCCACAAAAGGGTGATCATCTGTTGCTGGAACAGCAACTTCTTCGTCACCTAAATAACCCTTAATAGCTGGAATATCAAGTGGAGAAGGTAAATAGTCCACAGCAGCTTGAATCATCTTTTTAACACCTTTATTTTTAAAACTAGTTCCACATACACATGGGAAAAATGTTGATGTTAAAGTAGCCTTTCTAATAATTGCTTTTAGTTCTTCTTCGCTAGGTTGTACACCTTCTAAAAGTTTCATCATAAATTCATCATCATATGTTGAAACCGCATCAATTAGCATTGCTCTTCTTTCTTTAGCAACTTCTAAATACTCAGCTGGAATTTCGGTTATTTCTGGATTTTCTTCGGGTTTACCGTCGTAAATGTACGCTTTCATTTCCACTAAATCAATAATTCCAGAAAAATTAGCTTCTGCTCCAATAGGAACTTGGATAGCAACAGCATTTCCGTTTAATCTTGATTTAACTGAATTCACTGACATAAAAAAGTCAGCACCTAATTTATCCATTTTATTAACATACACAATTCTTGGAACTTTGTAGTTTGTAGCTTGTCTTCAAACTGTTTCAGTTTGGGGTTCAACTCCACTTTGCGCATCTAATACTGTAACAGCACCGTCTAGCACACGAAGCGAACGTTCTACTTCAACTGTAAAATCAACGTGTCCTGGTGTATCAATAATATTAATTCTGGTTCCTTGTCAAAAAGCTGTTGTTGCAGCTGAAGTAATAGTTATACCACGCTCTTGTTCTTGAGCCATTCAGTCCATTTGTGAAGCACCATCGTGTGTTTCACCTAGTTTATGAATTCTTCCTGTGTGAAGTAAAATTCTTTCTGTTGTTGTTGTTTTTCCTGCATCAATGTGGGCCATAATACCGATATTACGGTAATTTTTTAAATCATATTGTCTTGCCATAATATCTTATCATCTAAAGTGAGCAAAAGCACGGTTTGCTTCAGCCATTTTGTGTGTATCTTCACGCTTTTTAATTGCGCCACCGGTTTTATTTGATGCATCAATGATTTCGTTAGCTAAACGAACATCCATTGTTTTTTCGTTTCTTAAACGTGAGTATTGAACTAATCATCTTAATGATAAAGTTTGTTTTCTACGAGATGAAACTTCAGTTGGAACTTGGTAATTGGTTCCACCAATTCTTCTTGTTCTAATTTCTAATTGTGGAGTAATATTTTCAATTGCGGCTTGAAATACTTCCATTGGATCTTTATTTGTTTTTTCTTTAACAATGTTAAAGGCTGAGTATAGAATGTCTTGCGCTACGGATTTTTTACCATCTAGCATAATTGAATTAATCAACTTGGTAACTAGAACTGAATTAAAAATTGGGTCAGCAAGTACTTCTCTAACTGGAGCTTTGTGTTTTCTTGACATAATTTCACTATTTCCTTTCTAATTATTTACTTGATTTTTCTTTTTTAGTTCCGTATAAACTTCTACCTTGTTTACGGTTATTAACTCCCGCTAAATCTTGTGTTCCTCTAACGATATGATATCTAACACCTGGTAAGTCTTTAACTCTACCACCTCTAATTAAAACTACTGAGTGTTCTTGTAGGTTGTGACCTTCACCGCCAATATATGCAGTTACTTCCATACCATTTGATAATTTAACACGAGCATACTTACGCATAGCTGAGTTAGGTTTTTTAGGTGTCATAGTTGCAACACGAGTACACACACCACGTTTAAAAGGAGCTGATTCTTTACGGCTCGATTTTGTTAATGTGTTGTAGCTCAAATTCAATGCTGGGGCATTTTGCTTACGAATTTTTTGCACTCTACCACTACTAACTAATTGATTTGTTGTAGGCATTTATATTTCCTTTCTGTATTTTGATTTAATATATTAAAAATATTGCTATATAAAATAACTTGCTAATTATACAACAACTCTGCCGTGTGTTTCATTTTTTTTAAAATTTGTTTTTGCTGTTAAAAAAAATTAGAAAAAATTACTTTTTTTAAGCCCAAAATTTAAAAAAGGATAAGCAATTTTTAAACATCTATAAACATTAATTAATATAAAGCAACAATCTAAAATTAAAACAATATAAAGATTCTAAATAAATTTAATAAAATTTTTATTAATAAAAACTTTTTTGTCATAAAAATGGAGGAGGTTTTCATGAAGACTAAATTAGTCCCTTCAATCAGATTTAAAGGATTCACAAACGCTTGAGAACTAAAAAATTCCAATGAAATTATTGAAATATATTCAATTAAAAATAATCAAAACGAGCAATTAAGAAGTTATTCGGTCACAAATACACAAGGCTTTGTGCTGCAGAATGAATTTTTTTCAAATGGAGGAACCGCTGTTTATGGTTCTAAAAAAAATTCAAAAATAATCAGCAAAAATTCATTTGCATTTAATCCTTCAAGAATTAATGTTGGTTCCATTGCTTTATTTAATTTTGACGATGATGGTTTAATTAGTAATATTTATGAAACTTTTAAGTTAAAAAAGGATGTATTAGAGAATTATTTAGATGTATTTTTTAAAACAAATTATTTCAAACATATTATTCAACTTAATAGTAGCACTGGAGTAAGGAGCAAATTTAGTTTTAACGATAATAAAAACATTTTTATGAAAATTCCGACATTACCAGAACAAGAAAAAATTTATTTGTTGATTAACCAAGTAAAAAATGTCGTATTACTTCTTCAGCGTAAGTTAAAAATGCTTGAAAACATCAAAAATACACTACTTGAAAAAATGTTCGCTTCCTCAAAATCATTATATCCTTCAGTCAGATTTAAAGGATTTACAAACGCTTGAGAACTAAAAAGGTTGGGAGAATTGGTAACTATCACTTCAAATAAAAATAACGGAAAATACAATATAACCGATTTTTTATCTGTAACAAAAGTAATCAAATCTAAAGAAATCTCAAGAGATGTTAAACCTGAAACGATTAGAAATTATAATGTTTTAAATTATGGCGAAATAGTTTATGAAGGTCACGAAACAAAAACTAATACCTTTGGCTACCTTGCGATAAATTTACATAAAAACGGAATTATAAGCAATATTTTTAGTACTTTTAGATTCAAAAGAGAGCAAGATTTGCTTTTTTGGTTTTACTTTTTACAAAACGATAATATATTTAAACATATTTTAAAGCGATCTGTGAAAACTGGTATTATGATGCATTCTATAGACCTTAATATGTTTTACAAAGAATCGCTCAAACTTCCTATAGCAAAAACTGAAATGAATAAAATAGGTAACTTATTCAAATATATTGATGATGTCGTATCGCTTCTTCAGCGTAAGTTAAAAATGCTTGAAAACATCAAAAATACGTTGCTTGAAAAGATGTTTGTTTAAAATAAACAAAAATATTGTAATAAATATAGAAAAACTAAACTCAAATTAAAATATTTTGAGTTTTTTTATTGCTTAATTCGTATCAAATAAGTGTTTTCAGTCATTTTTTAAAAAAATTAACTTACGCTGAAGAAGTAATACATTAGTTTTCAAATTTTCAAATAGTTTGTGTATAAAACATTGTTCTTTATAATTTGAGGTGATATTTAATGATAATTTTTCAACTTCTGACCAATTTATATATATTTGGGATGTTCTTTGTTTTATAGAGAGAATTTTATATCTTGTATGTTTAGAATACATTAAATAATAGATGTATTTTGAGTTATATTTTGTTTCATCTATAATCAGTCTTTGTGTTCTTTGATTATAAATAAATTTATCTGATTTGTCTATATATAAAACTTTCCCGAGTATATTTCCTTCCATAGTTTTATCATTTAAAACCATTACCAAATCATCTTTATTAAGTAAATAATTTTGCGAAATATTATTTTTATTAATTCTTAATAATTGATCGTTATATTCTCCATCGACACCATAACTGCCTATATTTATCACATTATATTTACCGTTTGGATTAAAATATTTTTCTAACGAAACTCCACCTATGCCTTTACACAATTCACCCAGCCTTTTTAGTTCTCAAGCGTTTGTAAATAAATCTGCAAATCACATTTATCAATCAAATAATTCTTTAAAAATAAGAACAAAAATAAACAATTACTGTAATTACTATTCTTGAATAAGATAATCACACTATGTATAAAAGCTTCAAATTAAGTTATATTTTTATAAATGATTAACTATATAATTTAATTGTTCTCTAAACCAAGGAGTAAAAATGATTAAATACAAAAAAGAAACTTATGAAATTAATGTGCCGGCAAGTGAATGAAAAAAAATAAAAAACGATATTTTAAAACAAGCCATTACCAAAGGTTTAAAAGTTGCGCCTGAAGAAATTAAAAACCACGCAAGTGCAATGATTTTAAAAGAAAAAACAAGACACTATATTAAACAAATTTTAGATCCTGACAAAAAAAATGTGCCGGTAGGTGGTCCTTACATTGATTATATAGAACAAAACAATGAATTTAAGGCTGTAGTAGATTTTATCTATTATCCTAATGAGCAAATCAAAAAATTAGATTACAAAAATTTAAAAATAGACTATAAAACGCCTACAATTACACAAAAAGATTTTGATGCTATTTTTGAAGAATTTAAGTCTAATTATCCAATTACTAAAGAAGTTAAAAACCGGCCTATAGCACCAAAAGATGTTGTAAGTTTAAATTTAAAAGGAACAAAAGATAATCAAATTGTAGATGAGCAAAAAAATGTCAAATTACAAGCTTTACCATCAAATAATTTCTCAATAAATTCAGAATTAATAGGTAAAAACATTGGAGAAATTTTTACCTTAAATGACCCTTCTAATGTTTTTTGAACAATTGAAATTATTTCAGCAACTTATGATGAAACAATTCAAGTTACTGATGAGACATTTGTCAAATTAGAAGAACAAAATATTAATTCACTTGCTGAATTAAAAGATGAATTTGAGTTTAATTTCAAAAAAGAATTATATTCGAGAGAATTATTAAAATATTATGAATTATGTGCTGATAAAATCGTTGAGCAAAATATAATAGAATTTAGTCCAGAATTTATCACCGAAACAATGCAAAAAATTATCCAAAGTGAAATGCGCCCAGGAGGTTTAGCTCAAGATATTAAATCAGCTTTTGAGTTTGATACACAAAAACCAAATCATCTTGAAATCAAAAATCTAGCTCAAGCTAGTGCAAAGAAAAAAACAGCCTCAATGTTATTAATTCAAGCTATTCAAAATGATTTTGAATTTAATGTCAGTGATGAATTAGTCCAAAAACAAATAGATTTTATTCAAAAAATCCATAATCGCTCACCACAAAGTCTTTCATTTGAATCGCTACGCAACATAATAAAACAACAATTAACAATTTTAAAATTAATGGCATTAATTGACCCTGAAAATGCAAAAATTTTCACAAAAGCATTGAAAATCACTGAATAAAATAAACTTTTAACACATTTTTGTCAAAAAATATTTAAATTTAAAAATCTAATAATATAATTATAAATGACAAGGGTGCTGTAAAAGGCTGAGATTATACCTATGTGCGGATCATGGTAATTCATGCGTAGTACGAAATTTTTAAAAATATCCCCTTGTCAATATAGAGGATATTTTTGTTTATTATTTTGAAAATAAAATAAAAATTTTCTCCATTAGGAAGGAAATATGAAGTTAAAGATCTTATCATTATTATCTCTTACAACAATTTTTCCCGCAGTTGTTGCTTGTAATACCAACAACGAAAAAAAAGAATTTTTAAGTGCTCAAAAAGCTCTAAAAATGTTTGATAAAAATGCAACTGAAATACAAATACCTGATTATATAACCGAAATTGGGCCAAAAGCATTTAGCAAATTTTATAATCTAGTAAATGTTAAACTACCAAAAAATTTAATAAAAATAGCTGAAGGTGCTTTTGATTACACACCAATCAAAAAAATAAATTTGCCAGATACATTACAATCATTAGATGGTTTTAATTACACCCTAATTGAAGAATTAAATTTACCACAATCATTGAAAAAAATTGGTGGTTTTAAAGAGGTATTACTTCACAAAATTCACTTTAATGAAGGTTTAGAAGAAATCAAAGCAAATTCGTTTGATGAATCAGATTTAACTGAGGTATTATTACCAAAATCACTAAAAATTTTAGGTGGGTTTGCTCAAACAAATATAACTAATCTTAAATTAAATGATAACCTTGAAAAAATACACAAAAATAGTTTTGATGATACAAAAATATCTAATTTAGAGTTAACACAAAATATTAAAGAGTTAGGTGGATTTGCTCGTACATCAATACGCAAATTAAATTTACCAAATTCACTAAAAATAATTGAGCCAAATTCATTTGATTCAACTCTTGTTCAAGATTTAAAGCTTAATACTAATTTACAAAAAATAGGTGGTTTTTCACACACAACTTTAAAACATATTAAATTTAACGAAAATTTAGAAGAAATTTATGAAAACAGTTTTAATGAAGTTGAGCAATTACAATCTATTGAATTGCCAAATGGACTGAAAAAATTAGGTGGATTTGCAAAATCTAATTTGAGTGAAATTAATATTCCTGATACAGTGATTGAAATACATCCTAATACATTAGCCTATTCTAAAAATATTAAATATTTAAAATTACCTAATGGCTTAAAAAAATTGGGTGGTTTTCAAGGGACATTAGTTAACTCTCTTGATTTACCATTAAATTTAGAACAAATTTATGAAGGTTCTTTTGATTCTACACCTATTTCAACATTAAATTTACCACCAAAATTGATCTATTTAGGTGGTTTTGCTAATACAAATATCAAAAATTTACAAATTCCCCAAAGTGTTCAATTTATTGCACCACATTCTTTTGACTTAAGAAGTAATATTCAACTTGATCCAATTAATCTTAATCTACCGAATAATTTAATTTCATTGGGTGGATTCAAGAATTGAAATATAGAAAAAATCAATTTACCTAATTCACTACAAACAATAGAAATTGGCACACTTGATAATACAAAAATTCAAGATTTGGTTTTACCTCCTAACTTACAAAATTTAGGTGGATTTGCTGGCACTGGTATTAAAAAAATAAATTTACCAAATTCACTGATTAACATATATCCTAACGCTTTTGATGAAACATTGATTTCAGAGTTGAATTTACCAAAAAAAATACAAACATTAGGTGGTTTTGCTAAAACAAAAATACAAAAACTTAACACTCCAAAATCTCTTAAAATAATTCATAAATCTTCTTTTGATCGAACACCAATTTCTAATCTAAATTTAAATAATGGTTTAGAAGTATTAGGAGGGTTTGGTTTTAACGAAAATTTAACTAAACTAAATATACCAAATACAGTCAAACAGATATTACCAGTTTCATTTAATGATACTGGAATCCAAAATGTCATTTTGCCAGATAATTTAGAAATTTTAGGTGGATTTGGGGGAAGAAAATCGTTAATATCTTCAATAAATTTACCAAAAAATCTAAAAAAAATCACTAATGATGCTTTTACCTATAACCCAAATATTAGAACAATCAATTTGCCTGACGGCTTAGAAGAATTATATGGATTTGGTTTTACCAAAATTTATGAATTAAATTTACCACCAAGTATTAGAAAAATTGGAGGTTTTAACCAAACGCTTGTAAGTAAATTAAATTTACCACCAAGATTAAAAAGTTTTTCAGGTTTTAGCGAAACAGGTGTGCAAGAACTCACTCTACCAAAATATGTAAAAGAAGCAGAAATTTCAAAAACATATTGACCACATCTATATTTAATCAATATATATAGTAAATATTTAATAAATAATAGAGAATGAGTAGAAGACATTAAAAATCAACAAATTCCTTTTAATGATTTCACAGGAGAAAAAAATGAAAAAAAATAAATTAATATTGTTAAGTTCAACATTATCTTTAATCCCTTTTGTTGCCGTCGCGTGTAATAAAAAAGAGAATGTCAATGATGAAAAAATAACCTCACAACCGGATCAAAGTATTCAAAGCAACCAAAAAAGTGATTTTGAAATCCAAAAAGAAAAATTACAAAAAATTATTGAAAATGCTCAAGAAAAACACAAATCATATAGTTCTGAAGAAGGTAATGAAGCATTTACAACTTCTGCACAAGGTATTGATGAAGCAACAAAAGTTTTTCACGAAGCCAAAACAGTTGAAGAATTAATTCAAGCCGGTCAAAAATTAAATCAAGTTATTGAACAAAGCGAAAAATATAATAATTTAACAATTGATGAAAAAAGACAACTGGTTAAAGATAGATTTAATCAACAATTAAATGAAGCTAAAAAAGTTTTAGCTACGCTTTCAAAACCTGACGCTATTGATTTATTACAAAATACTATTACCGAAAGTGAAAATATAGCTGAAACTGATTTAAGATATTACAATAAATTAATTAAAGCTACAGCAAATATCAAATTAATTATCAATAATTCTTTAGATTTAAATAATAAAACTAATAAGGAATTATATGAATTGTATTTAAATCAAGAATCAAAAATTATCAATAATTTTGAAAGAGAATTCGGTAATAATGAAATTTATTTAAATATTCAAAATAAAATTAGAAAACTATTTAGCGATGAAAAAAATGCTGATAAAGCCGATTATACCGAGCAAACTTATCAACAAAAACAAATGGATTTAAAGCAACAATTAAACAAATTATTAACCGAAGTTAAAACAACAACATTAACCAAAGAAGTTGCAAGTTCTTTATACAATAGCGAAATTACTAGCCTTGAATTATTACCTGAAATCAGATATATACAACAAGATGCGTTTAAAAATTATTCAGATTTACAAAATGTTACTTTTAACGATAAATTAGAAACTATTGAACAAGGGGCATTTGCTAATACTAAAATTAACTCACTTAATTTACCACAAAGTTTGCGCAAAATTGGAGGTTTTGATAGAACTCCTATTGAAGAATTAACTTTACCGCAAAACACCGAAGTAGTTGAATTTGCGTTTAATAACGCTAATAAATTATCACAATTAACACTAAACCAAAACCTACAAGAAATTAGCGGTTTTGATGGAACAGCAATAAAAACATTGAACTTACCTAATACTTTAACAAAATTCTATGGTTTTAGACACTCTTTAATTACTGAATTATCTTTGCCAGCGACTCTAACAACTTTTGTTACCAATTTGCCGCACTTAACTACTTTAACAATACCACAAAATTTCAATCTTGATTTAGTTAGCACTAATATAAGTTCAACTAGTGGAATTGTAATTTCGAGTGAATTATTTCCTAAATTAGAAAATATCTATGTTGCAAATGAAGAGCAAAAAACAAAATTAAAATCAATTTTATCGACAAACATTGTCATAGAAAATGAAGATGAAATACGTGCTCAAATTAGCACATTAGAAACTTCAAAAAATACCAGAGTAAGAGACTTACAACAATATATTTCTTATTTACAAGATATTGCAAAAATCGCAATCGACAATTATCCTAATATTGATATGGCTGCAAAACAGCAATTAATTGAATTGTCGCAACCTGAAAAGAATGATAATGCTTCTGTTATTCAGGAAGTAAAAAATTATTTAATAGATTCTAAATACGCTTGAACAGCTAATAAAAAATTAACTAATATTGATGAAAATATCGCTGGTTTAAAACAAATAATTACTTTATTAAATTACAATTTTGATGTTGAATTTATCAAAAATGATACTAAATTAAATTCAGAAACTAGAGCCAATTTTGCAGCCGAAAATCAAAAATATAATGATAATAAAACAAATTTTGATGGTATTGAAACTAAAATTCAAAAATTAAATGATTTAATAAAAAAATACCGTGAAGTTGTTAAAAATTCAGAATATTACATCCAATATCTAAATTTAATTGCTAAACATAAAATACAATTAAAATTAACTTCTTTAACACAAGAACAAAAAAATAATATCAAAAAATTAATCAATTTTGATGATACTAACGAAGATGAATTTTTAAACACACTTTCAAAATATATTTTTACACGTAAATATAATTTACATGACTCCTTATTAGTGACTCAATCTAAAATAGACGAATTAATTGCCCTAATAAACGTAATTGAATTCGAATTGAGCGACAAAAACATTAGAGCTCAAAGTGAAGAAGATTTACCAGATGAAGATCAAATCAAAACTGATTTTGAATTAGAAAAAAATAAATACGAAAATTCGAAAGTAAATAAATGAGACGAAATTATAAAACTAAAATAAAATTAAAATTTTTGTTTGCTTCACTTGTTCCGGTTTTAACATTACCATTAAGTGTGTTGGCTTGCACAAATAATTTCAAAAATGATAATACGCCACCAAAAAATTTAGAATTTAATAAACAATATGAATTTGTAAATAATTCAAATCAATACAAAATTAATAATGTTAAAATCAACACATACATTAACCCTCAAAATCAAGATTTATATATCAATGTCAATGAATTTATCAAAAAAATTGAAGGAGTTACAAACCCTCAGTTTTTTAAATTTAAATCCAAAAAACAAGATAAAATTCATTACTCTAATAGAGAAAATGAAATTATTTTTGATTTGAAGCAAAATAAAATTTTAATGAGTAATTTAGATGTGTTCCAAATTCTAAAAAATTCTTCAACTGTTGATTATGGTAAGAGAATTGAATATAAATCAACCACAACTACGCAACTTTCTGATTCAAAAATAAATGAGTTTGATTTAAATAAATACCAAATGAGTATTCAATCAAAAAATAATGATATTTATTTACCGTTTTCGCTTTTCAATTTCCTTTTCTTTAGCCAAAACTACTATAATATTTATTTCAACAACGAAAAATTTATTGGGGTTAGCACAGTAATTAATAAAGATATAGATGCCAATGAATACAATTTGATAATGAATAACCCAAATAATGAAAAACCACAATCAAAGCAATTTAGAAAAAATAACTATAATTTTTTATTGTTTGTTTTCGATAATTTTTATGGTTTAAGAAAGACTTTTCTTCAACAAAATAATGTTAATAGTTTTGATGAATACTTTGCTAAAACTGGGTTAAAAGAAAAAATGTTATCAGTAGATATCAATCAAAATACCAGCGCATACGAAAATTTATTCTACGAACAATTAAATGAATTACATTCATCAATACAATCAGGTTCATATTATCATCCACAAGATTATCGCGCAAATCCATACGGTTCAGCACGCAGCCAAAAAGTTAATGAATATATTGCCTGATTAAATATTTTAAGAAAAATTCGCAACGCAGCACTTACTCAACAAGAAAATAAATTTGTTAGTTTTCATAATGACACAGCAATAATTTATTTAGATCAATTTATAGTGGGTTCAAATGAAGATTTAAGTAAAGAAACAAAACACGAATATGATAGTTTTGAAAAAATGTATAAAGCAATGGAATTAATCAAACAAAATCCAACGCCAATCAAAAAAATAATTCTAGATTTATCACTTAACGGCGGTGGTTCAATTGCAGCGATGGAAAAAGTTGTTGGCTTTTTAACTAATCAGGATCAACAAATTTATTTTTATGAAACAATTAATAAACAATTATCATATTCTAAATATCGTGTAGATGTTAATAAAGATGATAAATATGATTTAAAAGATGGTTATCCAAATTATCAATGATATATATTAACAGGTATCAATACTTTCAGTGCTGCCAATTTGTTAACTCATATCGCTAAAACTAACAAATTAGCTACAATTATAGGCAATAAATCTGGTGGTGGAATGTTTTCAATTTTGCCTTTAGTTTTGCCTGATGGAACCAGTTTAGAAATATCGTCTAATAATGCTTGATTTTCTGGGTCGCAAAATGAAATAAACAAGGAAAATGAGTTACCATACACCCAAGATGGCATTGAAGTTGATGTTTCAATACCATATTTAGCCTATATGAATTATGATGTAATAAATGCATACTTAAAAGACCCAAAAGAAGGCGAAAAAGCATATAACAATTACCTAAAAAGTATCAAAATATCAGCGTGAAATAAAGAAAAAGAGAATATTGACAAATATTTAAAATTTATTAGTAAAAATAAACGTCAACAATTCCAGAACGAAATCAATAATAATATGATTTTAGATAGTGATTCCTTAGATCAAATGGAAGAAAAAATTGAAAAAATGAAATCTATTTTCCGTTTTGTTGAACACCAATATCAAAAAGAATATAGAAATAATTAAAAAATAATATCTTTTTTTATTGTACTTACACGCATATAAAGTAAAATTAATATTTTGTTATAATTGAAAATATTATGGAGGTTTTATGTTAGAAGTACAAAATTTAAGTAAAATATTTAGTGATAAAAAACTTTTTGAAAATGTAAATTTAAAATTTACAGAGGGTAACACTTACGGAATCATTGGTGCCAATGGAGCCGGCAAGTCAACTTTTTTAAAAATCATTTCAGGTGAAATTGAGTCTTCTAGTGGCCAAATAATTGTTGAAAAAAATCGCAGAATTAGTGTTTTAAGTCAAGATCATAATGCTTATGACGATTTAATTGTTACTGATGTTGTGGTTATGGGCAACACTGACTTATACAAAATTAAAGCTGAAAAAGACGCTATTTACGCTAACCCTGATGCTAGTATGGAAGATTATACTCGTGCCAGCGAATTAGAAGAAAAATTCGGAGAATTAGGAGGTTGAACAGCTGAAAACGATGCCCAAGAATTGCTTTCAGGTTTACAAATACCTAAACAAAAATGAGATTTACCAATGAATCAATTGAGTGCTAACCAAAAAATTAAAGTTTTATTGGCCAAAGCACTTTTTGGTAATCCAGACATTTTAATAATGGATGAGCCAACAAACCATCTAGATTTGCGCTCAATTAAATGACTTGAAAATTTTTTAGCTGAATATAATAACGTTGTAATTGTTGTAAGCCATGATAGTGATTTTTTAGACAACATTTGTACTCATATAGTTGATATCGATTTCAATGAGGCACGAATATACACAGGTAATTATACTTTTTGAAAAGAAAGTAGTCAATTAGCACTTGAATTAACAAAACAACAAAATGCCAAAAAAGAAGTACAAATTGAAAAATTAAAACAATTCATTGCTCGCTTTAGTGCTAATGCTTCTAAATCACGCCAAGCTACTTCGCGAAAAAAATCTCTAGAAAAAATAACTTTAGATGAAATTAAACCTTCTAATCGTAAATATCCATATATAAATTGAGATATTAACCGCGAACCTGGAAAAGATATTTTAGCAGTTGAATCTATTTCATATGAAGAAAACGGCAAAGTAATGTTTCAAAATGTTTCTTTTACTTTATCCAAAGGTGAAAAAATGGTTTTAATTGGTGATGATGATATTGCTAAAACTCGTTTATTAGAAGTTCTTTTAGGTTTAAAACAACCTACAAGTGGTAGTGTTAAATGAGGACAAACAATCAAACACACCTATTATCCAAATGATAATAAAAAATATTTTACTCAACAAATGAGTATTTTAGATTGAATTTCACAATGACCTCTTGAAAATACCACCGAAGAAACAAGAGATGTTTCAGATCAAAGAATGCGTGGTTTTTTAGGCCGTATGCTTTTTTCTAACGATACAGTTTTTAAAGATGTAAGCGTAACTTCAGGAGGCGAAAAAGCGCGACTTATGTTTTCGAGAATGATGTTATTGGAGGCAAATTTTTTGGTTTTAGATCAACCTTTAGATCATCTAGACGCCGAAAGCATAGATTCATTAATTAGTGGCTTAAAAAACTACAAGGGTGGAGCAATTTTTACCACTTATAATCGTGCTTTAGTAAATCAAGTAGCTAATGTTATTTTAGAAATAGCACCGGATAAAAGTTTTATTTACCACGGCACACTTGATGAATACGAAGAATTAATGAATTATTAAAAGTTAACATCGTTTGATGTTAACTTTTTTAAAACATTAAATCATACAAGATTCACACTCAAGATTTTCACTACCTTCTAAAACATCCTGACGCACTCTAACATAATAAATAGAACTACATTTTTTGCTAAATGCTCTTATATAAGCTTTATTTAAATCTCTTGTAGTAGTTTTATCTGTCATAAATAAAGTCAATGAAATTGCCTGATCAATATGTTGTTGAGCTGTAGCTACTAAATCTATAATTGGGTTAGGACCTAATTCATATGCTCCATCTTGATAAAATTTAAGATTTTCATTTGTTATATTATATGCGGGAACATAAACTCTACCAACTTTAGCTTCCTTGCGCACTTCCACAGGTGCAACAACAGGTTGAAGTGAAGGAGTACATGAAGATAAATATGAAATACTACCAGTTGGAGCAATTGCCATTAAATGAGAATTGGCTAAACCATATTTTTGAATTTGTTGGTCCAGTTCAATTCAATCAGTTTTCGTTGGAATTTTAACTTGATATTTATCAAAAATATCAATAATTTGTTGAGTTTTAGGTTTAAATTTATGATCTTCGCATTGAGTATATTTTGCTAAATATTTACCATTAGCATAATTAGATGTATCAAAATCTTTAAATTTGCCTTTTTCACGAGCTAATTTATTTGACGCTGAATAAGCATAATATGCCACTGTATAAAAGAAAATATTTGTAAAATCTAACGCTTCAACAGAAGCATAATAAATATTATGTGTGGCTAAAAACCCATGCATATTCATTGCTCCTAATCCTAGTGCGTGATTGCTATTGTTGCCAAATTCAATGCTTGGGGCACAAGATAAATTAGCAACTCGCGAAACAGTATCTAAAGCCCTAATTGAGCGTTCAACAATATGAGCAAATTGCTTACCTGATTTCATTAATTTATCAATATTCAAACTGCCTAAATTACATGAAATATCTTGGCCTAATTGCTGAATTGTTAAATCACTTGAATATGTGCTTTGAGTTGAAACTTGAGCAATTTCAGAACATAAATTTGACATCACAATCCTACCTTGTTGTGGGTGTGCGTTATTAGCGTTAACTGTATCATCGAAAAGAATATAAGGATAACCAGATTCAAAATGTAATTCTGAAATTGTTTGGAAAAGTTTACGAGCATTAATGTAGGTTTTTTTAATTTTAGGATTATTCACTAATTCATCATATTTTTGGGTGATTGAAATATCGCTCATTGGTATGCCATAAAAATCTTTAATATCCTTTGGCGAAAATAAAGCCATTTGCTTATTTTCTTTTGCTAATTGAAATGTAATATCGGGAATAATTAAGCCTAAAGATAATGATTTTATTCTTATTTTTTCGTCAGCATTTTCACGTTTTGTATCTAAAAACGACAACACATCTGGGTGATGAACATTTAAGTACACTGCTCCAGCACCAGGTCTTTGGCCAAGTTGATTGGCATAACTAAATGAATCTTCAAGTATTTTCATAACTGGAATAATGCCAGAAGATTGGTTTTGTATTTTTTTAATTGCTGCACCAAATTCTCGCAAATTAGTTAAACATAAACTTACTCCACCTGCTCTTTTTGATAATTGCAATGAAGTTGAAATTGCTCTTGCTATAGATTCCATATTGTCCTCTACACGTAATAAATAGCAAGAAACATATTCACCACGTTGTTTTTTACCTGCATTTAAAAATGTTGGTGTGGCTGGCTGAAAACAACCATCTATAATATCTTTAATAATATCTTTTGCAAGATTAAAATCACCATTTGCCAACAATAACGCATTCATTACTACTCTATGTGAATAAGTTTCTAAATATAAATTTTCATCAAATGTTTTCATACAATAAGTAGAATAAAATTTTAATGCTCCCATAAAACTTGGAAACTCGTGCTTTAAATTCAAAGCATATTTGGTTAAGAAAATAACATTTTCAAAACCATATTTATCAACTAAATTTTGTTCATAATAATCATTTTTCAGTAAAAAACTCAATCTTTGTTCTTCGTTTTCAAAATATTTGGTTTTTGTTTGCACGTGTGAACTTAAATATCTTTTTACAGCTTCTTTATCAGCATTAAAATCATATTTATCGTTAAATTTAAGCCCCGAAATAGCATTAAAGGCTATATACTTATCATCTTCTTCGTTCAGTTTATTCTTTATTTCATTATTCATATTTTCCTCAAAATTTATTTAGTATTTTTTGTACATTTTCAACATCGCTTTTAGTTCCACGTAATTCGTATTGATAAAGTAAAGGAACTTTTAATTTACTTGAAATTATAGGTCCAGCAATCGCGTATGTATCATTAAAATTAGTATTGCCCGAACTAATGACACCACGGCAATATTTTCTATTTTGTTCATTATTTAAAAATTGAATAACCTGTTTAGGCACTGCACCTTCGCGAAATTCTCCTCCACCCGAATATGTCGGACAAAATAAAACATAATCAAAATTAACTTCAATTTTGTTATTTATTTCATATGGAATAGCTGTTGAATTAAAACCTAATTTATTGACAAATGTTTCAGTATTTTTAGTATTAGTACTGAAATATACACAATGAATTTCGCCTTGTGGTTTATTTATATGTTCAAGTTCCACATAATTTTTATTCATAATTAAAACTCCCAATCTTCATCTTCTGTTTCTTCGCTAACACCCATTACATAACTACTTCCGTTGCCGGAGAAAAAATCATGATTTTCATCAGCTCTTGCTGACAGTTGAGCGAACACTTCAGGTTTTATTTTAGTTTGTTCTTCAGTAAAAGGAGATTCATAACCTAAATTTTGCAAAAACTTACCAGCATTATATAAACTAAATTTAATAACATCTTCGGCTAAATTTTCCCCGTCACTTAAATGAAAACCTTCATAAAGTTCATATAAAAACTTTTTCTCTAATTCAATTAATTCAAAAGTTAAATCAAAAACAAACTTTTTCATTTCTTCTTGTTTTTGTTTTGAATATTTTTCAATTTTGCGTTGGTATTTATAACCACTGTAATAATTATGAATTACTTTATCTCTTAAAATTAATCTAATAATATCACTTGTATTAGGTAATTTAGATCTAGCTGCTAAATAAAACGGTAAATAAAAACCTCCGTATAATAAAAAACCAGGCATTAATGCTGATGCAACTTTTGATTTTAGGGGATCATCACCAACATAATATGGTATTAGCGCCTTTGCTCTAGCTTGTAAGGCATCATTGTTAACAACTCATTCATGCGCTTCTTCAATTTGTTCGCTTGAACATAATGTACTAAAAATTGTGCCATAACTGCGAGCATGCACACCCACCATAAAAGCAAAATTTGCATAAATTACTTGTTCGTGGTCTGTAGTTGAATGTGGAATTTGAGCCACGTCGGATACAGTTGCTTGAACTGTGTCTAATAATGTTAAACCCGTAAAAGTTCTTGTTATTAATTGTTGTCATTTTTTATCTAATGTATTTCATGATTTTAAGTCATTAGAAACCGGTATTTTTTCTGGTAATCAAAAATTTTGTGTCACTCTATTTCAAACTTCTAAATCTTTGTCATCATTTATTCAATTTCAATTTACACTTCTTAATCGACCTTGAAAACCATTTTGATAATATTCAATTGGCGAAACTGAATTATAATAATATTCATTTTTTCTTTTAATTTTTCTTTCACTCATTTTTTCTCCTTTTAAAAAATGTTTATTTATCATTATAGACAATTAGCACCAATATTAAAAAATAATTAATATTTTTTTAAATTAATACAGAAGCATTACCTTAAATGTAAGGTAATTTGTTTTTGTAAAAAACAATCGTTGCCGATTGTTTAAATTATTTTTTCTTTGATTTTAAAATTGGAATAACAATAGCAGGAATTCCTATCAAAAATGGAATTATCAATAAAAATAAATAATTTTTATTGAAATTTGAATTTTTTTCACTTTGTTCGCTAGCGACATTATTTATTAAATTATTATGCGAAGAATTTTTAGTATTGTCAGGTTTAGTGATCTCATTATCTATTTCATCTGTATTATTTTTAGTATCGTTATTAGAATTAGTGTTAATTTCGGATTTTAGACTATTTACTTCATTTTGTGATGGAATACTAATTTCAAATTCACCTGATCTGGTTAAATTTTTGTAATTGGCAATATAATTAAGCACTATTTTAGATTCAACTATATTTCTAGCAATATTTACAATAGATATTTTGACTTCGTTATCATCAACATTTGACATAATATCTTCCACACCTATTAAATTAATACTTTTTTCATTTAAAACCGAGAAAGTGATTTTATTAAATATTTCATTGAAATATGTGCTGATAAAATTGTTAATAAAATTTTTTGTTTCAATAAAATATGTTGAAGCATTTTGGGAAATTATATTTATTTGTTCTTCATTTAAACCAAGTTTGTCTAAATTTTGTTTATATGTGTTTAATCTCAATTTAAACTCATCTATTTTGTTTGCTAATTGTGTTAAATTTCAATTTTGATCAGCAAAATCTAATGATTCGTCTATTTTATTTTTCGCTATATTAATTAACTTTTGTTTTTGATTTAGTTTATTTTTAACTTCATTTTCCTTGATTTTTAAAACATCATCAATTTCTTGTTTTTTAATTTTTGTTTGTTCTATCAGTTCAGTTAACGATGAAACATAATTATTAAATATTTCTACTTTTTGTTCAGGAGTTGAATAGCGATTAATATCATTTACAAAATTATTTTTTAATTCTGAATAAATTTCACTCACTAAATTATTTGAATATTCATTCGCTTCAACAAATTTTAACTCATATTGTTTTTTTGCTCTTTGCAGTTCTTGTTCATCCTCAATATTTTGATTTGTTAATAAACCAGTGATATTTTGTCTTTTATTAATTGAAAATTCATTGTTGATATCACTTATTGTGTAAATAATTTCTAAACTACCGTTTGAGTTGTTTGTTAATAAATTAATATTTAAAATCGCATAATTTTGGTCATTTACTGATTTTTGTAATTGTTGGGGGAAAATTTGAGTTGGCAAATTGGTATCTTTAATCTCTTGGCTTAAGATAAAGTTAAACGAATTACTAAAATGCTCAAATGCAATTTTTCGTTGTTTTTTATCATATTGATTTTTTGATTGAATTTTTTTGTCATCAATTTGAGCTAAATATAAATTTAAAGCATTTGTGTTAGCAACTATTGACGTAGTTGTTATATCATTGGTTGAATTTTCAAAATCTGTATCTATGATTAATTTATCAATTTCGTCAATAATATTATTGTAGATTTCGCTTTGATTTTGAACGAGACTTTTTTGTTCTAACAGACGAGTTTTTACCTCATTATAATTATTTAAAGCAATATTTTTTACTTGTTCTTTATTAAATTCAAGCGATTGAAATTCTAATTGTTGTAATTTTTCCCTAATTAAAATTATTTGATCTACAATTGTTTTTGAATTCAGGTTTTGCAAATAATTTTGTTTTAAATTATTTATGTTTAATAAAAGGTCATCTTTATTTGACTGATAATTATTGATAAAGTTTTCATTATTTTCAATATTCGAAACTTGCTCCAATAACAAATTAGCACTTTCAACCGCATTATTAAGATTTAAATAGTTTTGTTTGTTTAATAAATAATCATTTTTATTAGTTGAATTTTGCAAAGAATTAAGTGCGTTTTGTTTTTGAATATTTGAAAGAAATTCAAAATTATTTATATCACTATTAACGTAATCTAAATTAATCTCATTATTTATTTTTTGTTTTAGTGCTTCAATTTTTGCATTTGTGTTTACATTATTCAATTCATTTGTTAATTCAAGTTTTTGGAATTTATATAAATTATTCGAATTATTTATTCGTGAATTTAAATTAGAAATAATTTCTTCACCACTAAAAATAATATGAAAATTATTCAAAGCTGAAATATTGTTATTAATTTGCTCAATAGATAAATTTGAATTTATTGAATTTCTAACTTCATTTATTTTTGTTGATATTTGTGTTTTTTTATCTTGTGTTAATATTTTAAAACCAATTAAATTCTCAAAATTTACAAACGAATTTAATTCAGTTATTAAAGTATTCATTTGAGCATTTAAAGGTCTAAATTCACTAATTTTTTGTTTAATAGCATTAATATCAACACTCGTTTTAATTGTATTCAGTAAAAAGTTTTTTTGAGCTTGATTTAAACTACTTAAATTATTAAATTTACTAATAAAAGCTTCTTCATTAAAATTGGTAATTCTTTGTTTTATTGGAAGAGCTGTAGTTTGACTTAAATCATTAATAACATCTAAATCGGCTTTTAAAATCATTTTTCATTCGGGATATAATTCATTACTATTTTCAATGCTATTAATAATTTCTTGATAAAGATTATTAGATTCAGTTGCTTTTAATTTGGCGTCTTCTAAACTCAATATTGTTGTTTGTATATTATCAATATTAAATTCAACAGAATCTTCATTATTTAAGATATTTTTTGTTTTATTTAGTAATTGTGTTAATTCTTTAGAATTACGATTAGTAAAGTTCGAATTTTGTGTTTGATATGTATCAATTTGATTTACAAGATTTTTTAATTCGTCTACTTTTTGCTTATATAATCCAACATTTAAACGTATTAAGTGTGGGGGATTTAAATTTTTGATATTTTCAGTTATATTATCAATAAATTTGTTTCTTAAACCATTATTTTCTGGCATATCAAAAAATTCTTTAATATTATTTATATTATGAATAACACTTTGTGTTTTATTTTTTATGTTAGATAAGTCGGTTGAAAAATTATCACTTAAATTTCGGGCCACGCTTATAATTTGCGATCTATTTGAAAGTGATTCGATATTTTTAATAATGTTATCTGGTTTTTCAACTACTTTTTGAATTTCATCCACTCAATATTTTTTGGCAAAATCGTAATCATGATCTATTTGATTTAGTTCGTTTTGGTATTTTTCAATATTTATATTTTTAAAATCATTAAAAATTATGGGTACAACTTTTGCTATTTGCTCGTTTTTGGATAAAGAAATAACAAGAGAGTTTATTTGTGCTGGATCAATATAACTATTGGAATTTTGGAAAATATTATTCAATTTAGCTAAAGTATCATCTTTTAAATTATTTATTTTTTGGGTATTTACACTCGAAAAAACTTCACTTAAATTATAATGATTATCTTTTATTGTTGATATGCTATCTTCAATATGTTCTAAAATATTTATTTGAGTACCTAATTGTGTTTTAACTGCATTATATTTATCATTCAAATCTTTAAGTTTAGAATTTTCTCCATTGTGCACATTGTTTAAATTATTAATAAAATTTATGTTTAAATATTCAACCACATTGTTATATTGAGGATTATATTTATAATTATTTATCATTAAATTAACTTCCGAAATTAACGCGTTTCGATTCTGTGTAAATTCATTTGAAACTATTTCTAACGATTTGGAATTCTCATTGTACTTCTTTTGCACATATCAATTATTTTTTGGAGTTAATTTATACGAATTTACAATTAAATTTTGCCCGGCTCTTAAAATTTTATTATCTAAAATAATCTCATATTTATCAGCACTAAAATCTGCTGGTATTGTTTTTTTAATAATTTCGCCATCGATATTAATTTCTAAATTTAAATTGCGATAAGCATTAGTATCGTTAGGAATATGAAGAATTATTTTATTATCACCATCATAAATTTGAGAAAAAGTCAATTCACTTACCGTTTGTTCTAACCCATCATTTCTTAAGATTTCATCTGTGTAATTAAAATTAGTTTTATAAATTGCTTGAATTAACGAAGGTCCAGGAAAATCTGAATACACAATGCCTAATGTAGATAATTCTTGGTGTTGATTTAAATAATCAACCACTCTTTGATTTAATCTTGCCGAAGAATTATCAGGTCTTCAACCACTAGCCATAGAAGTAAAATTAATATAAGCATTATCTTCTATATAATTTTTATTAGTTGAATCACGAAAATGTTTAGTTATGTAGTTAAATTTTTGATCGATATCAACACCGTCATATTTATCCTGAATTGCGTGATCTGAAGTTATTTCACGAAAACTAAAACCACCCTTTAAATCCGTATTTACCAAATGATGTCAATGATTTAAAACAATTATTTTTCCTCTATATTGGCCAATATTAAAGCCTTTTTCACGTGAAATTTCATAATAACCTTTACCTTCGGGATTGTATAAATATTCATTATATTTATTTAGCACATCGCGATATATTTTACTAGCTTGTGAGGCATAAGCATTGTTTTGAACATTGAAATTTTCATCTTTAACTCTTACAATAATAAATTCTCTTGGATGTTGTTGTAAAAATTTAGCATATGAGGCAAAAGCTTTTTCAAGAGTTTGGTGAGAAGTGGCTGGACCATGAACTAATTGTCCATCATTTTGACTGCGCAAATCAAAAGCTCTTATACCTAGTTTTAGTTGTTCTTCAAAACTAAATGTTTGTGTTTGAGCTAATAATGAACCAAAAAATCAAGCCGCACCTCATCCATTATACATTGTTGAATCATGTGTGCCTGGAATAGAAAGCGAAAATAAACTTCTGTTATCTGAAATATCACTCATTCAATCAGTTGCTAAAAAGTCATCAACTGAAATTCGTTTAGTTGAAATATGAGCCAAATTTGGCTGATTAAGCAAGTTATTTGTTGGTTCTGAATTACGAAGTGTAACCGAAATTGGAATTACTGGCAAAATAGCTAGCGGCAAAATTAACATTTTTTTCTTCATATAACTCCATTCATCAATAAATAAGTATTTGTATTAATTTTAATACATAATTATAATTTATAAGGTACAAAAAACAGGTAAATATTACCTGTTCTGTCTATAAATATTGTTTAATTTTTAAGATCTTTAAAATTAAACTCAATCACACCTGTGTTATATAAAACTGATAAATCTAATGTACTGCTGCTCGACAATGTTGAAGTGTTTTTAATACTATCGCCTTGAACATTGGTTGTATAAATATAAATGTTTGCTGACCGGTGGTTTTTAATAATATATTTTTCATAACCAGGTTCAGTGTGGTTCGGGGTATAACCTTGATATGTATTGCTTGGGTTAGTGCCATTAGCCGGTTGTGCTAATATTGATGTATTATTAGCGTTTTTATTATCTCATATATCAGTATGAATAGCCATATATTTAGCAAAATCAGTATTTGATCAAACATATGCAGTTGAGTTATTTGTGTCTGTATATGTGAATGTTGGTGTTATTAATGGATCGTGTAGTGATCTTTGTTTTGTGACGTTAAAACTTTCATGGTGGGTTAAAAATAATGAAATATTTTTTGTAGCACTATCAAAATCAACGCCGATTCTAATTCTATTTAAAATAACATCGGGCATTGTTTTTTGGTCTTCAATTACACCATTAGATACAACAATTGTATTTGAGTTAGCGCTGAAATTCTCCGAACCAACCAATAAATTAGATGGAATGGCAGCATTGATCACTATTTCGTTACCTTGAACAGATATATTTAAAGCTTGTAAATCTGAATCAGATTTAATTTGGGTTGACTGTTGGTAAATATAAAACTGTGGAAATAAAAATTTAATATTGAAATTATCACTATTTTGAGTTATTTCGCTAAATTTATTATTTTCTACAATACCAAAATGTTTTTGAATTTGGTTTTGAGCATTACGCGTATGATATAGAACTAATTGTTTATTACCTTCATTAATACCAAGGGCTTTTTTAAAAGTATCTAATACTTTTTGACTAGCTAATTCACGAGTTGTTACATCATCTCAACCCAATTCTTCAGCATTACCTATAATTTGTTTGGAATTATAACCAAGTGAATTTATATTATAGTCTTTAAAGAAAATTGAACTAGTTCCAGATTCAAGAGATAGATTGTCCTTAGTTTTAAAGGTTAAGTCCCTGTTTACATCAAAACTAAAACCGGTGTAATTACTAAATGAATTTAAATTGTCAGGTTTATATTCATATCTTATCTTTGCTTGATAAACTTTTTGAGCTGTATTTGATGATTTTTTACTTAATCATTGATTTTGACTAGCTTCTTTTACTAAATAAACTTTGAAATAAATTGGATTAAAATTAGATACTGTATCAATTTTTGTATCGCCAAAATTGTCAAACATACTTAAAAATGAATCATTATTTGTAATGTCTAGTTTATCATCTTGTGATTGCAATGTAGAAGTCAATTTTTCAAGATTTTTATTAAATTCCTCATAAATAATTGAATTTTTAACTATTGGATTTATGTTGTGTAGTAAATTCATATATTTATTATTCAATGCTGTATTATTAACATAATCAACAAATGTTTTTGTTTGAGTTATCACGCTATCAATTGCACTCGAATTCTCAAACACATAAGATTGCTTGATAAAATCATCTTTAGTATGTAAAATGATTGAATTATTTTTTCCGTTCAATGGATTTCACTGATTTTGATAATCAGTTGAAATAGAACTTGCAGCACTTTCTTTACCAGATTTAAATAAATATTGTCATATTTCGTTTAAATTTTGGCGTTGAGAAAGTAATAAATTCGCTTCATTTTTTAAAGTACTAATTAACGTACCAAATGAATTTAATAATTCGTTCGCTTCTTGAATATCACTTTGAAGTTGAGTAGTGTTTTGATTAGATTTTATTGTATTTAACCTATTAGTGAAATCATTTAAATTAGTTTTTAGAGTCAAATATTGTGAATTTGTATCATTAAAACCCAATTGAATAAATAATGTCATTGAAGCTGAATTAGTTTGCGATGTTACCAAACCTTTATCAAATAATACACTTAATTGATTTAATTCACCAGTATTCGCAGCGAATAATTGATCAAAATCATTATTAATTGCTGTTTTGAATTCACTAATAGCCGATTTAGCGCGATTAATTAAATCAATATTTTCGTTTAAATATGCCTGTGTAAATGGTACCGTAACATCTATTAGCGAAAATTGTTTTAGTTGATTTGTTAAGCTGGTTTTTGAATTAATAAATGTTTTTAATTCGCTTGTTGTATTGGTTAAGGTATTAAATTTACCAAGAGTTGATTGTTTTCAAATCGAGTTTAATAAAATATTATCTATATATGATTGAAGATTTGCTAATTGATCATTAAGTTTAGCACTTTGTGTTTCAAATGCTTTTTCAACTTGAGCTCTAAACGTATCTAAACCTTTTTGCAATAATTCATTCATTTTGACAATAGTTTGCTCTTGTGTTGATTGGACATCTATTTGATAATTATTTAAATCGTCAATTGAGTTTTGCTTAAATGTGTTTTCTATCGCATCAGTTGCATTATTATTCGCTTGATTTAATACAACATATAAATTATTCGCATTTGATGCTAATTTAGTTAGAGATAATTTTTTAGCATTAACAACTGCAATTGACAGTTTATTTAATTCGGTTATTTTTTCATTTCTAGCATTATTAGTTGTGCTTGGTTCTTTATTGATTTCAATAGCTTGATCAATACTATTATTTAAATTATTGAAAGCTTGAACAACCTCTTGTGAATCTAATTGCGAACTCAAACCACTTTGTTTTAAAATATTTACTTTTTGAGCATCACGATAAGCAATACTTAATTCTTTTACTTTTTCAAATACATACGGAATTGAATTTTCACTTTGACCTTTTAAATATTTGTTTTCCAAATTCGTAAATACATTCGGATCAGTGTTTGCATCAAATTCAATAGCCTCTAATTCAGCACTTAATTGTCTTAATTTATTTTCAAGATAAGTCTTTTCATTAGTATTAATATTTGAATCATTTTTTATGTTTGATTGAACTTTACCTAGTTCAACATACACACGTAGTCGTGCTTCATGTAATGTTAACTGGCGAATTTGATTAACGATTGCGGTTTTTCTTTGAGAAATGTTTTGAACACTAGGAATATCTTCAGTATACATTTGTTCAGCTTTTTTAATTTCATCAGTTAATAAAGTTTTTTTGGCAGCTATATCGTTTGTTGATGGAGAAACACTATCAGCATAAGTACTAAATTCTTCAATTTTTTGAGCTAATAGAGTTTGTTTAACAATAAAATCTTTTAACTGTGTTAATTCATCTTGAACTAATTGCATTTCACCGACATTATTAGCATTTGCATTATCAGTGTATAATTTTTTAACTTTTGTTCTTAAACTAGCCAATAATTTAGGATATTGAGCAGTGTTTGTATATAGTTGAGAATCTTCAAATTCCTTAATTTTATCTATTGTTTCAATTCGTTTTGCACGATTATTGCTTTGTGTCATCAAGGCTAATTCAATATTATTTAAACGCGTGTGAATTGCTGTCGGGTCTAAATTTTCACTTGCCTGAGGCAAGTTATCTCACATAGCTTTAATTAAATTTTGCTCATCTTTAATAGTCGCTTCGTATTTTGAATTAGTATCTAATTCTCTTTGTTGTTTTCATTGTTCAATAGTATCTGAAATTAGTTTTTGTTCTACAATAAATTTATTTGCGTTATTTGCTTTTTGCAATCCTTGGGTTAATTTGTCATTTTTTTGCTGATTGTTCAACCCATTTTCAATCGCAGTTGAGTCTGTAATACTTTGCAATCAATTTCTTGCTTTTTGTAAATTATCTTCTCCGTTTACTCCGTTTAATTCAAAGTAATTAACTTCGTCACTTAAAGAAATTGTTTTTTTGATTAACGCGTCAATTTCAAGAGCTTGTTTTAATCTATCTTTGGCTGCTTCAATTTCTTTAATTTTTTCAATATACGCTTCACGGATTCGTGCTACCGAGGCATCGTTTTTATCTTCATCTAAAGATATAGAATTAGCATATAAATTTTGTGCTTCTGTTATTAATGGATTTAAATCTCTATCAATTACTGAAACAACAATACTTGAAGTATTTGTTAAATTTTCTTCTTTAAGAGTTTGTGCCGAGCCAACTATTAATGATAACGCATCTGAATATTGTTTTGTTTCATCAATAACATCTAACTTATTTTTAATTTTTGCTAATTGATTTTTATCGAGTGTTTTTGTGTTTAGCGTTTTAATTTCATTTAATATATTTTCAGTTAATTTTCTAAATTCGGGATCAACAGAATTACCTAAATCTTTTGATCCATTAAAAATTTGTTCAATAACTTCATCAGCTTTAACTCGATCAGGATTAATTTTAGTCGATAATTTAGAAAAATTCTCCGCATGGTCAATTAATTCGTTAGCTAATTTTTTATTTAAACTTCTTTTACCTATTTCTTCTTTAATTTGTGTAATTTGAGCAATTAATTCATCATTTTTAGTTGAAATATCACTTACACTGAATGGTGATGTTGGAAAAATATTTTTATTTAATAATGCTTTTAATTGTTGAATACCTTTAGTAATATCATTATCATTTGGATTTTCTTTTGCTAATTCTTTATATTGTTCAATTGCATCAACTATATCTTTTTGAGTATCATTATAATTCTTCATTGCCTGTGTTTGCTTAGAAATTTGCAAGGCTTGCTCTTCGGTGTCAATTCCGTTAGCACTACTTAAAAGCCCATCTACATAGTCACTGAATTCAGTGCTTAATTCTTTAACTGAACCGATGTTTTCATCGTTGACACTATCAATTTGTTCTCTAACAAATTTTTTGTATTTATCTATCGCGTTTTCAACAACATCTTTATTGTATGCTTTCTTCATTGCAATTTCAGCTGCTGCTAATGTAGCAATTGTAGATTTATCTACATTTTGCAAACCTGCTAAATATTCATCGCGGGCGTTAATATAATTATTGAAATTTTCTCCATCTGGAGCTTTTGAACCAATAAAGGCTTTTTTATCATATTCTTTTCTAATAGCTTCAGCTGATGCTTTGGCTTCATCATATGTTTTTAGCAGTTCTTGTTTTTTAGAATTTAATTCTTGTATTTTTTGTTGTAATTCTTCATTTTTTTGCTCAATAAATTCTGCTTCATAAGCATTATTTGGGGCATCGAGTATATTCTGATATTGTTTTTTGGCCTCGTTAACACCATCTTTAATTTCTTTTAATAAATCTCTGTTTTGTTCAGCATCGTTTAAAACATCTGGCAGTTGATTTATTATAGTTTTGCGTAATTTATTTTTTGCCTGTGCTATTTTTATTGCTTTTTCTATTGCTTGTTTTTTGTTTTCAATTACTTCAACCGTATCCAATGGATCTTGAGTTAAATTTGGTAAGTTTTGTAAAATTACTTCTTGTAATTGATTAGCGTCAATTATTGAATCATTATCATCTAAATTTGGATCGTTTTTAATATCATCGTATGTTGATATAGCGTTTTTAACCACAGAAATTAAATCATTTTCTCTATTTAATTTTTCAAGAGCATCAACAGTATCTGGTAAAGCATCAGAAGCAATTTTTTGTTTAGAATATTTATCAATTTGCTCAATAATTGTATTTAATTCATTTTTTAAACGATGAGGAGTTGAAGCATCAACTTTATATTTTTTATCGTTAATTTTATCATTAACAAACTCAATTTTATCGTGATTATAGGCTAAATCTAGTTTTGTTTTTTCTTGATCAATTTGTTTTAGTGCGTCATCTAATTTGTCAACATCAGGTAAATTATCGCTTGTGCCTAATGCCACAAATAATGTGTTAATCGAATCTTTTACTGTGTTTGCTTCTAAAATTGCTTCTGGAACTCTTGATTTTCTTTCAGGGTCCAAGTTGTATTTTTCTGCATCCGCATCATATTCGTTTAACTTGTTTTCAATTTGTTTAACAAAATTAATTGATTGTGAAAGTTTATCGGCTTTTGCTAAAAGCTGTTCTTTTTGTTCTCTACTCAATGTTGGATGTTGTGCTTGTTTATATAAATCATTTAAACGAGTACGTAAAGCATCTTCACCAGGCGAATGAGTTTGATTATTATCTCCAAATGCTTCATCTATAGCTTCTTTAATTTTATCTAGTCGTTGATTCAAAAAACCATCTTTACGTTTTTCATTAATATTGTTAAGTAAATCTTTAGCTTGTTTGGATAATTG
This sequence comes from Mycoplasmopsis phocirhinis, assembly GCF_004216495.1. NCBI lineage: Bacteria > Bacillati > Mycoplasmatota > Mycoplasmoidales > Metamycoplasmataceae > Mycoplasmopsis > Mycoplasmopsis phocirhinis. The sequence goes on along the minus strand of NZ_CP034841.1, from coordinate 99,309 downwards.
AGAGATTTTATCTATATCAACAGGGTTTTGAGCCAATTCATGAGCAATTTTAGATTTAATTTGTTCAATTTGCTCAAAATCTTCTCTAAAATTATCTTTTATTTCACTATCCTGCTCTATTTCTTGTTTTGATTTGTCTAAATCGGCAATAATTTTACGTACATCATCAATTTGTTTAACAATATCTTGCGTGTGTTGAGCAGTGTTATTAGTTTCGTTTATAGATTTTAAAAATTTTTGATTATATAAATTACTTTCCTCATTATCTACTTTGTCTAATGACAATAATTCATTAGTTTTTTTGTTTTGCGTGTTTAAAGATTTATTAGCAGTAATTAATTTATTTATTTGATTAATTTCATACTGTGAAGGTTGATAATTTTCGTCATTAGTTGGATTGAATGAATCGTATGTATATTCAATCGCTTTATACAAATTTAGTGTTGCTTCATCTTGAACTATCGCTGTTTCTAGAGCATTTATTAAAAATTTATATTCTTTAATTAATTTCAAAATTTTATCTGAAATAATTGGGTTAAATTGCAATGAAATTTCTCGTTTAACTTTTTTATTTAAATCATTTAACTTTTGTTCAAGTAATTCATAATTTAAATTTAAAGGTCTTAAATCTTGATTGTTTAAAATGGTAGCTACATAGTTTATTTTTTTAACTAATTGTTCAAAATTAGTGACTTTATTTTTATTTAATTTTGCAAGTTGTTCAATTGATTTTGAATGTAAAAAGTTTAGTTCAATTTTTTGCAAACTACGTAATTGTTCACGAGCATTATATTTATATAAAACAATTTTATTTTTATCTAGATTCGCAAAAATATTTAAACTTAAAATTCTATTTTGTAAATCAGTTGCTAATTGTATAACTTTTTTATTCAAATAAATTTCTTTAAGTGGCTGTGAAAAATCGTTTAAATTTAATATTGTTGAATTAATTTGATTAGATAAATTTCTAAATTCTGATCTAGTTTCAATTAATGTCGACACTGAATCAATTTTATTATTAACATTAAGAACTAAATTATCAAGATCCACGCTTGATTTACCACTTAATATAATAAACTCGTTAAACTCATTCAATTCACTTTGTAATAATAACGGATTAGGAAACTCAATCGAAGTGGTGTTTGCTATTCGTCTAAAGTGTTCATTAGCCACTTTAAATTTTAAATCTAAATTGCGTAGTGTATTTAGTGAATTTCTTAATCGTGATACAAGTTCTATAAGTTGTTGTTTATTAATTTGATCAACATCTTTTGTGTTAATTAAATCAAAAAACGTTTTGTCTTGCTTAAATTTCTGCTCAAGATTAACAAAAACAGTTGATGGAAATGCTTTAACAAATGATAAATGATCATCAATTATTTGTTTGTTAGTTAAATTAGATGAATCTAACATATTTTTAAAAGTTTTTAAATTATCCAAAGCATCTTCTAAATCATTTGTGGTTGTTGCTGCTTGAATTTTTAGTGTCGAGGTATTCAAAAAGTAATCACTTAAAGATAAATAATTTGATATTGATTTTAATGCTAGATGTTTATTTAAATTTTTAGATGAAATTAATTTATATTTTAACAACAAACTCGTTAATTTATCAAAAAGTTCGCGATTAACTAGTGCTGAATTTGTATCGCTAATTTTTGATTTTAATATATCAATTTCATTGTTAACTTCTGAATTTAATTTTAATTTATCTGGTAATAATGAAAATGTGTTATCAAATACATTTTTAAAATTACCATTTACAACATTATTCATTTCAATCAAAATAGCATTATATTTTTGAACAAATTGTGTATTTTGTGAACCAGAATCTAAAAGTTTATTTTCAATATAGGTTTTATTGACTGCAATATTGTTGATTCTAAATCTTTTATCTAAAATGTCATTTTCAATTTGAAATACATTTTGCATTACTTCATTACGCAATGCCAAAGTCGGATATTTTTGGATTAATGAAACAACATTATCATCTAGTGTGTTATTTTGTTCTAATAGATGAGTAGCGATTAAATTATATTGTTCATTAATTTTATTCACCAAGAGTGTATTAAAGTTGTTTATTCGAGCTTTTTTTTGTTCTTTAGTTAGAGTTGAAAATCGATCAAATAAATTTTTAAAATTTACAGATTCAATGCTATCAAATTGACTGCGTAAGTCTATTTCTCTTAATCTACTGATTTGACCCTCTAAAAGTTCTTTATATTCTTTTAGTTTTTTATCCAAAAAACCGTTTTCAAGTTGTGCATTTGCTCAATTATTAATAATACCTAGTTGATAATTACCAATTTTATTTAGAGCTAAAAATTTTTGAAGAGCAGTTGAATCAGGATTAGTTAAAACAAATTTAGCTAAATCTGTTTGTTTTTGTAATTCGGTGCTTTGTTGTTGATCTAAATTAAAGTTCTCTTTATATTTTGAAAACGTATTATTGAATTCTTCATATCTTTTAATAGCATGATTAAAATTTGATGTTCTGCTTTGTCTCGCAATAACTGCTAAAATCGCTAATGCTGTGGAAGCAGTTGCAGTTAATAATACCAATGATGTTGTTAATGTGTTGCTCTTCTTCATTAATTGCCTCTTTCTTTTTTATCGTGTAAAGTTAAATATATTTCAAATCTTTCCAACGCATTATCTAATTCAGGTCCGTAAAATTTAACACCGCCATATCTTTGCACATAAGTATTGTGTGGATATTGTTTTTTATCGTTATAGCGGATTAAGAAATTTTGAGCAAAAATATTTGCTTTAAGTGCTCTTAAAGTTTCTGGATCGGTTATCCCGTTCAATTGAGAATCATTTTCGATTGAAGTTTTAAGCAACTTTTGCAATGACTTATCAGTTGAAGATTCTAAAGGTAAATAAACTTTTCAATCTTGAACAATGTTGGGTGGTTGAATATATTTATAACCAAAATCAACAGTTGAATTAAAATCAACTTCCGCTTTTGATTCTCAAACACGATAAAGAACTCCATAATAATCACCAGTAGTTGAAATTATTGGTATAGCAACAAAAAATGGAATAAATGAATTAAAGTTTGGATTAGTTTGAGTTAAATCAGAACCGTTTTGAACCCAGTACATAAATTGTTTATTACCAATTTTTGGCATTTTTCAATGTAGGTTAGTTGTGTTATTTAAATCCACAAGCAACCCATCAATGTCTTCTTTAAATTTGATCTTCAATTTCAAATCTGGGCTAGATGTTGAAAGATCACTATTTGAATCAAAATTACCGTCCAATATTTGTTTTAGAGATAGTGTATTTACATTATCAGGCTTAGGAATTTCATTTTTGATTGCTTTATCTCATTGATCACTAGAAAACGAAACATCTTCTCTAAAATATGGAAGACTGTTGTCGTTTTGGTAATTTTGACCGCCTTTTAATATTCTTGATAATAAACTTGTGCTAAAAGTTTTATTATTTCATCCTGGTTTTGATGCCTCAAAAAGAACCTTATTTTCTGAATAAGCTTTATTTTCTTCTGCCGTACCACTTGGATCTTTATAAAAATCTTTTTTAGTTATTCTTAACTCTTTTAGAGTGTTAAAAGTAACCCAAACATCATTAAATTTAATTTCAAAATCCGTTACGTCATTAAAGAAATTATCATTAGTTGTAGGTTTAATATATTTAACTTTAATATTGAATTTAGTCTTTTTAATACTTGTATCACTTTGAAGAATGGTAGGAACTCATTCATCAGTGGTATTTGCTCTTGTTATATAAATGTGAACATTATCACTGTTATAAATTTTATAGTTATTATTTTGTGAATTAACATCTTTTAAGAATAAAAATTTATCAAATTGGTCTAAAAATTGTGGAATATTTGTCACTTCTAATTCTAATTTACTATTATTTGAATCTTCTGCTTTTACTTTTTCAATTACTGTTTCTAATAAAACGTCGGTATTAGGAACAATATTATTGCGTACGTTAGCAGCGTCATTATTAAATAAATAATTAAAGAAAAATTGTTTATTTGATTCAACATTTATTCATTCTAATAAAGATACTGTCGGTCTATAAACACTCAGCAGTGTTGAAACTTTATTACTTATACTTAAATCATCTTTTTTAGCTAATTCAGCATTTGCAGGATTTTGGTTCGAATTTTTTAATGATTCATATATTGAAGCGTAAGTTGAAATTATGTCAGCAAAAGGTATGTTACTATTATCATTTAAACGATAATTATCGCCCGCAATTAATTTCAACATTTGTTCCATAGTTCTTTTCGCAATAAATTGATTGTAATTACCTTGTAAAGCGCTTGCGTCTTCATTACCAGTACCATATATTAAATCATCGCTTTTTTCAATAGCTTCTAATATACCTTTAGTTGCGCTTATATAGTTATTAAATTCACTTTGAATTTCACTTTGAGATGTGTTATTTGGTTGATTGTGATCAATTGAATCATATTTTTTAACATCTAGAGTACTTAAATCAGTAACTATGGCAGCATTAGCAGTATTTAAAGCTGAAATTTTAGTTTCAATCATTGAAAATGAAGAGTTTTTATCTGCTATTTTTTTAACCAAATCATATAAATTTGCTTGACTTGTAGAGCCAGTTTTTAATTGTTCGTTAAAGTTATTAATTTGAGTTTTTAATAATTCAATCGAAGTTTTTGAAATTACTTTAATTGTTGAATAATCATCTTCTAATTTGTTATATAAATTTCTTAATTCCTTAGTTCTTAAAATGAAATTTGACTCATTTGAAGTTGAATCGTGAACAATATTAAATTGATCTAAATCATTTTTAAAACCGCCTAATAATGACATTAGTCCTAAATATTTAACCAATTTATTTGCTTTTTGTGAGTCTAAAGTTTCAGTTGTTGAACCATTTGAATAGCTTTGAGCACTTAAAAATTGAACATATGGTTGCAATCTTTCTTTCATGACTTTTAAACGATTTTTTTCATAATTTATTATCGCTTCTTTTTGAGCTCGCATTTTTTCTTTAGCACTAATAATGTTTTCATTAGATGTCATTAAATTAGCCAATGTTTGGTCTTGATTATTAGCTTGTGATCTAATTGCCAAGTTTTTAAAGTCTTGCTGTTCAGGAGTATTTGAAGTTGTATATGTTTGTTTTAAATATTCATCTATAACATTGATTTCACTTAAAACTTGTCTTATTTCTCTATTTTTTTGTGCTTTTAATCTAGCAATAATTCCATCAATACTGTTTTCAATATCATAAATTGATTGCAATTTGTTGGCTTCGTCGTGAGGTGTCGGGTAGTTAAAAGATTCTTTTATATTGACATTGGCAACATTTGTAATAGTTTGCAATCTATCATATAAATCCTTCATTAATTGAGTTTCTTTATCATAATATGTAGTATTAGCTTTTCCGTTAAATGATTCTGCTTTTTTGATTGCTTCATTTAATTTTTTAGTATTAGCCAAAGCGACATCAAAACTATTAGAACCGCCTGATAAATATTTAGAAGTTAAAGTATCAATCGTGTCAGTATTAATAACAACATAATTAGCTAAATCACTAATTAAACTCGCTAAAATTGCCTTTAATGGTTGTTTTAACTCATTGTTTCTATTTTGATCAGAATCTATTGTTTCTGCTTCAATTTGATTAACTTTTTCATTATGTTTAATTAGCAATTGGGCTTTAGCAGTTAGCGAAATTAAGTTTTGAGTTTTTTGGATAATGTCTAATTTATTTAATTGATTGAAATAGTAATTATCACTAACATTCACAGCTGAAGTTTTATTAATTGATTCGTAATCGGTGGTTATTAAATTAGCAATTTCAGTTAAATTTTGTGTTTTTGTTGCTGTGATTGCTTGAATTTGATCAACTTTTGTTTTTGCTTCATTTACAGCATTTGCTAAATCAATATATAAAGCTAACAGTTCATGGGCTTTAGTTGTATTATCTTCTATAATCTCAATTTGAGAAATATTATTTGGTAATATTACATCTTTAACTTTTGTCAATTGATCTTTAAAGAAAATTAATTGATCTTTTTTCAACTCATCGTATTTGGTGCCAGCGTTGTTGAATGAATTTAATTGAGTGGTTTCATTATCCAATAACTGCTTAATTTTATCTAAAGATAGTTTTCTAGTGCTATATAAGTTTTGGGCTTCATCAAATTCATTATTTAAATTTTGTTTAGAAGCGTTTATTAAATTAGTTAATTCTGATGAATTAAAATCGCCGTTGGGAACACTAGGTACTGAATTTAATACTGCTTGGCCAATGTTTTTTTGGTCTGCTTCAAAACCATATTGAACATTATCGTATGTTCATTGTGTTTTATCATAATTTTGTAATTTTTCAATTTGCAGACTTAAAAGTGAATCAGCATTTAAAATAATACTGTTCAATAAAGATATTTGAATAGAATCGTTTTTAATATTTTCGCTCATTCCATAATCAATTAATTTCGCTACAAAACTTTTAAATTGTTCTTTCTTAGTGGTTGGTTCGTTTGAATTGCCAATACCTAATTTATAATTTTGAGCTTCAACTTTAGATTTTAAAGATGTTAAATCTGTGTTTAACTTTTGATATTCTTGTCTACGTTTAACAAGCGATTGAATCTCTTGTTTTAGTGTTGGAAATTGAGCAAAATCAGTATATTTTGTTTTAGCGTCATTAATTTTCTCGCGCAATTTAGTCGCAAATTCTCTGACACCATCCGCCAATACTCCTTCAACGTTTGGTAAAGCATTTGTATTATCTTCGGAATTTTTGATAAATTTAGCAAAATCAACAACATTGTCAATATTTGCTTTTACAACTTTAACTTTATTACCTATCTCAACAATTGCTTTTTTATCATCACCTTTATGTTGTTCATCACTTCTTTGAATTGCGTCAACATCTGCAAGATATTTATCTAATAATGTATCAACAGCACTTTTTGCATTTTGATCTGCATTGGCTGAAGTTAAAGCTCTACCTAATTGTTGTTTTACATCAGTAATTTCACTTTTTTGTTCGTCTTTTAAATCATCAAATGAACTTGCTTCTGCATATTTAGAAACTAAAGCAGCTCGCTTGGCATCGATTGAATCACTATTTGGATTTGAAGCACTAGGTTCTTGATTTTGTGTTAAAGGACTTGAATCTTGATAAGCTTCAATTAAAAATGATTTATTACTATCATCATCGGGTAATTTTTTAATTTTAGCAACAACTTTTTGTTGTTCATTTAATAAATCTTCTAGTGAATCCAATTTAGCGCTTTGTCTAATTACATCATTAACACTGTCTGTGTTAGCATCGTTAACGTTTTCATCTAATTTAGTCAATAATTGCTCTAATTTTTCAACTGGATTTACATCTGTTAAATTTAAAGTCGGTTCTTGGTTTAATTTTGCTTTAAACTCATCTATTTTTGCTTGAAGTTTTGCTTTTTTATTGTTGAATTTATCTTTACTAAAAGCCAATTCAATTTTATTTTTGATGTTTTTGAAATCAACTAAAGTAGTCTTATCAAAAGGGCTCTGTTCTCCAGTATTTGGGGCTGTTTTATTAATTAGATTTTCATAATCTAATTTTAATTTTTGTATGTAGGAACCGTTTTGAGCATCATTAGCTTTATAAGTAGCGAATTGATCATTTGCTTCCTGATTAATGTACTCTTGTAGTGAGCTGTTTAGTTCATTTTTAGCAGTATCAAATTGATTATTTAGATCTGATTTTTTATTGTAAAAACTGGTTAAAGCATTTTTTAGTATATTTTTTGCCTGAAGTAATTGAGCATTTGTGGAATTAGAATCATCTAAAACAGCTTGCTGCTCTCTAATTAGCATTGCAATTTGAGTATCTAAATCAGCAAAAATAACTCTTGGAGTTTTATCATCGCCTTTAAACTGATCGTTTTGAACATTTTGCAATTTTACAATTTCATCTTTTGCTTCTTTAGAAGCATCTATTTTAGATAACATAGTATCTATTCTGGCAATTTTAGTGTTAACAACTCCGTTGCTATCATTGATACCTGCCCTATTTTGATTAATTACATCTAATAAATTTTTTGCTAATTCAGGGTATTTTGCTTTATCCAATTTGTCATAAATTAGAGCAGCTTGTTTTAATTTTTCCAATAATGGTTGTTTTTGTGCTAATTTAACCGCAGCTGAATTAGCACTTATTTCAGCAGCAACATAGGCATCGCGAACTTCAGATTGTATTGCATTAACTTCAGCTTCTAATTGTTCAATTTTCATTTGGTTTTGATTAATTTGATGTTCATCAGTTAAATTAACACTGTCTTTTCATAATTGTTCCAATTGTGCTTGTTTAGCACTAAGTTGAGTATTTAAGTCAGCAATTTGTGTGTTTTTAGTGTCGACAGTATTCATTGCTTCGTTTTTTAAACGTTCGAATAATTCGGTATCTTTAACCAATGAAGCGAATGGCTCACTTGCGATGTCAGCACTATTATTCAATTCAACAGCGATGATTTTATTTTGCGAAAGTAACAATTGCTCTTTTTTTAATTTAGCAATTGAAACATTGATTTCAATTTGTTTTCTTGCATTTGCAATTTCACGATTTTTTTGGTTCAGTCAAGCCTTATTATGAATTAATGGATCATAAAGTTGATGGTCAATAATATTTTTTAAATCATTAATTTTGGTTTGAATTTTATTATTTTCGCTCTCTAATTCACTTACTGCTTGTTTAAATTGATCGTTTGAAGCAACATCCTTAAATAAATTAGAATCAGCTTGTTTTCTCAATTCAGCGGTTGCGATTACTGCCCTTTTGTAATCTGATTCAAGATTTCTTGTATTAACTTCTAAGCTTGATGTTGCTTGAATAGCGTCACGCAAAATCACCATTTTATTAACAACTTTTTGACGCTCATTATTTTTTTCTACTTCGCTTTTATTTTGATCGTCGCTAATTTGATTCGTTTCTTGTTGCAATTTATTAAGCGCTTGGGATAATTTGGCTTCAGCAGGAGTTTGTTCTTCACCGGGTTGTCTTTGTGTACTAAACACATCATTTAAAAGCCGATTGATTGCTGCGGCAGCACTTTGGCCTTCTAATTCGTTTTTTTTGTCACCAAAATCTTTCAACGCTGCATTCAATTGACGTTGAATCTCACTTAAATTTACACTAGGGTCGATTGGATTATTTAACGCATCTTCTGCTTGTTGTCTTAAATCTTTAATTAGTTTTAATTCTTTAGCTAGATATATTTTAACTTGTTCGTTATTTTTTACACTATCTATAATGTTTTTAGCTTCATCCGATTCAATACCTAAAGTTTTAATTTCGCTAATTTTATTGCGATAAATTTGATGTTCTGCTTCCAATTTAGCTAATAGCATGTTTTTAGTTTGTGTATCGAGCGAATTATCTTGTTGAATTAATTGTGCTTTTGTAGCTATTTCTTTAATTTTTTTAATTAGTTCTTCTTTAACTGGATTATCCCCGTTACCAAATTCAGTTTCTACTAATGTTAAAGTATTTTTTGTTTCATTTTTTATAGCATTAACACGATTAGATAATTTTGCTTCTTGCAACATTGAAAAAGCTTTTTGAGCAGCACCGATATTTTCTAATGAACCGTTATTTAATTCATAAGAAGCTAATTCTTGTCTAGTAGAAGTCGAAAAATCTTGGGTATAGCTAATTAAATTTTGTTTAATAGAATTTCATCTATTAACTAAATCTGAACCAATTGTAGTTTTGGCAAATTCACTATTTAATTTTGGTAATAAATTAGCTAATTCTTTTTTGTTGTGAACTCTTTCAGCATTTAATAAAGTCTCAAAATTTAAAGCTAATTGTGAATTAGAAAGATTGTTGCTATCTAATGATTGCAAAGTTTTCAATGCATCTTGAATTGATTTTAATTCTTGATTAGTTGAAAATAAATCAGCATTTTTGATTGAAAAATCTATTTGTGATTTTAAAATTTCAGTGTTTAGTTTCAAAAAGTCCTTAATCAACTTTATCGTATCAATATCAGCTGATAATTTATTCAACTGTGGGATGAAATCAAAAAAATCAGTGTATTTTAATTCGTTTAATTCTTTTTCAATTGATTCTTTATCTTCTTGAATTTTTAAATCATCTAAGCGTAATTTTATTGATTTATACAATTCGTTTGCTATTTGAATGGAATTAATATTTTTGTTAAAATTTGAATAAACTTGTTGAATATCTTCAAATTTTTGTTCATTTAAATATTTATTAGCATCGTTTAAGAGGTTTTTAAATTTATCTCTAAATACTGCCGCAAAATTTTGTGATTTCTTGGTGTATTGTTCAATTTGTAATTTAAATGTATTTACTAATTCAACATTTGATTTAAAATAATCAGCTGATTTAGAAGTAATTGAAGATATATAGTCTGAAATTAAATCATATGCGGTTTTGTTGTCATCAATAATTGTAGTGTTTAAATCAATTGTATTTGAATTTACAAATAACTCCAAAGCATCTAATTCATTATTAATTTGATCTTTTATTTCTTGATCTAAACTAGTTAAAGAAATTTGTCTTTTAGCTTCTCTTATTTGAGAAAGTAATTTGTTAATACTTTGTGTATTGTTTCCGGTTTCATTAGAATATAAATTATTAGCTTCATTTTTAAAAAATTCATGATAAACATTGATTGCGTCGCGTGTAATAGTGTTTTGTTTCAATCTTGTAAAAATAAAATTATTTATATTTTTCAACTGATTTATTTTAGAACCTAAATGCAATCTGTTTAATTTAGTTGTGTTACCCAATTGAAAAACATTGGCATCAAGTTCAAATGCAAATGTAATTGAGTTTTGTTTAGAAATAATTGCCTCAACATCTTTTAAAAATTCTTCAACCGGTTTATTTTGTTTCAATATAAATTCAAATTCATCTTGCAAATCCATAACAGTGATTAATTTTTTAAATTGTTCAATAGCTAAATCCTTATCTGATTTAGTTTTAGCATTTTTATAAAGTAGTTTAGGAATTAAAAAATTAATTTTATTTCTATGATTTAAAGAATTTGTGATTAATGCGTTTAAATCCGTGTTATTCGAATTTAATCTGCTTTGTGCAAGTTGTCTTGAATAATTTATTGCTTTTTGTAATTCTTCAACACTGTTTTTATCTAAATTTTTATTAGATTTCAATGTTTGCAAAGCAAATTTTGTAACATCTTCCAGTTGTTCGTATGACAGTATTTCATAATCTGTTATTACATCAGTAGAAGTGTGAAGTAAAGGTACTGTTAATGCAAGAACACCTGCTGGTATTGCTGTGCTAAGCAACGCAGCTAATACTACTTTTTTCTTTTTATTTTTAGTTTTTTGTGGCATATGAACTCCTCTTTAATTATTGAATCAACGGAAAATTCCGTGTGCTCTTTGTTGTGTCGTTAGCAACAATCCATTTTCTTGTGTGCCTTTGTAAATTAAAAAATCAGCAATATAAGCAATACAAACAGCAATTATTGTTAAAAATATAACAATAAAAATTACAGCTAAAATCTTTATTAACTTATCTTTAGAATAATTTTTAAAAATTGTTGATTGATTTGGTTTATTTTTATTACGCATCTAACCTCCTTTTTTGTGCTAATATATATTAATATTACACATTTTTTTTTTTTTTTTACAACAATAGCGTATTTCAACAAAAAAACACTGAATTTTATAAAAATATGTTTGTTTATTAATAAGATTTTAAAACATAGATATAGGTGTATTGTTGAATTTAAAACAGCAAAATTAAAAAGTGTATAATTTTAATCATTATTGTAGTAGCAATTTAAAGGAGCTAAAATGTTAAGTATAAAATTTATTCAAGAAAACAAAGAAAAAGTTCGAATTAATTTGCAAAATCGTAATTTTGATTTAAATATTTATGACAAATTAATCAATCTTTTAGAACAGCGTGGCTCGTTTATGTATGAAGCTCAATCAAAACGAGCTCAACTAGCTAAATTCAGTAAAGAGTTTGCATTAGCTAAAAACAATAAAGAAATAATAGATGAATTAAAAATTCAAGCCTCTAAATTAAAACAAGAACAACTCGAGTTAGAAAAAAAAGCTAATGAAATAGAAACTTCTTGCAATGAATTATTACAAATTATCCCCAATATAACATTAAATGAAGTTCCTCTTGGTAAAAGCGAAAAAAATAATGTTGTTTTAGCCACTCATGATAAATTAGGTCGTGGTTTAGTAAGTAATGTAAAACCTCACTATGAGATAGCAAAAAAATTCAATTTAATAGATTTTGAACGAGGTGTTAAATTATCTGGTTCAAGATTTATTGTTTATACTGATTTAGGAGCCAAATTAACTAGAGCTTTACAAAATTTTTTACTAGATTTACACACCAGTGATGGTTATATTGAATTCTCAACGCCACTTATAACAAAACCAAATATATTGTTTGGAACAGGTCAGTTACCAAAATTTAAAGAAGATCTTTTTAGCGTTGATTCTAGTGAAATGTATTTAATCCCCACAGCAGAAGTTACACTAACAAATTTATTAAATAACGAAATAGTAGATTTAACAAGACCACACAAATATACAGCTTTTAGTGAGTGTTTTAGATCGGAAGCTGGAAGTGGTGGTAAAGACACAAAAGGAATAATTAGATTACACCAATTTAAAAAAGTTGAGTTGGTTAAAATTACAAATGAAAAAGATGCTCTTAATGAATTCAACCAAATGGTTTTTCAAGCAAAAAAAGTTTTAGAATTATTACAACTGCCATATAGAGAAATTTTGCTATGTACTGGTGATACTGGTTTTTCTTCAAGAAAAACTATAGATTTAGAAATTTGATTGCCTTCTGAAATCCAATATCGTGAAATTTCTTCAATTTCTTATATGGGTGATTTTCAAGCTCGCCGGGCAATGATTAGATATAAAGACGAAAATGGTGTTAATCAATACGCACACACCATGAATGGTTCAGGTTTAGCAATCGATAGATTAGTGGCAGCCATTTTAGAAAACTACCAAAATAAAGATGGCACAATAACTATTCCCCAAGTACTTATTCCATATATGGGAGTCGACATCATTAAATAGCAAAACAGCCTTAATAAGGCTGTTTTATAAACATTATTTTTCCTGACTTTCAATAACATCATAATCAAAATCAGTGGGTACATGTCTACCGAAATGTTCAACTTCCACTGAAACGGTTTTTGTTTTATCATTTGCTGAAATAACTTTGCCCGTTTGACCTTTAAAAGGACCATTTATTATTTCAACAATTTCGCCTATAGCAAATTTATTTTCAGTTTTACCTTCATTAAAATCTTTAAAAAATTTAGCTTCAGATTTAAAACTTCTTTTAATTTCTTTTAATGAAACAGGAGTAGGTTTAGCTCCTTTTCCTGAAGAACCAATTAAACCAGTCACATATTGAGTGTTACGCACTACAAATCAAGCCTCATCGCTCATAAACATACGAATAAAAATATAACCACTATACATATTTATCATTTTAACTTTATATTCTTCTCCGTTAAGTTTTTTTTCAGCTTCTTTAGCACTCAAACTAGGTTTTTTAAAAATTTTAAAAGCTCCGTCAGGGGTTGCTTCATTATCAAAATCAGCTTCAACTTGTTCACTAATTATTCTATTTTTCAATGATTCAATTACAATATCTTCTTTACCTGATACAGTTGAAATCATATATCATTGAAATTTTTTATCCATATTCACTCCTCTAGTTTATTCCGATTCTAGTTCATAGTAAGGAAATTAAAGTTGCAAAAAGCACTACTATAATTGTAAAAAGTAAAGTAAAACCAACAACTTTAGAAAACGAAATTCAATTAGTTTTTTGCGATGGTCATCTTACTCTTTTTAATTCGCGAAAAAATTTTTTTATTTTATATTTTTTCTTTTTTTGAATTTTTTGTTTTGCTTTAGTCATTATTTTTCCTCTTTATGCAATGTATGAGTTTTACATTTTGGGCAGTATTTTTTTACTGTTATTCTTGCTAAATTACCCCCCCTTTTTGTGGTGGAATAATTTAGACATAGACAAAGTGAACAACTCAATGAAATTTTTTGCTTTTTCATATAAATTATAATTAATCTCCTCAATTTATGTTAAATAAAAAAAGTGCATAGCACTTGTTTTAGTATACACTATTTACAATAAGCACTAAACATTTTTTCAATGTTGTTTTGATATGAGTTTAATTTAGTAGTTGTTAGTAAATGTAAATATTTAGATTTTTGTAAATTTTGAATGAGTTTAACACTTTTATCATTTTTTAAAATTGTGTTATTGAAAATTTTTAAATCTAATTCATTTATAGTTTTTTCTAACGATTCTAAAGCGTTTGAATCATGAATATAAAATAGTTCATCGGATGGTATAGAAATTAAGTTAAGACTACGTTTTTTACAATTTCAGTACTTGAATTTATTCAAGCTAAAAAATTCAATTGATTTCAGTAAAAAAGTTTTTAATGAAGCATTTGCACTAATTTGATAATTGGATAATATTGTGGGAAATGTAGATAGAAAGTCATAATAAATATCATCACACTCTAATAGATTTTGAGGATAGTAATGTAACATTATTTTAATTTTTGTTTTTAAATCATAACTATACAAATAATCAATAACTTTAATTTGTTTCTTGTTATTTAAAGTTCTCAACAACTTAACTAAATCTTGATTAGATAAACTGCGAAGTTTTGCAAAAATCATTTTACCTCTTTGTTATTTGATGAATCAACAAACCGGCAGCTACAGAAACATTTAATGATTGTACACTACCATATTGAGGAATATAAACGATCACATCTGATTGATTTAACACAGGTTGACTTACACCTTTAGCTTCATTTCCAATAATTAAAACACTGGGTTTGTTATACTCTAATTTATCAAAGTTCAAAGCAGTTTTATCCAATGCTGATGAATATATTCAATAGCCAATATTTTTCAATCTTTTAAGAGCAGCTACAATGTTGTTAACTTTGATAAATTTTATTCCTATAAAGCCTCCAGAGCTTATTTTTAAAACAGTTGAAGTGATGTCGGCACTTCTATCTTTTGAAATAATAATATGAGATATACCGAATGCGTTGGCAGTTCTTATAATTGCCCCTAAATTGTGAGGATCTTGAATATGATCTAAAACTAACACATTTTGTGGTTTATCACGCTGAATTGTGTTTAATTCGTGGATAGGAAAATATTTCAAAATTGCAATAATTCCTTGATGATTTTCATTTGTTATTTCGTTAAAAAAATCATTATTTTTAATATGCACTGGAACTGTGGTTTGTTGTTGTAATTTTTGTGAGAGTTTAGTTGAATTTACATAAATAGTTTCCAGTGGAAACTTATTTATAATTGCATCATTAATTGAATTTTTCCCTCACAATATTAATTTTTCTATTTTCTTAACATTTTTTTTCATATTATATTCCTGTTCAATAATTGTTAATATAAACCACTTTTAATCAATTGTTCTCTTAATCTATCAGCATTTTTGTAGTCTTTTTTTTCAATAAAAACTCGTCATTTTTTGTAAACTTCTAATATTTCGTGATATAGATTCAATTCACATAAAGAAGGATGAATAGTGTTAATAATTGTGTGAATATTCAAAGCGTTTTCTTCTAATTGATCCTTATTAAATAATTTAATTTCCTCATTTAACATTAAATTGTATTTAGCAAAATCATAATTTGCTAATGCACTAAAAATTGTTCTTAATTTGAAATTATCATTTTGCTTTAAATTGGTTCCAAATTTAGCATAAATTTTAAAAATTATTTTTTTGTATTTTGTTTCTATTGTTTTTAAATTTAACATTAATTCATTGGTAAGATTAATAGAAGCTGTAAATTTGGTTGTTAATAACATAAGTTTATAAATTTCAACTCCGTATTTGTCAAAAAAATCATTCACGCTTACTACATTACCTAAAGATTTAGACATTTTAACACCGTCAAGATTAATTTGACCATTTCGGTATCATTTTGTTGTTATGCTCATCCCAAAACTTGCGTAATGTTGAATATTTTCGTTTTCATGGTGCGGAAATGCTAAATCCATTCCTCCTCCGTGAATATCTACACCATTAGAACCAAAATGTTTGGCAATTAAAGCACAACATTCACTATGTCAACCAGGTCTCCCCATTCCAAATTTAGACCAAAATTTAACTCCCTTTGTTGTTTTTTTTCATAAAGCAAAGTCACCTTTAAATTTTTTTGAATCAAAATCATCTTCAAAAATCATTTTTTCAATATTTTGACCAGAAACTTCACCGTAATTATCTATATTTTTTAAAATATCAAATCAAACATTGCCTTGTTCATCAACGTAGGCGTGCTTATTTTTAACTAAATTTTCAATATATTCAGCAATTAAATCAATATTATCAGTTACTTTTTCAATATGAGTAATTGTGTTAATGTTTAACATATCTAGTAATGCTAAATATTCTTTAGTATAAGTTTCACTAATATGTCTTTCGGTAGTATTAAGTTCAATTGCTCTATCAATTATTTTGTCATCAATATCAGTAATATTGTGAATAAATGTAAAATCATTTCCTAAGAATTTGTGAGCCTTTAAAACTAAATCCATTGTCGTAATTGGTCTTAAATTACCAATGTGTGGGGTATTATAAACTGTAGGACCACATAAATAAATTTTTAACATATTTAACATTATATAGAATAAGTAAGAATAATATTTAAAACTACGAATAAATCATTTTTAGATACCAAAATTATCTCATAAGCAATAAATAGAAAAAATAGTATTATTAAAATATGCGAAAATATGACGAAAATAGTATTCAACAGTTAAAAGGTTTAGAAGCAGTTCGCAAACGTCCAGGTATGTATATTGGAAGCACTGATATCAATGGACTTCATCATTTAATTTGAGAAATTGTAGATAATTCTATTGACGAAGCATTAGCAGGTTTTGCTAATGTTATTTCAGTGATTTTAACAAAAAATGGTTCTGTAATTGTAAAAGATAATGGTCGTGGAATACCGGTTGGTAAAACTAAAACAGGTAAAACTGCTGTTGAGCGAGTTTTTACAGAATTGCATACTGGTGGTAAATTTGATGATAGTGCTTACAAAACTTCTGGTGGCTTACATGGAGTTGGAGCTTCTGTAGTAAATGCTTTAAGTAATAAATTAATAGCAACTGTTTATAAAGATGGTTCAATGTATGAAACTATATTTGAAAACGGTGGTGAAATTACACAAAAAACCAAATCAATTGGCAAAACCAAAGAACGAGGCACTAAAGTAGAGTTTTGACCAAACTATGAAATGTTTAAAAAATCAAAATTTAACTATGAAAAAATTTCAGAGCGCTTAAGGGAAAGTAGTTTTTTAATAGCTGGTTTAAAAATAATTTTAATTGATGAAATTAAAGAGCAACACACTGAATTCAAATACGAAAACGGAATTAGTGCTTTTGTTGAATATATGAATGATTCTAAAAAGACAATTGGTGAAATTTTTACTTTTAAAGAAACAAAAAGAGATATTGAGGTTGAATGTGGTTTTCAATACACAGAAAGTTACAATGAAACAATATTATCATTTGTAAATAATGTTAAAACAAGAGATGGTGGAACACACGAAACAGGACTTAAGTCAGCTTTAACAAAAACATTCAACGAAATAGCAATGGATGAAAAAATAATTAAAGGTAAAAATACCTTTGACGGCGATGATATCAGAGAAGGATTAACCATAATTTTGAGTGTTAAAATTCCTGAAAAATATCTTGAATTTGTCAGTCAAACAAAAGAAAAACTGGGTAGTCCTGAAGCTAAAAGTGCTGTTGAAGAAATTGCCTTAAAACATCTTAAAATATGAAGTGTTGAAAATAAACCTCTGGTTAAAAAAATACTAGATAAAATTAAAAAAGCAGCAGAAGCACGTGCCTCTGCTCGACGTGCACGGGCTGAAGCAAGATCAAATAAAAATGCTTTAAAAGAAAAACAAATTTTAAGTGGAAAATTAACTCCAGCTCAATCAAAAATAGCAGTTGAAAAAGAGTTATTTTTGGTTGAAGGTGATTCAGCTGGGGGTACTGCCAAAAAAGGAAGAGATAGAAAATTTCAGGCAATATTACCTTTACGTGGGAAAGTTTTAAACACTGAAAAAGCAAGATTATATGAAATATTAAAAAATGAAGAAATTGCAACAATAATAAATACAATTGGGGCAGGTGTTGGTGAAGATTTTGATATTAAAAAAAGTCAGTATGGAAAAGTAGTTATCATGACTGATGCCGATACTGATGGAGCACACATTCAAATATTATTACTTACTTTTTTCTTTAGACATATGCGTCATCTTGTAGACGCTGGTATGGTTTATATCGCTCTACCTCCATTATTTAAAATAACAAGTACAAAAAACAGAAAAAACATAATTTATGCTTGAGATGAAATTGAACTAAAAGAAATTATGCAAAAAAGTACATTTAAAAACGCCGAAATTCAACGTTATAAAGGTTTAGGTGAAATGAATGCAGATCAAATTTGAGAAACCACAATGAATCCACAAACAAGAACTTTAATTCAAGTAAAAATTAATGATGTAACTTTAGCCGAAAGACGAGTATCTACTTTAATGGGAGATAATGCTGAACCACGAAAAGATTGAATAAACGCAAATGTTGAATTCAGTTTAGAAGACGATTATCAAATATAGAAAGGTGTTTATGAACGAAAAAAATAAAATAAAAATAGATAAAATAGTTGATAACATTATTTCTGAAAATATTGATTCAATAATTGCCGATCGCTTCAGTAAATACTCAAAATACATTATTCAGCAGCGAGCTTTACCGGATGTGCGTGATGGTTTAAAACCAGTTCAACGTAGAATTCTTTATTCGATGAGTGAATTAGGTTTATTTGCTAATAAACCTTTCAAAAAATCTGCCAGAGTTGTTGGTGATGTAATTGGTAAATATCATCCCCACGGTGATAGTTCTATCTATGAGGCGATGGTTAGAATGGCTCAAGATTGAAAAATAGGTCATACTCTAATCGAAATGCATGGTAATGTTGGTAGTATTGATGATGACCCAGCAGCCGCCATGCGTTATACAGAAGTTAGATTAGCTAAAATTAGTGAGTATATTCTGGGGGATTTGAAAAAAAATACTGTTAAATACGCTCCTAATTTTGACGATAGTGAAAAAGAACCGATTGTTTTTCCTTCAATAATACCAAATTTATTATTAAACGGAGCAAAAGGTATTGCATCTGGTTATGCTACTGATATGCCACCTCATAATTTAAAAGAAATAATTGATGCAGCAATAGAATTAATTAAAAATCCAACAATTTCAATTCCTGAACTAATGCAATTTATTAAAGGTCCTGATTTTCCTACTGGTGGTGTAATTTATGGTACTCAAGGAATTAAAGATGCATTTAATACCGGTAAAGGTCGAATAGTTTTAGTGTCAAAATATACAATTCAAGAGAATAAAAACAATAAAATTATTGAAATAAATGAAATTCCATATGGTGTAATTAAAGCTAAATTAGTTAGAGATATAGATATCTTAATATCAAATGGCAATGTTAATGGCTTAATTGATGTTAAAGACATGTCAGATCGAGATGGAATTAGTATTATTATTAATCTAGAAAAAGACGCAGATATAGACACAATTATCAATTTTTTGCTGCAAAAAACCGAACTTCAAATTTATTACAACGTAAATAGTGTAGCTATTGTCAATAATTCACCAACATTGTGCAATTTACGTCAATTATTAGGCGAATATATTTGTCATGTTAAAGATATTAAAACTAAAACTTTAAAATTTAATCTAGCTAAATATAAAGCACGTTTAGAAATTGTTGAAGGTTTTATTAAAGTTTCTGAAATTAGCGATGAAATAATTCAAGTTATTAAGAATAGCGAAAATGGCAAACAAGGTGTTGTTGAAAATTTAATTAAACATTTTAATTTTACGCTAAATCAAGCCACAGCCATAGCAGAATTAAGGTTATATAGACTTTCAAAAACTGATAAAGCAGCTTTTATTGCAGAAAAAAATGAATTAGAAAAACTAATCAAACAATGTGAGATGTTATTAAAACATCCAAGTAAATTCGACTTATGAATAATTGAATTATTAAAAGCAATTAAACAAGAATTTGGAATTGATCGTCGCACACAAATAAACGAAGAACAAATAAAAATCAAATATGATGAATTAAATCTAGTGACTAACGAAGATGTAATAATATTGATTACTAAACACGGATACATCAAAAGATTTAACTTAAAAATTGGTCAAAATAGTGATTGAACAACGTTTGGTATTAAAGAAGAGGATCGTATTGTTTTTTACAATAATGTTAATACTACTCACCATTTATTGGTTTTTAGTAATTTAGGAAATTATGCATTAATACCAGTTTATAAAACTAATGAAAGCAAATGAAAAGAATATGGTTTTCATTTATCTGATTTTGTTGAATTATTGCCTGGTGAAGAAGTTGTATCGGTAATTGCTGTTTCGAATTTTGAGGCAAAAAATTACATTTGTCTATTTAGTCGGCAAGGTCAAGGAAAGCGAGTTATATTAAAAGATTTTTATGTCTCTCGTAATAACAAAACTTTTATAGCTTTACAACTCAAAGATGATGACCAGTTAGTAAATGCTAAACTTTCAGATGGTAATAAACAAATTTTAATTGCCACAAAAAAAGGTTTGGCTTCAATGTATGATGAAGATGAATTACAAATTTATGGACTTAAAGCATCCGGTGTTAAAGCGTGTTTTTTATCAGGAAAAGATGAAATTGCTGATTTTGCTTTAGTACAAAAAAATGAAATAATTAACATCATAGCTAATGAAAAATACATTAAACGCATTAATCAAAAAGATATAGCCAAAGTCTCTAAAAAACATTTGGGAAAACCTTTATTTAATCAACTTAAAACTAAACAATTAATAATCCAACAAATGTTAACTCAAAGTCAAAGTGATAAAATATTTGTTAAAAACAACAATAATGAAACAATAATTGAAAATATTTCGTCATATCCAATCTCAACTACTCTAGAAAATTTTAATAAAATTGCTGTTCCAAATATATTAAATACCTCTTTTTATTTTGGTTGCATAGCTAATGAAACTAAATCTAACAACACCATTGAAATGTCTAAAAAAAATATAAAGAGTAATATAGAAACCGAAAATGAATTAGATAATGTATTAGATATGGATGTAGATGCTATTTTAAAAAAATACGAAATTGAATAATTTATACAAAAAATGCTTTTTAAATGTAAATAATCTACATAAAAGCATTTTTTGTTTTTTTCTAAATTTTTGTATATAATTTTTGCGTAAAAAAAACGAAAGGAAAAATATGAAAAAATTTCTAAAATATTCAGCAGTATTTGCAGGTACCATTTTACCAGTTGCAGCAGTAGTGTCATGTGCACCTACAAGAAAACAACCATTATTCCCAAATGAAAAATTGCAACAAAAAAATCTAACAACAACTAACCAAAAAATCGACCCAACAAAATATGGAGTTGCTACCCTAGCTAGTGATATTATAACTCGAACATTATTATTTCCTGCTGCAAGAGGCGAAAACGGCTTTAACAGTGAAGGAGTATTTAGAATTGGTTTACACCACCGTCCAACTCGTGGTATTACAGGTGATTGAATCGCAATTGCAACTGAAGTAGTTGGTGAACACGATAACACTTTATCAAATATTGAAAATCCAGTTGTTAAAACTGCAAAAGCAACTGCTAGAACTGATGTTTCCGAAGAACACCCAACAATTCGTAAATTACAATGAGAATTCACTGGTGAAAATGCTCTAACTAAAGGTAAATGATACACATTTATTTTCTACAAAACAGATGGGACAGAAAAAATAGTATTCAGTAACCACAACATTAACAATAGTTTAGATACATTTAATTAAAATAAATAAAATCTCAGGCATTCCTGAGTTTTTATTTTTTTACAAAAAACGAATTATTAAAGTAAAAAAATGCTAAAAAATCATTTTTTGCTTTTAATTTTTTTTTCGTATAATATTTTCATAAAGTTAATAGAAAGGAAAAATATGAAAAAAATTCTAAAATACGCATCAATTTTTGCAGGTAGTATTTTGCCTGTTGCAGCAGTAGTTTCATGCTCACCGAAAAAAGATGAAAATAAACCTGCTGAAGAAGCAAAAACCGACACTTCAGCAAGCACTAGCACAGATGTGAAAGTAAAAACTGACCAAAAAACAACAACCCAAACTCCAAAATTAACAAGTACATTATCAGAACACAAAAAACAAACAACTAATTATAAAATTGACCCTACAAAATACGGAGTTGCTCCTTTATCTGAAAATATAGAAGTGCGCACATTATTATTCCCAGCAGCAAGAAGCGAAAATCAATTTGATAGTGAAGGAGTATTTAGAATTGGTTTGCACCATTCACCTGTTAGAGGTTTAACAGGCGAATGAGTAGCAATCGCAACTGAAGTAGTAGGCCCAAATGATAATACTTTATCAAATGTTAACCAACCAGTAGTTAAATTTGCAACAACTACTGCCGATGATAATGTTTCAGAAAACGATCCAGTTAAACGTAAATTACAATGGGAATTCAGAGATAACAATAAACTTGAAAAAGGGAAATATTACACTTTTATTTTCTATAAAAAAGACGGAACTCAAAAAATAGTATTTAGTGATGCTAACATTGAGAATAGTCGTGATGTATTCTTTTAATAACTTAAAACTAAAAGCCTCTAGATAAGGCTTTTAGTTTTTGATATCTTTAAGTATTTTTTCTATTCTCATTGCATCATCAATTACACGATCAAGCTCAAAATGAATTTGGGGTATTTTGCGTCAATTAAGTGAACTTGACAACACTTTTCTAATATAACCAGTAGCATTTTTAATTGCTTGAATGCCATTTTGCGATTTTTCACTAAAACTTACATAAATTTTAGCATGTGAAGAATCTGGAGATAATTCACAATCAATGACAGTAGGATTAATAATATTAACATTTGTTAATTCATTTGTAACAATTTGAGCTATCATAGATTTTAATTGTGATTCTTTTCTTAATGTATTAATACTTTTGCTCATAAATACCTTTCTAATTTTAAGAATTTTATTGAAAAAGCATAGAACTCTATGCTTCGTATTTTTCGGGATGTAATTGTTTCATTTTATTTACAAATTCATCTTTTGCTAAAATTCCATATTCATTCATTAATTCACGACACTCTTGTAATTCTTGTAAAGCTCAATCTACATTTTCAAAACCTAATACTTTAGAAGCACCTGGTTTTTTTCAGTTTTTATAATTATTGAAAAACATTTCAATATTTTTTAAAAATGGATCTGGTAAATGCGATAATTCAGTAATAGCATCTAATCTATAATCATCTGCGTGTACTGCAATTAGTTTAGTGTCTGTTTCGCCTGAATCGATCATTTTCATCGCTCCAATAATACGGGCATTCAATACCGAACCTGGAATAAAATTTTCAGCCGAATACACTAAAACATCTAATTCATCACCGTCTCAATCTAGTGCATTAGGAATAAAGCCATAATTAGCAGGATAAACAAAATCTCCTCTCAATATTCTATCAACGTGAATTTGACCATCTGCTCGGTCAAATTCATATTTTATATTAGACCCTTTTTGGATCTCAATTTTAACTTCAACTATATTTGACATATATTAATTATAAGTGTTTTATGTTAATTTATAAATTAATGTGCAAATTGAACTCAACTTTGGACATTTTTTTATTAAAAACTAATTTTTTTTTATAATTATATTGAAATATTTGCAATTGTGCAACGTTTAAAAGAAAGGATATATATGAAAAAAGCTTTTAGCGAAAAAGGTGTAATGTACACTGGAAATGTTGATGCAGAATATGATGTTATCGTAGTTGGAGCAGGTCCTGGGGGTTATTTAGCTGCTGAAGAACTAGGTAAATCAGGCAAAAAAGTTCTTATTGTCGAAAAAGAATTTTGAGGCGGTGTTTGTTTAAATGTTGGTTGCATTCCAACAAAAGCAATGTTAGCTTCAGTGCATGTTTTGGATGTATTAAAAAATGCTGCTAGTTATGGAGTAGTTGCTAATTTAGAAGATTTAAAAGTCAATAAACAAGAAACCTGAAAGAAAATGCACGAAAGAAAAGCGGCTGTGGTTAAACAAATTTCAGGTGGTGTGAAGATGTTAATGAAAGGATCAAAAGTTGCAATTGAAGAAGGTTGCGCCGAATGATTGTCTTCACATGTAATAAAAGTTAATGATAAAGTTTATAGAGGCCAAAACATTATTATGGCTATGGGGAGCCGTGCTCGTAAACTAGATCAATTAAGCGGATTTGAACAAGGTTATAAAGATTTCACTGTGCTATCATCTCGTGAAGCAATAAATTTTGACCAAAAATTACCTGAAAGCGTAACTATTGTTGGTGGTGGTGTAATTGGTGTTGAATTTGCTCAAGTTTTTGCGACAGCTGGTTCAAAAGTAACTATTATTCAAAATACAGATTCACTTTTAACTGGAATGGATAAAGATTTAATTAAAGAAATTACAAAACACTTTAAATCAAGTGGAATTGAAATTATTTATAATGCTTCAACAACCGGTTTAAATGAAAATAAAGAATTGACCTACGAAGTTAACGGCGAACAAAAAACTATTCTATCAGATGTGTATTTAATAGCTGTTGGACGCGTTCCAAATTCACATGGTCTAGAAAAAACAGGAGTTGAATTAGGCCAAAGACAAGAAGTATTAGTAGATGAATACATGCGTACTAACGTTGAAAATGTCTATGCAATTGGTGATTTAACTGCTCAAAACATGTTAGCTCACGTTGCTTACCAACACGCTTTATCAGCAGTAGCACACATTTTAGGTCACGATGTTAAATATGAACTAAATAAACCAGTTCCAGGTTGCATCTACACACATCCTGAAATTTCAGTGATTGGTTTAACCGAAGAAAGAGCTAAAGAATTAGGAATGGATGTTTTCTCATCTAAATATTCATTTGGTTATTTAGGTAAAGCAATCGCAACTAAAGACACATCAGGTTTTGCAAAATTAGTTGTAGATCGTAGCAATGGTTTAATTGTGGGGGCTGCAATTATTGGAGCTAATTCAACTGATTATATAGCTGAAATTGGTATGGCAATGCAACATAAATTAAGTGTATCAGATATTACTTACACAACTCACCCACACCCAACATTTAACGAAATTGTTTGAGAAGCTGCGCGTGCTGCTCATCTAAAATTAGAATTAGAAAAAGCAAAACATTAATAATTAGTTAAAAGACACATTCATGTGTCTTTTTTCAATAAATTTACACAAATTTCATTAAATATGCTTATTAATATAAATTTGAAATTTAATATATAATTAAAACATTATGGCAATGTTATTTAACTACAATAAAGAATTTAAAAATACTTTTGAATTAATTTTTAATTCTTCAATTCAAAGTGATGTATATTTAGTTCTTGATACAAAAGATTATAAATTCACAATAAATTATGCAAACGATAAGGATTTAAGAGTATCTTCTGTTATTTTATTCTCAAAAAACAACAATTTAACACAAAAACAATTTTCTATTCCAGACTATCAATTTGTTGATGAAATTCTAAATATAATCAAACAAAACACTAATGTTTTATTTATTTTTGAAGACAACGCAAATATTAAAATTGGCCAAATAATCAAAAGAAGTGTACATCCTAAAAGTGAAAAATTATACATTTTAGATGTTGATTTTGGCTGCTACAAAAAAACAATAATTACCAACACTTTATACACGACCGAAAACAAATATTTTGCTTGGTATATGGATGGTTCAATAACTCCTAGCGGAAATATAATTAAACAAAACGAAGTAATGGGAGTATTAAGTGAAGGAATGCTGTGTAGTATTGATTCTTTACCATTAAATGTAGAAGATGAACAATGTAATAATAATAATTTATTAAATATGCCAAATATTAATCAATATCTTGGGAAAAACATTGAAACAATTTATACAGAATTAATCACTTAAATTATGGAGAAGTAATGAATATTATTGAAGAATTAAAGCAAAGAGGTATTTTAAAACAAATAAGCAATTTAGAAAAATTTAACAAGCTAAATCCTACACAAACAGCTGTATATGGCGGTTTTGATCCAACCGCTAAAAGTTTACATTTAGGTAATTATTTACTAATGACTACTTTAAAAAGATTTCAACTAGCCGGTTTTGACGCAATAGCTTTAGTTGGCGGAGCAACCGGAATGATTGGTGACCCTTCATTTAAAGACAGTGAGCGAGTATTATTGAACAATGAAGAAGTAGTTGAAAACAAAAACAGAATTAAACAACAACTTCAAAACATTGGTTTGAGTGTTTTAGATAATTACGACTTCTATAAAAATATGAATGTTTTAGAATTTTTAAGAGATGGTGGAAAATTAATCAACATATCATATATGTTGGCTAAAGACTCGGTTTCATCTCGTATTCAAAGAGGACTATCGTTTACAGAATTTAGTTACCAATTACTTCAAGGTTATGATTTTTTAGAATTATATAAACAAAAAAATGTAATGATTCAAATCGGCGGCAGCGATCAGTGAGGAAATATTACAACTGGTTTAGACATGATTTCTAAAGTAATAGGTGAAAATAATTCTAAAGCTGTTGGTGTTACATTTGATTTATTAACCGATGAAAATGGTAAAAAAATTGGTAAAAGCACCGGTGGAGGTGCTTTGTGACTAGACAAAACATTAACTTCACCATTTAATATGTATCAATATTTATACAACCAAAGTGAACAAATGGTTCAAAAACTTCTTTTATGATTAACATTCATCAGTGTTGAAGATATTAAAAATATAATGATAAAACACCAGCAAAATACTTCTTTACGTTTTGCTCAACAAACGCTTGCTTTTAATGTAGTTAAGGATATTTTTGGCGAAGATGAGGCTAAAATTGCTGTTAATATAACAAAAATTTTATTTAATAAAAAATTTGATGCTTCAGCTCTAACTGTTCAAGATTTAGAGCAAATGGAATTATATTTACCAGTCTCAAAGATTGCTATTAATGAAAATATTGTACAAAATCTAATTAAAAATAAATTTATTGCTTCAAAAAGGGAAGCAAGAGAATTTATTCAAAATAACGCCCTAAAAATTGATGAAGAATTTGTGACTGAATTAACTTTATTCAATCCACACAAGTATAATTCAAAATTTGCTATTTTTAAAAAAGGCAAAAAACAAACGATTATTTTAAAAACAATTTAAATAATTGTTTTACTGCCAGTTTCGCTTAGTGGTAAAGCAGTTGACTCGTAATCAATAGCCACGGGTTCGATTCCCGTAATTGGCACCATATAATTAATTACCAAATAAATAATTTAAATTTTTAACCAGTATGTATATTAAAACATAAGCAAAAGAGTAAATTTATACTAAATAAAATCTAATTTATTAAAAATTTTAATCAATTCATAAACTTAGTACTAAATTATTTAGATTGTTATTTATAATAAAAATATGAAAGCAGCAACAAAAAAAATATTTTATGAAAAATTACCTAATGTCGGTTATGATTCTAAAAGTTTATTGAATTCACTAATCAAAGAAGACGAGCAATTTGAAAATGATTTAAAAATGTTTTTTAATTTAATTCCAGATAATGATTTAATTGAAAAAACAAATGATTTTATGATTAAAGAGGAAAAATTAAATTTAACTAATACTGAACCTTTAATTAGTTTAAAAGAACTTAGCAATATTAAAATCAACTTACATATCTTTGAGCAAAAATTAAAGCAAAATCCGACTAATTATTTCAATAAAATTTCTTTGCAAGATAAAACTATTGCTCAAATGATTAAACAAAATTATATAGAAACTCAATTACACGAAGGTTTAGATACAGGTTTAAAATCCAGATTTGATGATGCTGATACAATGACTTTAGACGATTCGGCAGAAATTGTTATAACAAAAGTAGAACTTTAAATGTAAAGTTTTTATTTTTTTAGTAAGATTTATTTATTGTAAATTTTATGCAGTAATATTAAGGAGATTTATGAAAAAAATTAATGTTGCAATAGATGGGCCTTCAGGGGCGGGTAAATCCACAGTTTCACTAGAGGTTGCTAAAAAAATCAATTACACTTTTATAAGTTCAGGCAGTATTTATCGAGCTATAGCTTATGTAATAAACAAACTCAATATTGACTATAAAAACGAAAAGCAAGTCAATGCGAATTTGGATGATAAAATCCTCCTAATAACTTTAGATGAAAACCAAAAAATTTATCATGATAGTTTTGATATTACCTTATTAATTAGATCAGATAAAATTTCACAAATATCTTCAAATATTGCTGTTTATAAAAAAGTAAGAGAATATGTCGTTAACTATATACAAAAAATCACAAAAGCCAATAAAGGCTATATAATGGATGGCCGTGACACTACTTATCGTATAATGCCACATGCCGAAGTAAAAATATTTTTAACAGCTACAGCCAATGAACGAGCAAGACGGCGTATTTTACAAAACCAACAATTAGGTTACAATACTAATTTCAACGAAGTGTTAGCAGAAGTTGAAGCAAGAGATAAACAAGATTCGAATCGAAAAAATGACCCACTAAAAATAGTGCCAGATGCTAATGTTATTGATTGTACTTCAATAAATTTTGAAACAGTTGTTGAAAACATCATTAAACTAATCAAGGAAAAAGAAAATGAGAAATAACGTAATCGCAATCATCGGTAAACCAAATGTTGGAAAAAGCACCCTATTTAATCGTTTGGTGGGTAAAAAAAGTTCTATTACTTATAACGAACCGGGTGTTACTAGAGATAGACTCTATGAAATTTTTGAGTGAAGTGGCAAAGAAATTAAAATTATTGACACTGGTGGGATTGAGGTCGAAAATCGACCATTTCAAGAACAAATTAGAACACAAGCTAAAATTGCAATTGATGAAGCTAATGTGATTATTTTTATGGTAGATGGAACTAGCGAAATTACTAATGATGATCAAATGATTTTAAGCATTTTACGTAAAAGTAGCAAACCAATTATAGTGGTGGCAAATAAATTAGATAATAATGATTTATTTAATTGATCATGATATTCATTAGGAGCAGATAAAATATTTCAAATTAGTGCTCAACACGGGCACGGAGTAGGTGATGTTTTAGATGAATGTTTACTTCATTTAAATTTAGATGAACAAAAAACAGAAAAAAATTTTAAACTTTCAATCATAGGAAGACCAAATTCTGGTAAATCTTCTTTATTAAATTTACTTTCAGGAGAGCAAAGATCTATAGTTAGCGAAATTGCCGGAACAACGCGCGATAGTGTTAAAACATACATCAATATTAATGAGCAAAAATTTGAACTAGTTGACACTGCCGGAATTACAAAAAAAAGTAAAATAGTGAATATGATTGATAAATACGCTTTAATGCGTGCTATTTCAGCGTTAGATGAATCTGATTTATCAATAATAATGATTGATGCTTCTAAAGAATTAAGTCATTTTGACTCACGAATTATAGGTTATGCTTTAGAAAATCTAAAACCAATTATAGTTGTAATTAATAAATGAGACTTAATAACCAAAGAAACGAACACTATGGCGAATTTTGAAAAAAATATGCGAAATAAATTTCACTTTGTTCCATGAGTTCCTTTTTGTTTTGTTTCTGTATTGCAAAATAAAAGAATCAATAAATTGTTAGAAACTGTTTTACGTGTAAAACAAAATTTAGAACGTGATGTAAAGCCTTCAATCCTCTCAAATTTAATAAGAGAAACTCAACTTATTCAACCAGCTGCACCATATAATGGTGGAAGATTGAATATTTATTTTGCTAGAAAACTTTTAAACACTCAAATACCAATCTTTATGTTTTACGTAAATAATAAAAAATTTTTACATTGAAGTTATGAGAGATTTTTAGAAAAACAAATCAGATCGATGATTGATTTTGAAGGTTGCCCTCTAAAATTAATTTTTAAAAATAAATCTGGCCTAGAATAATTAAAATAATATAATTAAATGTTTATTTAACGAAAGGAAAATATGACTAAAAAAGAATTTGTTGCTGAAGTAGCAAGTTTAATGGGTGTACCCGTTAGAATTGCGAATGATTTTTTTGAAAAATTCATCGATGTGCTTAAAGACACTTTAGCACGAGACGAAAAGGTTCAATTAAGTTCACTAGGTACATTTGAAACTGTGGTTAGAGATGAACGAGACACAATCAATCATTTCACAAAAGAAAAAATAACTATTAAGAAAAAGCGTGTGGTTAAATTTAAACCCTCTAAATACCTAAAAGATAATTTAGCTGAATAAATTATCTATATAAGGTAAAAAATCAATAATGCCAGGATAACTTAATTCAATAGAATATCCTGCATTTTTAATTTCTTCGTATGTTCATGATTTTTTTCAATGCTCAAGCAGATATTTAGCACTTATTAAATAAAACTCATCTCATTGTGAAAAAAATATTATAAAAAACGAAATTCCGCCAAGAGAACTAATTTTACTTAAATATTGAATTTGATGTGGGGAAATATTGCTCGAAGGTAATCTATTTTCGTTAGTGGTTTTTGCTTCAAAAGCAATAAAACTGCCGTTATAGCAACCAATATAATCCACTGTGCTTTTTTTAAATACAAATGCTCCACTTACTTGTTTATTTGAATTCATTTTTTGAAATTTTATCGGCAAAGTTTTTTTCTCAATTACAGCTAAACCATTTTTTTCATAATATAAAATTGTTTGATTGATAATTTTTTCCAGTAGCATTCCTCGATTTTTATTCATATATATTGAAAAGTTATGTTTTCAAAGAACACTAAAAAAGGAAAAAAGTATTCTTTTTCAATAAAAAAAATAAAATAATGTAATACATAAATTATAATAATCATATGAAGATAGGAGTAGATATAACATCAGTCCGTAGGTTTAACAATTTGAGTAATGGGTTTATTGAACGATATTGTCACCCAAATGAATTAAAAATAATTGAAAAAAGTAAAAATAAGGCAAAAGATTTAGCCAGTATTTGAGCAATAAAAGAAGCTTTATATAAAGCTAATAACAATTTAATTGAATTCAGCAAAATTGAATTAATTCATAGCGAAAACGGTTGGTATTACAAAAATAACTATTCTATTTCAACAAGTAATGAAGGCGATTTAATTGTCGCTTTTGTTCTATATCAAAATTAAGGAGTAATATGAGTTTTAATATTAAAATGATTTTTTTGTTTTGGCATTTTTTGTGGTGTTGATGAAGATTAAAAGTAAAAGCAAGAAAATATCGAAGACAACCTAATGATTTAACTCCTCAACAGCGAAACGACTATTTATTGAAGAGGGCTAGACAAATTCTTTGATATTTCAACATAAAACTTGAAATTAGCGGCTACAACGATTTACCAAAATCGCCAGCGATTTTAATGCCTAATCACAAATCAAATATAGACCCAATTATATTATTAGCGGCCTTGAGAAAAACTGATCACGCAAGGGAAGGTGGAAATAAAATACCAACATTTTTAGCTAAAATCGAACTAAAGAAAAAAGGAATTGTCAAAGATGCTCTTGAATTATTGGATACTTTTTTCATCGATCGTAGCGATATAAGAAATTCACTTAATACTTTAAAATCATATGGTGATTTTGTTAAAGCCAATAAACGATATGGAGTAATATTTCCCGAAGGAACTAGAATTAAAGAACAAGGTTTAGGAGAATTTAAAGCCGGAGCAGTTAAAGTGGCCCAAAGTCAATATTTATCAATAATTCCAGTTGCTATAAGTGATACGCGTGATGCTTTAAACAAAAACCGTTCAAAAAAACTTGTTATTAAAGTTCAATTTTTAAAACCTTTAAAACCTGGAGAATTTTTATCTATGGATAACCAGGCGATTGTTACAAGAGTTAAAACATTAATTGAAAAGGCATTAAACAATGAGTAGTATTTTTGTAAACGACACAACAAAATTTTCAATAAATATTAAAAATTTTGACGGTCCGCTTGATTTACTTTTAGCCTTAGTCCAAGATAAGAAAAAAGATATTATGGATATAGATGTTGCTGAATTAGCAACAGCATATTTAAATATAATTCAAAATTTACAAGACAATGAAATAGATATTGCTGGTGAATATTTAGTTATGGCCGCAACTTTATTAGCACTTAAAACAAAAATGATTTTATATACACCTGAAGAAAAACCAGAGATTGAAGAAGATAAACGCGAAATTTTACGTCGTTTATATGAATATCAACAATTTAAAGAAATTTCAAAGGCGTTGCGTGAAAGAGAAGAATTAAGAAAATTAATTTTTATCAAAAAACCTAGTGATATTGAAGAATTTTTAGTTGATGATGATAAAACTCAACTTGATGGAACTTCTAATCCGCTAAAACTAGTAACAATTTTAAGAAAAATGTTTGAGCGCACTTATGCACAAAAATTGCGCAGAACCAAACTTGACCATTTTCAATTAACACCGCAAGATCAAATTCCTTTCATTTTAAATTTATTTAACACTCACCAAAATGTAACATTTGAAATGATTTTTACCCAGCCAAGCATGAATCATTTCGTGATTACTTTTTTAGCTATTTTAGTTTTAGTTAAAGCTCAAAGAATAAAATTAACTCAAGATGAACAATTCGGCAAAATAATTTTTGAAAGAGGTCCAGAATATGAAAAATAATATTTTAGAAGCATTATTATACATTCAAGGGGATGAAGGTTTAACATTAGAACAAGTCAAAGAAATTTTTAATCTTAATACTATTCAAGAAGCTAAAAAAGTAATGAATGACTTTATCAAAGACTATAATAAACGTGAAACAGCGCTAAAAGTAGTTAATTTTAATGATATCTACAAATTAGCAACCCGTGAGACTTACCGTGAATATATTACTAAAATGGTACAAGTTGTTAAAAAACATAGATTATCAAACGCAGCGATCGAAGTTGCTGGAATTGTCGCATATAAAGCTCCAGTTACTCGTTCTATGGTTAATAATATCCGTGGAGTTGCTAGTGAACAAGTTATGAACACTTTGTTAGCAAAAGGAGTAATTGAAGAGGTTGGCATTAGTCCAACTCCAGGTAATCCAGTCCTATATGGAATTACAAATAAATTTTACGATTATTTTCGTATAAAAACAATGGCAGATTTACCTAGATTGAATGAATTTAATTTTATAGATGGTTTAGATAATGAATCACAAGAAGATTTTAGTTTTTTTGATTCACAGCGACCAGACCAATACGAATAGTGGTTTTTCCACTATTTTATATTACGATGTCAAAAAAAATATTTATTGCTACAGCAAACGATAGTCAAAGAAAATTGTTGAAATTTTTAACAGCCATCTACAAAAAAGTTCCCTTATCAAAATTACACAAAACCATAAGAAATGGCGATATAAAAATAAATTCAAAACGCATCAAAGATCATAATTATTTAATTCAGCAAAATGATTCAATTGAAATTTTTGGTTTAAACAAAAATGACACAACATTAACTGAATTTAATAAAAAAATAAGTCTTAAAAGCGAAATAATTTACGAAGACCAAAACATTATTTTAATTAATAAAAATGAAGGAATAAATGTTCATGGATCTCTAAATTCTTTAGACGAACAAGTTTATTCATATTTACAATTCAAGCAACTTACAGCTTTTAAGCCAAGCCACGTAGGAAGATTAGATAAAATAACCAGTGGTTTAATTGTGTACGCTAAAAATTATGAAACATTGGTTGAATTAAATCAAGCAAATAAGTTTTTTGATAAAGAATATATTTTTGTACCTCAAAAACCAATAAAAACAGGTAAATATTCATTCTATATTACAAAAAACGATGAACAAAAACGAATGTATATCAGTGCAAATCAAACAAAAAATTCTCAACTAGCACTCACAAACATTGAGTTTAAACAAGGTCGATACTACGCTAAAATTTTAACTGGCAAAAAACACCAAATTAGAGCCACTTGTGCTTACTTAAATTCGCCAATCGTTGGTGATACTAAATATGGTGCTAAACCTTTTAAACGAGTATTATTGCATTCATATTCATTGACATTTAAAAATTTGAACAACAATCTTTCTTATTTAAACAACAAAACATTCACTTGCAAACCAAAAAATTGAGTACAGGAGAAAAATGAAAACGATTGATAAAGAAAAATTAGTAAATATTGTTAAAAATTTATTGTTAGAGCCCAGCGAAGATGTAATAAATCAAATTCTTGCTGAATGAAATTTACTTGAACACCAACTCAAAAATATGCAAAAAATAAACACTCAAAACGTGAAACCTTTAACGCATATTAATGAAACACCTCTAATAGATTTTTTTAGAGAAGATGTTGAAAATACTGATGGCTTTGTTTCAAAACAACATATTTTACATAACGCAGCCGATTCGGATGACGACTACATCATTACTTCAAGGGTGGTAAAATAATGAAATTATTAAATTATGGAAAATTTGAACAAGCTGTATTGGAATTAAAATCCAACAAAAACAATGCTGTTGCTCATATTTTTGAACAAAAAAACGAAATTAACAATAATTCGTTATTGGAAAATGCTGTTTTTACGATAAAAGATGTTTTTGCTACAGCAGATGCTAAAACAACTGCTTCAAGCAATATATTACAAAATTTTACACCCGGCTACAATGCTAGTGCTGTTCAAAAATTAATTGATGCTGGTGCTATACCTGTTGCTAAAGTACATAATGATGAGTTAGCTTTAGGAGGAACTGGAACTTATAGTGCATTTGGTTTAATTACAAATCCAAAAGACAGTGCAAGATTAGTCGGTGGTTCTTCATCGGGTTCAGCTGCTACTTTAAGTGAAAATATCGCTTTTGCCCTAGCTTCTGACACTGGAGATAGTGTGCGTCTTCCCGCTTCTTATAATAACATTGTTGGTTTTAAACCTAGTTATGGGGCTATTAGTCGTTATGGAATGTTTGCCTACGCTTCTTCTTTAGACACAGTTAGTTATTTTGCTCACAATACTAATGATATTGCTGTAATTTCACAAGTTTTATATGGCGTTGATAAAAACGACCACACAAGTGTTGATGTTAAAATAAATAATATAATAAAACTTAAACCTAAATCAATTGCAATTTTAGATTTAGACTCTAAATATCTCGCACAATTCACAAACAATGCTTATAATGATTTAATTAAAAAACTACAAAGTACTGACATAAAAGTTGAAAAAGTCAAAATTAATGAAGATTTATTGCGAGCAGTAAAGCCGGTTTATGACATTATTTCATATTCTGAAGCCTCTTCTAATTTAGCAAATTTAAATGGAATTGCCTTTGGTCAAAGAAGATCAGGACACAATTGGGAGCAAATCATTACTAACACACGTTCACAAGGTTTTGGCAAAATGGTTCAAAGAAGATTAACATTAGGAAGTATTTTTTTGTTTTCACAAAACCAAAAAGAATTATTTATTAAAGCACAACAAGTAAGAAGATTAATCAAAGAATATTGAGATAATTTACTCTCTAATTACGATATTGTAATTTACTCGGCTAGTGCCGATATTGCACCTTTTATCGATTCAACAAAAAACAAATCATATGATTTTATGGAATATATTTTAACAACTTCAAATTTAACCGGAAATCCATCAATAACTATACCTTGAATTAAAAATGATAATAATTTGGGTGTTAATTTAGCAATTGATTCAGCTATTTATACAGATGAAAAACTACTTTCACATACGCTTTGAATTGAAGAATTTTTAGGAGGCAAAAATGAATAGTTTTGATGTAGTCATAGGGATAGAAATTCATTTAGAATTAAACACTAAAACCAAAATGTTTTCGCCTGCTAGAATTGATTTTAGCGCCCAGCCAAATACTACAGTTAGCCAAATAGATTTAGGTTATCCTGGAACTTTACCTTTATTAAATAAAGAAGCTGTTATTAGTGCAATTAAATTAGCCAAAGCTTTACAAATGGATATTGACACTGAATTGCATTTTGATCGTAAAAATTATTTTTATCCAGATTTACCAAAAGGTTACCAAATTACTCAATTTTATCGACCAATAGGTTGTAATGGACAAATAATAACTAATCAACAAACAGGTTCAAAGGTATTGATTGAAAGAATTCATTTAGAAGAAGACACAGCAAGACAACATCACGGTGAAGTGACAAAATTAGATTATAATCGCGCAGGTGTGCCCTTAATTGAAATTGTAACTACTCCCTCAATTAAAAGTGCTCAACAAGCAGTAGAATATGTTAGTTACATTCGTCAAATTGCCCTTGCACTTGGTATTTCAGATGCTAAAATGGAAGAAGGTTCATTGCGCGCAGATATAAATATTTCATTGCGACCTAGAGGTTTTGACGTTTTAGGAACTAAAGTTGAAATTAAAAATATTAACACTTTTCGCGGAATTGCTAAAGCAATAGAAAATGAAATTGAAATACAAAGCAAAAAATTAAGACTTGGCGAAAAAATATTACAAGAAACTAAACGTTTTGACCCCGAAACTCAATCAAATATTTCAATGCGTGATAAAACAGGCGAAATAGATTATAAATATTTTCCAGAACCAAATATTCCAATCATTAAATTAAGCGATGAATTTATTAACTCAATTAAATTAAATGAATTACCTTGACAAAGAGAACAAAGATATAAACAAAACAATATTGCCCAAATTTATATCAATTCACTTGTTAATGATTTAGAATTGGCAAATTATTTTGATTCAATTAATGTTTTAGATAAAGATAAATTAGCAAAATTATTTTTTGCCGAAGTTGTTTCACTTGCCAATTCAAACAACAAACATGTAGTTGAATTAGGTATAAAAACTTTATATCTTGAGCAAGCAATTTCGTTATTAGATAATGAAACCATAAGTGGTAGAGCATTTAAAAAATTAATTCCATTACTTCAAAATTTCAATGGAAATATTGAAGAATTAGTAAAAAAACATAATTTATCACAAATTTCTGATCCTATAAAAATTACTCAATGAGTTAATGAAGTTATAGTTCAAAACACAAAAGTTGTAGATGAATATCCTACAAGACCTGAAAGAGTTTTAAAAATGATTCAGGGTTCTTTAATGAAAATTTCTGGTGGTCAAATAAACCCGACAAAAGCAATCGATATCATTAAGTCTATATTGGACACAAAACATAAAAATTAAAAACAGATATTGAATTTCCAATATCTATTTTTAAAAAAATTCAACAAAAATATTAAATAATTCCGTTTAGTTAAAAAATGAATCAAATTGTATATATTTAGTATGAAATTAAAATTTATTATGCCGGTCGTTTTTATACCAATTATAGGTTTAACAAGTTGTAATCTTTCTTTTTCAACTGAAGGTAAAATTGAATTTTTTTCGCAATATTATATTGCTGATGGTGACACAATTTATCTCGATTATAATAATCAAAAAACTGGATTAAGATTTCTAGGCATTGACACGCCAGAAACTAAAAAAGCAAAAAACGATGTAGCTTTATTAGAAAATATTTTTGCCCAAAAAGCAAGGCAAGAATTAAAAAAATTACTTAATAACAAACCAATTAAAGTACAAATAATTTCAACGGACAAATATAAACGCATAGTGGCAAGAATATGAAATTATCAAAATATTGATGTTAATGTTTTTTTACTAAAAAATGGTTTGGCCAGAGTTAAATATTTAGATAAAAACCGCAATAACATTAATTATTGAAATAATAATTGAAAAATTCAGCAATATTATGACACATTAATATCAATTGAAGCAAAAGCTAGACTAAATAAAATCGGAATTTGAAAATATAAACAAGATGATATTTTTTATAAAAAATAACAATAAATTTATTATTAATTTTTAGAGAAAAAAATATAATTAAAAAGCAATTTACATTTTAATTGCCTCTAAACTAGTGGGAGATAAAAATCGCTAGAACCACACTATCGAAAGGATATAATTATGGCAAAATCAAAAGCTGATATTGTCCGTGTGCGTAAATTACAATTTAAAGCTGGTCAAGCTAAACCAGGTCCTGCTTTAGCAGGTGTTGGTATTAATATGCCAGATTTTACACGTGCTTTTAATGACGCAACACGTGACAGAGGAGACGAACCAGTCCCTGTTCAAATTACAGTTTATAAAGACAAATCATTTGACTTTAAGGTTTTTACAGCACCTGCGAGTTACAAATTAATTAAGGCTGCAAAACTTTCAAAAGGTAGCTCAAACGCTAAAACAACAAAAATTGCAACAATAACTGTTGAACAATTGAGAGAAATTGCTGAATACAAATTACCAGATTTAAACACAAATAATATTGAGGCAGCAATGAGAACTATTGCCGGAACTGCTAAAAATATGGGTATTCTAATCGAAGGTTTCGATTCAGAAGGAGATAAATAATGGCTAAAGTTGGTAAAAAAATAAAGGCTGCATGAGAATCATTCGATAAAAATGTAGCATACGAATTAGCTGAAGCAATTGAATTAGCTAAAAGAACATCATATTCAAAATTTGATGGTTCAGTAGAATTAGTGTTTAAATTAAATCTTGATGTGCGTAAAGCTGACCAACAATTACGTGGTGCTGTTTTATTACCACACGGTACTGGTAAAACAATAAGTGTTTTGGTAGTTACGAATAACCCTGAAAAACAAAAATTAGCACAGGCAGCAGGAGCTGACCAGGTTGTTGATGGTGCTGCTTTAGAACAAAAAATTAAAGAAGATGACTTTGATTTTGATGTTATGGTTGCTGACCCAACAATGATGCCTATTTTAGGTAAATATGGTAAAAAACTTGGTCCTAAAGGTTTAATGCCTAACCCAAAAACTGGAACAGTTACTCCAACTCCTGAAAAAGCTGTTGAAGAACTTAAAAAAGGTAAAGCAAATTATAGAACTGATAAAGCAGGTGTTGTACATACTCAAATTGGTAAAGTTTCTATGGACACAACTAAACTAGTTGAAAACGCTCAAACTGTTATCAATTTAATTAAAAAATTAAAACCAACAACTGTTAAAGGTACATACATGCAAAATCTTGTAGTTTCACCAACAATGGGTCCTGGAATCAAAGTTAAAATAGAAAAATAATTTAATCAAGCATACGCTTGATTTTTTAATTTTTTCAAAAATAAAGTAGAATTTTAATTTAAGGAGAATATATGAGTAATATTTTAATACCAAACAATATCCCAAGTAGACAAATGAATTTAACTTTGGTTATATTAGATATTATATTTTTGCTTTTTCTTTACTCACTTTTAATTTATAAAAAAAAATATATGACAACATTATTCGCTCTTGCGGGTGGGTTATTATATTTTGTTGTAGATTGGGGAATTTTTTATAAAGCATTAAATCAAAGAGTAGTTATTGGTGCTAATCCATTTTGATTTTTGTTGTGATTATCAATGAGTTATGGTACAACAAATTTTTTACTTATATGACTAGCAATTAAAAAAGATAAACATTTACTTCATTTTGCTTTAATCATTGTGATTTGATGAATATGTTCACCTATCATATCTAAATTACAATCAAATGCACAGCAAATCATAATTTGAAGACATACTGGAAAATATCATTGAGTTATGGCTATGATATTGGTAATCGGCTATTTTGCATTAATAACATATAATTTAATCACTAAACAATCTCAATTACCTATTGTTAGAATGTTAATTATAGGTATTAGTGTTCAATTTGCTTGAGAATTTGCCTTAATGATTAATGGTATCAGAAAATTACAATGAGGACCAATCATCATTGATTCGTTAATTGAAACTAATTTAGGAATACCATATATTTACTTAATTCAAAAATCTATATCTAAAAAATGAAATGAGAATTTATCTAAAAATACCAAATAAATTAAATTTTATTTTTGACACATAAAAATATAAAAATCAACTTACATTTCATTTTGTAAGTTGATTTTATGATTATCAATTTTTAATTTTTTCACCTTCAGAATCTCTTTGTTCTCCTGAAAGAGCTAAAATAAAATCTACAAAGGCTCAAACACCTAGTCCACCAAAAGTTAACATTTTAGCAACTCCTAGTCCAACTCTACCGGCATAGAATCTATCTATACCAAGTGGCCCAAAAAAGAATGATAATAAAGATAAGACTGTTCTATTTTTCATGTTTACCTCCTTTCATATATAAAAATACCAAAAAAAAAAAAAAAAAAGACTTTTGCAAAATTTATCAACATTATATTGAAAAATTTAAAATTAATTTTCGCTAAAAAACTAATTTACTAAAATAAAACATATAAAAACAATCAAAAAGGAGGATCATGTATCAATCAAAATTATCAATAAGACAAACACAAAGTGCTATTCAAGATTTAAAATCTTTTTTCCAAGAAAAATTGAAAAATGAACTTAATCTTACAAGAGCGACAGCTCCATTGTTTGTGTCTCGAAAATCTGGTTTAAACGACACTTTAAATGGCGAACAGCCAGTTAATTTTTCACCTAAAAATAACCCCGAACAATTACAAATTGTTCATTCGTTAGCAAAATGAAAAAGACAAGCACTACATGAGTACAATTTTAATGTTGGTGAAGGTTTATACACAGATATGAATGCAATTAGACGCGAAGAAGATTTAGACGATACACATTCATATTATGTTGATCAATGAGATTGAGAAAAGATAATTTTAGAAGAAAATAGAAATATTGATTATCTAAAATCAACTGTTAATTCAATCAATAAATGTGTTTTTGAAACAAAAGAATACATTAAT
This sequence comes from Mycoplasmopsis phocirhinis, assembly GCF_004216495.1. Classification (NCBI taxonomy): domain Bacteria; kingdom Bacillati; phylum Mycoplasmatota; order Mycoplasmoidales; family Metamycoplasmataceae; genus Mycoplasmopsis; species Mycoplasmopsis phocirhinis. Next base: position 58,374 of record NZ_CP034841.1, on the reverse strand, counting down.
CAAAAATACAATTTAACTCAAAAATTCAATCAAGAAGTTTATTTTATAAGTGCTCAAGAACTAGAAGATTTATATCCTAATTTAACACCTGAACAAAGAGAAAACCAATTAGCAAAAGAAAAAGGAACTATTTTTATTTATCAAATTGGATGAAATTTAAATTCAGGTATTCCTCATTCAAAACGTGCTTTTGATTATGATGATTGGAGTTTAAATGGTGATTTAATTATCTATGCTCCATGAAAAAATAAAGCCATTGAAATTTCATCAATGGGTATAAGAGTAGATAAAAATTCATTACTAAAACAATCAAAAATGAATTTAGAACAAGTCAAGCAAATTTCAAAATTTCATTCAGATATTTTAAACAATATTTTACCTTTAACTATTGGGGGTGGAATAGGTCAAAGTAGAATAAGTATGTTGTTATTAGAAAAAGAACATATTGGTGAAGTTCAATCTTCTTATTGACCAGATGAAATGAAAAATGAGTTAGCTCAACAAAATATTATTTTATTATAGCAGTTAAACTGCTATTTTAATTTGCACCATGATGATATATGGTGTAATATTCAACCTTTCGTTTATAATATAAAACTATGGAACAAACTATGTATAAATCCTTACTTGGGATTAAAACCAAATATGAAGAATTAAACAATAAATTAAGTGATGAATCGATTATAAATAATATTAAAGAATATACAAAAATAAACCGTGAAGCAGGCAAAATCAAAGATATTGCTCAAACATTTATTACATATTTAAATCTAGAAAGTGATATTAAAGTTGCTAAAGAAATGCTTTCGTCTAAAAATGATGATGAAATTTTATTTGCCAAATCAATAATTGAAGAAAATGAGCCAAAACTAAATCAATTAGAAGACCAATTAAAAATTTTGATTTTGCCAAAAGATGATAACGATGATAAAAATGTAATTATTGAAATTCGTGGAGCAGCCGGTGGCGATGAAGCAAATATTTTTGCTGGTGATTTATATCGAATGTATTCTAAATATGCCGAAGAAATTGGCTTTAAACATTCTATATTATCTTCTTCACCTGCTAATGCAGGAGGATTTAGTCAAATTGTTTTTATGGTTAAAGGTGAAAACGCATATTCAAAACTAAAATTTGAAACTGGTGTGCACCGTGTACAAAGAGTACCTACAACAGAAAGTAGTGGTCGAATTCATACTTCAACTGTCACAGTTACTGTCATGCCTGAAATCGATGAAAGCATCGATATCGAGATTAAATCTAGCGATCTAAATATTGACACATACCGTTCATCTGGTGCTGGTGGTCAAAGTGTTAATACTACTGATTCGGCAGTAAGAATTACACATATACCAACCGGAATTGTTGTAAGTTCACAAGATCAAAGAAGTCAAATAGCAAATCGTGAAGCAGCAATCGCAGTGTTAAAATCAAAACTTTATGATTTAGAAATGCAAAAAAAACAAGACGAAGAATCGTCTTATCGTAAATTGGCTGGCCATGGAGATCGAAGTGAAAAAATTCGCACTTATAATTACCCACAAGATCGAGTTACAGATCATAGAATTGCCTTTTCAACATCCTTAAAGCAAATAATAGAAGGCAAATTAGAACCAATTATTCAAAGTTTATTGACTGAAGAACAAAATCAAAAAATAGCAGCAAGTGGTCTAAAATAATGCCAACAATTGATGATTTAATACTAGAAAAAAAACGTTATGGTTTAGAACCCACAGTAAGTATAGAAGAAAAAAACAAACTGGAACAAGGAATACCAATTCAATACATAATGGGTTATGTTGAATTTTTAAACACTAGAATTAATCTCAATCATAAAGTGTTAATTCCGCGCTATGAAACCGAGGAAATGGTGTATATGATTATTGAAAAATATTCACAAATTAGCAAAAATATAGATGTTTTAGATTTATGTTGTGGTTCAGGTTTTATTGGTTTAGCCATTAAAAAAAATCTTAAAAATGTTAATGTAACTTTAAGCGATATTGACCAACGAGCAATTGAACAAACAAAAGAAAATGCACAATTAAATTTTAATAATCACTCGAATATTAAAATTGTTCAAAGTGATTTATTTGAAAAAATTAACACTAAATTTGACTTAATTGTGTCAAACCCACCGTATCTAGACGAAGATATAGTTTTGCAAAACCAAAAAAATCTAAATTTTGAACCACAACATGCGTTGTTTGCTAAAAATCAGGGTTGATATTTTTACGACAAAATTTTAAATCAATATAAAAACTACTTAAAACCTAATGGCAAACTAATTTTAGAAATAAATCCTCTACATATCGAAAAATGAAAAACAATACAAAATGCTCAAATCATTAATGATATAAACAACAAACCACGTTTTGTAATTATTGTATAATTAGACAATGAATATTAAAGATAAAGTCATACAAAGAATTCAAAAATACACTAAATCAAAAGTTTCTTTAGATTCCGAATTAAAAGAATTAAGAATCGACTCATTGACATTAGCTGAGCTAATTTTTGAATTAGAAGAAGAATTAAATATTCGTGTTAGCGATTCACAATTAAGAGAAATAAAAACTATTCAGGATGTTGTAACACTAATCGAAACAACTAAAAAGTAAAGTTATAATCAAATAACTTTACTTTTTTTATCGTCAAACTCAAAATCAATATTCATTTTTCTAAAATAAGAATTTAATTTTTTCTGGCTTTTTAAATTTAATTTAGGTATTAAATTTGTTTGCAAAGTAATTAAACTTACAATCAAAATAATAATCACAAAGGCGCTTTCATACATAACATTAACCGAGTTACTTGAGTCTAAATTTAATTGAGCAACAATTCTTGTCGTCAGTGTTTGTTGTGGATATAGCAGAGAAAATACTGATGAATTGTGATGATCACTTGTTAAAAGAAATGGCGAAGCCTCCGCAATAAATAAAGCAAAATTTATTAGTACAACCTTAATAAATGTGGGTATTAACAAAATAGATTTAATCTTAAATGTGTGAAAAGTTTTTGTTGTATGTTTTGTTTTTAGTATCGATATAACATTCTTATCTATTTGTTTAAAACTATTATTGAATTCTCTAACTATTGTTGGTATTAACAAGACAACTACGGCAAAAACACCCGCTAATAATGAAGTGTTATGCTGATGATCTAAACTTAAATGAAAAAATTGAATAAAAATTGTGTAAGCAAATAAACCATGTATTAATGAAGGAAAGCCATCACTTATTAAAAGAAAAATATTTAATATTTTTTTAAATCAAGATTTAGGATTTGAATTTTGAAAATAAAGAGAAATCAAAAATGAAATAGGTACACTTAAAAGAGTACATCATAAAGCCGCATAAAGTGTAATTCCGCTTGTTCAAATAACTGAATTATTTTCAAATTTAAGTGTATTTTGAACAGAAAATATTGCTTTTAATCCTTTAAACATGATAAATAAAAACATTAAAGCAAAAATTAAAGAAATTAAAATAAATGCAAAAAATTCACTAATTATTTTGTAATGATTATATATACTTCAATACTTTTTATTTTTGGTGTTGCTTAATTTTGAACTGTATTTTAAAATTAATTGTTTTTGACTTATTTGTTTAAAATTCAATGAACTAAACCTGTAAATTATAAAATTAATTATTGATATAAAGACTATTAAGGTTAAACTTAAAGCAAATAAATAGTCGCGAACTTGATTAGAACTATTTAAAAAATTAGTTGTTATTAAGGTTGCGGCCGGTTTAGAACTTGATGTTAAAAAACCAAAAACACCTTTATTTCAAACATTTTCTAACGAATTAGATAATAAAATAAATGACGCTGCTGAAGCTTCACCAACAACTTTCATAAATGCCATAAAAAAAGTCTTAAAAATTTGTTTTTTCTTCTCAATTAAAATTATTTTGTAAATAATAATTGAATCACTTAAACCTTTATCTTTTGCCAGTCTTTTGTGTAACAATTGGAATTCATTTAAAACATTATTTAAAAGATTAATTAAGACTGCACAATTAAAGATATAAAACATTTGCAATGCACTAAAAAAATTTTGGCCTTGGACTATATTAAAAATTAATTTTGTTCCATTTGACAAAAATTTTAAAGCAAACAACGCAAAAACAACTGAAGGCAAAGCACCCATAATTTTAAAAATAAATTTTAAACTTTTCTGAAGTTTGTTTTGTGTTCTAAAATTAATAAAGATAGCAACTTTTAACGCAAATGGTATTGATACAACTAAAGTCAAAAACGCAAGAACAAATGTGTAAGCAATACTGTTTAAAATACTAACATTTAAGTTAGTGAAATTGTCATTAAACACAAAATAACCAAACCCATTTTTAGATATTAGTTTTATAGTTTTTCATGAAGCGATACAAATAAATAAAAAAACAAAAAGCAAAAACAAAAACGTGGCAATTATTGTTAAATTATTAGTAATTTTCGCTTTATTTTTTGATTTTGTTCAATTTCGCATATATTAAGTATAAAAAAATATTAAAATAAAGTAATTAAAATGGAGGTGTTATGGAATATCTTGATATTTATGACGACGAGCGCAATAAAACCGGACAAACAACAACACGTGGTCACATAACAAATAAAAACAACAATTTGTTGGCAGTATTTATTGTAGTTTTTAACCACGAAGGTAAAATGTTAATTCAAAAACGCTCACCAGATAAATTTATATCTCCGGGTGTATGAGATTTAAGTGCTGGAGGAGCAGTTTTGAGCGGTGAAAGTTCATTCCAAGGAGCTTATCGTGAAGCAATGGAAGAAATTGGCTACAGATTAGATTCTACACGCAAAAAACCTGTTTTTTCTGAATATTACTCAACTTTTATTGTCGATTATTATTTAGCACAAACAGATTGAGATTTAAGCAAATTTAAAATTCAAAAAGAAGAAGTTGACGAAATTAAATATTGTGATTTAAGCGAAATAGAAACGCTAATGCAAAAAAAATTATTTAGAGAACATAGTTTAAATATTATCAGATTACTTTTTGAAATTAACCAAAACATAAAATTCTAAAAATGGACATAATATAATGCAAACAAAGATAGAAATATTAAAAAAAAAATTAAACACAGATGTGTTATCTAAATTAAAAAATATAAATTTCGTCTATGAAGGCTTTCATAATTTAACATTTAGCGCCTATTATAATAATTTAAAAGTCCAAATTAGATTACCTAAAACAAATTTGGTTGACCATTCAACAGAACAAAAAATTTTACAGCAATTTACAGACACAATATTTTATCAAGATGGGATACTGATTAAAAAATGATTTGAAGGTAAAAATATTGAAAATGTTGAGTTAAACATTGAAGACCAAATAAATATAATAAACGAAGTTAAAAAATTTCATCAGCTACCAATAGATATTGAAGCCATTAATTTTTTTTATTATGGCAAAAGCAACCAAAAATATCAAAAATTAGTCAAAAAATACACCAACGACAAAGATTTAGTAACCGGACACAATGATTTAAATGGTAAAAATATTCTAATTAATTCACAAGGAAAAATTAAATTAATAGATTTTGAATGAGTAAGAAAATCCCATCCATTTTTTGATGCTATTTCCTTGTACCGAAATTTAAATTTGGATAAAAATCTTATTTTAAAAAATTTTGATATAAGTGAAGAACAATTCAAGGAAATAGCTTATATTTACGACAAATTTAAAGAATTAGCTTATAAAAAAACCTATTCAAAATTAATTTTAGACAAAGATACTAAAAAGCTCCACGGTGGTTACACAAATACATCGTATGTTAAAAACGATATTTTTATTCAAATTAAACACAAAAATGGCTTTAATCATCTGCATAAACTTAATATATTCAATAATTTAAAACCAAATGAAAAAATAATTTATGAAGACAGCTATAAAATTGTGCGAAAATTTATTCAAACAATAAATATAGATTTTAGTGATTGAAAAACTAGAGAAAAAATTGCAATTTCAATCGCTGATATTCACAATTACCCAGTTAAAATAACACAAAATAATATTTATGAGCGAATTATTTATTATGTATCAAAATTAAAAAATCATCAAAAGTTTAACGATGTTTTTAGCGATGAAATAAAAAATAGAATCATTAACAATTCAAAAGAATTAAGGAATGAAGTATTAAGCCATAATGATTTAAATAGAGAGAATATTTTAATGAATAAAACTAGAGAAATAAAAATCATTGATTTTGAGTATGCCTCGATGAACTCAAAATATTTTGACATTGCTTATCATTGCTCTGATCTAGACTACAACAGTGAAGATGAACACAAATTTATTGAAATTTATAAAAAAAACACTGATTCAACATTTGATTTGAATGAATACTATCGTGTAAAAGCAATTGCTAATTTCTATGGTATTTCATGATCTTTAATGTTAAATCCCGATTTTGACTTTACTTGGTTGACTAAACATGTAATAAACAATTTAAAGTATTTAAAATAAGTATTAATCATTTCTAACAATTTGAATCAATATAATAATTAATATATAATAATCATATGATAAAACTAGAAGTAAATTATAAAGAAAGAATTGATAAGTATATCTCCGATAATTCTCAACTTTCAAGAAATGATGTAAAACAATTAATTTTACAAGGAGCAGTTTTATTGAATAATAATACAATACCAGTCAATAAACCTAAATATATAGTCCAACCAGGCTGAAATATTACCATCACTAAATTAATTGAAAAAATAACTAATGTAGTTCCTACAGCAATGAATTTAAATATTGTCTATGAAGACCAGGATTTAGTAATATTGAATAAACCAACTTCATTGGTTGTTCATCCAGCTCCGGGACACTACGATGATACATTAGTAAATGGGTTATTACACCATTTTAAAACATTGTCTAATGAAAATGGTCTCTTGCGACCTGGTATTGTCCACCGCATTGATAAGGACACAAGTGGGTTGTTAATTATTGCTAAAAATAATCAAACACATATTAAGTTAGTAGAAATGCTAAAAAATCACGATATACATCGTTCATACATAGCAATAGCTGATGGTTTAATTCAAAATCAAACAACTAAAATAAATTTGCCAATTAATAGACATGCTAACGATCGAAAAAAAATGACTGTTCATAAAGAAGGAAAAAGTTCAATAACTACGGTATATTTATTAAAACATTTTTATCTTGATAAAACACCAAAATCTCTAGTTCGTTGTGAGTTACAAACCGGAAGAACTCACCAAATTCGCGTTCATTTAAAATATATTGGGCATCCAGTTTATGGAGATGCAGTTTATAATAAAAAAATAGATAACTTCAATCAACGCTTACACGCATATAAACTTGAATTTAACCATCCTATAACAAATAAACACATTAAAGTTTATGCCCCTGTACCTGAAGAATTTAATGTTGCTGACTTTGATTTTGAACAATTAAAAAAAGACTAAAAGGAGAAAAATGAAAAGAGAATATTTAAAAATTACAGATACCAATCAGTTATGGTCTCTAGAAAAACCAAAATTTAGATTGTTTATTATTGGAGCCTGTGTCTCAATAGCGCTAATATTACTTGCTATGATTACACAAGTAATAATTAATTCTTCCATTGTAATTGCTAATCGCCAAATTTTACAAGACAATCAAAATAATGCCTCAACGTCAGCTTCAGCATCTATATTTTTGAGTGTTTTATTAGTTGCGATTAATATATATATAGATGTTACTTATTATCTTGGAGTATACAGAAGTTATAAACAAAAATCTTTTGAACACATTAGCCAAAGAGTAATAACATTTTATGGAATAATGTCTTTTATTTCAGTAGTACAACTGTTGTTTGGAATTTTTAGCAAATCATTTACACGAAACACAGCACTTTCGCCATTGGAAATAGCTTCAGTTACAATTGATGTTTTGATAAATGTTATGATAGTAAGTTTTTATTATGGGTTCATCAAAGAAACAAGATTTATAGCTTTTGCTTTTACAAACGCAAAAGCCCTACAAAATTTAAAAGAACAAATGGGGCAAAACGAAGAACTTTCATCTATGTTTTCTCAAATATTTGGAACAAATTTTGACAACAACAATACTCAAAACACACAAAACACAAATAAAACTGAAAATGACGAGCAAATATTGCAAAAAAAACAAGAAAAAGAAGTTATTCGTAAAGAAAAAATTGACCAATTAATCGCTTTACCAACCGAAAAATTATTTGAAATAGCCAAAAAACTATACATTAGCGGCTATGAAAATATGAATAAAGAAGAATTAGCAAACTTAATTTATGATATTTTAGAAAAAAACAAGTAATGTGGTTAATACCACATTTTTTAATGGAGAAGAATGTACAATTTAGATATCGAAAAAAAATACTTACATAAAAATAAAATCCTAGGCATAGATGAAGCGGGTAGAGGTGCTTGTGCTGGACCTATAGTAGTTGCTGGCGTGATTTTGCCTAAAAAATATAAAAATAATCTAATTGATGATTCAAAAAAAATTAGTCCTAAACAACGCCAAAAAGCATTTGACATAATTAAACGAGATGCATTAGCATATTCAATTAAAATAAGCAATTCAGATGAAGTAGATAAATTAAACCCTAAACAAGCAACAAGAAAATTAATGCGTGAAATTGTAGAAGAATTAAATTTTACTAACTTAATAATTACTGATTACGAAACAATTAACGATATAAATATTGAACAATTAAACTTGGTAAAAGGCGATTCGCAGTCTTTAACTGTAGCAGCAGCCTCGATACTAGCCAAAGTATTTCGTGATAATTATATGCAAAATCTAGACATTAAATATCCGCAATTTTGCTTTGGAAAGCACAAAGGCTATTGCACAAAGTTGCATAATGAATTGATAAAAAGATATGGAGTTTGCCCGGAACATCGTAAATCATATAAAAATGTAATCAATAGTTTATTATTTTTCACCAATAACAAAATATAATTATTTTGTAATTAAGTAAATAATTACTAAATAAACAAAAAACGAGGTATTTATGGATTTTTATCAAAAAATAATGAATAGATATAGTGTTCGAGAATTCGATGTTAATAAAACTGTAACTGAAGAAGAATATAAAAAAATAATAAATGTGATTAATTCTGCTCCAACTTCTTCTAATTGACACTCATCAAGTGTCATTGTTGTTAAAGATCGTCAAATTTTGAATGAATTAAGCAAAGTGAATAAATTCACGGGGGCTTTAAAAACAGCAAACTTATTATTAGTTTTTTTAGCTGATTTTAATAGAATGATTGAAGCAAAAAATGAATTTCCTGATTATGAATATAATCACAATTCTAGCGAATCATATACAGTAGCTGTTGGAGATGCTTTTATTCAAGCAACTATGGCACAGGATATAGCAGTAAATTTAGGTTTAGACACTTTGTTTTTAGGTTTAACGAGAATGATGGTTGAACCGCTAATCAAACATTTAAATATTCAAGGACAAGCATTTCCAGTAGTTTCACTCGCAATTGGACATAAAGTAAATCAAACCAAAATCAAACCAAAATTAAATCGAGTTTTTGAAAATAAATATGATATTGATAAATTGAAAAATGAAATTATCAAATATAACAACGAAATTTTAAAATATTTTCAATCAATTACACCTGATAAAACTGGTTTTAGTTACACTCACGCAACTATAAAATCTGCTTCAAGTTACAAAATGGATACTGATCTTATTGAAAAAATTTGAAATCTTAAATTAACACAAAAATAACTAATTATTTTTTAAATAAAAAAACGCCGGTTAAGGCGGTAGGTAAAAAAGTTTTCAATGCGACTCATCGCAATATCATTATATCAAAGATTCAAAATAATTATATAAATTTTAAAATGGAGAAAAATGAAACAAATTATTTATGATTATCCTTATGTTTTTAAAGATAATCACAACCCAAACGAAAATATAATTTTTGTACATGGTTTTAATTCAAATCCAAATGCTTTTAAAATATTTGAAAAATATTGAACTAAATCTAATTATTATGCTATTCAATTTCCGGGAAATAGCAAAGTAAAAGCCAAAAAAAATCATAAATTAAATGTGTATCAATATGCACAATTATTAGTAGAATTTGTAGAACAAAATGATTTAAAAAATGTTACTTTAATCGGTCATTCAATGGGTGGTGGCACAATATCATTAGCCTATAAATTAAAGCCACATTTATTCAAAAAAATGGTTTATATCGCACCAATGAATAAAACTTCATTAGCCACTGCCGAAACATACAAACAAACTTATTTCCCAAAAACATTTGATGAATTTTTAAATTTTTTACAAGGTTTATATTTTGATATTTCAAAATTCACAAACGATGAAAAATGAATGCGTCTAACTAAAGCAACGTTTAATGCTGATGATTTTAATAATAGCGATGTTGTTGAATTAGGCAATTCGCTTCCGGTTTTAAAACTACACGAAGATATTGAATTGGGTTTAAAAAGTATAACAGTTCCTACATTATTAATTTTAGGAGAAAAAGATGCCGTTATAGATAGAGATAATTGTCTAAATTATTTTAACGAACACGTTAAATACGTTCAAACAACATTTATTCCAAAAACAGGTCATATGATGTTTGAAGAAAATTGGGAGAATTTTATTTCAATTTTAGAACCATTTTTGCTAAATTAATTTAAAAACGTGTTCATAACAATGGACACGTTTTTAAATTATAGTTCAATATTGTGAAACACTTCTTGAACATCATCGTCATCTTCAAGTTTGGCTATAAATTCTTTAATTTTTTCAGTCTTTTCAACATCAAATTCAACAGTTGAATTAGGAATGTATGTGACTTCACATTGTAAAAATTCACTAATGCCTAATTGATTTTCAATTGCGTTTTTAACATCACTAAATGAGTCGGGAGAAGTAGAAATTAAATAACTTTTTTCATTAGAAATAATATCGTTTGCTCCGTGTTCTAAAGAAGTTAAAGTCAATGTATCTTCATCAATTAAATCTTTAGAAACTTCAATAATTCCTAATAAGTCAAATTGAAATGGAACTTGACCGGTTTTGCCTAATGTTGCATTTTGGCGATTAAAATATGCTGTCATTGATGATTTAGTGCGGTTTAGATTATCGCTTAATGTTTTAATTAAAAATGTTGCTCCACCAGTAATTGTTGCATTAAATAATGTTTCAATAAAATTAGCACCATCTTTTGCTTCGCCTTTTGCTTTAGCTAAAGCTCTTTCAATATTAGCTTTAGGCATATTTTTGGCTTTTGCCTTTGAAATCGCTAATTTTAAAGCTGGATTTGTGTCGGGATCTGGTCCACCCGCTCCTGTTGCTACAACATAAATTTCTTTAAATAATTTTTGAAAAATTTTACCTCTTGCAGCATCTTGTGCTCCTTTACGATGTGCGATATTAGCTGAATGTGAGTGTCCTGCCATATTAATTCTCCTTTTTAAAATATTGTTCTATTGTTTTTGGTTGATAAGGTTTTTGACGTTTGTGGTGAGTTAAATTATGTAATTTTTTAATTTTTATTAGCGCATCATTGCTAACAAGATCTAAATTATTATTTAGATAGTTATCTAATTCATTATATGAAAATCCAAGTTCATCTTCGTCATTTTGACCAACTCATAAACCTGCGGATGGTTTTTTATTGATAATTGAATCTGGAACATTTAAAAAACTAGCCATTAATTGCACTTCATTTTTTAATAATCTAGAAATAGGTAAAATATCTACACCTCCATCTCCATATTTTGTGAAATAACCAATATAAATTTCATCTTCATTATCTGTGCCAACAACTAAATAATTTTTTTGTTGGGCCAAAGCATATAAAGTTGTCATCCTTAATCTAGGTTTAATATTACTAATCGACATTGAATTTGTAATATTTGTAGCAAATTTAATTGCTTCAAATGTGGATTTTAAATCAATTGTTAAAATTTCTAAATCAATATTATTTACAAGCTCTTGAATGTCTTTTAAATCTAATTCCATTGAATCAATTGGCATTACAACGCCAAGAGTGTTTTTAGGAAACGCTTTTTTTGCCAATGCCGAAACTAAAGCCGAATCTATTCCACCACTAACTCCAACAATTAAGCCATTTGCCATTGCTTTTTTTACACGTGATTGTAATCACTTAATTAAATAATTACAATAAGCCTCAATTTTTTGATTATTTGGTTTAGAATTTAAATAATTATTTTCTCTTAAACCTTTTCTTAACATCTCTAACTCCAATGTACATTTAAATATTACTATATATATTTTAAAATAGAAATTAAGTTAGGAAATATTATCATTCAAAACTTCTAATCTTAAACGAGCTGCTTTTTTAAAATTACTATTTTCATTTTCGTCATCAAAAATAATTTTTCTTAATTGGACCATATCTAAATTATTCGAATTTAATTTTTCTCAAGTATTATTACTCATATTTACCATAAATTCAAGAGTAATTTTGTCAGTCGATAAGTTAGGCATTTTTAAGAAATAATCCTCATTTTTTTTCTTAAAAATATCTATGTTTTGTTGAACCTCTTCTCATTTTTTCTCTAGTTTATAATCAACAAACAAATCAACACCATATTTAAATAAAATTTCAATATTTTCGCTGTTATGTTGTTTTACAAAATTATCAAAAAATTCCTGTGAATTTGTGTAAAGAGGGTCAATAAATCAAACAATATACTTGATTTTTCATTCAGGAAAAGCTTGGTGTAGTGCTCGAACTCTTAATAAAATTTGTTCAGTGAATTCGTCGGTTTTTTTGACTGAAAAAATATCTCGTTTTTTCGCAAACAATAACGTTATTTCTTGTTTTTGTTTATCTTGAAAAGCAATTGAAGATCTAAATTTTACTATTTCGCTTTTGTCATAATTGGTTTGATTATCGATTTCATCATCATTTAAAACATAATCAAGTTTAAAACTATTATTTATGTGTTCGATATCGTTTAATGATGAATAAAAAATTTCTTCAGCACAATTTAAAATAAATTTATAATAACTGTTTTCTTGAGTTTTTAGAAATGATTGTTCAATTTTAGTTAATACATTAAATGGGTGCAAATTTGAATTAAATCTATAAGGTGAATTAATTAATTTTAATAACAATTTTGGCCCACTATGTGTGCTAAATATACTTTTTAATTTAAGTTCGAAACTTGTATAATCCATTTTTCCTCTTTTCTATATATATATAATTATTCAGCTTTAAAAATATCTTCAAAACTATGCTCTTCATATTCAATTAAAACATCCATTACATTTTTGCTAAAATCAATAAATTTTGTGTATGGCATTCTCTTTTTAGGTTTAAAAAGAATATTTAAAAAATGATTAATACCTTGTGGGTCAGTGTACAATGGCGAATGATTTAGGCCAATAATAAAATGTGGTGCATCTATGCTTTTAGCATACTCTATAAATCATTTTGAGTCAACAATTGTGTCGTTTTCGCCAATAATAAAAATAAGTTTGTCTTTAGCAGATGAGTATAAATTGTGTAATTTTTCTAAAAATGATGTGTCTAATAAGTTTTCTTTAATTATAGGTACTCATTTTTCGTTAATATTTAAAATATTACGACCAAAAGAACTGAATTTTAAACCCATACTCAATATTTTTGTTCATAGATCTCCAGATTTAACATTATTATTTAATAAATTTTTTAACATCGAATATGATTGAGATTTAATCATTAAAGGATTTATAGCAGAAAGCAAAATAACTTTTTTAACTCGAGGGTGATTAGCTAATTTAGCACCAATAAAACCAGACATAGAGTGAGCCAAAATGTAAATATGTTTTGTTTTTATTTGTTGAATAACTTCATTAGCGTATTCATACCATTTATTTAACTTAATTTTATTTTCTATGTTTTCGCTTTGAATATATTTGCTTCCTGGAAAATTAATCGCCACTGTATTATATTTATGCGGTAAATCAATTAATTTAGTACAAAAATCGCTACTTGAATTAATTCCATGTAAAAAAAATAATGTGGTATCACTTTTGCGATCATCGGTATAGATTGGAATATGTTCGTTATCAAAATCTATATAATTAAATTTCATTACTCAATTATAATTTAAAGTGTTTATTTGATATTGTAATTAAACGACAAAATCAAATTATTTTAATTAGTATAAAAAAATAAAGTTGAATTCAACTTTATTAAAATTTACTATCTGGAATATATAATTTTCCATCAACTGAAGCAACATTTGAAACTGTAATTAAGGCGTTTTCATCAACTGCACGGATTTTTTTGATTAAACGAGGCACTTGTTTATATAACGTTATTGATGAAAGAACTTTTGTTTTTGAACCAGAATAGCCGCCTTCTCCAACTGTAACTGTAAAACTGTTAATTGTTTTTTTGTCACCAATAATTGCTGATTTAATAGCACTCATATGTGGTGAATAAACTTTACATTGCACAATTTTAAATCTTGGAAATAACTTGTTAAGAGCAAAAACAAAGACAAAATTTGAAATTAATGTTGAAACAAAATTTGGCGATAAATACATTGAAGGCGATCAAGCCAATTCTTTAAAAGATTGTAATGTTGTAATAATTTGACCTTGTTGATATGAATTTAAATTGTTTCAATTTTCTATATTTTGAACAAAAGCATTTCAATCATTGACAGTATTAGAAGGTGCTATTTGTTTAGCAAACGAATTAATTAGCAAACTTCCAGGTAAATAAGAACCAATAGCCACCGCTACAACTAAAATACCAAAATTAATATACCCATTTATTGTTCCAAAATTTTTCTGTTTAACTACAGACATATATTCACCTATGATGCCTGTTACGCCAGCTGAACCTCCAATAATTGCTATTACCGCAAAAAAGAAGGCAAGCAAAAATCCATAAACTACACCAAAAATCATTTGAGCAATTACATTGCCAGCATCATTTCAATGCAACGGAATTAATGACCACATTTGGTTTTTACCAGCCCAATAAAATTTAACAATATGGTTTTTTAATTCTAATGGTATGTCGCTGTGTGAAAAATTACCAATTAAATATAATTTGTCTGAACCAGGAATTTGACCCACAACAAAAGAAACTAAACTTGAAACAACTAAAAATAATATTGTCAATAAAGTAAATATTTTTCCTGTTTTTTTTCAGCCAAAAATAAATATTGGTATTGAAAGAATGATATACAAAATTCAAAATAAAGCGTGATCTATTACATTATAAATTGCAGGTGTTATATTTTTATTGTCCTTTAGTAAAACATTAGTTATTCTGGCGGTTGCTTGCCCGAATGCTGCAGCACCAAAATTATATACACCTGGGTTTTTAACCAAAAAAACTCCAATTATCCCGAATAATACCGCTAAACCAGACGTGATTAAAGCTAGTTTTCACATCGGCATTGGCGCATAAAATCTCGATAATTTCAGAACAAAATTTGATAATTTTGTGTATTTATATTTAGTATTTTTGCGCATCACAGTTTTTTTAACACCATGGCCTGGTTCCTGAGTAAAAATATCTAAACTGGCAGGATCAAATTGAATCTCTTTTGAAACAAAATCGTTTTTATTGTTTTTATCTAAACGGTTTTGAGATTGAGAATTTTTTCTATTCATGTATCCCCTTTCTGTTTATTTGTATAAAAAAAGAACTAAAAAAATTTAGTTACTTTTGTTATATTATAAATTATTTTTGATAAATTAAAAACTTATTATAATGTATATATTAATATTAATATTAAATTTAAATGGAGGTTTTGTGTCAAGTAAAAATGAATATGGTGCATCAAATATTAAAGTTTTAAAAGGTTTAGAAGCAGTAAGAGTGCGGCCTGGAATGTATATTGGTTCTACAGGCCCACGTGGTTTACACCATTTAATTTGAGAAATAGTAGATAATTCTGTAGATGAAGCAATGGCTGGTTTTGCAGATAAGGTTTCTATAACTATTACTCAAGATGGTAGTGCAATTATTGAAGATAATGGACGAGGTATACCTGTTGATATCCACCCCGAAACTGGTCTATCAACAGTTGAAACAGTTTTAACAGTTTTACATGCCGGCGGTAAATTTGATTCTGAAACATATAAAGTTTCGGGTGGACTACACGGTGTAGGTGCTTCAGTTGTTAATGCTTTAAGTATAAGTTTAGAAGTATGGGTAAATCGTGATTCAAAACAATATTATGCTCGCTTCGCTGATGGTGGCCAAATTGTTGAACATCTTAAAGAAATTGCAAGTCTAAATTCAAAAACATCTGGCACAAAAATAAAATTCAAACCTGATTTTTCAATAATGGATGAACATCCTTTTGATAAAAATGTAATTTTGGACCATGCTAAACAAATTGCATACTTAAATAAAGGTTTAAAAATATACGTAAACGACGAACGTGATAGCACTGAAAAAGAATTTTGCTTTGAGGGTGGTATAGTTGATTATGTTAAAGAATTAAATAAAGGTCAAAAACTTATTCACCAAAATGTAATTTACGCCGAAGGAGAATATTCTTACAACAACGAAGCACCTGTAGTTGTTGAAGTTGCTGTTCAATATAACGAGAAAATAACTAGTAATGTTGTGAGTTATGCTAACAACATTATAACAGTGGAAGGCGGAACACACGAAAGTGGTTTTTATGACGCTCTTGTACGACTTATAAATAACTATGCAACTTTAAATTCCTTTATTAAAAACGATGATGATAAATTTACTCGCGATGATGTAAAAGAAGGAATAGTAGCTATTATTTCAATTAAACATACCGATCCTATTTTTGAAGGCCAAACTAAAAGTAAATTAGGAAATAAAGATGCCCGTATAGCGGTTAATAAGGTATTTAGTGATTCATTGGAAAGATTTTTAAACGAAAATCCTTTTGAAGCCAAAGTTTTAATTCAAAAAATTATTGATGCTCGCAAATCAAGACTAGCAGGTCAAGCAGCCCGTGATGCAGCTCGTCGCAAAACAGTTTTTGATTCAGGATCTCTACCGGGCAAGTTAGCTGATTGTTCATCAAAAAATGCTGAAATAAGCGAATTGTATATAGTTGAGGGTAATTCGGCTGGAGGTTCAGCCAAAAATGGTCGCGATCGTGAAACACAAGCTATTTTACCTCTTCGTGGAAAAGTGATCAATGTTGAAAAAAACGCACCAAGCAAAGTTTTCGCAAATGCTGAGATTTTGTCATTAATTTCCGCGTTAGGTACTGGTGTTGGTGAAGATTTTAATATTAATAAATTAAGATATCACAAAATTGTCATTATGACTGATGCTGATGTTGATGGATCTCATATTAGAACTTTGCTCTTAACGTTTTTTTACCGTTATTTTAGACCTTTAATTGAGTATGGTTTTATATATATCGCTCAACCACCGTTATATAGGCTGCAACAAGGAAAAACAATAAAATATGTCTATAGCGATACAGAAAAGGAAACTTTAATGGCTCAAATGAACCAATCTCAAAAAATAACAGTTCAACGTTATAAAGGTTTAGGTGAAATGGATGCTGAACAACTTTGAGACACTACTATGGACCCAAACAATCGAAAAATGTTACAAGTACAAATTTCAGATGCTGCCCAAGCAGATTGAACTTTTACCACTTTAATGGGTGATGAAGTGTTTCCGCGTCGTGAATTTATTGAAGCTAACGCTAAATACGTTAAAAATATCGATTTATAGGTTTAAATAACTTCATTTAACAAAAAATGCAAAAAAAAGTGTTTTTTTAAAGTAAAAAACCATTTTTTATAATAAAATAATATAACCAATATGAAAGGAATTAACATGCTAAAAGAAATTGATCAAACTACTTACAAAAATGAAGTTCATGGCAAAGAACAAAAACCATACTTATTAGTATTTCACGCTTTATGATGCCCTCCATGTAGAAACTTTAAAAATTCTTTAGAAGAATTAGTAGAAAAAAACGGAGTTAAAGTATATCGGGTAAATATAGATGAAAATCAAGATTTGCCGGCTGAATACGGTGTAAAAAATCTGCCAACATGATTCGTGATGAACCCAGATGGGAGCGTTGCTCAAAAATTAACAGGTTATAAACCTTACGAAGATTTATTACAAGATGTTTCAAAATATCTATAATTAAGCGAGAAATCGCTTTTTTTCTTTGTTTAAAAGCTTGCTTGTTTATAATCTTTGTATGAAAATAATAAGCGATAATCGCAAAGGATTACACGGGTATAAAATTATAGACACTTATGAGGTAGGAATAGCACTCGAAGGTTGAGAAGTTAAATCTGCACGAGCTGGTACAGTTCAATTAACAACTTCTTATTGCTTTTTTAAAAATAATGAAATTTTTCTCTCAAACGCAACTTTTAAACAATTTATGTTAATTCAAACTAACGAAACCCAAGAACGTAAATTATTAATGCACAAAAACCAAATTATTCGTCTGCAAAACAAAAAAGAACGCCTTGCTTCTTCGACAATTTTGCCAACTAAAATATATTTTAATTCCGCTTCAAGAATAAAAGTTGAAATCGCATTAGTGACCGGAATGAATAAATCCGATAAACGCGAAGCACTTAAAAAACGCGATAATGAACGTTATTTACAAAAAGTTTTAAGAAATTATAAATAAGGCTTTTAAGCCTTATTTTTGTGTAATTATTACTGGTTTAAAAATGTGTGTGAGTTGCTTTTGTTCAGTGTCTATTTCATTATATTTATTGTTCTCAATACTTTGAATAATTTTTTCAATTTGTTCACCTATTTTTCTATAGTCTATAAATATTTTGGTTTTGTATTTTTTTTGAGTATCGTATATTGATTGAAAACCTATATCCGTTAGTCTTAATTGTTTATCGTTTGAAGAAACTAAATTAACAAATGTTTCGTGAGTAGAACATACAACATTGACATGGTTATTATCAATTAAATATTTTTGAAATTTTTGTACTTCGACAATTTTTTTATTGTTAACTAAATATCTTTCATACTCAATATTCAATTTTTCACAAGCTTTTTTAAAACCTGAAAAACGTAATTGGCATTGCCTTACCGACAATTTAGCATCATCAGCATAAATTAATTTTTGCGATGGTTCAATATAATCGGCAAATATTTTTGTTACTGAAAAAAAAGCATTTTCGGTATCAATGTCTACTCAATTTAAACCTTCAACTTGTTCTCCATAAATAACTGTGGTTGTGTCAAAATGGTGATATTTTAAGAAATGAATAATTTGCTCATTTTCTATTTTAGGTAGAAAAAAAACAATCGCACTTGGTTTCCAAGCTAAACAATATTTAATCGTTTCAATATATTCTTGTTGATTTGAAGCTGAATGAGTAATAAAAACTTTTTTACCGTTGTTTTTAGCGGCTTGTTCAATACCATTCATTATATGAGTATAAGCGTTATCATATCATTCAGGAACTATAATAAATATTGAACTACTACGGCCTTTAATAAGTCGAGCACCGTTGTTTGGATAATAACCATGTTCTTTCACAACTTTCTCAATTTTAGCTTTTGTTTTTTTGCTCACATAGCCACCGTTATAATATCTGCTAACTGTACTTATTGAAACTTTAGCTAATTTTGATATATCTTTATATGAAAAACTTCTCATAATTTAATTATATATAATTAATTTAAATAATTTATTTTTGGTTTATAATAAAAACGCTTATAGAACAATAACATCGTAATTGGTCAGGACGGGAACGTAGCAGCCACGTCGAAAAGTGTTGTGTCTATAAGTACTTTTTTTTTATTCATTTTTGTTTTTATTTTGTAAAAAAATAACAAAACTTTTGCCATACTTTTTAGTTTTAAAGTGTGCAAAATACAATAAGAATTGAATGTTATGAGTACTATCAGTTTCAATAATAATTTGACCATTTTCGTTTAAGAGTTTTCTTTGATAAATAATTAATAGCGATTCATTAATAATTTCATAATTAGCATAGGGCGGATCAATAAAAATAAAATCAAATTTAGCCTGTGTAGTTTGTAAAAATTTTAACGAATCCGTCTTAAAAACATTTTGAACATTTAGTTTTAATGATTTGAGATTACTTTGAATTGTTTCTATTGCAGTTGAGTTGGAATCGATAAAAATAACATTTTGAGCATTATTGCTCAATGCTTCTAAACCCATTGCACCACTTCCGGCAAATAAATCAAGCACGTTTTTATTTTCTATATCAAAACGAATTGAGTTAAATATTGCTTCACGAACGCTATCTTTTGTTGGCCTTGTAAAGGAGGTTTTAGGCTCTTTGATTTGCATTCTTCTATATTTACCTGAAATTATTCTTAACATTTCTCCTCACTTCAAATTCTTTTATTTATGGTATTATAATTTAACTATGAAATACAAAGTAAAATTAGTAAAACTTCCTAATCAAGTTTTGCGTCAAAAATCACAAAACGTGAAACTTCCTCTTACTGATGAAGATATTCATTTAGCTGAAACGATGATTTATCACATCGACAATAGTCAAACATCTAACACTAAATTTCAACCCGGTGTGGGTGTAGCAGCAGTCCAATACGGTATTTTAAAAAATATGTTCTATATAAACACTGAAGAAATCGATCCTTTATTAATTTCTAATGGCGTTAGAAAAATAAAGGATGTGTTTATTAATCCCAAAATAATAGCAAAATCAGAATATAAAATCTCACTCAATGATGGAGAGGGTTGTTTAAGTGTTGGAAAAAATATCAAAGGCCAAGATGGTTATGTTTATCGTGCAAATAGAATTGTTTTTGAAGCTTATTCATATGCTGAAAAAAAAGTAGTCAAAATGGATTTAGAAGGTTATTTAGCAATAGTTGCCCAACATGAATTAGACCATTTAAATGGGAAATTATTTATTGACCATATCAACAAAAAAAATCCTTGAAAAAAAGAACCTAATTCACATCTCATAGGCTAAATAGTAATAATACCAATTTTAAATAAGGTATTATTTTTATTTAGTAAAATTTTATAGACATGAATAATAATTTTTTAAATTATCGTTTTTTTTCATTTTTAACACAAAACAATATAACACTTGCCACAACAATAACAATATCAATTATTTTCGTTATTTTTGTCAAGTCAATTTTGTTAGGTTTTTGACGTGGGTTTTGGTTTTCGCTGATTATGACAATATTATCTATCACAACATCAATCATAACATTTACAATATTAGTTAATATTTTTTCAACATATATCAGTACTAAATTACTTGAAATTAACTTATTTAAAAATAATAAATTTTTAATTGAAGATACAACCAAAGTCAGTTTAGGTTTAATAGTTTTGGCAATTATTTTTGTGTTCTATTTAATTTCGCTACTTATAACAATTTTAATAGTCTCATTTTCGCGTTTAAATTTAAAAAAAATAAAAAAACGAGGCAAAAAAACTTTGCTCAATAGGCTATTTGGCTCCTTATTAGCTCCTGTTTCAATCATTCCGCTTTCAATTGGTTTAATTAATGTAGCCGGTGTTTCAAACCATGAAAATATATTGATAAAAAATAATGACAAAATCTTAAATAAATTCTCAAATAGCAAAATAATAGGTATTTCTAAATACTCACCGATTTTAACTTCTATATTTGAACTCAAACAAAATAATATAAAATCGGTCAATTTCAACGCCTTTTTCGCAACATTAGAAGATGGCTTTAGACCAGACAAAATTAAATTTAATAAATTTGAAAATGAGTTAACTATTTCTTTATTTGATGAATTTTCAACTCAAGAACAAATAGATTCTTGAAACAACTTATCCGATGCAAGTAAAATAATTTTAAATAATTGGAGTCAAACCGATGAATCTTGAAATTTATTTATCAAAATGTTAAATTCACAAATAAATTTTAGTCCTCAAACACAACAAAAAATTTTGATATATATTAAACAAATAGAAAATATCATAAGACTTATGCTTGAAAATCCAAATTCAACTAAAATTAAATTAGATTATTTTGACCCAAATAAGATAAAAATATTTGAACATAATATTTCTATAGATAAACAAGAACAAATAGTAAATATTTTTTCTAAAAAAATACTAAGCACAACAGATAAAACAGCACAAAATTTAACAAAAAAAGTATTAAAAGTAGTATTTAATTTTAATTAGGAGAAAAATGAATATTTCAATTAAAAATGTATCTAAAAAACTAAATGTTAGCGAAAACCAAGTTAAAACTGTATTAGACTTAATCGCAGATAACGCCACTGTGCCTTTTATTGCTAGATATCGCCAAGAACAAACTAATGGCTTGGATGAAGAAATTATTCGCCAAATTAATGACTTATATATTTATGACGTCGAGTTAAATAAAAGAAAAGAAGCAATTATTGAAATCTTAAAAGAAAAGCAACTTTTAACAAACGAAATAGAAAATAAATTACGCAACGCACAAACAAAAGCAGAAGTAGAGAATATTTATGAACCATTTAAAGTTGGTAAAAAAACAAAAGCAAGCGAAGCAATAGCACTAGGTTTAGAACCATTAGCAAAAGAAATAATGACCAATACCGACCCATTTTATAGTCCATATAAAGATGCTGAAAAATATTTAAATGAAAAAGTTGAAAGTGTAGAATTTGCTCTAGAACAAGCAAAATATATAATAAGCCAAATAATTTCGCAAGAACCCACAACACGAGACTTTGTAAAAAACCAACTGTTTAATTTTGGCATAATAGTTACAAAATTAAAAAAGAATGCTGAAGATGAAAATCGGAATTTTGAAAATTATTATGACTATAAAGAAAAAGTTAAACACGCTCCAAACCATAGAATAATGGCCATTTCTCGCGGTGAAAACAAAAAAATAATTTCATACGATATCGAATTCAATAAAAAACAAATTTTATATCACTTAAATAATGTTTATTTTAAAAACAAAAAAACTGGTAAATTAATCAATGAATCTATTCAAGATTCTTTAGATAGATTAATAATTCCTTCAATTATTCGTGAAATTAAGGCAGACTTATTTGCTAGAGCAGAAAAAGAAGCAGTAGATTTATTTGCTAATAGTTTAGAGGATATGCTATTATGACCAGCTGTAAAAAATAAAACTATTTTAGCAATTGACCCTGCATATGCTCATGGTTGTAAAGTAGCTGTTTTAGACCCGCAAGGAAACTTTTTAGAAAAACGTCTTATCTTCCCAACTCCACCAAAAAAAGATATTGAAAAAGCCAGCAAAACTATAAATTTTTTAATAGATAAACATAAAGTTAATATTATTGTTATTGGTAATGGAACCGCTTCACGAGAAACTGAAGAATTTATTGCTCAATTATTGAGTCAAAGATCAAAAAACGATGAAAGCGATATTCAGTATGCTATTGTTTCAGAAGTTGGAGCATCTGTATATTCAGCATCAAAAATTGCTCAAGAAGAATTTCCTGATTTTAGCGTAGAAGAACGCTCAGCAATCAACATAGGTCGTAGATTCCAAGATCCTTTAAACGAATTGATAAAAATTGACCCAAGATCAATTGGTGTTGGCCAATATCAACACGATGTGAACCAAAAAGATCTTTCAACAGCATTAAAATTTAAAATTGATAAAGTAGTGAATAAAGTTGGAGTAGATTTAAACACAGCCTCAAAAACAATTCTTACACATATTTCTGGACTTAGTGAAAAAACAGCACAAAACATTATTGATCACCGAAACAAAATTCAAAAATTTGAAAATAGAAATGAATTAAAAAATATAAAAGGAATTGGACCAAAAGCTTTTGAACAAAGTATAGGTTTTTTAAGAATACACGATTCAAAAAACTTTTTTGATAGAACTTCAATTCACCCTGAATCGTATGATTTAGCAACCCGTTTAGTTGAGCATATTGGTGTGGATTTGAGTAATATAAGCATTGAATTATTAAATAATCAAAATATTGAACAACTAGCACAAGAATTAAATTCAAATGTTTATGACATCAATCTGATTCTTGATTCATTAAAAAACCCAACAAAAGATATTCGCGATGATAAAGAAGGTTATAAACTTAAAAAAGATGTTTTAAATGTTGAAGATGTCGTTAAAGGGATGATTTTGGATGGGAGTGTTCAAAGTATCACTGATTTTGGTGCGTTTGTTTATATTGGAATCAAGCAAAATGTTCTAATACATGTAAGTAAAATGCAAAAAAATGATAACCAATAGGTTAAACATCCAAATGAAATTTTAAAAGTTGGTCAAAACATTAAAGTTGAAATATTAGAAAACGATATTGAAAGATCGCGTATAAGCGGAAAATTAGTAAACTAGTCTAAATTCAAAATACCAATAACATTTTCTATATTGGTATTTTATTTTAGTCAAATTTAATAATTTTTTCCATATTAATATTAAATAATAATATTTTAGTATTATTAATATATGAATAAATTTATAAATTTATACAACACAACTGAATATACTTTTTTAGATTCACTAATTAGAGTAAAAACACTGGTAGAACAAAGCAAAAATGCAGGTTTAAAAGCGGTTGTTTTAAGTGACCATAATAATATGTTTGGCCTTGGCTTATTTTTAGATATATGCAAAAAAAACAATATCAAACCTGTTGTTGGATTGGATTTAGACGTTGATAAATACAGATTTATATTGCTTGCCAGAAACTATCAAGGTTTTCAGAAATTAAATGATTTAGTTTTACAAAAATCAAAAAATCACACAATATCTATGTTTGATATCGACAATAGTGATTTAATAATAATCGATCATCCTCTTTACGGTTACTATGCTCAAAATCTCCAAATTTATAAATTTAAAAATGCTCAATATTATGTGAATTCATTAGATATAAATATTAAAAATGCTATCTACATCAAACAAAATCAACTCTTTAACAAAAACGATGTAGATACATTGAATTTACTACAAGAATTAGGTAATAATTTAGTAACAAAACCAGACTTAGACTATTTTGAAACTCCACACTTAAGCGAACAAATATTACAAAGAATCAATAATATTATTGATGATTGTAATTTTGAATTGCCAAAAAAACAATTAAACCTCGCAAAATTCGATAACAACAACTCGTTTGATAATGAAAAAAAATTGATTGAATTATTAAACGCAGGCATTGAACGAGTTCGAAGTGAATTGCCAAAAAACATTAATGATTGAAAACCTCGTCTATCTTATGAGTTTGAAATAATTAAATCATTAGGTTTTATAGATTATTTTTTAATTATCCAAGATTTAGTTAATTGAGCTAAATCACAAGGAATAAGTATTGGGCCAGGTCGGGGTAGTGCGGCAGGTTCTTTGATTTCTTATCTTTTAAATATCACCTCAATAAATCCACTCAAATATGATTTATTATTTGAGAGATTTTTAAACCCACAAAGAGTTTCATGGCCTGACATAGATATAGATATTCAGGATGACCGACGAATGGAGGTCTTTGAATATTTAAAAAATAAATATGGTTTTGATAGAGTTTCATTTATTTCTACATTTCAGACATTAGGGGCCAAAATGGCTATAAGAGATGTTGGGCGAATGTTAAAAATTCCATTAAATGATATTAACATTATCTCTAAAACACTTTCGGCCAATGAAACATTAACTGAAGCAATTGTGAAAAATGTGGCTTTTAGAAACCAAATAGAACAATACCCACTGCTATTAAAACACGCGATGAAAATCGAAGGATTACCACGCCAACAAAGTTATCATCCGGCCGGTTTAATAATTGCCCAAGAAAATTTAACCAACTATGCTCCAGTATCTTTAAGCAATGATGGCATATATCAGCAAGTGCAACTACCTATGGATTATGTTGAAGATTTTGGACTTTTAAAAATTGATTTATTAGGTCTAAAAACTTTAACAGAAATTCAAAATATGGAACAACTTATTGATAAAAATCATTGATTTGAAAATTTATTAAAAAAACCTGAACATAAGGAAATTATTAATGATCAAAATGTTTTTAAAAATTTAAATGATGGTTTAACTGAAGGGTTATTTCAATTAGAATCACCAGGGATGAAAAAAACAATTTCAAAAGTTAAATTAAATTTATTTGAAGATTTATACGCGATTATATCTCTATTTCGTCCTGGTCCAATGGCATATATTACTACTTATGCTAATAATAAACAAAACCCATCATTAATCCAAAGTATTCATCCTGTGTATGATCAAATATTAAGTTCTACATATGGTATTATGGTTTATCAAGAACAAATAATGTTAATAGCTCAAAAAGTAGCAAATATGAGTTTTGTTGAGGCAGACTTTTTAAGACGTGCAATCAGTAAAAAAGATGAACAAAAAATTAAGCAATATAAACAAAAATTTATTGATGGAGCTTTACAAAACGGTTTAAATCAAAGCCAAGTCTATAAGATTTATTCAAATATTGAACGTTTCGCAGAATATGGTTTTAATAAATCACACGCGGTTTCATATGCATTTTTAACAATGAAAATGGCTTTTTATAAAACTTATTATCCTCTAATTTTTTATTCAGCTTTAATTTCTAATTCAAGAGGTTCACAAACTAAAATCAATCAATATGCTTTGGAAATTAGAAAACAAAATAAAATTGTAAATTCACCTTGTATATTAAATTCATCAGTTAATACGGTTATTAAAAATGAACAGATTTGGTTACCTTTTGACATTATTAAAGGTTTTGGTGGCGAAAGTGTAAATAAAATTATTAACAACATCAATGAATTAGGTCCATTTAGCAAAAATTTAAATGAAACTATTTTGCGCTTGCGTTTTGGTGGCTTAACTGAAAATGCAATTGATATTTTAGTTCGCGCTAATGTTTTTAGAGAATACGGCCATATGAATTTTGTTTTAAAACAATCACGGATAATGTTAGATAGTTTCAAAAGTGCTTCTAAAATTACAGATTGAAATACATTAAAAGCTAAATTTGAAAAAATGGGCAATTTTGATTATTTAGTTGAAAATATTGAACGTGATATTGCTTTTGAAGTTAAAAACGAAGAAGAATTGCTGGGAATGTCATACAATGCTTTTGATACTTCACGTTTTGAAAAAGAAGGTGATGTTAAATTAAATTCTATACCACTTAATTATTCAGAGTGAGTAATAGTAAAAGTGGAGCAAATCAAAAAAATCAATTTAAAGCCATATTTTATCGTTGAATTAAGTGACAGCACTCTAAAACAAAGTTTTTTTATTAATATCGCAAAATGAGATGAGTGATCTAATGTTAAAAAAAATGATTTATTAAATGTGAAAATATCAAATAATAATTCAAAACTAAAAATAATAACTTTTAAAGGAATCTAAATGATTAAACCAAAATTTTTACTTATTGATGGTAATTTTTTACTATTTCAATCTTTTTATGCCTCATATGCAAAATATGGTGCTTCAATGCAAGACAATCAAGGACGTAGCACAAATGGTGTACATGTCTTTTTTTTAACTTTGCATAAAATTCTAAATTACATTCAACCACAATATTTGTTTATAGCCTTTGACGCACACGGCAAAACCAAAAGACATCTTTTATATAAAGATTATAAAGCTGGCCGAACAAAAGCACCAGAAATAATTC
This sequence comes from Mycoplasmopsis phocirhinis, assembly GCF_004216495.1. NCBI lineage: Bacteria > Bacillati > Mycoplasmatota > Mycoplasmoidales > Metamycoplasmataceae > Mycoplasmopsis > Mycoplasmopsis phocirhinis. The sequence continues at coordinate 30,774 of NZ_CP034841.1, read as the reverse complement.
ACGAACAATTTAGTTATGTAAAACAAATTTTAACTGCTTTTAACATTAAATGATTTGAACAAATTGGTGATGAAGCTGATGATTTAATTGCCACTTTGGCTCAAATTGATGATGTTGAAAAATATATTTTTTCTAAAGATCAAGATTTGTTACAACTGGTTGACAAAGACACTAGTGTTATTTATAAAAACAATGTCAATGAATTTGATCTATACACAATGTCAAATTTTGAATACTTTCATAAAATTAAACCACACCAAATACCTGATTTAAAGGGATTAGCAGGAGATAATTCAGATAACATTAAAGGTGTTAATGGTATAGGAAAAATCGGAGCGATTAAACTTATACAACAATATGGCTCACTTGAAAATATTTACCAAAATATTAACAATATCAAAGGAGCCACTAAAACTAAACTTGAATTAGGTTATGAAGATGCTAAATTCGCAAAATCTTTAACCATTTTAAACAAAAATGTAGAAATGAATTTAGATATCGCATTTTATTCAGTAGCTAATGTAAATATCGAAAACGGAATAAAAGAATTACAAAACTTTAACTTGAATTCGGTAATCCAAAAATGAAATGAATTTAAACAATAGCGCTTCTAAACGCTATTTTTAGCAATCTTTTTCACAAAATTCCATAAATTTAATACTTATACAGCGTATCTCGCTTCAAAATGATAATTTAATATAAAATAAAAGAATGTAAAACATAGGAGGAAAATGAACAAGAAAAAACTTAGCTTTATAACATTAGCTACAACTTCATTGGCGGCATTCCCAGCAATTGCTGCATCATGTGCAAAACAAACAGATTATTCTGACAAAATAACTGTGGGAGTAAAAAGCGGTTTAATGTCAAAACCGGCTTCTTCAATTAATATCAGTGATATAAATGCACTTGTAACAACCGAAGATAAAATTACTGTTACAGTAAAAGAAGTAAAGGTTTCAAGCGAATCAGATACAACTTTATTAGTTACTTTAGATGTTCGTGATGATAAAACCGGAAAAATTCAAAAAGTAATCAAAACTATAACCGGGTTTTCTCAACCTAATCAAGCAACAGCAAATGTAAATACAGATGCACCAAGTGTAAATTATTCAGAATTATTAGTTTTAAGTGTAAACGATGAAGCGAAAAAACATTACGCTAAAAATATGACTGTTCACGATGTAAGTGTGAAATTAACTAATTCAGACGCAAATGTTGTTGTTAGTAATGTAGCAACTAACCAAAACAATAAAACAATTTTGGATGTTACAATTACAATAACCGAAAAAAACGGCAAAACTTTATCAATTGTTAAACAAATTGAAGGTTTTAAACCTGAATATCCACAACAAATTCAGGACGCATACGAAAATTTACCTAAAAACATCAATATAGTAAAAAATATTGCCAGCTCAAACTTTTTTGCTACCGCTCAAGACGGCACTAAAATTTATTGAGATTTTCGTCAAAACGCTTTTTATGATAAACCTTACAACAAAAATAGCGATAATAATTCAAGAATAAAATTATTTGAAATTAATCCTGATTTTAGATTAGGATTTGGTGTTAATACCGCTTCACCAAAACAAGAAGGTATGCAAGATAGTGAATTAAATAATAGTGCAATTTTAGTAAAAACAAATAATGGTTATGCACTAAAATTTAGACTTTCGCAATACAAAAATAAAAAAACACCAAGCGAATTTTATGAAGACGTAGTAATTTCACAAAATCAAGAATTTAACTTTTTGACACAAGAACAATTAAATGAAAAAACAGCCAACGTAACTTTGATTTATCCGGACGCTGGTCGTCGTAAAGAAATTGATGCAAACCAAGAAGTTTTAACCCATAATTTGGATGATCAAGAATTAATGATTTTAGTTAAATCATTTACACCAAAACCTGGTGAAGGCAAAGTAGTTGTAACATACACTATCGGTAGTTCTGTGGGCGAAGAAATTCTTGAAACCGAGGTTAAAACTCAAGAATTAACAGGCTTTAAGGTCGATAGTTTTGATGCTCAATTTGCTAATTTAACTGTTGAATATCCTTCGATGACACAAACATTACCATCAGCTGCACAAACTGAATCATTCGTGTTTAAAAATGGTGATCAAACATATACATTTGCCAATGATGTTACAAAAACTTTAACTATTAAACAAGATTCAGTTAATGATTATAAAGGAAATTTGACTTTAGTTTTAAACGTAACTAAGGATAATAATTCATTTAACAAAGAATATAGTTTGAGTGGTTTCAAACAAAAAGAATTTAATTTTGAACAATATATTAACAACGAAATGTATAAACCATCATTAAATTCGAACATTGATAAAACCCAAACTAACGCAGCTACATTGCTAGCTTCAAATTTCACTCTTCCACAATATGATACTCAAGCAGTATATGCTGAAATATCGGGAGTTAGTGTTGATCAAGACAATAACACTGTTGCCAAAGTTAGTGTAAATTGAACAAATTTACTTGTTGAAAATTCACAACCTGTGCTAAAAACTTATGATTTTAGTGGTTTTAAAGCTGTTGAAAATAAAACATATCGGGTTGCTGAATTATATCCTTTAGCATCAAATGGTACATTATTCACCTATGTAGCAAACCAAGATAATAACGAAAAAATAAAAACTGCTTATAATCAAAGCAAAACAAAAGATGCAAACGATAGAAAAGTAGCATTTATTCGTTTAGATAATAAAGGTACTACAATTACAAGTAAAAAAATCAACTTCTCATCAGCTCTTTCTACACCAGATAATGTTAAGGTATTAACCCACGGTAATAACCACAATGTCTCATGGCCAGCCAAAAAAGGTTCAAACAAAGGTATAGCAATTGTTAAAGACGGAACTAAATATTATTTAGAATATGTTTTAGTTTTAGAAAATGGCGAAGATGACACTGAAGTATTTAAACTAGAATTATTTAATGAAAGTACCTCAAATACCCAAAATTAATATTTCAAAATAGCAAGACTATAGTTTTGCTATTTTTGTTTTAAAATTAAAATGAAACTTAATCAACAAAAATGTATAATAATTTTATGAACAAAAATAAATTAAAATTAATTTTGTCTGTTCCGATTTTATTGACCCCAATTAGTGTTTTAGCATGTAATAATAATCAAAATTTAAACCAAGTTTCAATTCAATTAAAATCAAATATAAACCAAATAACTCTTGATGAATTAAGTTCATATTCTTTTGAATTAAAACAAAACAATTTAAAAAATACTAAAATCATAATATTAAATAAAGAGTTAAAAGCAAACGGTGAAATTGAAATTCTTTATCAATTAAAAAATGCAAATTTTACTTCAAGCATTAAAGAATATATTGTTGCTAGTAATAAAATCATAAACAATAACTCAACCCAAAACCAAATGGATAACGATAGTGTTATTCAACAAAAAGATATTGAAAATATTGCTATCAATACTCAAGAATCTGACAAAATTCAAACAATTGATGATGAGCGAACAAATACCAAAAATTCTGCCAATAACACAAATATAATCAATTCAAACGAAAATGAAGTTGCAAACCAAAACAAAAGTGCTAGTCAGCAAAGACAAATTGATTCAAGAAACTTTTTAAGATTAGCTTCGTGAAATGTTTTAAATTTTGGACAAAGTACAGTTCAAAATTTTAAACCTAAAGCAGAAGCTATATCTTCAATAATCTATACACAAGGTTATGATGTTATAGGCATAACGGAATTAGATAGTGAATTAGCAATTCAAAAAGTAGTTGAGCTCTTAAAACAAATAGATACCAAACACTCAGCCAATAATGATTGAAAATATATTATTTCTGATGAATATCCAATTGCAAAAGGACATAAATCTCAAGCAGATAAATATGCTGCATTTATTTACAAAAATTCAATAGTTTCCCCAGTTTTATTACAAAATAATCAATATTATGCTTTATATGATAACTCTAATTTTGAACCAAAGTTTGGTGGCAGTTTATTGGGTTATTCTAGACCACCGTTTAGTGTTAAATTTCAAGTTAATTTATTAGATTATAAAAATAATAATTTTACTTATCTGCTTTCTCATTTTGATGGCCCAGGAGTTCAAAACGGCGAAATAAAAGTTAAAGGTAAAAACGGTTCAGGCGAATTCAATGAAGCTTGAAACATAAAAAATGTTTTTGAATGAGCTAAAACTATAAATAACGGTGATGATGATTTAATTTTCCAAGGTGATACAAATATTGAATTATCAAATCAAAATAAAGCATTTGAGTGGGTTAATAATTATGACGCAAAACTTGTTTTTAGTGATAGCGAACATTTTGCAACCTCATTAAAAAAATCATACGCCCAATATAGTCAGCCATATGACAAAATAATTCATAGTTCAAATCTACAATATACAAACGAAAAAATTTATCATTTATACGATTTTGTTAATGACCCAACTGTGTTTCAGTTTGCTAATATTTCATCTTTAGAACAATGAATTGAATATTGCAACCACCATTCTAATAAAAAATACGCAAATGAAACCGGGTATATTTATTATGGGGTTTCAGATCACTCACCAATCAGTTATGACTTAATTTTAGACGCTAACGATGTGTATTAAAAAATTGACTTGCCAGTCAATTTTTGTCTATTATTTAATTTTAATTAATGAACTTACTTCAATTTTTTTATCTTTAAATTTGTCTCTGCCTTTAAGCGATTCTAATTCTAATAATAAAATTATTCGCTTTACTACAGCCCCTTGTTCCTCCAACAATGTAACAATTGCTTTTGTAGTCCCTCCGGTTGCTAAAACATCATCTATTATCGCTACACTTTGGCCAGGCTTCACAAAACCTTTTTGAATTTGTAAAACGTTATTACCATATTCTAAATCGTAATTTTTACTAATAACTTCTCCAGGTAATTTGCCTGGTTTTCTTACCATAATGAATGGTTTTTTTAACATTGCAGCAGTTGGGGTGCCAAATAAAAAACCTCTAGCATCTGGACCAACAATAATATCACAATCCTTTGCAAGATTAGCCATTTGAACGATTGTGTAATTTAAAGCATCACCATTAGCTAATAATGGGCTAATGTCTTTAAATAAAATTCCTTGTTTAGGAAAATTTCAAATATCTCTAATGTATTTTTCTAGTTCCATTAAATCTCCAAATTATTATCAAAATTTAAATAGTTACTGGAACATCTTCAAAAAATTCAACAATGTCGTCTTCTTTAAGATCATTAAATTTATGAATTTTCATTCCAAAATCTTTACCTTTTTCCACTTCTTTAACATCATTAATATCGCGACGTAGAGTGTCAATTATACCTTCATGAATCAATTTTTTATTCCGAAATACTTTTACTTTAGAGTGTGCTTTTACAACTCCCTCATCAAGTAATACACCACCAATCGTTCCAACTTTTGAATAGAAAAATGTCTTAATAATATGTCCTGAACCAATTTTTTTCTCTTCATAAACAACAGCTTTTTCACCATCTAATCAAGCTTGCATATCTTCAATAACTTTAAACACCACGTCGTAATGAGCAATTTTTACACCTGCTTGTTTAGCGCTTTGTTTAATGTTTGAACTAGCCTTAATTCTAAAAGTAATAATTAAAGCATTTGAGGCCTGGGCTAATAATAAATCTGAATTTGAAACCTCACCGGTTTGAGCTCCTATAACTTTAATTATTGCTTCGTTATTATTCATTCCGTCTAATTTAGATTTAAGTGCCTCCGAAGTACCTTGTACATCTGAGCGAATAATAACATTAAGAATTTTTTTGCCGTCTTCATCCGAAGTTGTTTGAGTGCGATTAAATAAATGGGTTCTTTTATCCATTTGTTGTTTTTCAATCGCTATTTTTTTAGCAAATTTTTCGTCTTCAAAAGAAATAAATCTTTCGCCTGCTTGTGGAGAAGTATTCAAACCTGATACAACCACGGGCATCCCTGGAGTAGCAAATTCAATGGTTTTACCGTTAGTGTTTTTTAAAGATTTTATACGACCATAAGTTGAACCAGCCACCATATAATCACCTTTATATAAGGTACCATTATCAATTATCAATGTTGCTACAACACCAACACCTTTATCAGCTTTAGATTCTAAAACAAAACCCGATGGATAACGATTTTTATTGGCTTTTAAATTCATTAAATCCGAAAAAGCAATAATATTATCTAATAATTCATCAACACCTTGGCCAGTTTTTGCAGAACCATAAACAATAGGTGTTTCTCCGCCATATTCTTCAATAATAACATCATTTTCGGCTAGTTCGCGTTTAACTTTTTCTATATCTTTAGTACTTTTATCCATTTTATTAACAAAAACAATCATAGGTGCATTTGCTGCTTTAGTATGTTGGATCGCTTCTTTTGTTTGCGGCATAACCCCATCATCAGCAGCCACTACCAAAATAACTATGTCAGTTACTTGCGCACCTCTTGAACGCATTTTAGTAAAAACTTCATGTCCAGGTGTGTCAATAAAAGTAATAGTTCCTTTTTCGTTGATGAATTGATATGCACCCACGTGCTGGGTAATACCGCTAGTTTCACTTTCAACAACTTTTGATTTACGAATAAAATCTAATAAAGATGTTTTACCGTGGTCAACATGACCCATAATCGTAATGACCGGTGGACGTTTACTAAGAGATTTTTCATCATCAATTAATTCAACTGTGTTTAAAAAATTTGAAGCATCAACGCTTTGTTCTTTTTTAAAATCAAGATTTAATTCAAGGCATAATTCAGCAATTTCTTCTTCTTCTAAAATATGATTTATTTGGTAAAGTTTGCCTTTCATCATAAATTTTTTAATTAAATCGTTGGGATTTAATTTCACTTTATTGGCAAATTCACCTAAAGGCATTGAGCCAGTAAAAATAAAAACACCATCCTTTACTTCTGTTTTAATACTATTTAATTGCGATTGAACATCGTGTTGATTTGTTATTCTATTTTTTTTAGACATTTCGCCTCCTCTAATTGATGTTGTATATTAATGTAAGTTTCACGATTAACATTTGTTCTAAAAGTACGATTTAGTGCTTTTGTTTTTAAAACTTGTTGTCAGGTTTGTTCATTTAATAAAAGATAAGCACCGCGTCCCTTGAGTTTTTTATCTAAATCCAAACAAATTTGATTATTTTTTTTATCGTAGTCAAATCTTATCAAATTACTAATTTCCAAAATTTGATTAGTAATAATACATTTACGTTTAACCAAACTACTCCTCTCAATCTTCGTCATCAAATTCACTTAAATCAAAATCATCAAGCCCGTATTTTGATAAATCTTCGTCAGTTTTAAAGTTTTCCATAACTTCTTTAACTCTTTTATAATCTTCAAAGTCATCTTTAATTTGATTTACTTTGTCATTTTCGGCAGCAAAACTATTTATAGCATCATCTAAAGTAAATTTATCTTCAACAATTTGCTCATTATTTTGTTGATGTTGTTTAAATAATTCCTCAAATTCTAAACCAAAATCTGATGTATCAATATCCTTAAATTCTTGTTCAGTAAAACTCATAACATCATCGTCAAATGAGTCGGCTGTGATATTGATTTTTGACACATCAAAAGCATTTGGACGTCTTGTTGCTCTGGTGTTTCGTCTTACAAATGTTTTTACATCATTTGATTTAATATTATTGAAAATAATGCCTTGAGCACTTGCTTCCACATCACTAATAATATCTAAATTACAATTGGTTAAACTAGAAGCTAAAGATACATTGACTCCTCTACGCCCAATTGCTGGTGTAAGCGATTCTTTGGCAACAATAACTCAAAATGAGTTTTTAACAGCATTTTGTTCGTTATTTGTTTTTTCAACAACGTCAATAACTCTTGCCGGCGACATTGCGTTTGCAATATATTTTCTAAGATTATCATCATATAAAATAACATCAATTTTTTCGCCTATAACTTCATTAACACCAGTTATTCTTTGACCATTTGGACCTATAATTGCCCCAAAAACATCAAAATCTGTTGGTGCATTTGCCCCTGCTTTAAACGCAACTTTAGTTCTTTCTCCTGGTTGTCTTACAGCATTAACGATATCAATCAAACCTTCATTAAGTTCGGGAATACTAACTCTTAAAGCTTGTTCAACATTTTCTTTAGAATCCACTGAAACTTGGACTTGGCTTAATCTCGCTTCTTCTTCAACATTAATAATAGTTGCGTGTCCATATTGACCAACTTTTATGTTTGCTTTTGAACTAACAAGATTTGAAGGTAAATACGCTGGTGTTGACATTGCGTCTTCTTCCGTAATTTGAACATTTCAAGAACCATCTGAGTTTTTCGCATTATATTGAATGCGTACTCTTTCTCCTATTCGGTTTTTAAAAATTTCATATACTCTCTGTTTTCTTAAAACAGACATTCCTTGTTGAATTGATGAGTGAATTGTCCTTAATAAATTAGGAAATTTAGTGTTTTTCAACACTTTTGAAAACTCTTCTAAATTCAGCTCTTTTGCTACAACATCATCTACTTGACAATCACTTTGTATTAAACGAGCATCTGATAAAGAAATATGAGTTGTGAACATTAATAAACGTGCATCATGGTCTATGTTGTTTGTTAGTTCCAATGCTTCTTCATCCGAAATAACAGACAAAGTTGTAACTAAAGGTGTAAGAGTTTTATCATCTTCATTCAATATATATTCAACTTGAATATCTTCATCAATTTTTGAAAGTATTTTAGTGGTTTCGGCACTGAAAACATTGATGATGTCGTTCAAATTTAATCTTTGTTTAAACTCAAATGATTTAACAATTTCGTAAAAATCTTTAGCTATGTTTGAATTTTTAATAGTTTTTGACATTTTTCTCCTTAAAATTTAACGTATTTTTGAACCGAAGCAATGTTCGATTTTGCAAGTTTAATTTTTCTTATATTACCTTTTTGGTTTCATCTTAATAAAATCGCATCTTCAAAAACTTCTAATAAAGTTGCTTTATATTCATTCACTTTATTTTCATTTTTATGTAGTTTAATCAAAATTTCCTCACCGACATGATTATGCAATTCAGTAAGCGAATAATCTAAACTTATTCCGGGGGAATGAACACAAATAGAATCGAAGCGTTCAATATTTTGTGTATTTAATCAATCGTTTATAAAACTAGAAACCGCATTAACTTTACTTAAATCAGTATGTTTTACTGTTATATCTAACACAAACAATGAATCTATAGTTGTTTCTTTCGCATCTATTATAGTATCACCAAATTGTTCTTGTAGTCTAAGTTTTCAATTCAACATTTCTCCTTAAAAATAATAAAAAGTTGCTTTAGCAACTCAATTAATATTTGACTTGTAATATTATTATACATAAATGCTAAAATAAATCAAAATTTTTTCTCGTTTTGAAATTTATCAATTCTTAACAATTAAACAAAATACTTTTTTTAAAATTATTTCTATTTGTTATAATGTTAATGATTTTTTCATATTTAAATACAAACGAAAAAAGAGGAGGCTTATATGGCAAATATTAAATCAAAAATTAAACACATTGCTAAATCTGAACAAAACAGATTAAGAAACAACGCAATGAAAACAAGAGTGCGTAAAGCAATTAGAGCAGCAAGGGAAGCTGTTTTATCTAAAGATGAAAAAGCAACTGAATTAGTACAAAAAGCACATTCAATTATTGCTACTGCTGTACAAAAAGGTGTTTTTCACCCTAATAAAGGTGCTAGAAAATCTTCACGTTTAGATAAATTTGTTAACACTCAAAATGCTGTTGTTCAAACACAATAAGCCTTTGTAATGTATTTAAGCAACATTTAAATGTTGCTTTTTCTTAAAAAATTATCAAAAAAACAGGAAAATTTCCTGTTTTATTATTTAATTTTATCCTAAAATTTCTTTAATTACTGTAGCAATTTTATCTTTATTAACACCAAATTCATTTTCTAGTGCTGGTAAAGGAACTGTAACGTCAGGCGCGTTTAAACGAACTGGAGCAGCAACTAAGTTGTCAAATGCTTCTTCGTTAACACGAGTAATAATTTCAGCTGTAATTGAACCTGATTGAACTGATTCTGAAACAACTAATAAACGACCTGTTTTCTTAACTGATTCAACAACTGTTTTTGTGTCAAGAGGTTTTAAACTTCTTAAGTCAATAACTTCAACTGAGTATTCTTTTCCTTCTTCTCTTAATAATTTTAGTGCAGCAGTTGTTTCGTGTAACATGTGTCCATAAGTTACAAGTGTTAAATCATCACCTTCAACTTTAACATCTGCTTTACCAATTTCAAGTGTATAGTAACCAGCAGGAATTTCTTCTTTGAAAGCACGGTAGTCATGTTTGTGTTCCAAGAATACAACTGGGTCATTATCTTCAATAGCTGAAATTAATAAACCTTTTGTATCATAAGGTGTAGCAGGCATAACTACTTTTAAACCTGGAATGTGTGTGAATAATGCTTCAAGAGCTTCTGAGTGGTGTTCTAGAGCTTTAACCCCTCCACCAACTGGCATTCTTAATACCAATGGTGCGCAAAGTTTACCACGTGATCTGTTTCTCATACGAGCAGCATTTGGGAATAATTGTCCTAAACCGTAGAATACAAAACCTGAGAATTGAATTTCGGCAACTGGTCTTAAACCTGCCATAGCTGAACCTAATGCAGAACCAACAATAGCTGATTCAGAAATTGGAGCATCGAATACTCTATCTACACCGAATTTTTTTTGTAACCCTTGTGTTGCACGGAATACACCACCTTCAAAACCTGCGTCTTCACCATAAACAATAATAGATTTATCTCTCTCCATCATAACTTCTAAAGCGTTAGTGATGGCACCAATGTTATTTAATTTAACTGTTTCCATAATATATCTCCTTATTAAATGTGAATCCTATTTTACAAATCTTCTGTTTGCTTCTCTTTGTTCGATTAGTTCATCAGGTAATGTTTCATAGGTGTATTTGTAGATATCGTCATATCCTTCTGTTGCAAGAGTTTCTGTCGATTTGTCATATGATGCTTTTGCATCTTCGGTAGCAGCGTTAAAGAATGCTTCTTTTTCAGCTTCGGTAACAATTCCATTGTCCATCAAGTATTTTTCAATACGGTGGAATGGTTCTCATTTTTCGTGTTCAATTTCTTCTTCTCTTGTACGGTATACACGTGGGTCATCTGAAGTGGTGTGTTGGCCTTGACGTCATGTAACCATTTCTACTAAAACAGGTCCGTTTCCTTCACGTGCTCATTCAGCAGCTTCGTGTAAAGCTTCGTAAGCAGCTAATAAGTCATTACCATCTACACGTAAACCTGGAATATCGTATGATAGAGCTCTTTGTGAGATAGTTTTTACTTTGTAGCTATTGTGTTCTGGAACTGAAATTGCTCATCTGTTGTTTGAAACAACTACAACTAATGGTAAGTTAAATAATGATGCTCAGTTTAGACCTTCGTGGAATTCACCTTCGTTTGTTCCACCGTTACCAACAATAGTAAATGCTACTTGGTTTTCACCTTTAAGTTTTAAAGCTTTAGCAACTCCGGCAGCTTGTGAAATTTGTGAAGCAATAACAACTTGCAATGGAACTGTATTAGATTTGAATCTGTTTCCTAATTCAGAACCTCTTCAGTATAGGTATACTGATTCCATTGATTCACCACGAGCTAATAATGTACCTAAAACACGGTAGTGAGGTACAAATCAGTCGTGTTCTTTCATCGCAAAACCTAAAGCTGTTAAGTGAGCTTCTTCACCTAAAGCTGGAGCAAATGTTCCTAAACGCCCTGTTCTTTGTAGTGTCAATGCGTATGTATCTCATGCACGAGATTTTAACATGTTTGCGTACATGTCTTTCAATAATTCATTAGATGCAGTTGGTTTAAATGATTTATCAATTAAATTACCATCCACGTCTAAAAAACGAATCATTGTTTCTGGGTCGTTCATCACTTTGCGACCATCGATAAATTTGAATTTCATATGCGTTTCCTTTCATAGAATAAAATTGTATATTTTTTATACATAATAATTATATAAGAAGAAACAGCAAACTGTAAAATTATTTTTTAATTAAAATTATATAAAATCTAAAAAAGAACACAAAAAAACATATAAAATTATTTTTTTATTGTATATAAAGCAAAATTTAATTTTAAAAATGACTTTGAATTTGTCTTAATCCAAAGTACAAAGATATTCAAATATAGTTATATTTATATTTGTTATAATAAATCTATGAAATATGCAATTATTGTCGACTCTTCAAGCACTTTAACTAAACAACAAGCAAGTAAATTAAATTGAAATTTTTTACCTTTACACATAAATATCAACGGCACCGAATATAAAGATGGTATTGATATAAATGCCGATAATTTATTTGAATTTTACGGCATAAACGAAGAGGCTACAACATCTGCTGTTAATTTAGGTGAAGCTGAGCAACTTTTAAACCAATTAACCAAGGAATATGACAAAATCCTTATTTATCCTATCTCAAAAAATCTTTCAGGAACATGTTCATCTTTAACTATTTTGTCGCGCAATTACAAAAATGTCAGAGTTGTTCAATCAATTCAAGTCTTGCAAATGATATTGTTAGATTTAGTTTGATTTGAACACCAAATGAGTATAGATTCAACTAAATTTGATGAATATGTTGAAACGATGGAAAAAGGTTGAGGACGTTATTCAATTACATTAATACCTAAATATAACAACTATTTAGTCAAAGGTGGTCGATTACATCCAACAGCTGCTGCTGTGGCTAAACTTTTCAAAATAATTCCAATGATTTGCTGGGATCAAGGTTATTTAAAAAAAGAAGGAATTGGTAGAACTTTCAACAAAACTCTTATTAAAGCAATTGAAAAAAAACGTGAAATTTTTCCTATTGCTGAACAAAAAGAATTATTTACTTTAGCTCTTCATTCTTTTTCACCACAACAAGATTTAAACGAATTTGTTAATAACATAGAAAATATTCTTGGAGTTAGACCAGTCATAGATTTAATAGCTCCGGTCGTTGCTATGCATACAGGACCTGAAGCGATGGCAGTTCTTGCTTTTGAATTAGATAAAAAAATTATTGAACTTTACAAACAAAAAATTATGAAATTAAAAAACCGTTAAATCGGTTTTTTAATTTGGCAAAAATAGTTTGTTTAATTAAATTTCTATAATAAAGCTATTAATGATTTGGTAAATAAAAAGAATAAAAAAATGGCAGGAGTGACAGGACTCGAACCCATAACACACGGGGTTGAAGCCCGTTGTTCTACCATTGAACTACACTCCTACTGTAAATGCTAAAATATTATAACAAAATTTAATAATTTTAGTTGATTTTTAGAATAAAAAAAAGTATGAAATTTTTATATATAATTTTAATATGTCAACTAAATTATATAATAAAATAAAAACGATAAGCAAATCAAATTTAACTTATCATTTAGTTATTTTATCAATATATTTAGCTTATTTTATTGCTTCAGGTTTTAGCGTATTTTTAGCTTATTTCCCGTTTGGACCAACATGATTAACTTATTTACCATTAATTGTTGCCATCGCAACAATTCATCTAGGTTTTAGTGGAGCATTAATCGCTGGATTTGGTTTTGGTTTGTCTTCGTTTATCGCTTCTTTATTATTAGGTTTATTTTGGTTTCAAAATATAGATATTTCAATAGTTTCTAGAATATTTGTGGGCGTAGTTGTGTATATTTTCTATTTGATACTAAAATTACAAAAACGACCAAGATTATGAAAATTTATAATTTTAGTTTTTGCGGCAACCGAAGCAAATAGCGTGTTTGTTTTTTCATCTCTATATTTACATTCAACATTTATTGCCAAATTAATCGGTTTACCTGATTTCAAAACAATATTATTGTTAAATATTGTAAATTTAATTGCCGAACCAATTTTCAATGTTTTTATGGCTTTTTTAATTTATTTTCCTATTTTAGCAATCCGAAAAAAATATGAACAAAGAAAAAATACTAGTTGATAAGCAACATAGATAAATTTAATGTTTAGTTTTATGATTAATTAATTATTTTGTCAGCAAATTAATGCGAGAATGGTGTTTTTGTACATATTTAATAAATCTTGCTTTTGTCTTGTTTTGATTTAAGAATATTAATTTTTTTCAATGAGTCTTTTTCTTAAATTATCATTATTCACATCATTCGCTTTTATCATTAATTTTAATGATATGTTAAACATTTCTTAATTTTATAACGAATTATAGTTTGAAGATTAAAACCATTAAAAAAAATTATGTTTTAGAAAGGTTCTTATCATATTAATTTTAATAAATTTATAAAACACCTTTATTTTGTATAAAATATAAAACACCAAGGAATAAAATGTCAAAAGTTTATATTGATTTGCATATTCATTCACAAGATTCTAACAATACAGGTAGCACAATATCTAATCATTCAGATTTACAAATGTTACAAAAATTAGTAAGCAATCACGTCCGTGTTGCTTGTTTTGCTGATCATGATAATTTATTTATTGATAGTTACAATAGACGTAATAAAATTATTGAACAAAATGGTTATAATCTAACGCTTTTGCCTGGTTGTGAAATCAATTTGTTTAATGGTTCTAAATCAGCGCAAGCAATTTTAGTTTTCAAACCAGATCAAGATTTAATTAAAATAAAAAAAATGGTTAATAAAAATAAATTGACATATCGTGATGTTTTTACTAAATTTAGTGAATTTGATTTTATGATTTTCCCACACACTGGCAAAGGTAAAGATATCATCAACCCAAATGAATTAAATCAGTGTTATATAACCGGTTTTGATAGTTCAAACCCCAAAAGTAGAAACCTTAAAAAAGCAATGCAATTATATCCGTGGGTTTCTGATGTTTATTTTAGCGATGTGCATAATTGAAATAAATATCCTTTTGATAATAATAATTATCGCACGGCGATTGAATGAGATGAAAACCTAAACAATGCTAATTCAATATACGAATATTTAAAAAAAACATTTAGTGATAAAACAAAAATCTATAAATACTAGAAAGGGAAAAATGAGTAGATTATATTCAATAACTTTTACAAATAAAAATAACGATCAAAAGACTATTAAATTTTCAAATGTCAATGTGATTTTAGGTGAAAAAGGTTCAGGTAAAAGCACATTTTTAAGAATAATAGCTGAAGTTTTATCTAAAACTAAAATTTTTACAAAAGATGATTTCGTACAAAAAGAATTCAATCTATCAGTAAAACACGCAAATATAGATAACGAAATAAAAAGTTGAAATTCATTTTCTACATTAACGTCTTCGGCTACAGATTACGAAAAAAAATTACAACAGCTTAAAGAAATTTTTGAAGTCTATATTGTTCAAAACGATAATCGAAAAAAAAGCTTATCTGACATTTATTCTAAAGAGATTAAATGAAACAAAAAAAGTATCTATTTTAGTGAACTACTAAACCAAATAAAAAAGAATAATATTCAATTTGAATTCATTGAAAATA
Organism: Mycoplasmopsis phocirhinis; assembly: GCF_004216495.1. Lineage (NCBI taxonomy): Bacteria > Bacillati > Mycoplasmatota > Mycoplasmoidales > Metamycoplasmataceae > Mycoplasmopsis > Mycoplasmopsis phocirhinis. The sequence continues at coordinate 15,241 of NZ_CP034841.1, read as the reverse complement.
TCAAATTATTAAATAATTCTTTAGAAGAATGATCGTCGTTTTTTAAAAAATCAAATGATTTAAATTTGAATGTTATCTATGAAAATATTACACAAAATTCAAATAATTATCCGCTATGGAAAAACGACGTTAGACTAGATATTAAAAAATTAAATTTAGAGCAAACTAGAGAAAATTTAGAGCAAACTATTAATAAATTAAACGACCCTCAACTTTTACAGACTTTTATTGGCAACCAAAATGATTTTTTAAACTCTATTTTTCAAAAACAAAATCAAAAATTGGCTTTACTAGACGAAAAAATATCTGTTTTAATTCAAAATAAAATTGAAATTTACAAAAAAGCAATTATTTTAATCCAAAAATTAGAACAATTATTCATAAAATTCAATAACGCTTATACAAAAGCATCAAACAACATAAGCGAAACTATGCAAAAAGCAGAAAAAAATCAATCGAGTTTCAATAAACTTAAAGAATTTTTTGCTCATATTCCTAAATATTTAAAAAATCTAAAAACAAATTTTGATTTAGTCAATAATTTTGACATAGAAACCAACATTAATTTCGCTATAGAACCACTTGCTCACAAAAAATTTTCTTCTATAAATTATTCCTTGCCGCCTTTTAAATTAAGCGAAAAACAAATCAGTAAAATTATTAAAATAATTTCAAAAGGTAAAGCTTCAGGTAGAGTTCCAAAAGACTTATTAACTTTAATAAAAAAACCTGAAGAATTTTCAACCAACACAAACAATACTGCTATGGAAGAAATTTACGAAGATTTAATAAGCACACATCATAAAATCTATGTTGAGGGTAAAATTTATGAAGAACTTTCAAATGGACAAAAATCTTTATTTGGTATAAAAAACACAATAAATAATGCAAATGAATATAAAGATACAAGTAATTTTTTATTATTAGATCAAATCGAAGATGATTTAGATGCTTGAACAGTTGTTGAAGAAATTATTCCTTTATTAAACAAATTAATCAAACAAGGCAAACAAATTTTTATAGTAACTCACGATCCAAATGTTGGTACTTTACTTGAAAATTCTATATCAATAACTATTGATTTAAGACAAAACAATCTAGAAGATAAATTTAAAATCAATGCAATTTTTGATAAAACCAATACCGCTGAAACTCGTTATTTAGAAGGTGGAATGAATTCACTAGAAAAAAGAGTACAAATAAATAATGAAAAATTACAAGGAGTTAACAATGGATAATACTGGATTTATAAATATTTCTTATCAAGACCACAATATTGAAGGTGAATTTATAATTGTATCTTACTCGCGAACTAAAAGAAGAAATGAACATTTAAAAATTCCATTAACCAATAACAATTCGGGCAATTGAAATATTGACAATATTCGTGATTTTTTAACTGAGATTGTTCAAGAGGAAAATATAGTTGAAAATGAAAAAAGTTTACTAGCAATAAATCTAGATCAAAAAATTGAGCAAATGGTAAATCAAAACGAAAATCGTGTAGTTATATTTGTTATTGACTTATTTCAAACATTTGTGAATTCATACAACAACAATTAATATGATAAATAAAATTAAACACGTGTGTAAAACATGTGTTTAATTTTATTTATTTATCATGTAATTCAAATAATTGTTCTAAATCAAACGAAAATGATTTTTCACCTCTAATTTTGAATAAAACATTAGGATCTACCAATCCATTTCTTTCAACTTGATCACTAATTGGATTAGAAATTCAAATTAAGTGTTCGTTTTCAGTGTTTTCTTGATCACTGATTTTTTCGCCTGTTATTGGATCTACAGGAACAACTTTTGAACCGCCGGGAGTCACTTTGGTTGTTACACCATCTACACGAATACTTCTAAATGGATCTGGTTTTTGTTTAGTTGAGTCTTTTTGAACATCTTCATAATATTTAACAAAATTTCAATCATTAATTCTTTTTTCGCGTGTGCGAGTAATATTAGTATAGAAACCATTTTCGTTGAAATGTTTATCAGTGTTATTATATACAGTAATATGAGCGTGTGGCATTCAGCCTCCATTTGTGTCTGGAGTTCCTAAAAATCCAATCACTTGTCCTTTTTTAACTTTTATTGGATTTATTACATCTACTTCTTTGTTAGTGCTACTATTAACCGCAATACTAAAACTATTTTTGCCTGTTGTATATTGAGATTGAGCTATATTTAAATTAGAATTATTCATTGTTAAATTAGCATCTAGATGAATAAAACCTATATACATCCACTCATCTAATTGTCCTGTTGAAGTAATATTAAACTCTTTTTCTAATTGAGCTGGAGTTAAATTTAACTCTGATTTTTTAACTCTCATCATTAACGATGTTCCTACTGCTGAAGCATCATCTTTTTGAGCAGAGTTTTGTTCTCTAGCAAATATTCCTATTATTTCGCCATCATATGGAGCAACAACAGGTGTGTGTGCGGGTGCTAAATAGTCCTCACCAAGATGTAAAAATGAAGGTGTTGAAACTCTTGCGCCATATACTGCTCTAGTTGAATCATAACCACCAGACAATAAATTAGTTCCATAAATATTAAAAATTGAGTCATTAACTTTTGAAATATCTTCACGAGTAAGTGTATCAATTATAAAATTATATGCATTAACATTTTTGGCAACAAAATCATCTTGGAATGGATTTGAATAGTTTCCAGTTCCAACTTTTTTATTAAAAGTATATTTTTTGTTGTTTAAGCTTACTTCTAATTCTAAAATTCCATTACGTAAATTCAACGCTCTATATGAATTAATTTTATATTCAGCCCTTTTGATTAAAGATTTTAAAGCAAAATCATCTTTAGTGAGTTTTGTAAAATCCGCATTAAAAATATTATTGTTATTTATTGAAAATAAAACATTAGCACTTAGTTTCTGATTTAAAAAAACTTCTTCTCACGCGTCATTTAATTCAATTTCTTTATAAATATTAAAACCAATATTTTCTTTACTTTCTTTTGTAGTTTTATTTGTTTTTTTATCAGTTTTTACTTTTCCGTTAGCGACCCTAATTGAAACTGTTATTTTATCAAGTTCTTGATTTTTAACCAAATCTATTCCATTAACAAAAATATTAACCTCTTGATCATCATAACCGTTTTTTAGTTCACTTAAATCAAAACCACTTAATGTAAATAATTTATTTAAGTTTTGATTTGATAATTGCTTAACATCGTATTTATCCAATAACTCTACAAACTCTGTTTTGGCATCTTCGTTAAAATTAACATTGACACTTTGAGAAGTAATATTTTGTTTTAAAACCATATTCAATGCGTCAATATCTTTATATTTTTTCTCATCACTAGCACTTAATTTTATCCCCTGTAATTTAAATTCTAGTTTATGTTCTACAAATAGATTTTTGTCATTATTTTTTATATTTGCCGGTGAAATAATTTTAATTGGTAATATTACATCATGAATATTAGCAGGGTCTAAATCTATGTTATGATAATCAAATTTTCATTTTAGTTGGTTTATTTGTTCGGCATTAATATTTAAGTCATTTATTAAAATATTTTTAAAGGCAGTAAAATCAAAATCAAAATGTTTGTTTATATAATTATTTTGACTCAATTTTCTAAACTCAATTTTTGATATATTTGCATCCGGGTTTTTAAATTTAAATAAATCTGCTACTCTATCATTGTATTTAAAATATGTTTGAATTGGTTCAATATGAAACGTTGTGTCAACTTGGGTTACATTATTTTTTTCTGTTTTTGGTGTTGAATCGGTTTTTATTTCACTCTTATCTGGTTTTTGCTCTTGTTTTTTATTAACACAAGCAACAACTGAAATTGGTAATGTTAATGTCGGAATTAACAAAAGACTAGAATATTTTTTTATTTTCATTTTTTTCTCCTTAAAAATTTAAACCTGCACCTGAATGTTTCGTTATTCCCACAATAATCAAACCAAATAAAATCGGAATTATAAAAGTAAGTGTACTTGCAATCGTGGCGCTTCATAAGTTTTGATAAACTAAAACTTTATTGGTTTTAATATTTGATTTTTTAATATAACTAATTGCTAAATTTATTAGCGAAAGAAGTAAATTCATTATTCAAAAATATATGTGAAATGAATAATAACCAAAATACGATGATAAATAAATACTAAAACCAACTACCGCTAGAGTAATTAGTGTTTTATCTCAATGTGTTGCACCATAACTTGTTTGGTTTATATAGTTCAAAAGTGGGACGCACGCAGTAAATAACGAAATAAATATTGTTTCTTTAACAGCAAAATAGCCAGGGTGATTATTTGCTTTATTTTCAATTTTAAAAATATTTATTAAATTAATATGTTTAGTATTTTCGTTATCTTTAAAAAAGAATTTTAATAAGTAAAAAATCGGAATAAATGCTATATATCCTACTAAACCACCTAATATTTCCCCAAACATTAAGTAACCACTTCCCTTAAAAATTGGTGTAAAAGTTTTTTTGGTAACATCTATACCCTGTAATATCGCTTGTAATAAAACAACTATTGGATTTGCTAATGCAAAACTTCGACGACTTGATAAAAAGAAACTTCAAGATCAAGGAATAACAAACATTAAAAATGTCGCGAATGTAAAACCAAACGTCATATATATTTTATTATTCTGTTTATTGTTTAATTTAGCAATAAAAATTCACAAACTAACAAAAAATATTAATGTGAAAACAGCAATAAATTCATACATAAAACCGATTTTATTTCAACTTGTAGATAATAATTGTTTTGGCGTCATTTTATCCCCTTATTCGTGCTAATGTATTATATTGATATAACTTGCTTAATTAAATCTACAAAACCAAAAAAGCAAACACTTTTGGTTTTTAGCAATAAAAATTAAGTGAAAATAGAAGTGTTTTTTTACTAAAACACCTTATTTTAAACTTAAAAAGTAAAATTATTTTTAATATGGAAACATTTCCCAAAATGTAGTTAAAAATGAGTGTTATATTGAAAAAAACGCATAATTAAAATTTGCGTTTTTTTATAAATATTTCATTATATAACTTATTCAAAAAAGTTTAAAAATATATTTTTATTAATTTAATTTACTAAAAACCATCTGGAAATAAAGCGGTTTTTTTAGAATTATCATCAAAGCCATTCGGGTAAATTATTTGTAGGTTTTGCCTGTATGAATTTGTTTGCGCTTCAAATTGGCTACCATCTATTAAATTGTATGCTTTTATAGTTTTGTTATTAAAATCATAATCTTTAGATAATAATAGAGGTGTAAATGAAGCGTTTTTACTTAAATCAAATGGCTCAACATTTGAACTAACACCACTATATATTCCAATTATTTGTCCAAAATCGTTGTAAGCAACCGAACCAGATGCTCCATAATATAAAGAAGAAAAATTAATGTTGTGTATAAAACCATAAAATTCGTTTAAAGTTTTACCAAACACTTTTGTATAAGGAGTAAAATTGTCATTTGTTAATTTTTCTTCGTAATTTCCAGCCGATAAAGCAAATAAATCTTTATTTTCTATACCGAATCTATATCATTGTTCGCTGCTATTTCTTTCTATAGGATTATTTCTAGATCAACTTGAATTATAACCTTTACTTGCTGGGTAACCACCTATATAAACGTTTTGTGCGTTAGTTAAATTATTTGTAGTATTTTTTTCAGCACTAATAAAATCAGTTGTTAATGTATATTTTGAAATTGTTTTATCATGATTTGGTGTATTGTTTGTTTGTTGTCGTTGTAAATATTTGTCAACTGCTTGAATTGAATTTTTAAATCAATTTACGTATCGAGAATCTAAATTTGCAAAATTAACCTCAACTTCAAAAACAGCAAAATCGGTATAAAACGGTATAAATGCATTTGTTTTTAGCGAATTATTTAAAATTCATAATTCGCTTTCTTTATCGTTTTCGTCATTTGTATCTTTTATTTGTTCAATTCGTTGTTTAATTTTTTCAATAGAATCATGTTGATATTGTTCAATATATTCATGTTTAATAAAATCAAAACCAGCAAATATTAATTTTGGCTTGGAAAAAACATTTTCTTTATACACTGTGTTAATAGCTGCATTATCCGATTTCGCCGAATCTTCGAAAAAGATATCGGAACTTAATCAACTAACTTGATTGTCGCGATCTTGATTATATTCATATCTGTTAGTTTGAGGTTTAAAACCAGTTAAATTTGCTGAACTTTTACCAATTGAAATAGATTCAGCTTTAAAATTTCTTTCATCCTTATAATTTAATTGTGTAGCTAAATTATCATCCAAAGTATTTGAAAGCAATGAAATTACATGTAAATTAGTTGCAAAAAACAATTTGTATTGATTTTCGTTCTTTTTGTAATAATCTAATAATCATGTTGTTCCAGGTGAAGTAGCAAGTTTGTTATTATTGCCTAAATTTACACCAAATTTAATAGCAAATGTTCTATCATAAATTTCTTGATAAATTTCATTTTCGCTTACAGTGTTAAACTTTGTAACATCTTGATTGTATTTGTTTTTTGATTTATGAATTTGGTTAAAGTCAGGAAAAAAATTATTTTCAAATGGATTATTAATTGGATTAGGTTGATTTTTATTGTCATCTTTTTTTTCGGTGTTTGTTTTTGTTGTATTATCGTTTTGAGAATTTTCAGTAATTTTTTCAAAATTAGCACTATCTTTTTTATCATTTTGTTGTTTGCTAGTTTCGTTATTTATTTCTTGTTTTTTAACAATGTTATCTTGATTAAGTTTTTTTTGTTCTTTATCATTTGACACACAAGCAGAACTAACCAAACCAAAAGATGTTGGAACTGTTATAAATAAATTTTTAAATATTTTTTTCATTAAATCTCCTTGTGAAAAATTATAGCATCTGGCGTTTTTTGTTCGGGATAATATTGTTGGTCAAAATCGTCATTTTATTTAACTAAATATATTTTTAACAAAAACGACAACTTTGTATATAATAAAAAAGCGTTTTAGTATTAATATTTAACTAAAACTTAATATATAGGAGGTTATCATGAGTTTAAGAACATATCAACCAAACAAAAGAAAACATGCTAAAACACATGGTTTTCGTGCGAGAATGGCTACTGCTGGTGGGCGTAAAGTTTTAGCAGCAAGAAGAGCTAAAGGTAGATCAAGATTAACTGTATCAGATGTTAATTAATTTAATCTAATTAAGGTTTAAAATGAAAAAACAGTATAGGTTACAAAAAAGTTGAGAATTTGATAGTGTGATAAAAAACAAACAGCAGGCAATAAATAAATTTTTAATTATTTATTATCAACAAAACCAAAGTTTTAAAATAGGAATAACAGTACCTAAAAAATTCTGTAATGCTGTTTATCGTAATTATTACAAAAGACAACTAAAGTCAATCATACATTCATTAAAAATCTATCATTTAAATTTTCACTTTGTAATTATCTTAAGAAAAGACTTTTTAAATCTAGATTATGAAACAAAACTAAAAACAACTGAAAGATTATTTTCAAAAATTAAATATGCAAAATAGATCAAAAAACTTTGATTATTTTAAATCAAACCAAAATGATAATAAATCAAAAAAAAATAAAGATATTCGTAAAAAAGCTTGATTAATAATTAAAATTATTCTTTATGTTTTATTATTTGCTTTAACACTTACCGGGTGTGTACAAACTATTGTTGTTAAAAGTTCAAATCTAACTGGTTCAGGTACTGAATTTTACACTTCTAGAAATCAAATTGCACCTAAAGTTGCAACATTCGAGAGAGCAAATAAACCAAAAAACGATAACATTTTACAAAAAGGTGAATTTTACGAATTAAACAATTTACCTGAAGCAAACTACCATTTAGCTTACAAAAATTATAAAGATGTTTTAGTAGACTTACAAAAACAAGTAGGTGAACAGAACTACGGTTTATCAGGAGTTAAAACATCTTCAATTCAATATGTTTTACCAAACGGTGATTTTATTGAAACTCAATATAAACAAGATAGCATTAAAAATCCACCAATCATAAGAGGTGAAAACGGTAATTACTTGTTTACAACTTCACATTTAATTAATGCTAGCGATTATAATTCTATTTATGACAATTGAACTGCTTTTTCGGTTCTTGACCCTGATTTCCAATTTGCTAATTTATTCACTAAAAATGAAGAAGGTTATGTTGTAAATAAAGATGCTTTAATAATGAAGCACCCAGAAAACAAAGAATTATCATTAAAAAACGCAACTTTATTTAGTGTTTTTAATAATAGAGATGGGTATAAAACCGCAAGTGGTAAATATGCACGTGATGTTTTAGAATTTTTATATCGTGAAACATTCTTGGTTCAAAACAATGTATACCAAAGAACATTTGCTAACGAGAGTTATGAATCGATAATGACAAAAATTTTGAACGGTGATATTCAAAAAATATCAACACAACAGTATGAGGTTTTAAGCAATTACGACCGTGTTGTTAAAAAATATTTAAACCAAACCAACTTGGATAAAACAATCTCTAAACTTCCTTTATTAGACAAAAACGGAGTAAATAAATACGATAAAAAAGGTGATTTAGCGTTTTCTCAATTAAGCAGCGAAAAATCTGTTTTAGGTTCGCCTTTTTCTGTAGATTTAAACAATAATTTACCTTTTGCTGCGAGTGAAGTTCAAATTCCTTTTTATTCATTCAACTCAACATTATCTTATGGTCCATTTTTTTCATTTGTAATATACCCAATAGCGGCTTTAACAATAGCAATTAGAAACCCTCTACCTGTTGCTGCGGGTTGAAGTACAATTCTTGTAATTTTAATTGCTGTTGTTGTCACACGTTTAATTAGTTTGGCAATTACATGAAAAGCAACAATGTCACAAACTATGCAAGAAGAATTACGCGTTAAAAAAGCTAAAATAGACGCTAAATACGCCGAATATAAAGGTAATAAAGAAATGCGTATGAGACAGCAACAAGAAGTATCGGAATTGTATAAAAAGAACGGAATAAGTCCTATGGACTCAATACTTTCGCTGATAATTTCAATACCTATTTTTATTGCTATGTGACGGGTTATACAATCAGTGCCCGAGCTAAAATCCACTACTTGATTAGGTTTGGATTTTGCTGCTACATCTTATAAAAGACTCTTTGCTGGCGAATGATGATATTTATTTTTATTGCTATTTACAGCGGGTTCACAATTGTTATCAATGTTGGTACCACGTTTTCTTAATAAACGCAACACAAAACATATGACAATTGAGCAAAAACAAGCAATGAAAAAAAATGACAAAACTCAATGAATTATGATGATTGTGTTCTTGTTTATAACATTAATTTTTTCAGCCGGCGTTCAAATATACTGAGTAGCAACAAACTTATGGTCAATAGCTCAATCAATAGCTATTCACCATTTACGCAAAACAAAATTTTTCCAAAAAAAATATAATAAAAAAATCAGAACATAAATCAAATAACGAGAAAATTTTCTCGTTATTTTTTGTCTTTTTACGCACTAATATATTAGTGGTAAAATTGTATTATACAGAAAGTGAGTATTATGAAAATTTACAGAATAAAACAAACAAGTCCATATATTACTTTACCATTAGAAAATATAATTTTAAATGACCCAGACGTAACGGGTGATGTGCTAATTTTATACCAACACGATAACGCGATAATTATAGGTAACAATCAAAACGCACACGAAGAAATCAACAGACAATATGTTATAGATAAAGATATTAAACTTGCCCGCCGAAAATCAGGTGGTGGTGCTGTCTACCACGACATGGGTAATATTAATTTTAGTTTTATCACCGACTACAACAAACAAAGTAGCTATGAAAGATTTTTGGCGCCTATTATCGGTTTTTTACGTTCGTTAGGTTTAAACGCTGAATTTCACGGGCGCAATGATGTTCATGTCAATGGTGCAAAAATCAGTGGTAATGCTCAATATTTAAGCAAAAACAGAATTGTAAGCCATGGCACAATTTTATATAACGTTGATTTAACCAAACTTTCAAACGCATTAAATCCTGCTCGTATTAAATATGAATCAAAAGGTATTCAATCAGTAAGAGCTCGTGTCACAAACGTTTATGATGAATTAAAAAACAAAATGGATGTTGAAGAGTTTATTACTAAATTAATTCAGTATTTTGTTGAGCACAACAACGGTGAAGTTGTTGAAATACCTTATGATAAATACAAAAAACAATTAGATGATATGTATAAAAAAGTAAGTTCAGAAGATTGGATTTTTAATAAAGCTGCTACTTTTACATTTAGAAACGGAAATAAATTTAAAGGCGGAATCGTAAATGTTAAAGGCAATATTGAAAAAGGAGTAATTAAAGAATTAAGATTTGAAGGTGATTTTTTAAGCAAGAAAGATGTAAGCGAAATTGAGCCTAAATTCACAAATTTAGCTTTAAAAGAAGATGAATTAAGACGTGTTTTTAACAGTATTGAACTAGATGAATATTTTGGCACAGTAACGCAAGACGAACTAATAGAATTAATTTTAGGTTAAAATGATTAGAAAATTAATACAAATTGGCAGTGAAACTATAAGTTATTTAAGTGATGAAAATTTAGGCAAAGTTGTTGTTTTATTTTTACACGGTTTTGGCGACGAAGCAACCAGAGCTAAAACATTATTTAAAAACGAAAACAGAATTTATTCAATAATTGCTCCAGATATGCCGGGCTGTGGAAATTCTACTCACAATAAACCAATAACAATGGAATATTATTCGCTGATAGTTAAACAATTTATTGAAAAATTGCTTCAAAATAAACATCTATATATAGTAACACATTCGTTAGGTTCAATTGCAGCTTTATCAAACGCAACAACAAACCCAAACATAATCCAAATTTTTTCAGTTGCTCCTTTAATGCCACGTGACCAAGACGACGCTACAAAAAAACAAACACTTAAGTGACTTCTACCTAATAATCCGCAAGAATTATATGATTCTCAATTCAATTTATTTTGTGATGAGGATAATTCATATATTTTGCAAGAAAGCGTAAAAAATAAAATTCTCAACACTGACGAATCTTTTTTTAAACACAGACACAGTGTTTTTAAAACTTTAACCAACGAAATACTCCAAGGAACATACGTAAAAAACGTTTACGAAAATTATTTTAAAACTAAAAGAGATTTTATGGCTTTTATTAGCCAAAAAGACAAATATTTTGATTATAAGGCTTCAAAAAAATATGTAGATTTGTATAATATTAGCACAGCCGAAATTAATGATTCAGGACATGCGATGTTATACAAAAACACGCAGAAAATACACAAATATATAAATAATTTTATTTTTAAAAAAGAAGGTTTTTATTAAAAACTCGTTTAATACGAGTTTTTTAATGTTGAATTAAAAAAACTATATAATAAAAAACGCTTGCAAATTAAACACATAATTATTTTTAACAATTTGAAAGGAAAAATGACTTTATTAAAATTATTTAGACTTGATCATCAGCACCCTATATCTGCTTGGTTTGCTTTTTTATTTGGTGTTTTATCAGTTATTTTAACATTATCTGTTGGTATTCCACAATTAGTTCATTTAATTAAAACCAAAAAAACTCAAAAAGAAACAAAATTTTACTCATTTTGAATGTTTTTTACTGGTGTTATAGGTTGAATGATACTTGGCGCACTCGACACAAATCAAACTAAAATGAGCGCAACTATGTTCGCTAATTTAATATCTGCTTTTATATTATCTACAACCATTTATTTTTCTTATAAATATAGCGAAATTAAAAAAAGAAAAAAATTTGCTTTAAAAGCGTTAATTATTTCATTAATTGTTTCGGCTATAGCAGCCTCTATTTCAATTTGAGGATATGTAAAAAATATACATATGCCAGTAAAATTAATGGCAGTTTTAATTCTAATTTTTCCAATGCTCACGTCATTTAGTTTTCTTCCAGGAGCTATTAAATCATTAGAAGAAAAAAAATTCGGTGGAATGTCAAAAGTGATGCTTTATACTTTATTATTATTAAATTTAATGTGATTAGGTTATTGAATATTTTTAGGCATAAACAGAGGCGATTTTGATTCAAACATTTTAACAAGCATTGTTTGACAATCGATATCTATATCTATTTATATTTCACAAGTTTATTTAATGATACTCAACAGACGCAAATATAATAAATTGTAAATTAATTAAATACAAAAAAACTTTTACACTTATTAAAAAAACACCAGAGAAATTAACTATGGCGTTTTTTTATTAAATAAATTGTTGAAATAATACTTACAGCCATTTCTGGATAAATTTTGCTTCCTCGTCCTTGTGGAGTTTTTCCATTTATCCTGATATTTATTTTGTTTAATTCTATAAAATCTTTAGCCTCTCCTCCGTTGTTTATTAAACCTGTTAATTTAAGTAATTGACCTAACGTAATAAATTCAGTGTTTATGTATATCTTTTTAATCATATTATCTTCTAAGTGGTGTTATAAGTTGTTTTGAAAATGTGTTTGAATTTGAAATTATTAAAATTTTTTTCATACTTTCATCTATAAGAATTGAAATTTCACCATCAAAAACCGAAATCGCATCTTTTAAAAATACATAGTTTAAATCTAAATCAAAATTTGTTCCTTTAAACTTAAATTTTTCAGTTTTAGCGGTTGATAAACCAATTTCGCTAATGTTATTTGTAATTTGCAATAAAGAGTTATTTACTTTTAGTTCAATTCTGTTTTGTTTATCTCCATTAGCAATTCATATTTTATTTAATAAATCATTTAATTCGTTTTTTTCAATTTGAATAGCGTGCTTTATTTTCATTTCATTAAACAATGGTTCTGTATCTTTAAAATTTAAAGATACTATCCTTGAAATTATTGTGGTGTTGTTATATTTAACACCAACTTTTATATCATTATAAAAAAATGTAATTTTTTTAGGAGCGTCAATTCCAACAATATCTTTTAAATCTTTTGCGACTATAGAAATATCCATTTTATCATCTAAAATTAAATCATTTTTCATTTGGTATAACGCAAGCCTATATGAATCAGTTGCTGTAAAATTAATAAAACCGTTTTTATTTTTTATATTAACACATTTATAAATTAAATTGTTATCTTGACTTGAAGCGTGATTAACTGATTTAATTGCTTTTTTAAATTCATTTGTATCTATTTCAATTTGCTTTGTATTTAATAAATTATCAGTAATAGGAAAAGTAGAAGAATTAAGAGTTGTTATTTGATATCTGGAATTACCTTCTTGTATATCTAATAAATTATTACCAGATTTCGAAATTGTAATAAAACCAGAAAGTTTTTTAATAATGTTTTTAAAAACATTTGCTTGTATTAAAAATTCGCCTGTTTGCTCAACTTTAATATTAGTGTCATCAACAACTAATTTTTTTACTATACTTGTTGAATCGTTAGCAGCTTTTAATGTAATAAAATTTTCGCTTAAATTAATATATATCGCGCGAAAGCTATAAAAAGTACTTATAGGATCTACATATTTTGAAACTACTTCTAAAGCCTCATCAAAAACTTTTTTATTTATGTGAAATTTCATTTTTCTCCTTTAAAAAATAATATAAATATTATGCTTTGTTTATTTGTGGATAATTTGTTCCAAATTTACAAATAACTATTATTTTAAGCAATTTTAGTAAATCGCTAATTTGTTGTTTTGTTGTGGATAAATTAAATTAGTTTATGGATTTCGTCAGTAATTGCAGATAGTGCTCTGCTGTACGACATATCATTGCTTTCTTTTTGAAATTCTACTTTTCTAATAGCATTAACCACTGTTGAATGATCCCTATTTCCAAAAATTTCGCCTATTTTTATTAGAGGCAATTTCAATTCATCTCGAATAATAAACATTGCGATGTGTCTTGCTATAACAAATTCTTTTTTTCTCGATTTTCCTAAAATATCTTTTTTGTGAATTTTATAATATTTTGCAACATATTCAACCACATAATCTGGTGTTATAGAATCCTTATTGCTGCTTATTTCTGAAAGTATTTTTTGAACAACGGCAAATGTGTATTTTGAGTTAAATTTTGTTTCTATATCTTTTTTGTAATACATAAGCATTGTAATAGCACCTAAAAGAGTTCGTACTGAACCGTGAAAATTACGAGCTATAAATTTTTTTGCTTCCTCTTCTCAATTTTCAGGAGAAATTTTGTTTCTTTTAAGAAATTCATTTAATAAAACTAATATATCTTCTTGTTTTGGAGTGTTTATTTTAATTTGTAAACCCGCCACAAGCCTTGTTATTAATCGCTGGTCAAACATCGCATTTAATAGTTGAGGGCTTTTATCAGAAGTAAAAATGGTTAATTTACCTTTATTTACTCGGTAATCAAGGATTTGATTTATCGCAGTTAACGTGCTTTTTTTATTACCTTGGCCATAATGTTGAAAATCGTCAAACATTAATACATCAGCCGAATAATATTTTTGATATCATTCTTTAATTTTTTCTTGTTTGTTATCTTGTAATATTATTGTTGCGTCGGTTACAAAATCTATCGCATTTAAATAAATAACCTCAACATTCTTTTTTTCTAATTCTAAACCTATCGCATTTAATAAATGTGTTTTTCCTAAACCAGATTTTGAAAATATAAAAACAGGATTATATAAAAAACCACCTTCAGCAATGTTTTTACCTATCGCAATTACTTGTCTATTAAAATCTGATTCAACATAATTGTCAAAAGAAAAATCTTTTTTAAACTGTGAATTTATGTTTTCATTTAAATTTATTTTAGCTTTAGCCTGATAAAATTCATTTGAATATATATTTTCTTTTTTTTCTATATTTATTTTATTTGGTTCTGATTCAAAAAACTCAAATCTAAATGTCATTTTTTTGTCAAATGTTTCATTTAAAGCTTTTGTTATTTTTTCTTTATAGTCTCGTCTTAAGAAATTTAAACTATCGCCTTTTAAATCGGTTTTAATTAAAACTTCATTGTTTTCGACACCGTAAATTTTAATTCTGCTAAAAAAACTTTTCAGAATCATCTTGTCTTCGACAATATTGCTTAAATTTTCAAAAAATGTTTTATTAAAATAGATTATTTCATTATTTTCTAATGTCTTTTTGTTCATATTTCCTCGTATGGTTTAAATGATAAAACAATTTTTATTTATTTACTTAAAATAAGGTGCATAAATTATATTATCAACATATAATATTTTATT